>NZ_JH379412.1 GCF_000235885.1 Leyella stercorea DSM 18206
TCAGGCGGTTTTTTAATTCCGCCAACAGGTTTTTAACAAAAAACTCTGCATTTCTCCCATTCGTGTTGTTTTATTTCATATATTTGCAAAATCTTTTACAGAAATAATAACCATAAAGCAACGATGCGCAATCGTTATGCAACGACCAACCACTAATATCTATTATCAACCTAATAAATAAAACGTTATGAACAACATCCCCTCAGTATTTTGGCTGATCCCAATAGCCAGTGTTGTAGCATTGGGAATGGCATGGTTCTTCTTCCGTTCGATGATGAAGGAGGACGAAGGAACAGACCGAATGAAAGAGATTGCCGAGCATGTACGCAAAGGCGCAATGGCTTACCTCAAACAGCAATATAAGGTTGTGACAATGGTGTTCGTAGTGCTCGCCATCGTCTTCTCGTTCATGGCTTACGTGCTGAAGGTGCAGAACCCGTGGGTGCCGTTCGCTTTCCTCACCGGCGGTCTGTTCTCCGGCTTGGCAGGCTTCTTCGGCATGAAGACCGCCACCTACGCTTCCGCACGCACTGCCAACGGCGCACGCACCGGACTCGACAAGGGCTTGAAGATAGCCTTCCGTAGCGGTGCGGTGATGGGACTCGTCGTCGTGGGTCTCGGACTGCTCGATATCGCCATCTGGTTCGTCGCTCTCAACGCCTTCTACGACGGAGAGGCTACAGCCCTCGTCACCATCACCACCACTATGCTCACCTTCGGCATGGGTGCTTCGACGCAGGCTCTCTTCGCTCGCGTAGGCGGTGGCATATACACAAAGGCTGCCGACGTGGGAGCCGACCTTGTGGGTAAGGTGGAGGCTAACATACCCGAGGACGACCCACGCAACCCTGCCACCATCGCCGACAACGTGGGCGACAACGTGGGCGACGTGGCTGGCATGGGTGCCGACCTCTACGAGAGCTACTGTGGCTCGATACTCTCAACGGCTGCCCTCGGCGCAACGGCGTTCGCCATGAACGCAGACATGCAGTTGCGTGCCGTCATCGCACCAATGGTGATTGCGGCTATCGGCATCTTCCTCTCGCTCATCGGCATCTTCCTCGTGCGCACCAAGGAGGGCGCAACGATGAAGGAACTGCTCCACTCGCTCGGCATCGGCACCAACGTCAGCGCAGCACTCATCGCCGTTGCCACCTTTATTATATTATATCTGCTCGGCATCGAGAACTGGCTCGGACTCTCGTTCTCCGTTATCAGCGGCTTAGTGGCAGGCGTGGTCATCGGTCAAGCCACCGAATACTACACCTCGCATAGCTACGCACCGACGCAGAAGATTGCGGAGGCTTCGCAGACTGGTCCTGCAACGGTTATCATAAAAGGCATCGGAACGGGCATGATATCGACGATGATACCCGTCGTGACCATCTCCGTAGCCATCATGCTCAGCTACCTCTGCGCCAACGGCTTCGATATGTCGCTCTCAGCGAAGTCGATCAGCACCGGTCTTTACGGCATCGGCATCGCTGCCGTGGGTATGCTCTCGACGCTCGGCATCACTCTCGCCACCGATGCCTATGGACCAATCGCCGACAACGCCGGCGGCAATGCAGAGATGAGCGGACTGGGCAAGGAGATACGCGAGCGCACAGATGCGCTCGACGCCTTAGGCAACACCACCGCAGCTACGGGCAAGGGCTTCGCCATCGGCTCGGCTGCTCTCACGGCTTTAGCCCTCCTCGCCTCTTACATTGAGGAGATAAAAATAGCCATGGTACGCGCCGTGGATAACGGCAAGCAATACTTTGACGCAGCGGGCAATCTCTTCGACCCGACCAACGCCACAACTATCGACTTCATCGAGTTCTTCCAGGTTAACCTCATCAATCCGAAGGTGCTCGTAGGAGCATTTCTCGGAGCCATGGCTGCCTTCCTGTTCTGCGGACTAACGATGGACGCAGTAGGACGTGCTGCTGAGTCGATGGTGCAGGAAGTGCGCCGTCAGTTCCGCGAGATAAAGGGCATACTCGAAGGCAAAGCGACACCCGACTACGGCCGTTGCGTGGAGATAAGCACACGCAGCGCACAGCGCGAGATGCTCATCCCGTCGCTGCTTGCCATCATCATACCTATCGTCGTGGGCTTGGTGCTCGGCGTGGCTGGTGTGCTCGGTCTGCTCACAGGCGGCTTGGCAGCAGGCTTCACCCTCGCCGTGTTCATGTCCAACTCGGGCGGAGCATGGGACAACGCGAAGAAGATGATTGAGGAAGGCCACTTCGAAGGCAAGGGCAGCGAAAACCACAAAGCGACTATCGTGGGCGACACCGTGGGCGACCCGTTCAAGGACACCTCAGGACCTTCGCTGAACATCCTCATCAAACTCATGTCGATGGTGAGCATCGTGATGGCAGGTCTGACTATCGCCTTCCTGTAACACCATTTTACCACCTCAACATCTCAACACCTCAACATCTCCGCTCGGCTTTTGCCGCTTGCCAGATCAAGAACACCTCACCAACCAGCCCGAATTCCACATAAAACTGTGACTTCGGGCTTTTCTTTCCCCAACAGCAAGTCCACACAACCGAAAATACTATGCATTTTAGCAAAGTAAAAGCATTCGTTTTGTGCATTTTACCGAAATAGAAAAACCCATTTTATGCATTTTACCGAAATAGAAACACCCAATTTATGCATTTTACCGAAATAAAGACAGCGTAAAATACTATAAATCAATTAAATTATGTATATTTGCAGCACAATCTATAAATCGATTATAAAAAGCTGTACATATGATAGAAGAGAAAACCATAATACAGGTATTGGCTGAGCAAAAGGAATATGTTGAAGGCTATCATCCCGAGAAGTGGGTGAAGCGCCGCGAAGAACAGCTATTCGAGTTTGACAGTCCACTTGCCCAAGTGGTTATCGGAGTAAGACGAAGCGGAAAGTCTACGCTTTGCCACAAGATACTGTTGGAGCACAACGTAAAGTATGGCTACGCCAACTTCGACGACGACCGCTTGGCTAATATGCAAGTGGAGGACTTGAACACGGTACTCTCGTGCATCTATCAGATATATGGTGTTGACATAAAATATATATTCCTCGACGAAATACAAGATGTAGACGGCTGGCATCTGTTTGTAAACCGACTACTTCGCACCAATTTGCACGTTGTTGTTACGGGTAGCAACGCAAAACTCTTGAGCGGCGAATTGGCGACGCATCTCACTGGCAGATACAACGAAATACACCTCTTCCCTTTCTCGTTCCGCGAATACTGCGAATACCATAATATACAGACAAACGGCTTGACTACTAAAGTGGAGGCAGAGACGAAGCGTGCCTTCATGGAGTATATAACGAATGGCGGTTTTCCTGAACTACAGAACATACGCAACAAACGCGGATATGTACAGAGTCTTCTGGAGGCTATTGTGACGAAAGACATACAGCAGCGTTTCAAGATACGCAATGTGGACGTGCTACGTAAGATAGCCAATCATCTGATAAATAACGTCTGCCAGGAAGTAAACTATGGTAACATTGCAGTACTTCTGGGAACAACAGACCAGACGGTGAAAAAATATGTCGACTACCTACGACAGGCATTCCTTATACAGCTACTCTGCAAACACTCGTTCAAGAGTAAGGAAAGGATAAGAAACGCAAAAGCATACATCGTCGACCCAGGACTTCAGAACAACAGAGAGAACTCATTTGCAGCCGAGAACATCGGTTGGCGATTGGAAAACGTGGTATATACAGAACTACTACGCAGATGCAGCAACGACTTCCTCGACATATACTACTATAAAGCCTCTCCACGATCCAAAGAGGTTGACTTCGTTGTATGCAATCAGGACAAAGCTGTGGAGCTTATTCAGGTGGCATACGACATAGACAGCGATAAGACATTCAATAGAGAGACAAGTTCGCTCGTGAAAGCCTCAAAAGCATTGCATTGCGATAACCTTACGCTTATAGCATTCACACAGACACGAAATGTAGAGATTGACAGCAAACAAATAAGGATTGTATCAGCTATCAATTGGCTGTTGAACATTTGACAATTAATAAAACAACACTTTTAACAATGATAGAAAGTATAATAATAGTAATCGTATCAGCCATCATCATTGGCGTTGTGGTGTACTCTTACAGCAAGAGAATATCGGAGCTGAAAGACATACACAACCAGCAAACAGAAGAACTGAAAGAAGCGCACAGCAAGCAAATAGCCGAACTGAAAGAGGCACACGAGGCTCAGCTGCAGCAAGCAAAAGAGACACAAGAGAAACAGCTGCAGCAAGCAAAGGAGGCACAGGAGAAGCAGATAGAAGCACTCCGCGAGATGAACCGCGAGCAGATGCAGAGCCAGATGAAGCTCATCCGCGAGCAGATGCAGACCACATCGGAGGAAATTCTGAAGCGACGCCAGGAGGAGCTGGGCGAACGCAACAAGGAGCAGGTGTCGAAGATAATCGATCCGCTGACGCAGAGTCTGAAGAGCATGAAGGAGGCTTTCGACAAGTCGAAGGAGCAGCAGAGCGAAGCACTCACACGCCTTGATGCCACGATAAAGGTGAACATGGAGAAGAGCGCAGCCTTAGGCGAGACTGCTGACCGACTGACACGTGCGCTAACGGGTGAGGTGAAGGTGCAGGGCAACTTCGGCGAGCTGAAGCTGAAGCAGCTGCTTGAAGACCTCGAACTGAAGGAGGGTGAGCAGTTTGACACGCAGGAAACGCTGCACGACAAGGCGGGCAAGCAGGCAAAGGGCGACGACGGTCGTGGACTCGTGCCCGACTTCATCCTCCACTTCCCGAACAACCGCCACGTGGTGGTCGACTCGAAGATGTCGCTCACCGACTACGAGCGATACATGAACGCCGAGGACGGCACACCTGAGAAGTCGGAGTATCTGAAAGCACACGTGGCAAGCGTGCGTGCGCAGGTGAAGCGACTGGCACACAAGGAGTACACGAAATATCTGCCCGACGGATACAACCGCCTCAACTTCGCCATCATGTACGTGCCTATAGAGGGCGCATTGAACCTTGCGCTGCTCAACGACAGCACGCTCTGGCGCGAGGCTTACGACGAGGGCGTGATGATTCTCGGTCCGCAGACCATGTACATGAACCTGCGTGTATTAGAGATGATGTGGACACAGGTGCGACAGCTGAGCAATCAGCAGGCTATGATGGACGCAGCGAACGTCGTAGTGGAACGCGTGCAGGACTTCGGTATGCGCTTCATCGACGTGGAAACGAGCATGAACAACACAATGGAGAAGATGACGAAGCTGAAGGTGTCGACAGCGGAAAGCGGCAGAAGCATCATCACCGCTGCAAAAAGTCTGCTGAAAGCCGGAGCGAAGGAGAACAAGAAGAAGAAGTCGCTCGACGAAATGGACAATACGGTGTTCATCGAAAGCAACGAATAAAAAAATGTCCTCGAAAGTTGGTTGCAACCAACTTTCGAGGACATTTTTTTATAATTGAGAGTTGAGAATTTAGAGCGCGTCAATCACGCTGCAGATATCACCGAAGATGCGTGGCAACTCGCCGAGTCCGTTGATGTGGTGGTGAATGCCTTCAGCCTTGTACCACTCGATGAGCGGAGCTGTCTGGTTGTGATAAACGTCGAGGCGCTTCTTGATAGTCTCAGCGTTGTCGTCAGAGCGACCGCTCTCCTGACCGCGCTTCACGAGACGAGTCATCAGCTCGTTCTCCGGCACATCGAGCTCAATCATAGCAGCCACCTTGTGTCCGCGCTCTGCGAGCATCTTCTTCAGGGCCTCAGCCTGCGGGATAGTACGTGGGAAGCCGTCGAAGATTACGCCCTTGTGCTCCTTGCCGAAGCTATCATACACACTTGCGAGGATGTTGATCATCAACTCGTCGGGGATGAGCTGTCCGTTGTCAATGAAACCCTTGGCTGTCTTGCCAAGTTCTGTTCCGTTCTTGATCTCGCTACGGAGAACGTCGCCTGTAGAGATATGGTTGAAGCCATACTTCTCAATCATCAAATCGCTCTGGGTGCCCTTGCCTGAACCAGGAGCACCGAAAATTACGATGTTTTTCATCTGAATTCTTTATTATATAATGTTATTTGTTGACTTATTTTTAGAAATTCAAAATTCACAACTCCTACTCCACCAATGTGTAGATGTCGCGCAGGTTGCGTGCCTGCTGGTCGTAGTCGAGTCCGTAGCCGAGGATGAAGTCGTTAGGTATCTCGATGGCTACATACTCTATATCGAGCGGCACCTTCAAGCACTCCGGTTTCAGCAGCAGTGTGCAAATATGTACCGACTCCGGCTCTTTCTCTTTCAGCTGATTGAGCAGAGTCTGCATGGTGAGTCCCGACTCGATGATGTCCTCAACGATGATTACCGTTCTGCCCTTTATCTCCTCGCTCAAGCCGATGAGCTGCTTCACCTTACCTGTAGACGCAGTGCCCTCGTACGACGACATCTTGACGAACGAAATCTCGCACGGCACATTAATCATACGCATGAGGTCGGCAGCGAACACGAACGAGCCGTTGAGCATGGCGAGCAACAACGGGTTCTTGTCTGCCATATCCTTGTTGATACGATCGGCTACTACCTTTACTTTCTTAAGAATCTCTGCTTCAGGGATTGATACCTTGAAGGTCTTGTCCTTTATTTTTATCACGCTCATAGGGTACAATATTTATAATTAGGTGCAAAGTTACTGAAAGTCTTGCACATAAAAAAACTGCAAGCATATTTTTTTGTATTGTCTTCGGTTTGCAGTAACTTTGCACGCATGAAACAAAATCAAGCATCTTTGAGCAGCAAGCAGTATGCTGTGCCGTTCATCCTCATCACCTCACTCTTCTTCATGTGGGGTTTCGCACGCGCTATTCTCGATGTGCTCAACAAGCATTTCCAGAATGCGCTCGACATCAGTATCACACAGTCGGCTCTCATACAGGTGACCACCTATCTGGGTTACTTCCTCATGGCTATCCCCGCCGGACTGTTCATTAACCGCCAGGGCTACCGCCGTGGCGTGGTAAGCGGACTCCTCCTGTTCGGATTGGGCTCATTGGCGTTCATCCCCTGCTCGATGTTGGGCACGTTCTACGCCTATCTTGTGGCACTATTTATCATCGGTTGCGGACTGGTATTCCTTGAGACTTCCGCCAACCCATATGTTACAGAGCTTGGACCGAAGGAGACAGCCACATCACGACTCAACTTCTCGCAGTCGTTCAACGGCGTAGGCTCCATGTTCGCCACACTCGTTGTGGGCAGTTTCCTCTTTCAGGGTGCCGACGGCAGCGCAGGCGGCGATGCCGTGATACCTTACACCATCATGGGCGCGTTCGTGCTGCTCATAGCCGTGGTCTTCGCACGCGTACAACTGCCTGAGATAGTGCACGAGAACGACGGCGACACCAAGCAGGGCGCGCACAACCTGAAGATGCTATTCCGCAACCGCTGGTTCGTGTTCGGACTGCTCGCGCTGCTTGCCTACGAGGTGGCAGAGATATCCATCAACTCCTACTTCATCAACTTCGTGACGGGTCAGGGTTGGATGAAAGCCTCTACAGGCTCCACTATCCTCACCATCGGCTTGGGCGTATTCATGCTGGCACGCTTCATCGGCGCGGCTGTGATGAGCAACGTCGCTGCCGAGAAGTATCTCGCCGTGTGTGCCCTCGGCACCGTGGTGTGCATAACCATCCTGCTGCTCGACCTCGGTCGCGACATATCGGTGTTGGCACTCATAGCCAACTACTTTTTCGAGGCTATCATGTTCCCCACAATCTTCGCCATGACGCTGCGCGGACTCGGCGGACTCACCAAGAGTGCTTCGTCGATACTGATGATGACACCGGTAGGCGGTTGCGGATTTCTCTTGATGGGCATCATCGCCGACTCTACCGACAACTTCACGCTGCCGTTCTTCATACCGCTCGCAGGCTTCGCATTCGTGCTCGTGTATGCGCTGCGATATATAGCAAAGAAATAACAAAAACGGAGGCCAAGCGGTCTCCGTTTTTGTTTTCTATCATCTATCACAAACAAAGAATATCTGCAAACAATGCCGTAATCTGCGATATTTTCAGTAACTTTTGATAAGTTACGATGCGTCTCGACAAAAAAAACCTGCAAGCAGTTTTTTTATGTGCAAGACTTTCAGTAACTTTGCAAGTTGTCAATCGATTGATTGATTGATAGTTGTCCTTTTATTCATCAATAAAGCATAAATACAGACAATGGCAGAATCTAATTTCGTAGACTATGTAAAGATATATTGTCGCTCGGGCAAGGGCGGCAGAGGCTCCATGCACCTCCGACACGTGAAGTACAACCCGAACGGCGGACCCGACGGCGGCGACGGCGGTCACGGCGGTAGCATCTACCTGCGTGGCAACCACAACTACTGGACACTGCTCCACCTTAAGTTTCAGCGCCACGTCTTCGCTGAGCACGGCGGCAACGGCGGTCGCGACAAGTGTCACGGCAAGGACGGCAAGGACATATACATCGACGTGCCCTGCGGTACGGTGGTGTACAACGCCGAAACGGGTAAGTACGTGTGCGACGTGATGCACGACGGACAGGAGGTGTTGCTGCTCAAGGGCGGCAGAGGCGGACTCGGCAACTTCCAGTTCCGTTCGGCTACCAACCAGTGTCCGCGCTACGCACAGCCGGGCGAACCGATGGAGGAGATGACAATCATTCTCGAGCTGAAGCTGCTCGCCGACGTGGGTCTGGTGGGTCTGCCCAACGCAGGCAAGTCGACATTGCTCTCAGCCGTGTCGAGCGCACGCCCGAAGATTGCCAACTACCCGTTCACCACGCTCGAACCGTCGCTCGGCATCGTCGACTACCGCGACCACAAGTCGTTCGTCATGGCAGACATCCCGGGCATCATCGAGGGAGCGAGCGAAGGCAAGGGACTCGGTCTGCGCTTCCTGCGCCACATCGAGCGCAACTCGTTGCTGCTCTTCATGGTGCCGGGCGACACCGACGACATCAAACGCGAGTACGAACTGCTGAAGAACGAGCTTGAGAAGTTCAACCCGGAGATGCTCGACAAGCACCGCGTGCTCGCCGTGACGAAGTGCGACCTGCTCGACGAGGAGCTCATGGACATGCTGCGCGAGACGCTGCCCGACGACCTACCCGTGGTGTTCATCTCTTCTGTAAGCGGTTTAGGCTTACAGGAGCTGAAGGACACCCTGTGGAAGGAACTCAACTCGGAGAGCAACAAGCTGCAGATCATCACCGCCGAGGACACCCTCGTACACCGCGACAAGGACATGACACGCTTCATGGCTGAACTGGAAGCAGAGGGCGAGGACGAGATTATCTACGTCGACGACGACGACATCGAGTACGTTGACGACGTGGAAGACCTCGACGACTTTGAATACGAAGAGGAGGCAGACAATGAGTAACTCTGCGCTGCGCCTTACATATTATAATATAGCCGATGGCGTGTGTGCATTCTCTACCACACGCCACGGCGGAACCAGCGAGGGCAACCACGCCTCGCTGAACATCAACCCCTACTGTGGCGACAAGCCCGAGCACGTAGCTGCGAACCGCACGCTGCTGGCAGCCGAACTCGGCATCAGCACCGACCGCCTCATACTGCCCCACCAGACGCACGGCACAGAGACACGCATAATCGGCGAGGAGTTCTGCGCCCTGCCCGAACGCATACGCCAGATGCAGCTCGAAGGTGTCGACGCACTGCTCACCAACGTGGAGGGCGTGTGCATCGGAGTGTCGACAGCCGACTGTATCCCAGTGCTGCTCTACGACGAGGAGCACCGCGCTACGGCAGCCATACACGCCGGATGGCGCGGCACACAGGCACGCATCGTGAGCAAGGCGATTGCTGACATGAGCGTGGCTTACAAGACCGACGCGAAGAAGCTGAAGGCGGTTATCGGTCCGGGCATTTCGCAGAAGAACTTCGAGGTGGGCGACGAGGTGTACGCCGCCTTTGAAGCTGCAGGCTTCGATATGACAACACTCGCAAAGCAGGAGATAAAGCGCAACGCAGATGCCACCGACCCCTCCAAATTGTTTGAGAAGAAGTGGCACATCGACCTAATACTCGCTAACCGACAGCTGCTCGAATTTGCAGGTGTGGCTCCAGAGAACATCAACGAAAGCAACATCTGCACGTACGACAACGTAGACAACTACTTCTCGGCACGCCGCCTCGGCACCGAGTCGGGACGCATCTACACGGGCATCATACTATAGACCAAAATAACTATAATGCGAATAAAGAAACTACTATTAGCCATAGCCACACTCACACTCGTGTCGGCAACCCCCGTCAAACATCAGTTCACCGCTGCCGAACAGCAGCAGATAAGCATATCCACACCCGGACTCTTCAGTCGTTCTAACGCCTTCAACATCGACCTCGATGCACTGAAGCCGAACGAATACTCTTTCCCGCTGCCCGTGGGCAAAGCAACCCTGCGCAAGAACAACGTCGTGGAGATAACCACCAAGGACGGCGACGCAGTGAAGGCAATGTTCGAAGGCACGGTACGTGTCTCGCGCAAGTTCCCCGACATGGGCTACACCATCGTGATACGCCACCGCAACGGACTCGAAACCGTCTACGCCAACAACGCCGAGAACGTGGTGGAGGTGGGACAACACGTGCGCGCCGGACAGACCATAGCCATCGTCGGACAACGCGGTGGCAAGTTCTACTGCGACTTCTCTATAATGATCGACGGCAAACGCATCAACCCCACCGCCGTTGTGGGCCTCGGCAGTCACCGACTCCACCGCCACATACTGCTCTGCGAGAAGCAGTACAACTACATAAACGTGTCGACCATTGGCGAGAAGGTAGACTTCGACGATAGCAAGAACTTCACCACCGAGGACGTCTTCACCAAACAGTCGACCTACAAGTGGAACCTCGAAGAGATGAAGAAGGGCACATGGGCATACCCGCTGCCTGGCGCAAAGGTAATAAGCCCATACGGAGGCAAACGCCGACACAGCGGAGTAGACCTGAAGACGAAGCCGAAGGACGAGATAGTGGCTGCCTTCGACGGCGTAGTGACACGCTCAGCAACCCACTACGGCTACGGCCTGTGCATCGTTATCAAGCACGCCAACGGACTCGAAACGCTCTACTCGCACCAGTCGAAGAACCTCGTGAAGGTGGGCGACAAGGTGAAAGCCGGACAGGTTATCGGTCTGACCGGACGCACCGGACGCGCTACAACCGAACACCTGCACTTTGAAACAATATTCAAAGGACGCCGCTTCAACCCCAACCTCATCTTCGAACACAAGTCGCGCGGACTGCAGAAGGCTACACTCACACTCACCAAGAACGGCGGTATAACGCAGAAGCGCAACTAAAAAAGCAGGCAGGCAAAGCCATCGGAACATCTGCCAAAAACAACCCTCAAATTGCCACGGCGTGGCAACATTGTTTGCTTAGCATGTACAACGACATTGCCGCAGCAGGCAAACAACCTTGCCACGCCGCGGTAATTTGAGGGATGTAAAACTGCTGTAAAACGAAAATCTCGAACACACCATTTTTAGTTATAGGATGTTAAAACAAGAAGTTTTTTCATCAAACATTTGGTGGTTACAAAAAAATGCCATACCTTTGCACTCGCTTTCAAGAACAAAGCAATTGTGAAGCAAGGGCGTTTAGCTCAGCTGGTTTAGAGCATCTGCCTTACAAGCAGAGGGTCGGCGGTTCGAATCCGTCAACGCCCACACAAAGCGAACAAGTTATAAAACTTGTTCGCTTTTTTTATTTACCCACTACGCATTAACACCACAAATCACATTATTTCACAAAAAAACTACACACAAATAAAAACTTATTTGTAATTTTGCACCCGTAATTACACATATTATATATAATAGCAATTATGAAACTTGATTTGCTGACAGCCATCTCGCCGATTGACGGCCGTTATCGTGGCAAGACAGAACGCCTTGCCGACTACTTCTCTGAGTATGCACTGATACGCTACCGCGTACGTGTGGAAATCGAATACTTCATCACGCTCTGCGAGTTGCCATTGCCGCAGCTTGCTTCGTTCGACCATCAGCTCTTCGAGCGTTTGCGCGACATCTACCGCAACTTTGGCGAAGAAGAAGCTCAGCGCGTGAAGGACATCGAGAAAGTGACTAACCACGACGTGAAGGCTGTAGAGTACTTCATAAAGGAGGAGTTCGACCGCATCGGCGGACTCGACGCTTACAAGGAGTTTATCCACTTCGGACTCACCTCACAGGATATCAACAACACATCAGTACCCCTCTCTATAAAGGAGGCGTTGGAGCAGTTCTACTATCCGCTCTGCGAGGAGCTCATCGCACAGCTCCGCGAGTACGCAGAGGAGTGGGCAGCAGTGCCAATGCTCGCCAAGACCCACGGACAGCCGGCATCGCCCACACGCTTGGGCAAGGAGGTGATGGTGTTCGTATATCGTCTGGAGGAGCAGCTGCGCCAGCTGAAGGAGTGCCGCCTCACCGCCAAGTTCGGTGGAGCCACCGGCAACTACAACGCCCACCACGTAGCCTACCCCGAGTACGACTGGAAGGCGTTCGGCAACCGCTTCGTGAGCGAGAAACTCGGTCTGGAGCGCGAGCAGTTCACCACACAGATCTCCAACTACGACTGCCTCGGCTCGGTGTTCGACGCAATGCGCCGCATCAACACAATCATCATCGACCTCGACCGCGACTTCTGGATGTACATCTCAATGGAATACTTCAAGCAGAAGATCAAGGCAGGCGAGGTTGGTTCATCGGCAATGCCGCACAAGGTGAACCCAATCGACTTCGAGAACTCGGAGGGCAACCTCGGCATGGCAAACGCCGTGCTGCAGTTCCTCGCACAGAAGCTCCCCGTGAGCCGTCTGCAGCGCGACCTCACCGACTCTACCGTGCTGCGCAACGTGGGCGTACCGTTCGGCCACGGCGTAATCGCAATAGAGAGCACACTCAAGGGTCTGCGCAAGCTCATCCTCAACGAGGAGAAGCTGCAGGAAGACCTCGACAACACATGGGCAGTAGTGGCAGAGGCTATACAGACAATACTTCGCCGCGAGGCTTATCCGCATCCGTACGAGGCACTGAAGGCACTCACACGCACCAACAAGCACATGACAGAGGAGACCATCCACGAGTTCATACAGACACTCAACGTGAGCGACGCTGTGAAGGCGGAATTGATGGCTATCACACCAATGAACTACACAGGCATTTAAATCACCCCCGATATAATTCGACAATAGCCGTGAGGCTATATACATAAACAATAAAAACCAACAAGTAACTATGGATTCAGAAAACGTAAAGAATCAGGAACAGAACACAGCGGATCAGACTACTGGCAATAGCGAGAGCTACGGCCGTGCCGCAGGAAACTATCAGAAAGAGTATCGCAGCGTGACGGGACGTCGCCCGCGTATTCACACACAGCACTCGGCTTCAGCCTCATCACAGAGCGAAGACGGCGGCTTCCGTCCGGAAGGCTTCGGCTCAAGCCTCGGCTCTCAGCAGCAGGGCGGCTACCAACCACGCCAGGGCGGCTATCAGCCACGTCAGCAGGGCGGTTACAACCGCGGCGGCTATCAGCAGCGTCCTCAGGGCGGCTATCGTCCACGCTACAACCAGGACGGCGAACAGCAGCAGGGCGGATACCAGCCACGCCAGCAGGGCTATCGCCCACGCTACAATCAGGACGGCGAACAGCAGCAGGGCGGATACCAGCCACGTCAGCAAGGCGGCTATCAGCAGCGCGGCGGCTACGGTCAGCGTCAGCAGGGCGGATATCAGCAGCGTGGTGGCTACGGTCAGCAGGGCGGATATCAGCAGCGCGGTGGCTACGGTCAGCAGGGCGGCTATCAGCAGCGCGGCGGTTACAACCGCGGTGGCTACGGACAGCAGGGCGGCTACAATCAGGGTGGCTACCAGCAGCGTCAGCGCACACCGGGCTACGACCCCAACGCTAAGTACAGCATGAAAAAGCGCATTGAGTACAAGGAGGAGAACTACGATCCGAACGAACCGCTTCGTCTGAACAAGTTCCTCGCCAACGCAGGTATCTGCTCGCGCCGTGAGGCAGACGAGTTCATCCAGGCAGGCGTTGTGACTGTGAACGGAGAGGTAGTGACCGAGCTCGGCACCAAGATCAAGCGCACAGACGAGATAAAATTCCACGACCAGCCCGTGAACCTCGAGAAGAAGGTGTACGTGCTGCTCAACAAACCAAAGGACTGCGTGACAACAAGCGACGACCCGCAGCAGCGTAAGACTGTGATGGACCTCGTGAAAAACGTGTGCCCGGAGCGCATCTACCCCGTAGGCAGACTCGACCGCAACACAACCGGCGTGCTCCTGCTCACCAACGACGGCGACCTCGCTTCCAAGCTCACACACCCGAAGTTCCTGAAGAAGAAGGTGTACCACGTATTCCTCGACAAGAACGTGACAGCTCACGACATGCAGCAGATTGCTGAGGGCATCGAGCTGGAGGACGGCGAGATACATGCAGACGCTATCGAGTACGCAAGCGACACAGACAAGAGCCAGGTAGGCATCGAGATCCACAGCGGCAAGAACCGCATCGTGCGTCGCATCTTCGAGCACCTCGGCTACCGCGTCGTTAAGCTCGACCGCGTACAGTTTGCAGGACTCACCAAGAAGAACCTCCGCCGCGGCGACTGGCGCTTCCTCACAGAGAAGGAAGTGGAGATGCTGCGCATGGGAGCATTCGAGTAAAACATAAACAGGTTGAGATGGTGAGGTGTTGAGATGTTGACATCGCACCATTTCAACTTTCCAATTTAAACAATATAATGGAAAGAACAAAAGTTATTGACGCTCTCCGTAGCACCGACTTCGGAAGCCAAATCAACGTAAAGGGTTGGGTGCGCACTCACCGCAGTTCGAAGGCTGTAGACTTCATCGCACTCAACGACGGTTCTACTATCAAGAACATACAGATCGTGGTAGACCCCACCAAGTTCGATGCCGAGATGCTGAAGCAGATCACCACCGGTGCCTGCATCAGTGCCGTAGGTACGCTCGTAGAGAGCCAGGGTGCAGGTCAGACATCTGAGATACAGTGCGAGAGCCTCGAGGTGTACGGACTCTGCGGCAGCGACTACCCGATGCAGAAGAAGGGACAGTCGTTCGAGTACATGCGCCAGTACGCCCACCTGCGTCTGCGCACCAACACATTCGGTGCAGTGATGCGCATACGCCACAACATGGCTATGGCTATCCACACCTACTTCCACGAGCACGGCTACTTCTACTTCAACACTCCGCTCATCACCGCAAGCGACTGCGAGGGTGCAGGTCAGATGTTCCAGGTTACGACCAAGAACCTCTACAACCTGAAGAAGACCGACGACGGCAAGATCGACTACTCTGACGACTTCTTCGGCAAGCAGACATCGCTCACCGTGTCGGGACAGCTCGAGGGCGAGCTCGGAGCCACAGCGCTCGGAGCCATCTACACCTTCGGTCCGACATTCCGCGCAGAGAACTCGAACACTCCGCGCCACCTGGCTGAGTTCTGGATGGTAGAACCGGAGGTGGCATTCCTCGACCTCGCCGGACTCATGGACCTCGAGGAGGACTTCATCAAGTACTGCATCCGCTGGGCACTCACCAACTGCAAGGACGACATCGAGTTCCTCAACAAGATGATCGACAAGAGCCTCATCGCACGTCTCGAGGGCGTACTCAACTCCGAGTTCGTTCGTCTGCCTTACACCGAGGGTATCCGCATCCTGCAGGAGGCTATACAGAACGGCAAGAAGTTCGAGTTCCCATGCGAGTGGGGCGACGACCTCGCTTCGGAGCACGAGCGCTACCTCGTGGAGGAGCACTTCAAGAAGCCGGTCATTATGACCAACTATCCGAAGGCTATCAAGGCGTTCTACATGAAGATAGACGCAGAGGAGAGCGGCTTCGGCGGCAAGAGCGGTCAGACCGTTCAGGGCACCGACGTACTCTTCCCGCAGATTGGCGAGATCATCGGTGGCTCGGTTCGTGAGGAGAGCTACGACAAGCTGATGAACGAGATTGAGGAGCGCAACATCCCGATGAAGGATATGACATGGTACCTCGACACACGCAAGTACGGCTCATGTCCGCACGCAGGCTTCGGCCTCGGCTTCGAGCGTCTCATCCTCTTCGTAACGGGTATGCAAAACATACGCGATGTTATCCCATTCCCGCGTACTCCGAAGAGCGCAGAGTTCTAAACGACTTTATTAAAGACACACTATACCAATGTGGGTGCAGCAGGCAAACACCTGTTGCACCTTTTTTTCATTTTGTCTGTAGCGATTAAGCATTTACCGATTTTTATGCTTATCTTTGCAGTCAATACAACATACACAAATCAGTTTATGACCGATCTTGCAAGCTATTTCCCCATAACCGATCCCACCTTGATATTCTTTGTGGTGATGCTCATCATTCTGTTTGCCCCAATCATCATGGGCAAGCTGCGCATCCCGCATATCATTGGCATGGTGCTCGCCGGAGTAGCCATAGGCAAGTACGGCTTCAACATCCTCTCGCGCGACGACTCGTTTGAACTCTTTGGCAAGGTAGGACTCTACTACATCATGTTCCTCGCCTCGCTGGAGATGGATATGGAGGGCGTAAAGCGCAACAAAGGGCGGTTCTTAGGTTTCGGCGTGCTCACGTTCGCCTTTCCGCTCATCCTCACCTACTTAGCCAGCACCAAGCTGCTCGGCTACCCGGTGTTCGCCTCGCTACTGTTAGGATGCCTTATGGCATCGAACACGCTCATCGCCTACCCCATCGTCGGCCGCTACGGTCTGCAACGCAAGCCAAGCGTCACACTATCGGTAGGCTCCTCAATGATTTCGCTGCTCATGGCACTCGTGACGCTCACCGCCATCGTCGCCTCTTATGGAGGCGAGACGAGCGTGTGGTTCTGGCTGCTCTTCGTGGGCAAGTTCGTGGGCTACTGCGTAGCCATGTTCCTGCTCATACCGCGCCTCACACGCTGCTTTCTCCGACGTTATAGCGACTCCGTCATGCAGTTCATCTTCGTTATGTCGATGCTCTTTATGAGTGCGGCAGCAAGCGAGGCGGTGGGGTTGGAAGGCATTATCGGTGCGTTCGTAGCCGGCATCATTCTGAACCGCTACATACCGCACGTGTCGCCACTGATGAACCGCATCGAGTTCATCGGCAATGCGCTCTTCATACCCTACTTCCTCATCGGCGTAGGTATGCTCATCAACGTGCGACTGCTCTTCGAGAGCAGCACCATAATCATCGCCATGCTCGTCATCGCAGGCTTCGGAACGCTCGGCAAAGCCATCGCAGCCTATAGCGCAGCCTCCATGTTCCGCCTGCCGAAGTCGTCGGGCAACATGATGTTCGGACTCACCTCGGCACACGCAGCCGGTGCCATCGCCATGCTTATGATTGGTATGCGCGTAGAGCTGGAACCAGGCAAGCCCCTCGTCACCGACGACATGCTGAACAGCGTGGTGCTGATGATTCTCGTGACGTGCATAATCTCAACAATGATGACCGAGCGTGCGGCGCAACAGATTACGCTGCGCGACCGTGAGATGCCGAGCGACGAGAAGCCAACAGCCGAGGAGAAGATACTCATACCGCTGAAATACCCCGAATACGCGCAACGCCTCGTCAACATGGCGATGCTCATGCGCAACCCGAAGAACACCACACAACTCGTGGGCTTGAACGTGGTGTACGACGATGACGACATGCAGCGCAACCTGGAACAGGGCAGCCGACTGCTCGAGCGCATGACACAGTATGCTGCATCGGCAGATATGACCATGCAGACGCAGGTACGCGTGGCAGCGAACATTGCCAACGGCATACGCCACGCCTTCAAGGAGTTCCGCGCTACGGACATCATAATAGGTATGCACATGCACCCAGAGGTGTCGCAGAAGTTCTGGGGCGCGTTCCACCAGAGCCTCTTCAACGGTCTCAACTCGCAGATAATAATGGCTCGTCTCAACCAACCGCTCCCCACGATACGCCGCATAAAGGTGGTAGTGCCGTCGAGAGCACAGTTCGAGCCTGGCTTCTATCGTTGGCTCGAACGCCTGTCGCGCTTGGCGTGCAACATGGAGTGCCACACGGAGTTCCACGGACGTGGCGACACACTGCCGCTCATAGCCGAATACATCAAGCACCACTACCCCACGATGCGTTGCTCGTTCACCGAGATGGCCCACTGGAACGAGATGCCACGCATAGCGGAGAGCATACAGAAGGACCACCTCTTCGTAGTGGTTACGGCACGAAAGGGTACCGTGTCGTTCAAGAATGCGTTGGAGCATCTGCCAGAAGAGATAAAGCAACACTTCTCCGGCTCGAACATCATGATCATCTTCCCCGACCAGCATGGCGACGCAATGGACGAAATGACCTTCGCTCAGCCGCAGCATACCGAGGATCAGAGTGCATACGAGGCAATCGGAAAGTGGATAAAGAAGAAGTTTTGAATTTTGAATTGAAAGACTAATCTCAACACCTCACCATAACAACATAACAACCCCTCAACATCTCAACACCATATGATCGACATAAAAGGAATAACCAAGAGCTTCGGCTCGCTGCAAGTGCTCAAGGGCATCGACTTGCATATAGACAAAGGAGAAGTAGTGAGCATTGTCGGCCCGAGCGGTGCCGGCAAGACAACACTGCTGCAGATAATGGGTACACTCGACAAACCCGATAGTGGTGCTATCAGCGTTGACGGTGTCGACGTGATGCGCCTCTCGTCGAACAAGCTGAGCGACTTCCGCAACCAGCACATCGGCTTCGTCTTCCAGTTCCACCAGCTGCTGCCGGAGTTCACCGCCCTCGAGAACATCATGATACCCGCCTACATCGGTGGCAAAGGCACGGCGGAGGCGAAGAAACGCGCCCTCGAACTGCTCGACTTCATGGGACTTGCCGACCGCGCCAACCACAAACCCAACGAACTCTCGGGTGGCGAGAAGCAGCGCGTGGCTGCGGCACGTGCACTGGTGAACAACCCGGCAGTGGTGTTCGCCGACGAACCTTCAGGCTCGCTCGACTCGAAGAACAAGGCAGAACTGCACCAGCTCTTCTTCGACCTGCGCGACAAGTTCGGACAGACGTTCGTCATCGTCACACACGACGAACACCTCGCCTCTATCACCGACCGCACAATACACATTGAGGACGGACAGATAAAGGTGTAGTATTAGTGAAACAAGCAACCAAACGAACAACAAAACAATATGATAAAACTCGGCGACTACAATAAAATGACCGTCGTGAAGGAGGTGGACTTCGGCATCTACCTCGACGGCGGCGACGAAGGAGAAATACTCATGCCGAAACGCTATGTGCCCGAAGGCACAAAGCCGGGCGACGAACTAAACGTGTTCATCTACCTCGACCAGGACGAGCGACCAGTGGCAACGACAGAGACACCGCTGTGTAAGGTGGGCGACTTCGCCTACCTCGAAGTGTCGTGGGTGAACGAGTACGGCGCATTCCTCAACTGGGGCTTGATGAAGGATCTCTTCTGCCCGTTCCGCGAGCAGAAAAAGCGTATGCAGAAGGGCGAGAGCTACATCGTACATGTACACATCGACCCAGAGAGCTACCGCATCGTGGCATCGGCTAAGGTGGAGAAATACTTCGCAGAGCGTCACCCGTTCTACAACCACGGGCAGGAGGTAGACCTACTGGTATGGCAGAAGACAGAGATGGGCTTCAAGGTGATCATCGACAACTGCTACCCGGGTCTGGTCTACGAGGGACAGGTGTTCCGCTACCTGCACACCGGCGACCGCGTGAAGGGATACATCGGCACCGTCCGTCCCGACGGAAAGATCGACGTTACGCTGCAACCTACCGGACGACAGCAGACACTCGACTTCGCCGACACGCTGCTGCAATACCTCAAGGATCACGGCGGCAAGTGCGACCTGGGCGACAAGAGCGACGCAGAAGACATCAAGCGACGCTTCCAGGTGAGCAAGAAGGTGTTCAAGCGTGCCGTTGGCGACCTCTACCGCCAGCGACTCATCAGCATAACACCCGACGGACTGACACTCAACTAACTACTCTTGAAAACTAAAACAAAACACAATGGAGCCGAACAATCTACTAAACTGCATAAAAGCATTCGCTAAACGAATATGCGCAACGCTTCTCGCCGCACTCGCTGTGTCGCTACTGACCATCGGGTGCGGCGACAGAATGTAGTTTAACGCTTTTAGTTGACTACTTTC
>NZ_JH379413.1:0-26567 GCF_000235885.1 Leyella stercorea DSM 18206
GTTAAAAACACAACAATATTATATGAGCCAATCAATCTACAATAAGACGTTCGGCAAACTGCCGATGCGTGTTCAAGAAGAATTAGGAAAATAAAAAAAGGAGTTTCTGAATGAAACTCCTTTTAGTAGGCGGTGCGTACGAGACTCGAACTCGTGACCCCATGCGTGACAGGCATGTATTCTAACCAACTGAACTAACGCACCAACGTGTTTTTGTTCCTTTTCTGTTGTCTTAAAAAGCGAATATGCGGTGCGTACGAGACTCGAACTCGTGACCCCATGCGTGACAGGCATGTATTCTAACCAACTGAACTAACGCACCAATGGTGTTTGTTTTAAAGGAACGTAGGCGGTGCGTACGAGACTCGAACTCGTGACCCCATGCGTGACAGGCATGTATTCTAACCAACTGAACTAACGCACCAATACGACAAGCTTGCTTTTAAAAGCTGTCAGTGTTTCGTTTTTTAAGCGAGTGCAAAGGTATAAATATTATTTGAAACGCCCAAATTTTTAAGCTCTTTTTTTTCATAATATTTTCTGCAGAACTATCGCATCCGTGTATTTGACACCATCAAATAACCACTCTTTCAGCCTATTATGCGTCTGAAAGTTTTTTTTCAAGAACAATGCCAAAGATGCCTCATTGTCCTCCGCCACCACTGCATAGAGCTGATGCAGATGCAGAATGTGCAATGAATAGTCGAGTATTTGGTCGATTGCAGCGGCTGCATATCCCTTACGACGATACTCCTTCCGCACAACGATGCTCACTTCGGCACGCCTATGTTGCGCGTTGAAGTCGAACACGTCTACCATTCCTATCAGTTCGTGCTCCTCATTCTCCACTATCAAACGTACCTGTCCATCGTTATAGATGTCATTGGTGGCGTTTGCTATGTAGTCGTGCAGCACATAGCGCGAGTATGGCACGTTGGTGTTGCCCACGTTCCACACCTCACGATTGTTCTCTACAGCGTAGAGCCAGTCGAGATCTTCGGGTTCCATCGCACGCAACGCTACTCGCGGTGTGTTCGTGGTAACTGTATCCGGCGGTGTATTCATCGCAGCACCTCCTCACCTGTTACGATTGTCTGCGTCGCTGGGTTGTACGTACCCATCAGTATGTTTTGTTGTGGTGATTCAGAGAAGATGTTGAAGATATCCTCGTAGCTGTATGCCTCGGTGTCGTATGTTGCATAGACACGCTGATAAGACGTAAACTCCTGCCCTATGTGCCCCTTCGGCAGTGTAGAAACTGTACCCTCAACAAACGCAGCATCAATACCATGTCGTTTTGCCAACCGATTGAAGTCTTCGAGATGTTCTTTCTTACCAATGAAGACATAAAGGGTGGTAAGGCGTTTACGTGGTCGCACCAAGCCAAGAAGCTTGCGTGCGCTATGCATCTGCATACCGATAAGCGTACACAACGCCTTAAAACAAATGGCAATCTTCAGAGGCAGACTGACAAAGATGCTGAAATGACCATAGTGCTTGCGCATAAAGATGAGCATAGCATCATAGAACACGTGCACGTAGCGGAACGATGAGCGGTGCGTGCTCTCACCTTTATAATGTAATATCTTTGTCGGTATATACCAGTTCTCGTAACCTGCTTTGAGCAAACGGAAAGAGAGATCGATATCCTCGCCATACATAAAGTAGTCCTCGTCGAGCAATCCTACCTTATCCAATACCTCACGACGCAACATGCAGAACGCTCCACTAATGATTTCGATTTGTGCAGGCTCGTCCCAAGAGAGATAGCTCATGTAATAACGTGCGAAGCGACGACTATTGGGATAGCGTGTGCATAGTCCGCTCATCCGGTAGAATGCAGTCATAGGTGTAGGCACACCGCGTCGCGACTCCATCGCCTTCTCGCCATTGTCCTTGAGCATCATCACGCCGGCACCACTGGCACGCTCATGTTCGTCCATAAAGGCGAGCACATCGTGTATCGTATGCTCGCCAACAATGGTGTCTGGGTTAAGCAAGAGCACGTATTCACCTGTGCATTGCTTTATGGCAACGTTATTGGCACGTGAGAAACCGAGATTACGATTGCTACTAATGATGTTCACATTTGGGAACTTCTGCGTCAGATACTCCACGCTCCCATCATCGGAATGATTGTCGACTATATACACTTCGGTCTCTATACCGTCAATAGCCCTAAACAACGAGTGCAGGCACTGTTCGATATAGAAACGTACTTTATAGCTGACTATAATGACTGATAGTTTCAATACAGTTCTTATTTTTTGTGTTCAACATCGCGCTTCACCACTTCCGACTCGCATCTTGCTCGTGTCGGCATGATAAAGAAGAGGCATAGGAACAGAATTATGCCCATGTAGCCAAACGCAACGTTCATATACATATAATACAATAAGGTGTTGAGCACCATCGGCACGCAGAGCATCAGCAAGCGAAGTGCCCCCCAGTTGAGCAGAGCCTCAGCTGAGACGAGACGCTCGGCAATGTGGCGAAAGCGGAAAAGACGCAATGCTACGGGGATGATGCAGATGGTGAGCAACTCCATGACGGTAGCCCACACGAACTCCGACGCACCGGTTGCGGTGTGATAGATGCCGTCGGGCAGTATGTCGGTCTCAAAAAGCAATACCATAGTCGCTGATATGCACAACGAAGCTATGAATATTGTGTTCAGCACTTTATATGTTCGTCTCATTGTTTGTTAGTCATTGTTGTACGATTCAATATTGCTCTGCCGAGCGTCACCTCATCGGTGTATTCCAGTTCGTCACCAACGGAGATGCCGCGGGCGATGACGCTTATCACAACATCGTAGGCTGCGAGTTTACGCGATATATAGAAGTTGGTTGTATCGCCCTCCATGGTGGAACTGAGTGCCAATATCACCTCTTTCACTCCGCCTGCCGCGACACGCTCTACAAGCGAATCAATCTCTATGTCGCTCGGTCCTACCCCGTCCATCGGCGATATTATACCACCGAGCACATGATAGAGTCCGTTGTACTGCTGCGTGTTCTCCACCGCCATAACGTCGCGAATGTTCTCCACGACGCAAATCGACGTGGTGTCGCGACGACGATCGGAGCATATCGGACATACGTCTGTATCGCTTATGTTATGACATACGCGGCAATGCTTCACCTCCTTGCGCAGCCGTGTGACTGCGGAGGCGAAACCGTCAACTTCATCTTCTGTGCGACGCAGCAAATCGAGCACAAGCCGCAGGGCTGTCTTGCGACCTATGCCAGGCAACTTAGAGAACTCGCACACTGCCTTTTCGAGCAGTTGTGACGGATAAGTGTTCTCCATTACTTCTTAAAGAGATAAATGCCGATGCCAAGACGCAGACCTATAGTAGAGAAGTCTTTATGGCTCTTGAACGACTGGTCGTAGTAGACAGAAGGCTCGATGGTAACATTGCCGTTGAGGAAGTAAGCCCAACCGAGCTCTACGCCAGGCACAAAGTCGTTATAGTTCTTGCCTCCATGCACGTACTTTGCATTAACGCCTACGAACAGGCCGTTCTGCTCCATGTAGTATCGACCGCCAACGCCAAGTTTAAACTTGCTGTCTACGTCGTCGCTCGAAGAGATGTCGCAGCCGAGTTCGCCCATAAGCATCCAATTGTCAACGAGGAAGTATCCTGCGTTGGCTTGCACACCAAGGTTCAGCTTCTTTGCTCCATTGTAACTGAGGTCGATACCCGAGAGTGATGCGCCAACATAAGCCTTATCCTTTTCAAACTGTGCATGGGCTCCCAATGTTGTGAAGAGCGCCAAGGCTATTGTAAATAATTTCTTTTTCATAAGTAGAGTATTTATAATGCAAAAGTACATAATATATTTGACAAACAGAAAAATATAATTACCTTTGTGGCGTATTAATACGAAATTAGAAACAAATAATGCGACATTTTTATATACTTTTATTGCTTTTCATTTGCTCGTTGGCTACCTCTGCCCGCACTTCCAATTCGTTCAACCACGACCGTATTGCTCCTAAGCATGAGGTACGCGCGGTATGGCTTACCACTATCGGCGGTATCGACTGGCCTCACTCCTACGCTCAGACTGCCACATCAATAGAGAAGCAGAAGAACGAATTGCGCCGCATACTCAACCAGCTGCAAGCAGCCGGCATAAACACCGTGCTGCTACAGACCCGTGTACGCGGAACGGTGATCTATCCGTCTACCATCGAACCGTGGGACGGCTGTCTCTCGGGCAAGCCAGGCGTATCGCCAGGCTACGATGCCTTGCAGTTTGCCATCGACGAGTGCCACAGTCGTGGCATGGAGTTGCACGCCTGGATTGTTACAATGCCCGTAGGCAAGTGGAATGGTTTAGGCTGCAAGCAGCTGCGCAATAAAATGGCGCGCAACATAATAAAGATTAAGGGCTACGGATACATGAATCCGGAGACACAACAGACTGCTGACTATCTCGCCAACATCTGCGCCGAGGTGACACGACGTTACGATATCGACGGCATACATCTCGACTACATACGCTATCCGGAGGAACTGCCGAAGCTGAAGACGATGTCGCACGACGAAGGACGCAGGAACATAACACGCATCGTGCGCACTATCTCAAAACAAGTGAAGAGCCAGAAGCCGTGGGTGAAGATGAGCTGCTCGCCAATAGGTAAGTACAACAACACGAAACGCTATTGGAGCCACGGCTGGAACGCCTACGAGACGGTGTGCCAGGACGCAGTGGCATGGCTGCGCGACGGACTTATGGACGAACTGTTCCCTATGATGTATTTCCGCGACTCCAACTTCTTCCCTTTCGCACTCGACTGGAAGGAGCGGAGCCACGGACGCATTGTGGTGCCCGGACTGGGCATCTACTTCATGTCGCCACGCGAAAAGAACTGGCCTTTGAGCGACATCACGCGCGAGTTGGGCTTCCTGCGCAACAACAATATGGGGCACGCCTACTTCCGTTCAAAGTTCTTCACCGACGATACTAAGGGTATCTACCGCTTTGCGAAGAACGAGCTTTGCCCGTATCCGTCGCTTGTTCCGCCAATGACATGGCAGTCGACAGAGCGCCCGCAGAGTGCTTTCGCTCTTCGTCGCGCCGACCGCACCGACAACACTACCCTACTCTCATGGCAACATACCACTGCAGACACCACGATGATGCTTTTCAACGTGTATGCCTCGCACGAGTGCCCGGTAAACACCGCCGACGCACGCAACTTGATAGCGATGCGCAGACAGAGTCGCCAGCTGCTTGTACCGCGCAATCCGCAACTTCACTATGCCGTCTGTGCGGTCGACCGCTATGGCAACGAGAGCGAAGCACTGCAAGAAACTACCGCCGACACGCAGAATGACAACATGAGTGTTGCGTTTGGCAAGACTCTGCTTGCCTGCGACGGTTCTATGGTGGAGATGACGACGGAGGTTGCAGCGGCTGCACAGTTGTCCGACACCGAGTATCTGCTCATCGAATCGCTGCAAGGTTGCGCCATAGCCGTGCGCCCTTACCAACGCGGCGCAAGCACCATAAGCATCAAGACCCTGCCCGACGGCATTTACACCCTGCGTTCGCTCAACAGGAAGGGGGTGAGCCACCGCCTCGGAACATTCGTCAAAAAGACACGATAATGTGGTTAGACACGTTTATGCCACGCCAATGCAAGCTGTGCGGTTGCCGTCTTGCGGAGGACGAACAGACGCTATGCCTCAGTTGCTCGCGCAAACTGCCCCTCACCGACGACTATCTGTCGCCTTACGACAACAACACGGCACGTCTGCTATGGGGGCGTATGCCCGTCGAACGCGCCACTGCGCTGACATACTACTATCCAGAATCGTTCTGCGCACTGCTTATGTACAAACTTAAGTACGGCAGTCAGCCCGACATAGGCGAATGGCTGGGAGCGTACATGGCGAACTCGTTTATGCCATACGCACTGTTCGACGACATTGACATAATCGTTCCGCTACCTATACACAAACGCCGCGAGCGAGAACGTGGCTACAATCAGAGCCATGAAATCGCACGCGGCATTGGTGATATATCAAATATTAAGGTTTGCAACAATATTGTAGAGAGGTCGCGATACACCATGAGTCAGACCAAACTGACTCATGCCGACCGCACTAAGAACGTGGAAAACGCTTTCACCCTGCTCCGCCCTGATGCAATCGAGGGTAAGCACGTTCTGCTTGTCGACGACATCATCACCACCGGTGCCACTATCGCAGCCTGTGCGAACGTTCTTGCAGAGGCTGAGGATGTGAAGATTAGCGTGATGACCGTAGGCAGAACGCACAATTTGTAATTATACTATGCCCTGCGCCATCATTGCCTTAGCCACCTTGAGGAAGCCCGCAACGTTTGCGCCACGCACATAGTTGACGTAGCCGTCAGCCTGTGTGCCGTACTTCACGCAGTCGGCGTGAATTTCGTTCATTATGCTATGCAGCTTTGCATCCACTTCCTCGCTCGACCAGCGCAGACGCTCCGAGTTCTGACTCATCTCAAGACCCGACACAGCTACGCCACCTGCGTTTGCCGCCTTGCCCGGAGCATAGAGCATACCTGCCTCTTGGAACACTTTGATAGCCTCTGGCGTAGAAGGCATGTTGGCACCTTCGCTCACTGCGAACACACCGTTAGCAACCAGTGTGCGGGCATCGTCGCCGTCAATCTCATTCTGTGTGGCTGAAGGCATAGCAATGTCGGCTTTCTCGCCCCACGGACGCGCACCGGCTACATACTTCACGCCGTATTCCTCGGCATACTCTCTGATACGGCCACGCTCCACGTTCTTCAACTCCTTCACGTAGGCGAGCTTCTCTGCGTCGATGCCATCCGGGTCGTAGATATAACCATCCGAGTCGGAAAGTGTCACGGGCACCGCTCCGAGCTGAATGAGCTTCTCAACGGTGTACTGAGCCACATTGCCCGAACCGCTGACAAGCACACGCTTGCCCTTCAAGTCGATGCTGCGTGTCTTCAGCATATTCTCAAGGAAGTAGACATTGCCATAGCCAGTAGCCTCTGGACGGATGAGCGAACCGCCGAACTCCTGACCCTTGCCAGTAAGCACGCCTACGAATGTGTGCGTGAGCTTCTTGTACTGTCCGAACATATAGCCCACCTCACGACCTCCTACGCCTATGTCGCCTGCCGGAACGTCCTCGTCAGGACCAATATGGCGGAACAGTTCGTTCATAAACGCCTGGCAAAAACGCATTACCTCTGCATTGCTCTTGCCTCGCGGTGAGAAGTCGGAACCGCCCTTTGCGCCACCCATTGGCAGCGTGGTGAGCGAGTTCTTGAATGTCTGCTCGAAAGCAAGAAACTTCAAGATAGACGGATTGACCGAAGCGTGGAAACGAATGCCACCCTTATACGGACCGATGGCGTTGTTGTGCTGCACACGATAGCCCATATTGGTCTGCACATTGCCCTTGTCGTCAACCCACGTCACACGGAACGAAATGATACGATCGGGTATGCAAAGACGCTCTATCAGGTTTGCACGGTCGAACTCGGGGTGACGGTTGTACTCTTCTTCAATTGTACCGAGTACCTGGCTCACTGCCTGGATGTATTCAGGCTCGTTGGGGAAGCGTTGTTTCAGACGCTCTACTGTTTCTAATGCGTTCATAGTATCTGTCGTTTTATCTACTTTCGGCTGCAAAGTTAGCATTTTTAAAGCAAAAGCAAGCATTTCTATACAAAACGCTTTAAAAAGTTGATTTATCTCAACCTTTTGACAAAACATTAACACTTCACATCGTTTAATCATAACTTGTTGCGCAGCACGATAAGTGAAGATTTAAATAAAATTTCCGAAAAATAAATGTCCAAAAAGTTTGCTAAACGTGAAAAATATAATATCTTTGCAGAAGTTATCCTGAAAACAATCTTTTTACCTTAAAAAAAGACTAATACCTATTGAAGATTTGAAGCGGTCGCCTGTGAAGGCTGTCGCTTTTTTTATTTATTATACTCACACAATAACGCCAAAACAGAAATCGTATTAACAACAATATATATGGAACAAAACACCAGACAACTCATCGCAGAACTCGCTGCGAAGTACGAGACGGCAGCTTTTCTGCCCGCCGACCCCAGCTCGTTCATGCACAGCGTTCAGGGCGATGCCAATCGAGAGGCGACAGCTTTCCTCGCATCGTGCCTTAGCTACGGTTCGCGCAAGCAGTTCTTCCCCAAGATACAATTCATTATCGACTCGGCGCATGGCGATGTAGACCGCTGGGTGCGCTCCGGCGCATGGCGCAATGACATACCCGACACCGCAGAGTGCTACTATCGCCTCTATAAGTTCGGCGATATGCACCGCCTGATATCAGCCTACGAGAGTATGCTCTGCGAGCACGGCAGCATGAAAGAGTACGTGCGTCGCCATGCCGCTACGGGCATTGAGGCTGTAGCAGCCATCTGTCGCTACTTCGCCGAGCACAACGCAAGCACCGTTGTGCCACGCAACACGCAGTCGGCATGTAAGCGTGTGTGCATGTTTCTGCGCTGGATGGTGCGCACCGACTCACCCGTCGACCTCGGTTTGTGGGCTGACATCATCGACCGACGCACACTAATCATGCCGCTCGACACACATGTGGTGCAGGAAGCACTGCGACTCGGATTGCTAAAGAGCCGCACGGCGTCGATGTCTACCGCACGCCGACTCACCGACGCTATGCTCGAAGTGTTCCCCGACGACCCCTTGCGTGGCGATTTCGCACTGTTCGGATTAGGCGTAGACGAAGAAACGAAGTAGTACTTATTCGCGTTTTGTCACCGTTCTCCGTACGCCGCCCGATCGGATTCCGTACGCCGCCCGATCAGATTCCGTACGCCACCCAATCGGATTCCGTACGCAGAACGATGACTTTAGCCCTACTTCCGCATAACATTATCATAGGTTTTATATCGCACAAATGGCACGTTTAGTTTTGCCGTGTAAACAAAATTGTGTAATTTTGCATTTATGAGAATAGACATTATAACCGTACTGCCCGAAATGCTTGAGGGCTTTATCAACGAATCAATACTTGCTCGCGCACAGAAGAAGGGTCTCGCTGAGATTCATCTGCACAACCTGCGCGACTACTCCACTAACAAATGGCGCCGCGTGGACGACTATCCTTACGGTGGTTTTGCCGGCATGGTGATGCAGTGCGAGCCTATCGACCGCTGCATATCGCAGCTGAAGGCAGAGCGCGACTACGACGAGGTGATATTCACGTCGCCCGACGGCGAGCAGTTCGACCAGCACGTGGCTAACGACCTCTCGATGAAGGGCAACATCATAATCCTCTGCGGCCACTACAAGGGCATCGACCAGCGCGTGCGCGACCATCTCATCACTCGCGAGATATCCATCGGCGACTATGTGCTGACGGGTGGCGAGCTGGCTGCGGCTATCATCGCCGACGCCGTGGTGCGCGTGGTGCCAGGCGTAATCGGCGACGAGCAGAGCGCGCTCTCCGACTGCTTCCAGGACGATATGCTCTCGGCACCTATCTACACACGCCCAGCCGAATACAAGGGATGGAAGGTGCCGGAGATATTGCTCAGCGGCAACGAGGCGAAGATAAAGAATTGGGAGATGGAACAGGCGATGGAGCGCACACAGCGTCTGCGCCCCGACCTCTTGGAAAAATAAGAACGAAACGAAAGAACTAATCGGAATATGAAGAAATCGATATTATCGGCTATGGCGCTGGCTTTCGCATTCGCTATGCCCTCAGCTGCGCAGGACGGACTGCTGAAGAAGTACGACCGACGCCTCACTACACCGCGCAACTACGTGTGTTACCGCACTACGGAGAAGATGAAGATCGACGGCAAGCTCAACGAGAAGGTGTGGCAGCAGGCTGCACAGACAGAGTCGTTCGTGGATATCAGCGGCTTCGACTTCCCGAAGCCTGTCTACGACACCAAGGCGCGTCTGCTTTGGGACGACGAGTATCTGTATATCTCTGCCGTACTCGAGGAGCCGAACATCGTGGCTAATCTCACGCAGCGCGACACTATCATATATCACGACAACGACTTCGAGGTGTTCCTCGACCCTACTGGCGACGGACAGAACTACTTCGAGATTGAGAACAACGCTCGCGGCGTGATATTCGACCTCATGCTCGACCGCGCATATCGTTCGGGCGGCAACTTCCACATACAGTGGGACTGCCCTGGCTTGAAGCTCGCCGTGCAGCACGACGGCACGCTGAACAAGCAGAAGGACACCGACCGCTCGTGGACCGTGGAGATGGCAATACCGCACAAAGCCGTGACACGCAACTTTGCCAATCCGCTGAAGGCTGGCAACATCTGGCGTCTGAACTTCTCGCGCGTACAGTGGCTGAAGAAGGGCGGACCGGAGGAGAACTGGGTGTGGACTCCGACGGGCGAGATAAACATGCACGCGCCTAACCAGTGGGGTTTCCTGCTGTTCTCGGACAAGGTGGCTGGCAACGGCACCGACGAGTTCCAGTGTCCGTACAACATGGAGGCTTACAAAGTGCTGTGGGCACTATTCTATGCGCAGCTCGACCAGCACGGCAAGGACGGCAGATACACCAGCTCGCTCGCCGTACTCGGCTTGACCGACTCCGACCTCGCTACTCTGCCCAAGGGCAGCAACATCGAGATGGAGGCTACAACGCACCAGTTCAGAGCAAGCATCCTCGTCGGCGGAACGGGCAAGAGATATGTTGTCGACCACAACGGCAAGTTTGAAGTACTATAAGCACCAGGGGGTGCAGCTCTTGCTCTGGCAAGCGGCAAAGCCGAGCGGTCTCAGCTGCACCAACAAAGCAGAGGTGGAGGCAAACTGTAGGAGGCTACGGCATTCTTGCCGTAGCCATTGCGAATAGTTGTATTTCAGTTGCTAATGGCTACGGCAAGAATGCCGTAGCCTCCTACGATTTGAATCGTTTACTATTCAGTTTGCCAAATATTATAGTTTTGACACACCCACCCACAAAAAAATGAGAGCACGGCAAGGATGCCATGCTCTCATTTTTTATTTTATTCAATTCTATTCATCCCAAACCAAGTACGCAGAAACGAGCCAGTGGTTCATTTCGTCGCCATTGATAGGCTGTGCCTTCGGAATGTCTACAGTGAAGGTGTGCTTGCCTGCCGTGATGCCTTCGAGCGCCACCTCCTCAGGAACGACATCGGTACCCGGGCACCAGTTGGAGCGAGAGAAGTCGGAAGAAGCAACCGGCTCCTCCACTTCCTTCTCTGTGTAGCCCTTCTCGCCGATGTAGGAAGCCACACGCTTCTCGAGCCATACACCCGTAGCCGGGTTGAAGCGGCGGAACGATGCGCAGTCGTCGCGCCACGGAGTGAAGCGGTAAACCTCCTTGCCATCTACCGAGAGGACGTTCTCCTTCTGCACGAACTCGTCGCCGCCGTCGTGTCCGCCGTGACCAGTCACTATGTACTTCACGCGCACATTCTTTGCGTTCTTTGGCAGAGTGAAGTCGGTGGTGACGGGCTTGCGAGCGAAGATGTCGGGATACTCCTGACCGATGTAGTAGACCGTGTTGATAAGCGGTAGCACCTGCGTGCGCTGCATACGGTCGCAGCTGATTGTGCTCTCGGTGAACTTCAGTTCGACACTTGCCAAGTAGCCCTGCTCTGTCCATGTGTCGATGAACACGCCGACGTAAGCCTCGTCCTCAAGCAGCGAGTAGCGGTCGGTGATGTCCTGCTGCCACTGCACGCAGTCCTCCCACTTCGGTATGTACACCGGGCGGCGCTTCGATGTGAGCGTGTCGTTGTTGTTGCTGTAGAAGCCCACGCCGAACGGAGTCATGAAGCGCATCAGCTCGATTGTAGGCAGATAGTTCTTGCCAGCGATAATGCCGCGCATGTGCTCCAGCTTCAGCGTGTCAATCTCTGGGAATTTCGCCTTGCCCTGCGCGATGCTCAGCAGGTTGACGGCAGAGTGGCGCGGCAGTACGAATACAGAGCCCGACTTATCCCAGCGGTCGCCGTTTGAAGCGATGGTGGTCTTGATGTCTACCTTCACGTTGCGCTCGTAGTGAGGCACCTTTATCTTCTTCAATATGATGCGTCCGTTCACAAGACGGATGATGCCGTCGGCATCCGCTTCGTTGAAACCGCCGAGAGCGTCGGAGCGTAGTGCACGTTCACTTTGTCGAACACCTTTATTGTGGTGCTCCCCTTCGCTGCATACTCCTTGTGGCTTGTCTTAGTAGCCGCCGTAGAAGCCGTAGCAATGAAGAGCGATAGGATTAATGTCAGTATCTTCATCTCTTATGTTTAATCTGTTTATTAGTTACTTTCAATCACCTTGCCTGCTCCGCGGTAGAGCTTGATTGGTCCGTCGAGAAGCACTGCAACGACCGTAATCATAGGGTCGAGCGCATGTTCCGGCACGTCGATGTAGAGGTTGCCCGGCACCTCGCTCCAGTAGTTCTTGTTGTACACCTTCGACTGTATTATCTCGCCGTCGCCTACAACCCATACGCGGTTCACCTTGTTCATAAGGCCCTTCACCTCGATAGGTCCGTTCGGCTTGTACGGCAGGTATAGATAGAGCACGTCGCCAGCCTCGTTGAGCGTGGTGTAGCCCTGGAAGTGCTCGCACGGGATACCGGCACGTGTGTCGTATATAGCCTCCTTGTGTTTCTTTGTCCAGCGACCGAACTCCTTCAGCACAGCCACCTGCTCCTCAGGAATTGTGCCGTCCTCCTTCGGACCGATGTCGAGCAGCATGTTGCCGCCCATAGAAAGACAGTCGACGAAGGTGCGCAGCAGAATGTACGGCGACTTGTAGTTGGTGTCGGCGTGCTGATAGCCCCACGAGTCGTTCATCGTCATGCACAGCTCCCAGTGCTTCTCCTCCGGACGCACAATGGGTACGCCCTGCTCCGGTGTGGCGTAGTCGCCATAGCCCTGGATGCGCGAGTTGATGATGACATTCTTGTTAGCCTTGCGCAGGAACTCTGACATTCCCTTTGCGTTCCATGTCTCGGCGCTCTGCTCCCAGTCGCCGTCGAACCAGTAGAGGTCGGGCTTGTACTTGTTGAGTTCGTCGAGCTGGTCGAAGTCGAACTTCAGGAACTTCTGCCAGCGCTCCGGGTCCTCGGTCACGTTGTAGCGGCTCTCGGTGCGCGTGAAGTTAGGATAGTCGGGGTGCGACCAGTCGATGAGCGAGTAGTAGAGTCCGAGCTTCAGTCCGTGCTTGCGCACCTCCTTAACGAACGGCGTAACGAGGTCGCGCTTGGCAGCCGTAGCCTTCACGGTGTTCAGGTCGCTGTACTTGGTGTCCCACAGAGCTACACCGTCGTGGTGCTTGGTGGTGAGCACGGTGTAGCGTGCACCACTCTCCTTGATGAGGTCAAGCCATGCCTTCGGGTCGTAGTTCTTGGCTGTGAAGCCGTCACACTGAGCCATGTACTGCTCGTAGGGCAGGTACTTGTTGTGGAACGACCAGCTCTCCGACACACCATTCACAGCATAGATGCCGTAATGGATGAAAATACCCAACTTGGCGTGGTCGAACCACTCCATTCGCTTGTCCTTCTGCTCCTCTGTCTCCTGCACGGCGGTGTTCTGGGCTACAGCGCCCGACACGGCAGCCGCACAGAGCAATGAGCACAATATGCGTTTCATCTTCATATTAGAAAGTTTTGTTTATAATATCAGTTGTTGAAAAAGCTTTTATAAAGTTCATACGTTGCTTTTACAAAGTTCTTAAGTTGTTTTTACAAAGTTACAAAAAAAAATGCACTGCCCAAAAGAGCAGTGCATCCTTTTTATCATATATCCGTCAAGCTATCAGCAAGTTTAACGGAAATAAGTTCGTATCAGGTCTTTATTAATGACCACCGATAGCCCACCACAGCGGAGTGAGGTTGCTGTCAACACCACCCTTGAGGAAGCTAACAGCCTTCTCATAGCCAGCTGCGTCAGAAGATGAGAGGCTTGAAGGATACTTGAAGCGCTGTACGAAAAGGCTGATGCTCTGTGCACTCTTGTAAGAATCCTTTGTCCAGTCCTTCATGTCTGTGATAGACATTGTAGATGTAGGAATCTCCCAGAACGGCAGACCGAGACGACGGTGATTAGACCAGTTCTCCTGCGGCAAGTACGGAGTATTTGCTATGTAGAGCTGTGTGATAATCTTTGTCAAGTGGTCGTTGAGAGCCGGAGTCTGGGCTACCTTTGCATAGAGAGTGTTCGCAGCCTTCGGATACTCGTATGTAACAGTCTCCTCTGCACCAGTATAACCGTTCTTGACGGTCATGGATGTAGCAGTAGGCTCTGTGGTGTGGCTCCACTTAACAGAAGTACCTACACGGTTGTAGTCCTCAGAAGCGATGTAAGCGTCATACAGATCCTCGATGCCGTTATACTCGAAGCTTGCCTTGATGCCAGCATAGTAAGCAGCCTCAGCAGTTGTACCTACGTTCCAACCGCGCTCAGCAGCCTCAGCTAAGAGGAAGTAAGTCTCCCACGGACCGAAGAAGAAGCGCTTGTTCTTGCTGTTACGATATTCGTCAGCAAGAGCTGGATAAGTACCGATGTAACCATAACCACCGAGATCAGAGCCGCTTACAAGACCGTTGGTAGTGGCTTTCTCATCGCCTGAGTAGCCTGCGGTCAGACCATTCCAGCAATATGTAGCATCAACAGTAGCCAAAGCTGTCTTATTCTGGTCGTCCTTTGCCCACAACTTCTCCACCTGAGGAGCCTTAGCGTTTGTAAAGTAAGCAACATAACCAGTCTGTGTACGGTTCTTGTAGTCGCCCGGCAGGAAGTAATAGAGCAACGCACGTGGGTCAACCTTTGAAGGCAGACCATCGAAGAAGAGCTGCTTCGTCGGGTTGTCAGTGTTAGGCTCCCAGTGCTGGTCGAACTTCAAACCAAGATAAGTTGAAGCGTCCTTTACATGCTCAGCGTAACGGTTCTCGTTCTCTTTACCCTCTTCTTCCTTATTGGTGTTCTTCACATACTTAGCGAGAGCATCTACAGAAGCAGTACCACCGAAGTTGGTAGTGAGGTTAGCCATTGTAGCAGACATACTCTGGATATCCCAAGAGCGGCTCATCGGACCCGACCAATCGCTCCCGCCATCGTACTCCTGAACAGCAGCAGTGCCGTCAACGGTCTTTATACCACTACCCTGAGCCACAGCTGCCTCAAACTCGCTCTGTGCCTTTGCAGGGTCTGCCTCAGACAAACGCATAGCAAGACGCATACGCAGAGAGATACCATAGTTCTTCCACTTAGCTGCATCAAACGCAAATACAGGGTCGTTATTCTTCTCTGTATCGTTAGGAGCCACTTCTGTGTTGATTTTACTTACAGCGTCAGCAAGCTCTGCAAGCATCCAGTAGTAAACATCCTTCTCTGAGCTGAACTCCGGGTTTACGCCCTGGAAGCCGTTAAGAGGAGCCGGACCGAAGTTGTCCACGAACTGTGCCATCATCTGAACGCGCCAGATACGTGCCATCTGCTTCAAGTTAGGATAGAAGTCCTTCTCGTGAGCAGTCCACGTGCCCTGTGGTTCCTCGATAAGGCGGATACATGTGTTAGCATCGCGCATCCAGTTTGAAATATATCTAAAGGCATCACCATACCAACCATCGTTTGTTTTACCGATAGATGTGTTGTATCCATCCTCGCCATCCTGACGTGCTGCTGATGCCCACTCAATAACGAAGAGACGCTCGCCAATATACGGGTCCATCTGCGCACCCTTTATTGAGCTGAGAAGCGAGTAGTATGGTTTTATCTTGTCACCACCAGTCGTAAACGGATTGTTGTTTATGTCGTCAAAGTCGTTACATGAAGTCATCACTCCACCAAGAGTAAGCGCCATCATGGCTGACATTATTAATTTATTCGTTTTCATAAATATTTGTCAATTTAATGAATTAGAAACCGATTGAAACATTAAACACGTAACTGCGTGTTGTAGGCAGACCTGCATACTCGAAACCAGTAGCATTGGTACTTGTAGCAAATACTGACTCTGGGTCAACACCGTTCATGTTGCTGTGGATCATCCAAACGTTGGTAACAGTGAAGCCTGCCTTGAGCGACTGCAGGATAGTGCCTGCAAGCACCTTAGCCGGAACAGTGTAGCCAAGCGAGATGTTACGCAGACGTACGTTTGTTGCGCTATAGGTATTAGCCTCACCGATACCCATGTTACCAGTACCAGCCACTGCGCTCCAATACTGCTGTGTTGTGATCTTGTTAGCGTTCTGTACGTACTCGCCAGTAGCTGCGTCACGATAAACGCCCTTAACTACCATGTCGTCTACACGTTTGCCACCAGGAGCAGTAGCCTCTGCTGTACCTGAACGCTGCATCATTGCGTTTGTACCTGAGAAGATTTCGCCACCGATGCGTGCATCAATCTGGAAGCTGAGGTTCCAGTCCTTGAAGCGGAAGCTGTTGGTAAGACCCATGTTGCATGTAGCCTGCTGGTCACCAATCTTCTCAAGCTCGCCTGTAACCTGAGGCAGACCATCGGATGTGAGGAGAAGTTGTCCGTAATACGGGCTGGTCTTATCAGTAACGCGGAGGAACTTAGTACCCCAAATCTCACCATAGTTGCCGCCCTTCATGGCGTAAACCTTGATGTTGTCGTAGCCACCGAGTTCGTAGCGGTCAACACCATCATAGAGGTCCTTGATCTTGTTGCTGTTGTGCGATACGTTGTAGTTGATTGTCCACTCGAAGTCCTTTGTGCGGATAGGAGTAGCGTAAGCCATCAACTCGACACCTTGGTTCTCGATATCACCTGCATTGATCTTCTTGCTGCTGTAGCCCGAGAGTGAGTTCATCGGCAGGTTGAGCAACTGGTTTGTAGCGTTCGACTTATACCAAGCGAAGTCGAAGCCCAAGCGGTTGTTGAGGAACTTGAGTTCAAGACCAACCTCCCACGACTTGATAAGCTCATTCTTCACGTTCTTGTCGAAGAGAGTGCTGTTGCTTGAAGCGGTGATGCCTGAATGATCGTCCTTGCTTGTTGAGTAGAGGTTGTAAAGCTGGTACGGATCCATATCGTTACCTACCTCTGCATAAGAAGCGCGGAGCTTACCGAATGTGAACCACTTCGGCATTGCTACCTTGTACTTGTTGAGCATGTCCACGAAGAGCACAGATGCCGAAACAGACGGATAGAAGAACGAGCGGTGCTCCTTGGCAAGAGCCGACGACCAGTCGTTGCGGAATGTTGCGTCGAGGAATGCCCAACCGTCGTAGTTCAAACCTACAGTACCGTAGAGTGAGTTGATTTTCTTCTCTGTGTATATCTGAGAAACAGAAGGCTTTTCCTTACCATTGTTCAGCGAGAAGAGGTTCTCGATAACGAGGTCGGTAACACTGCTGTTCAAGCCTGTCTTCTTTGTAGCCATGAGGTTGCCACCGAATGTAGCTGTAGCACCGATCTTGTCTATAAGGTTGTCCTTTGTAGCTGTGAGAAGGAAACTGAAGTTGTTCTCATAGAAGTGGTTGATGTTCTGACCATACTTTGTAGTAATGTGAGAGTTACCAGAGTAAGTGCGGTTTGTAGCCTCAAGTGTGTACATATCGGTACCTGCCTTCACCTCTGCTGTCAACCAAGAGAGCACCTTATACTTCAATGATGCGTTCATCAAGAAGCGGTCGCGGTTATCGTCAGAGAGGTTGTACTTGCTCATCCAGTATGGGTTGTTGCCATCCTTGTTCCACCATGTCATCTGGTTGTTCTCGTCAACACAGTTCTCGAAGTCGCGTATATCGAGAGTGGTCGGGAAGGTGTACATACCGAGAGCCGAGTTATTGCTGTTGTTACCCGAAACAGGACGGTTATTAGCCTTGTTGCGGATGTACTGCACCTTAGCGTCGAATGTCCATGCGTTGTTCTTGCCGAAGTTGGTAACGCCACGAAGCATCATGTTGGTACGATTGAGCTTAGCACCCGGAGTCATCGACTTGTTGTTCATGTTCGTAACAGAAGCATAGATAGATGTCTTGCCGTACTGCTGCGAGAGTGTCACGTTCTCCTGGATTTCTGTACCTGTACCGAAGTAGTTGTTGAGGTTGTCATAACGCTGCATTGCTACTTCCTTGCCATCCCAGCGTGTGTAGGTCTGACCCTCGATACGCGGACCCCAGCTTAAGCCGCTTGTCTCGTCGTACTGTCCCTTTGTACCCTGACCGTATGTAGTCTGCATCTTAGGCGACGTGAAGAGTGTCTCGGCACTTACAGTACCGGTGATAGTAATACCAAGACCCTTTGTCTCACGACCCTGCTTTGTGGTGATAAGGATAACACCATTACCAGCACGCGAGCCGTAGAGGGCAGCTGCAGAAGCACCCTTAAGCACTGACATTGACTCGATGTCCTCGGGGTTGATATCCGAAAGACCGTTACCCATATCGGCAGACGGGTTCCAGTAGTCGTTGTTCTCCGCACCGGTGAAGTTATCCATAGGCACACCGTCCACTACGATAAGCGGCTGGTTCAGACCAGTGATAGAGTTGTTACCACGGAGCTGGATCTTTGACGAACCACCAGGACCGTTGCTCGAACGTGTAATCTGCACACCTGCAATCTTACCTGTCAAGGCGTTAGCCACGTTGTTCTCATGTGCGTTTACAAGAGCGTCGCCCTTTACGTCCTGGATAGCATAACCAAGCGACTTGCGCTCGCGCTTGATACCAAGAGCAGTAACCACAACTTCGTTAATCTGCTTTGAATCGTCGTTGAGTGTCACCTTCAACGGCTTGCCGCTCCACTCCATTTCCACTGGAGTCATACCAAGCGAAGTGATACGAATCACGTCACCCTTCTTTACGTTGCGAAGAGTAAAGTTACCATCAATATCAGTAACTGTACCCAAGCCACTCTTGCCTTTAACAACAACCGATGCACCAATCATTGGTTCGCCAGTTGCGTCAAAAACAACACCTTTACATTCTGCATCAGCCTGTGCGTTCTGCACAACAGCCTGCGAAGTAACGTTTCCAGCATAAGCTGCTCCCATTGGCAAAGCCGAAAGCGCGAGCAGCATACCTACTGTCTTTACTTGTTTTGACATAGATGTTAATTTTTAATTAGTACTAAATGATATGTTTATTTATTTTTTCAAGAGGAAGTCTATATATACCGCAAATTCATTGACATTTATATAGATTATTATAAAGAAATCCTCTCTATTTGTTTTTCATATTATCCCAATATATCAACTTTAAATTACATTCTTGATACAAATTTAAACTTTTTTCTTGAGAATGAAACTTTTTTTATAAAGAAAATAAAACTTTTTAAACTAACTAATGTTTTCTTTAAATAAAATACGAATAATATACTAAAAAGCACTAACTTTGTGCTTATTATACAAATTAAGCTACATAATAGTACTTTTTAAACTAATAATATAAAACAAAAACACATGAAGAAAATCTTAATGACTCTTGCGCTTGCGCTCACTACGATGTGCGCAAACGCAAAAGGTGCAAAAACCCCAGTCTTCGCATGGTCGGGATGGGGCGAGAACACTACAGAAAAGTCGCTCACTGCCGATTTCAAGGCTTGGAAGAAGCACGGCGTAACTGGTGTGTGCATCAATGCCGGCATGGACGTGGAGAAGATTGCCGTGGCTGCAAAGGTGGCAAAGAAGGTGGGCTTGGAGTATCATGCCTGGGTGCCCACAATGGTGCAGGGCGGAAAGCCCAAGAGCTGGTACACAGTGAACCGTCTCGGCGAGTCGGCATCTGACAAACCGGCATACGTGCCCTACTATACCACGCTCGACCCACGCAACAAAGAGGTGCGCAAGTTCCTCGTTGAGAAGTTCGAGGAGATTGCTTCCATACCTGAGGTCGACTACGTGCAGCTCGACTATATACGCTACGCCGACGTTATTCTGGCGCGTGGTTTGTGGGACAAGTACGGACTCACAATGAACGGCGAGTACGCCAAGGCTGACTACTGCTACTGCGACGACTGCGTGGCTGCGTTCAAGCAGCAGAGCGGCATCGACATCACAAAAGTGACCGACCCGTCGAAGATTAAGGAGTGGGCACAGTTTCGCTGTGATGCTGTCACCGACCTCGTGAATGCCATCTCTGATGCCGTACACGCCAAGCAGAAGAAGCTCAGTGCAGACGTGTTCCCCGGTCCGAATAGCTATGCCGAGTGGATGGTGCGCCAACAGTGGAACAACTGGAAGCTCGATGCTGTGTTCCCTATGAACTACAACGACTTCTACATGGAGCCGGCAGCTTGGGTCGGCAAGGTGACGAAGGAAGAGGTGGAAGCCATAAAGGGCAAGAACACCTTATTATATAGTGGTATCTTCATCTGCCACGACTGGCGCCACAAGGACAAGGTGGTAGACCCGGAGAACTCCGGACTGCTGCCGTCAGAGATTGCGGAGGCTGTGCAGTCGTCGATGGCTGCGGGTGCAGACGGCATCAGCATCTTCACACCTAACGATATGACCGAGGAGCATTGGACAGAACTTGAAAAGGTGCTGAAGGAACTCAGCAAGTAACAATTATAGGGGGTGCAGTTGTCTCAACTGCACCAACCATGCATGTTATATCATTTTCTACGTTGGTGCAGTTGAGACAATTGCACCCCCTTTATTTCTCTCCAGAGTGCTGCAGGCAGAAGCGCTCACCGAGGGCGAAGCCTTCCTCGTAGAGCCGCTGCAACTTGGCTACATCCTTCTCCATGCGGTCTACCTCCATCGGGCGTTCGGGGCGAATGCACACCACCTTGCCATCGTCCTCGAGTCGCTCCACCAGCGCGAGCTGCTCGTTGTAGACGCGCATACGATGGCTGAGCGCCACGCGCAGGCGCGGATACTTCTTGTATATGAAATGCGGAATCTTTATGTCGTGCCCCGATTTGCGATAGCCACGGTTGCGCGTCAGCACGAGCACGTTCTGCGCATGACCGGTAGCCATTGCACGCTCCACGGGTATCGAGTCGACGATGCCGCCGTCGAGCATCGGTATGCCGTCCACGTTCGTTATCTTGCACACGTAAGGCAGCGAAGCCGAAGCACGCACAACGTCGAGTGCGCGTTGGCGGTCGTGACGCTCGGTGAGATACATCGGACGACCCGTGAGACAGTTGGTTGTGACCATCTCGAACGTAGCCGGATTGTTGAAATAAGCGTCGTAATCGAACGGCACATACTCGTTCGGCACCTTGTCGTAGAGCAGTTCGGCATCGAAGATGCAGCCCTGCGTGAGCAGATAGCGTAGTCCGATGAAGTGGAACTTGTCCATGTAGTCGATGTTCGTAACGCGTGCACGCCCCGGCTGCCGACTTATATACGACATGCCGTTGCCCGCTCCTGCCGACACCGCCACCACATAGTTGAAATACATGTTGTGCTTCATAAACGCATCAAGCACACCGCACGTGAAGACGCCGCGCATTCCGCCGCCTTCGAGCACCAATCCCGTGTTGTTATCAAGTTTCATAGTATTGTTGTTTTTCTTTCTTTTCGACTGTTAGGCTCATTAACCAGATTCTGCAACAGTTCGGCACTCATCTCGCAGGGCGAAGAGCATAGCTGCAGCAGCAACCGATTGACTGCTGCAACGTATTCGGGTTTGCAACTCGTCGCTTCAAATATATCAATCTGTGACATTACGTTACTATTTATCATTATGTACCGCTGCAAAGGTAAAACAATTTGCGGAAAAAGAGCAAAGAAAAACCTTAAATTAACACACTGAGCAGACAATAAATTTGTAATTTTGCAGAGAACATAACAATAACACAGAATGATTAAAGTCACGATACTAATGCCCGTCTACAACGGCAGCCTGTACTTGCAGCGATCTATTGGCTCGGTGATGGCGCAGACCTATGCCGACTGGCAGCTCGTTGCGCTCGACGACGGCTCTACCGACGACAGTCTGAGCGTGCTGAAACAACTGGCTGCTGCCGACAAGCGCATAAAGATAATGACGAAGACGAACGACGGCAAGGGCAACACGGCTCGCAACATAGACATTATGAGCGCGGAGGCGGAGGGCGACTACATATTCTATATGTCGCAGGACGACTACATATCTGCCGACTTGCTGCAACATGCCGTGACTCGCATCGAGGAAACGGGGGCGGAGATTGTCGTTCCGGACATGCTGCTCGCCAATGCCGACGGCTCAACCGAGCAGGCGAAGGGTTCGTTTCCACCCAATGGTGACTACTCTATCCTACTCACGGGCATAGAGGCATTCGCATTGTGCATCGACTTCTCGATACATGGCTTCGCCCTGATACACCGCCGACTGATGTTCGCCAACGATTGCGACACACGCTACTTCGACAGCGACGAGTACAACACGCGGGTGCAGTATCTGCGTGCCAACAAGACGGCTTTCTGCCACGGCACGTTCTTCTACTATCAAGGCAATGCGGAGGCTATGACAAAGAAGTTTGCGCCGAAGCAGTTTCAACGCCTGAACACAATAGTGATGCTCGGCAAGAAGGCAGAGCAAGAGCATATGCCGAAAGAGGTGATGACGCGGGTGCGTCGCTGGCAGATGAAGGTGTATCTTAATGTGCTCATACTGTTGTTCAACAACGCTGGCAACATGAGCCGAGCTGAATACAAGGAGGCGGTGAAACGCTTCAGACAATTCGAGCACGGCGTGCGCTTCAGCGGATACAGACGTAGCATACTGAAAGGTTTGAACGTGTACGAGAAGGCATTGACAATAATCTACTTCGCTTGCGGTACATGTCGTCACCTACATATGCTGCACAACGTCTACAAACACCTAAAGCACTGACTAAGACCGACGCACGAACTTACGCTTTATGCGGTTTACGATGTCGATGTCGACGTGCCGGCGCATAATGGAGAGCGTGTAAGCTAAGTCGAGAGCAAAGAGCAGCGCACCTACCGACACGTATATCCACACATTGTCGACGAACGAGAGCAGACTGGTGAGCACTCCGATTGTTGCATGTACGAAGATTATCTTCAGCTGCGCCATCGAGAGCTTGTAGCCATAAGCCACACGACAGAAACCGACAGCCACAAACACCTCAAGAACCGAGGCTATGGTCATGCCTACACCCATGCCCAACAGTCCGCAACGACTATAGCCGAGGATAGCCATTGTGAGGAGCAGGACATCGCTCACCAACTCTATGCAAAGGAAGCGTTTCGAGTCGCCGCGCGACAGAGCTATGTACTCGATTGGCAGAAAAATGGCGCGAGCGTACATCGCCAACGCAGCCACCTGCATCATCGGCAGTACGGGCAGAAACTTACCGCTGTAAAGCAGCGGCAGCAGAACGGGCATGGCAAGAATGAAAAAGACAAGCATCGGCGAGACGAGATGCAGCGACACCTCTATCTGCTTGTTCACCGTGAGATTGAACTCGCGACCCAACTTGCTGATAGAGGACAAACGCGGATAGTAGTCGGTCTCCATCGCCGTGAACACAGTACCTACGTAGGTGAATATCATAACATAGGCGGCATTGTACAGACCTACCGTATCTACACCGTCAACATTACTGATATAGGCGCGGATAGCCATCTCCACCCCACTGCCTGCCATGCCTGCAACAACAAACGCCACACCGAGCTTTAAGAAGCCACAACCTTCGCCCAACAACGCCCTACTGAAGTTAAGACGGAACGGATAGGCACGCAGCGAATAGCGCATCACTATTATGGTCTGCAACAGTATGACAAGCAGCAGCGAAGGTACAATACCTTTATAACCAAAGAAATAGTAGATAGGAACGGACACAAAGAGTGTCACAAGCATGGCGTAAACGGAGTTCTCGGCTATGTCGCGCAAGCGCCGTGTGGCTTTCAGAATGGCAAGCTCGCCAGTAGAGAACGTCGTTAGAGCCACCACCGGAGCAAGCAGCACGAAGTGGAGCGTGTGGTCGCCAAAAGAGAAGGTCCAGCTACTGAGCAACGGCGACAACACAATGCACACCAACATGCCGAAAAGAGAGGTGAGCAGAGACCAATGACGAAACACGCTGATGCTACGCAGAAGATGCTCATGGTTGCCACAATCGTAGGCTCCCGACATATTGCGCACCGCACTGATGGAGAGTCCGAGGTTGGTAGAGTCGCCAACAAGCTTTATGGTAGAGGAGAACAAAGCCAACAAGCCCATACCCATCGGGCCAAGAATGAGCGCAACGAGTTTGTTGCGCACCAGCCCGACAAGGATACTGAGCACCTGAACACCACCAAACAAGCTGGTGTACTTCAGTATATGTGAATAGCTATTTTGTTTTTCCATCATATATTGTAACGTAATATAAATTATTTTATTACTTTTGCAATAATAAATATCACATGAATACAATCTATACGACTATGAATTCAAGAAAATACATACTTTTTGCGCTCTTGCTGTCGTCGACAATGGTTTGCGCACAGCAGAGGAAAGCGAAGCCCATAGCACGCAAGAATGTGAGAAACGCTGCTACAGCCAACCCGATGAACGCTCGCCAGCAGGAGAACTTCAATGCGATGCTGCCAAACACGCAGAGCATATTCGTAGTGGATAGCACGATTGTGGACAAGAACCGAGTAGTGGAAACAATACCGCTCTCGCCGAAATACGGCAAGTTCGTGAGCTACAACAGCTTCTTCGACACCGACACACAACCCAACCAATACGTCTTCATCAATGGTTTTGCCAACAAGTGCTACTACACCGAATTGGGCAAGGACAGCGTGCAACATCTGTACACACGCAACAAGTTGGGCGACGGATGGGGCGAACCGCATCGCATCAGCGAAATAGACTCGAAACTGAAGCACATTAGCTATCCGTTCCTATCGTCAGACGGTCAGACACTCTACGTGTCGGGCATTGCCGACGACGGACTCGGCAAGCGCGACATCTACGTAGCGAAGTACAACGCAGACGAGGGAACATACTTCGAGCCGGAGAACATCGGACTGCCGTTCAACTCTCACGACGACGACTTCATCTACGTTGAATCGGATGCCGAACGCTTCGCATGGTTTGCCACCACACGCCGACAGCCCGAAGGCAAAGCGTGCGTATATGCATTCTCCATGCCCGAACAGCGCACCAACTACAATGCTGACGAGATGTCGGAGAGCAGACTCAAGAGTTTGGCATCGCTGATACGCATACGCGATACATGGCCAACACCAGAGATACGCGAACGTGCGCAGAAAGAACTGAACGCCATTAAGGAAGAAGCAAACACACGAGTAGCAGCAACGGACAAGGTGAACTTCGTGGTGAACGACGACGTGGTGTACACCGACATAAAGAGCTTCCGTAGCGATGCCACACGACAGATGTACTACGAGGTGATGCGTCTACAAAACGACTCGAAGAACAAGCAGAGAACATTGAACACCTTGCGCGAGAAGTATCACAACACTGCTGACAACAACCGCACCGCACTCACAAGAGATATACTGCAGCTTGAGCAGCAATTCGACGAGGCACGTCAGCAGTTGAAGAGACTGGAGGCACAACTGCGCACCGCTGAGAACAAACTCATCAAGAAATAACTAATACTAACAATCAAAATAACTATTTACTAACAGAACATCAGATTATGGAAAAGAAATATTTCGCAGAATCAGAGCTTATCATCAACGAAGATGGTAGCATCTTCCACTTACACGTGAAACCGGAACAACTCGCCGACAAGGTGATACTCGTGGGCGACCCTGGACGTGTCGACCTCGTGGCATCACACTTCGACACCAAGGAGTGTGCAGTAGAGAGCCGCGAGTTCCGCACCGTTACGGGTACATATAAGGGCAAACGCATCACGGTTATCTCTACCGGCATCGGCTGCGACAACATCGACATCGTGATGAACGAGGTTGACGCGCTGGCTAACATCGACTTCCAGACACGCCATGAGAAGGAGACACTGCGCTCGCTCGAGATTGTGCGCATCGGCACATGCGGCGGCCTGCAGCTCTACACGCCTGCCGGCACCTTCGTCTGCTCGGAGTACTCTATCGGTTTCGACGGTCTGCTCAACTTCTACGCTGGCCGCAACGCTGTCTGCGACTTGCAGATGGAGCGCGCATTGCTCAACCACCTCGGCTGGTCGGGCAATATGTGTCAGCCTGCACCCTACGCCATAGCTGCCGACAAGGAGCTTGTGGAGCGCATAGCTGCCGACGACATGGTGCGTGGCATCACGGTAGCTTGCGGTGGCTTCTTCGGTCCGCAGGGTCGCGAGCTGCGCATTCCGCTCACCGACCCTAACCAGAACGAGAAACTCGAGAACTTCGAATATAACGGAAAGCACATCACCAACTTCGAGATGGAGAGCTCAGCGCTCGCCGGACTTGCTCGCCTCATGGGTCACAAAGCCACAACGGTTTGCATGGTCATCGCCAACCGTCGCATCAAGAAAGCCGACACTGGCTATAAGAGCCACATCGACGACCTCATTAAGGAGGTGCTCGAAAGACTGTAAAGGACGTTCCCGAAAGTCAATAAAGACATAAAAAGCTCCTGCAGAACATCTGTAGGAGCTTTTTTGTAGGAGGGTATGGCATCCTTGCCATACCC
>NZ_JH379413.1:26696-29204 GCF_000235885.1 Leyella stercorea DSM 18206
TCCTTGCCATACCCACGCAATCTAATTGTATGTAAACTTCGTGGATGGCAAGGATGCCATACATATACAAATTACATTATTTGTATCTAAGGCTGCGTGGGTATGGCAAGATGCCATACCCTCCTATATATCTTTATCCTTTGAGCTTGATTGTAAGCTTCTCAAGCATATCCTTTGTCATTGCGTCGAGGTCGTAAGCCGGACACCAGTCCCACTCCTCGCGAGCGCAAGTGTCATCCATGCGGTCTGGCCAGCTCTCGGCGATGCTCTGCTTCAATGGGTCTACGTCGTAAACCATCTCGAACTCCGGCTTGTACTTCTTGATAGCAGCGAACACTGTCTCTGGTGCGAAGCTGAGCGAAGCGATGTTAAACGCGTTGCGGTGTACGAGACGTGCAGGGTCTGCCTCCATAATGTCTACAGCAGCCTTCAATGCGTCGGGCATGTAGATCATGTCCATGAGTGTGCCCTCCTTAATCGGGCAGACGAACTTCTCGCCACGAACAGCCGAGTAGTAGATGTCTACAGCGTAGTCGGTTGTGCCGCCACCCGGAGGTGTTACGTAAGAGATAACGCCAGGGAAACGCACAGCACGAGTATCTACACCATATTTATTATGGTAGTAGTCGCTCAGCAGCTCTGTGGTGACCTTAGACACACCGTAGATTGTGCGCGGACGCTGAATAGTATCCTGCGGTGTGAGCATCTTCGGTGTGTTCAAGCCGAACGAACCTATTGAACTCGGTGTGAAAACTGCACAACCGTGCTCACGAGCCACCTCAAGGATGTTCCACAAGCCGTCGATACCAATCTTCCAAGCCAAACGTGGCTTCGACTCGGCAACGACAGAGAGCAACGCTGCGAGATTGTAGATGGTGTCGATGTTGTACTTCTTCACAACGTCAGCAATCATCTGTTGGTTTGTCACATCGCACTCTGCCATAGGACCAGCCTCAGCAAGCTCACCCGTTGGCTCTGCGCCCTTAATGTAACCAGCTACAACATTTGCGTTTCCGTAAATGCTTCTTAACTTCCTTGTTAGCTCAGAGCCAATCTGACCAGTAGAGCCAATAACCAAGATATTGTTCATCGTATATATATTTAAGCGTTTATGAGTACAAAGGAAAGAAAAATTTTTCACACGGCAATACAAAATCGTTCATTTTTTTTCATTACGCTAAAAAAACTACTATAAACATTTTCACGTATCAAAAATAATGAGTTAATTTGCACTTGTAATAACAAAAAACTTTTAAAATAACCTATCTCATGTACGGAAAAGTAAAAGAACATCTCGCTGCCGCTTTGGAGAATCTGAAGCAAGCAGGTCTCTACAAAGAGGAACGTATCATTGAAAGCCCTCAGCAGGCTGCAATCCAGGTAAATGGTAAGGAAGTGCTCAACTTCTGCGCCAACAACTATCTTGGTCTGTCTAACCACCCGCGCCTCATCGAGGGTGCAAAGAAGATGATGGATCGCCGCGGTTTCGGTATGTCGTCTGTACGCTTCATCTGCGGTACACAGGACATCCACAAGGAGCTTGAGGCTGCCATCTCTGAGTATTTCCAGACAGAAGACACCATATTATATGCTGCCTGCTTCGATGCCAACGGAGGCTTGTTCGGCTCGTTCCTCACCGACGAGGACGCAATCATCTCTGACGCGCTCAACCACGCTTCTATCATCGACGGCGTGCGTCTGTGCAAGGCTAAGCGCTACCGCTACGCCAACGCCAACATGGAAGAACTGGAGAAGTGCTTGCAGGAGGCTCAGGCTCAGCGTTTCCGCATCATCTGCACCGATGGTGTGTTCTCTATGGACGGCAACGTAGCTCCGATGGACAAGATCTGCGACTTGGCAGAGAAGTACGACGCTCTCGTAATGGTTGACGAGTCGCACTCGGCTGGCGTTGTAGGCGCAACGGGTCACGGTGTGAGCGAGCTTTGCAAGACATACGGTCGTGTGGACATCTACACAGGCACATTGGGCAAGGCATTCGGCGGCGCACTCGGCGGATTTACAACTGGTCGCAAGGAGATTATCGACATGCTGCGCCAGAGCAGCCGCCCATACCTCTTCTCTAACTCATTGGCTCCGTCTATCATCGGTGCAAGTCTTGAGGTGTTCAAGATGTTGAAGGAGGACAACTCTATCCACGATCGCCTCGTAGAGAACGTGAACTATTTCCGCGACAAGATGATGGCTGCGGGCTTCGACATCAAGCCTACACAGAGTGCCATCTGCGCCGTTATGCTCTACGATGCTCCGCTCTCTCAGCGCTACGCTAACCGCCTGCTTGAGGAAGGCATCTACGTTACGGGCTTCTACTACCCGGTTGTGCCGAAGGGCGAGGCCCGCATCCGCGTGCAGCTCTCTGCCGGTCACACACGCGAGCAGCTCGACAAGGCAATAGCTGCTTTCATTAAGGTGGGCAAAGAGCTTGGTGTGCTGAAGTAAAAGTAGCATGTACGTAGTTCGCGTCGGTCGGTGCAGACATCCGCGTCGGTC
>NZ_JH379413.1:29345-30067 GCF_000235885.1 Leyella stercorea DSM 18206
GTCGGTCGATGCAGACATCCGCGTCGGTCGATACGAAACAAACAATAAATAAAAAGAGGTTATGACTATTCAAGTCATAACCTCTTTTTATTTAGTTGAGAATTCTCAATTACTTAATAACAACTTTCTTTCCGTCAACAATGTAAACGCCTGCAGCAGGCTTGCCGTTCACACGAACACCACTTAGTGTGTACACCTTGTGGTTCTTTGCATAGTCAGCCGAGATTGAGTTGATGCCGTCAACCACCTGCTTCTCGAACTTCACGGTGTAAACGGTCTGGCTCTCAGCGTTTGCGGCGTAGTCGTTGCCGTTTACGGTGATGGTCAGCACGTCACCCTCTAAATCCGTTGTGGCAGAAGCACCCCTACCCTTCACTACATACTTAATCTTATCAGCAGCCTCGGCTACGTCGCCATCGATGGTGATAGTGTAGTCGGTCTTGTCAGCAGAGAAGCCGGCGAGCTTAACACCGTTGAATGTAAGGTTGCTAAGTGCGTGATAGTAGATGAGCTTGATGTTATCAAGGTCGAGCTGGTCGTCCTTAGATGCACCTGGCACGGGGTTGGTTGTTGCCGAAGCAAGAAGATACATATTGTCGCTCTCGTTGCCAGTGTAGTTAAACTCGCCCGTGAACTTAGTCCAATCTGCTGTTGCAGGGATGAGCACCGAAGCCGAAGCAATCTTATTGCCAGCCTGCTCGCTGAGCTCTGGGTCGTGATAT
>NZ_JH379413.1:30186-72635 GCF_000235885.1 Leyella stercorea DSM 18206
TGAAGTACTGTGCCCTCATTCTTGGCTGTGCCAGGAGTGAAGCGTGCATACACCTCGAAGGCGTCCGGTGTACCCGTGAACGGCAGGTTGCCCCTTACGTCGTTTAAGTCGGTGAAGTTGTAGTTAGAGGCATTTGCAGGATTCATGTTACCCATATTGATATGTCCGGTTGTGATATTGCCGTTGGCATAAGCCAGACTAAGATCTTTCGACTTGATGCGGACACCAGAACCCTCAAATCCATCTATCTTTTCGGGCTTCGGCGACATTGAGGCCCATTTAGCCAAATCGCCGGTTGCTGATTCAAACGAGTTCCATGTCTCAGCGAGGGATGTCTCGCCCCAGTTCTCGAAATCGGCGTTTGGTATCTGATAGAAAGCAGCCTTCTCCTTCTCTTCGAAAGTGATAGTATAGACATTGGTCAGCGTCTCATCATCTTCGACAGTGATAGTGAGCTTACCTGTAAACTTATCGTAACTTACATTAACCTTAGCTGTCTCAGAAGAAGCCTTGTAAGACACCTCATCGGCTTGATACTTACCAGCAGTTGTGAAGTTCTTATCGTCCTTGCCTGCCGAGATAAACTCCTTGCCTGCCACAACGAGCGAAGTGAGTGTCGGAGCCGGTTTCTTATACTTAATGGTATAGGTGCTTATAGCCGACGGATTGCTCTGTGCATCGTAGTCATTGCCCTTCACAATGATAGAGAACATGCGAGTAGCCTCGTCGTATTTTGTATCCACCGTAGCAGCAATGCCCTTCTTGTTGTAAGAAACCTTCGTCTTGTTAGCATCATACACCGCATCAACTGTGTAGTTGTAGCAGTCCTCAGCGAATTTCTCGTTCAGTGCTATAGCATTGCCTTCGCTGTCGGTTGTGGTCAGAGACTTAAGAGTGTGATAATAGATGAGCTTGAGGTTGTCAAGGTCTAGCTGGTCGTCCTTAGATGCACCTGGCACGGGGTTGGTTGTAGCCGAAGCAAGGAGATACTGCTTACCACTCTCGTTGCCAGTGTAGCTGAACTTGCCCGTGAACTTGGTCCAATCTGCTGTTGCCGGAATGAGCACCGAAGCCGAAGCAATCTTGTTAGCAGCCTGCTCGCTGAGCTCTGGGTCGTGATATGCCACCTCGCCATGAACGATGAGCTGAACGCGACCCTGAAGTACTGTGCCCTCATTCTTGGCTGTGCCTGGAGCAAAGCGTGCATACACCTCAAACGCGTCGGGGGTACCAGTGAATGGCAGACTACCATTTATGTCGTTTAAGTAGGTGAAGTTGTAGTTAGAGACATCTGCAGGGTTTGTGTCACCCATATTGATACGACCGGTTGTGATGTTACCGTTGGCATAAGCCAGACCAAGATCTTTCGACTTGATGCGGACACCATAACCCTCAAATCCATCTATCTTTTCGGGCATCGGCGAGAAAGAAGCAAACGAAGCATATTTACCGGTTGCTGATTCAAACGAGTTCCATGTCTCAGCGAGGGCTGTCTCGCCCCAGTTCTCGAAGTCGGCGTTAGGTATCTGATAAAAAGCAACCTTCTCCTTACCATTAAATGTGATAGTGTAGACATTAGTCATCGACTCCTCATCTTCAACAGTGATGGTGAGTTTACCCGTAACTTTGTCGTAACTTGTATTAACCTTAGCTGTCTCCGAAGAAGTCTTGTAAGACACCTCGTCAGCGTTGTACTTACCATTAGCAGTGAAGTTCTTATCGTCCTTGCCTGCCGAGATAAACTCCTTGCCTGCCACAACAAGCGAAGTGAGTGTCGGAGCCGGCTTCTTATACTTAATGGTATAGGTGCTGATAGCCGACGGATTGTTTACAGCGTCGTAGTCCTCACCCTTCACAATGATAGAGAACACGCGAGTAGCCTCGTCGTATTTCGTATCCACCGTAGCAGCAACACCCTTCTTGGTGTAAGGCACCTTTGTTTTGTTAGCATCGTACATCGCATTGACGGTGTAGTTGTAACGGTCTGCTGCAAACTTCTCGTTCAGTGCTATAGCCTTGCCTTCACTATCGGTTGTGGCAAGAGTGTCAAGAGCGTGATAGTAAATAAACCTAACATTGTCAACAGTGAGCGAATTGCCGTCCACGATGTTGTTGCGGTTGCCGAAGTAGTCGGTAGCCGAGAAGATAACGTTCACCTTCTCCACGCTTGCGTTCTCGTCGGCGTAAACAAAGTTGATAGTGTCGCTCGCCCACTTGCCGTTGGTGCTGCCCTTGATGCTCTTCTCGAACTTAGCCACGCACGTAGCGCCCTCGGTAGATGTCACATCGCCACCCGTAGACGTAGGCATGTCAAAGATGTTGCGGTCGCGGTCCTGCATGTCCACCTTCGTAGCCGAAGCCCACACAACGGTGTTGCCCGGCACGTTCTTCTGGGTCCATGTGCCGTTCCAGAGATAAGCCAGCACCGTAGCGTTCTCGTCGCCCTTCGAGTTGTCGCGCTTGTAGTCGAAGCGCATGGCGTCGGGACGGAATGTGAAGCTGCTGCCGCCGAACGTGCCTCCGTCAGAGTTCTTCACCGTGATGCCCCTCACCTCTGCCGTAGCGAACGGCGTGCCGAGCGTGAGGTAAGCCGGAATCTTATTGCCCAAGATAGAAGTGTTGTAAAGGTGAGCGGCCTTTCCCGTGCCGTCCTTGCCCTCTACAGCGTCGATAATCTGTTTCTTGCCGATAGCTGTATTCACGTTAGAAGCGTGCCATCCCTCGGGTTGTGTGCCCGAATCTGATGTGTTGCCCTTACTGTCCCAAGGCACACACTTCACCCATTCTGCGTCAAAGTCGCCATTAATCTGTTGGGCATTAGCAGCAAGAGCTACTCCACCCAACATTAATAGGGTTAAAATCTTTTTCATCTTTAATGAGTTTTTGTTTTTAATACCTAATAATCTCTTTTACTAATAATTATCCTTTCAAAAAAAACAGTGAACACTCATGCAGAATAAACGTTTACACACCGCACAAGTTGCCACAAAATCGCTACAAAGTTAATGCAAATATTTGAAATTCAGCACTTTTTAAAATATTTTATAATAAAAGCAAACTATAAAGCAACTTTTACCGACATAAATATCACTTTTATTCGTTTTTAATATACAAAACGAAACGCCCTCACCAGTTTCAAAATCATCGAATTTAGGTATTGCGTAAAAGTCGGAAGCAAGCTAATTTTGCAGCGGTGATAAAACCAAATTCTTTAACCATACATTTACAAATAAAAACAACTAAGATTATGAAAACAACTGTAATCATCTACGGCACAAGCACCGGCACCTGCGAAGACCTGGCTGGCAGAATAGGAGCCAAACTGGGCGTGGACAACGTTATCAACGTGACTGACCTCGACGCGAGTGTTCTCGCCGACAACGAAAACTTCATTCTCGGCACATCTACATGGGGCGCAGGCGAGATGCAGGACGACTGGTATGACGGCATAAAGACACTCAAGGGTGCCGACCTCAGCGGCAAGACAGTGGCTCTCTTCGGCTGCGGCGACTCTGAGTCGTACCCCGACACATTCGTGGGCGGTATGGCTGAGTTATACAATGCCGTTAAGGCGGCTGGCGCCAACGTAATCGGAGCAGTAGCTACTGAAGACTATACATTTGACGATTCGGAAGCGGTGGTAGACGGCAAGTTCGTCGGACTGGCTCTTGACGAGGTGAACGAAGATGACAAGACCGACGAGCGCATCGACGCTTGGGTGGCTGAAATAAAGCCATGCCTCTAAACCACACGCAATAAGTTCTCACTCTTACAATTAATTATTAAAGTTCGCAATCATGCAGCAATCCACAATTTTACCAGTAGACATGAAGGTTCTGATGAACCATATCTACGAATACAAGAAGGGAGTGCGCCGTATGGTGCTCTTCACGTTCAACAAGAAATACGAGGACTTTGCCATACGCCGACTGGAAAGCCAAAACATAAAATACGTCATACAGCCCGTAGGCAACGATCGCTTAAACCTGTATTTCGGCAGAGAGGAATGCCTCAACGCCATACGCATGATTGTGACACGCCCACTCAACCTGCTAACGCCAGAAGAAGACTTCATGCTCGGCACTATGCTCGGCTACGACCTCTGCTCGCAGTGCGAGAGATACTGTGAGCGTAAGAGCAAGTGCAGCTGAAAAGCTGAAGGATAAGACTGAAAGGCTGATGGATAAGACTTTGAGGCTGACAGATAGGCTGGTAGATATCTCGTTCTGCGGATTATCTGCCAGCCTTTATCGTGCTCATACCGTGCAGCTTACAGCGATTATGGAAGATATGGAGGATTTTTTAGCGTACTTTGTTTTATAGGAGATTAAAGTGATGAAACGCAATGCGTATGGCTTCAGAGATGAAGAATACTTCAAACTGAGACTATACGCATTGCATGATTGTAACATCACTCGGAATGTCGGATGAACCTAAAAACAGACTCAAAACACAATTTTGACATATAAATTCAACTTAAACAATTACAAACACAGCAAGTTTTTACTTTTCACTTAACCAGTTTGTGGAAAAATCAAATAATTAAATTTTGCAGTTTGTGCTTTTTATCGTATCTTTGCAATGGATTCAGTCGCAAGCGTGCGAGGTCAATCCGTTTTCGTGGTAAAAAATATAAGCGTTTGCTGTTTATTCATAAAACGTTCAGAAACTTGCAGGTAGAAGAACAATATACAGAATAAGCGAGTAAGCGTCCACATATAGCGTGGACGTTTCTCTTGTCTGTATATTAGGTTTCCTGCAAGTACCTTGAACGTGGACAAGAAGCGTCCGCGTTTTTTCGTATAGGTACTTGTAGGAAACTTTGTTTTCAAGAATATTCATCCGACGCATTAAAACTTAATTGTTTTTAATGCTATGCTCAAAGAGAAATCTGAGGGTCTGCATCATTATTACAATGATTGCGGACAGGGTGAGTTGTACCCATATGAGAAGTCTGATTTCCTGTCAGACATACAACTTCCTATTAATTTTCCTTCAGCAGAAACAACAGAAAAAGGCAAGAAACACAGAGTATTGTCATTGTTCTCAGGCTGCGGAGGCATGGACTTGGGATTTGAAGGGGGCTTCATAGCCAACGCCAAATCCTTCCCTACCAACTCGCCATCAATCAAACACACAGTGAAAAAAGACTGGGTGCTGCTGAAGCGTACCGACTTCACAACTGTCTTTGCCAACGACATTCTGCCCGAAGCCGAAACAGCATGGACTACATACATGTCGCGCTTCGGACACACACCTGAAACATACCACCGCATGAGCATCGTAGACCTTGTAAAGATGCACAACAATGGCGTAGAGGTGTTTCCAAAGGATATAGATGTCGTAACCGGCGGCTTCCCGTGTCAGGACTTTAGCGTTGCAGGCAAACGCAAAGGTTTCGACTCTGACAAGAACGACATGGGTAAAAAGCGACTCGACAATGCTCCGTCAGAAGAAACACGCGGCAAACTTTACTTCTGGATGAAGCAGGTAATAGACATCGTGCGCCCGAAAGTGTTTGTGGCAGAAAACGTGAAGGGACTTGTAAACCTCGGCGATGTAAAGAACATTATACAACGCGACTTCGCAAGTGCCGACGGCAACGGATACATCGTGTTACCGCCCCAAGTGCTGAATGCAGGCAACTATGGCGTGCCAGAGTCGCGCGAGCGTGTCATCTTCATCGGCATCAGAAAGGACGCACTATGCGAAGAAGCCAAACAAGCCCTTACCGCCGAGAATATACCCGAAAAGTTCGACCCATACCCACACCCCACTCACGCAGGAAACATTACGGACAACGGCTTGCTGCCTAAAGTAACAACATACGATGTGCTGAAAGACCTCCCTGAACCTGCTGATGCCATCGACCCATCGCAAAGCATATACTCTAAAGCGAAGTTCCAAACCAACGGCAGTCAAGGACAGACAGAAATAAAGCTTGACGGACTCGGACCAACTATCCGTTCTGAACATCATGGCAACATCGAGTTCAGACGCCTATCGGCTGAACATGGCGGAAAACACATAGCAGAACTGAACAATGGCATGCATGAACGCCGACTAACCCCGCGAGAGTGCGCTCTGATACAGACCTTCCCGCCCGACTACCGATTCGTCATGCCCTACAATGGTCGCAAGTATCGCTTGAGTTCGTCAGGCGCATACAAGGTCATAGGCAATGCAGTTCCGCCAGTATTGGCGTTCAACATAGCCATGCGTCTACAGGAATTATGGGATAAATACTTCATTGATTAGGCAATATGGCATTGATTCTAAACAACTCGGACGCACGAATCCAAAACAACCTCATCTCTGTAAGACCATCGGATGCCACGCAAACCGATATTGAGTTTGCGCATTTCATGCGTCTTGCAGAGTCGTGGCTGAACGATGCGTCAGAAGCCGACAGAAATATATTCCGCAAGTGCAACGGCACAGAAATGGAACATATCGCATTGAAAGCCCTGAAAGATGTTGCACCGCAGACTTCATTCTGTGTAGACAACATCAAACTTGTTTCGGGTTTGCACTTTCCTGATATACAGGCTGCAGGACATTTCGGCGTTGAAGTGAAGTCAACGAAGTCAAACTCGTGGACATCAACGGGCAGCAGCATCGTCGAAAGCACACGCATACCCGATGTGTCGCGCATATACATGCTGTTTGCAAAGCTGGGAGGCGAAACGCCCGAGTTCCGATGCCGACCATACGAGCAATGCCTAAGCAACATAGCCGTGACCCATGCGCCACGCTATCTGATAGACATGAATCTTGCCGACAACGGAGAGAAGAATATCTTCGAGAAGATGAGTGTCGACTACGACACTTTCAGACTTTTGGAGGAGAAGGAGAAGATAAACAGCGTCAGAAAATACTATATGCACGCCAACCGCACTAAAGGCAAATACGAAATGCCGTGGTGGATGGGCGACGCAAACACCGAAGCATCCTCATCAATAATGATAAGATTCTTCACCGACCTTAGTTTGCAAGAAAAGGAGGAGATAAGGGCAAGGATGTTCGTGCTCTTTCCCGAACTGTTCGGACCGAAGCAAGACAAGTACAAGAGGGCTGCACTATGGATGTGCAGCCGCTATTCTGTGATTTGCTCAAATCTTCGCGACACGTTCAGTGCAGGCGGAAAAGTGGAAGAGATAGGTGGCGTAAAGTTCAACCACAAAGTGCCGCAAGTGCTCAACACGTTGTATCAATATCGCATATTGATAAAGCACCTTCTGAACAATCCCGACGATGCACTTCTTCAAGATGTTGAGGACAATTGGGGCGAAAACGAATCGATTGCATTCAGCACGAACAAATGGTTCGACTTGATACAACAAACATTCAACACCAACAACGAACTAAAAGATGTAGATATACGTCAGCTATTCGATTTATGGGGTTAATAAGACATACCATTATTGCTGTCCGATAAAACTTAAGCCAAAGCCACTTCCCAACTGCACACTGCTGCGCAGGTCGGAGACCTCCGCTACTGGTAGATGCACAGTTAAAGCTGACAGATAGACTGGTAGATATCTCGTTCCGAGACGAATCTATCAGCCTTTATCGTGCTCATAATCTGATGATTACGACAATGCTGACAGATATGGTAGATTTTTTCGCTAACAATGATTTTATCAGTCATCATATACATCAGAAACTGAAAAGCCGCTGACAGCAGTCAGCGGCTTTTTGGTAAGTATAAACATAAGGATTGATTATCCGAAGTTGTCGTACATGATGCTCTCCGGGTCTACGCCGAGCGAGTCGAGGTAGTCGGTAACGGTCTTGATGAGCATTGGAGGTCCGCAGAGGTAGTATTCGCAATCCTCCGGTGCCTCGTGATCCTTCAAGTAGGTGTCGCGGATGCAGTTTACAGCGAAGCCCTCGTAGTACTTCACGCCCTGAGCGTCTGCAACGGGGTCCTTGCGGTCGAGCGAGAGGTGGAAGTGGAAGTTCGGGAACTCCTTCTCCAACTCCCAGAAATCCTCAAGGAAGAACGCCTCGCCGAGAGCACGTGCGCCGTAGAAGAAGTGGAGCTCGCGGTCGGTAGTGTGCAGCGTCTTTGTCATGTGCATGATCTGAGCACGCAGCGGAGCCATACCAGCACCACCACCAATCCAAATCATCTCCTTGCCAGAAGTGAAGTTCGGGTGGAAGTCGCCGTAAGGACCTGACATCATCACCTTGTCGCCTGGCTTCAGTGAGAAGATGTACGACGAAGCGATACCGGTCGGTACGTTCTGGAAGCCCACCTGCGGACGTGGCAGGAACGGAGTTGTGGCGATACGCACGGTAAGCGTGATGATGTCGCCCTCGTCCGGATAGTTTGCCATTGAGTAGGCACGCACTGTAGGCTCTGGGTTGTGAGCCTTGAGCGAGAAGATGTTGAACTTCTCCCATGTGCCGATATACTCCTTGCCGATAAGATCCTTGTCGAAGTCCTTGTCGTAGTCGATGCAGTCGTATGCCGGAATCTTGATCTGTGCGTAAGAACCAGGAACGAAGTCCATGTGTTCGCCCGGAGGCAGAGCCACCTTGAACTCCTTGATGAATGAAGAAACGTTCTTGTTCGAGATAACCTCGCACTCCCATTCCTTAACACCCATAACAGAATCGGGCACCTTGATCTTCATGTCCGACTTCACCTTGCACTGGCATCCCAGACGCCAGTTGTCCTTTATCTGCTTGCGTGTGAAGTGGGGCTTCTCCGAGTCGAGAATCTCGCCACCACCCTCAAGCACCTGCACCTTACACTGTCCGCAGCTTGCCTTACCGCCGCATGCAGAAGGCAGGAAGATGCCATTCTCGTTGAGCGTAGTCATCAACGAAGAACCCTGCGGCACGTTGATGGTCTTGTCGCCGTTGATTTCGATGTTGACATTGCCGCTCGGGCTGAGGAACTTCTTAGCCACGAGAAGGATGACAACCAAGAGGAGTATCACAATAAGGAACACTCCGATACTTGCAAATATAAATGATGTATTCATAGTGTTGAGTCCTCCTTATTATATTTTAAGACCAGAGAAGCACATCATAGCCATAGCCATGAGGCCTACAGTGATGAACGTGATACCGAGACCCTGCAGAGGCTTTGGCACGTCGCTGTACTGGAGCTTCTCGCGGATAGCACCCATTGATACGATGGCGAGTGTCCAACCGATACCGCTACCCAAAGCGTAAACAACAGCGTCGACAACGTTGCCGATGTACTGTGTGTTAGACGGGTCGAGGTTGATGCGCTGCTGCATGAAGAGCGAAGCACCCATGATGGCGCAGTTAACGGCGATAAGCGGAAGGAAGATACCCAGAGCTGCATAGAGCGACGGCGAGTATCTCTCGACAATCATCTCCACCAGCTGCACGATACCTGCGATGACAGCGATGAAGAGGATGAAACTCAAGTAGGAAAGGTCTACACCATCAACCAAGCAGTCCGGGCCGAGCACCTTTGTCTGCAACAGATAGTCGACAGGCACGGTAACGAGCAACACGAACGTAACGGCAAGACCCAATCCCAATGATGTCTTCACGTTCTTCGACACGGCAAGGAACGAACACATGCCGAGGAAGAAGGCGAATATCATGTTGTCCACGAAGATGGACCGGAAGAAAAGACTTAATAAATGTTCCATTGTCATTAATTATTTTCCTTGTAAAAATAAGCTCTGTGAACCCATATCACGCAACCGAGCAGGATGAGCGCCATAGCCGGCATTGTCATCATACCGTTGTTGATGTAGCCTGCGTCGTAAACGCACTGCGGGATGATCTGGAAGCCGAGGAGCGTGCCACGACCGAGAAGCTCACGCAGACCGCCTACCACAACGAGGATGTAGGCATAGCCCAGACCGTTGCCCACACCGTCGAGGAACGACGGCCAAGGCTTGTTCTGCATAGCGAACGCCTCAAGACGACCCATGAGGATACAGTTGGTGATGATAAGACCTACGTATACCGAGAGTTCTACGCTCACGTCGTAAACGAAAGCCTTCAGCACCTGACTTACGATGGTAACAAGAGCTGCAACCACTACCAACTGCACGATGATACGGATGCGGTTAGGGATTGTGTTGCGGATGATTGAGATAATCACGTTTGCGAAGGCTGTAATCACCGTTACGGCAAGACCCATCACGATAGCCGGCTTGAGCTGCGATGTAACAGCGAGAGCCGAGCAGATGCCGAGCACCTGGACGAGGATAGGGTTGTCGAGGTTCAGAGGATTGGTGAAAGCTGCCTTATTCTCTTTTGAAAACAAACTCATAATCTTATTTCTCCTCCTTATTTAGATGTTAAGAATTTTGTGTACTCGCCGAGGCAGTTCTTGAGCATATCGCTCACGCCGTTACATGTGAGTGTAGCACCGGTTACGGCGTCGCACTGTGTAGACGGGTCTGTCTTCTCGTTCTTCTTCACTACAGAGAGAGCCACGCCATCCTTGCCCTCAGCAAAGACGTGCTTGCCCTTGAACTGGTCCTGCCAAGCGCGTGAGTCCTTGATTTCTGCGCCCAGACCGGCTGTCTCGCCTTCGTGGTTGAAATAGGCACCGTAAACGGTCTGCTTGTCGGCGTTGAGCGCGATGTAGCCGTTGATGCCGCCCCAAAGACCCATACCGTAAACCGGAATGACGTACTTTGTCTCGCCTTCGACGTTGCAGACATAGAGCGCGAGCTTGCCTTCCTTCATCGAAGCGCTGTTGCAGAGGAAGCCAGTTTCTGTGCCGCCCTGCTTTCCAGCCTCTACTTCCGCACCGTTGCGGTCGATAACCTTGTCGGCTGTCACCACCTTATTATATATATCGGTAGCTTCAGCACCGTCGATATCGCGGATGTTGAGCGCAGCGAGAATCTGCTTCTTCTTGTCGAGAGCTACGTTCTCGCCCTGCTGCGGCTTGAGCGATGAAGACACGAACGCCAGCAAGAATGCCACGATAACGACGATAACTACAGAATATAATATTGTATAAGAATTCGAACTGGTGTTGAATCCTTTCTTCTTTGTTTCTTCCATATTCCGAGAGTGTTATTTGTTGGTTAAACGTTTCATTCGCTTAGAGATGTTCTTCTGCACTACACAGTAGTCGATGAGCGGAGCGAACATATTCATGAAGAGGATGGCGAGCATCATGCCTTCTGGGTAACCAGGGTTCATCACGCGCACGATAACGGCAACTACACCGATGATTGCGCCGTACCAGTACTGTCCGCACTGTGTGCGAGCCGATGTTACGGGGTCGGTAGCCATAAACACTGCACCGAAGCAGAAACCGCCGAGCACGAGGTGCTCATACCACGCGATATGAGTCATGCCGAGTGCCTCGAAGATGTATGCTGTGACAGCACCGCCTACGAACACGCTGAACATTGTGCGCCAAGAAGCGATGCCTGTCCAGAGCAGGATAACGGCACCGATGGCGATGGCGATGACACTTGTCTCACCGATTGAGCCTGGGATGAAGCCGAACACCATGTCGGCAAGGCTTGCGTTTGAAGCCACGCCCTGTGCTATCTCGCCGAGCGGAGTTGCGCAGGTGAAGGTGTCGGGCAGTGTATTGCCCAAGCCGAAGATTGTGTCGTTAGCCACCCAAACTGCGTCGCCCGACATCTTCGTAGGATAAGAGAAGAAGAGGAACGCACGTGTGATGAGCGCTACGTTGAAGATGTTCATACCTGTTCCACCGAAGATTTCTTTGCCGATTACAACGGCGAAAGCCACTGCGATGGCGAGTGCCCAGAGCGGACAGCCAATGGGGATGATGAGCGGAATGATGATGCCCGAAACGAGGAAGCCCTCCTGTATCTCCTCGCCTTTCCACTGTGCCCATGCGAACTCGATGCCGAGGCCCACAACGTAGCTGACGATGATTTTCGGGAGCACCTGCAATGCTCCGTAGAGGAACATTGAGAAGAAGGAAGCGTCGGCGAGAGCACCTGCTGCCTTATAGTTCTGAAATCCCACATTGTACATACCGAACAGCAGAGCCGGGAGCAACGCGATGACAACGAAGCTCATGATACGCTTCGAGTCGATGGCGTCGTGGATGTTTACGCCGGTCTTCGATGTCTGGTTGGGTACAAACAGGAAAGTCTCGAAGCCGTCGAACAAGCTGCGGAAAGCATGGAGCTTTCCTTCGGGCTCGAAGTTCGGCTTGACATTATTAAGATATTTTCTCAGAAAATTCATACTTTTCTCTTTGTAATTAAATTAAACTTATGCGTTCTCCTTGCGAAGCATGTCGAGACCCTGGCGCACGATGTGCTGCAGTTCGAGCTTCGAAGAGTCAACAAATTCAGCCAGGGCGAAGTCCTCTGGTGCCACCTCGTAGATGCCGAGCTGCTCCATGCGGTCGATGTCGCCTGCGATGATAGCCTTTATGAGATATTCGCCGTAGATGTCCATCGGGAGCACCTTGTCGTACTCGCCGCTCATGATCATGTGGCGCTCGCCACCCTTCACGCGTGCGTCGAGGCTGTACTCCTTCTTCTTGCCGAAGAGCCAAGAGAAGTAGCTGCGGCTAACGGAGAAGTCGTTGGTGCGCGGAAGTATCCAGCCCAACATCTCGTCTACGTCGTCGCCCTCGGGGATGGCTGTAATCTCAGATGTGTGTCCGCCTACGTAGTCGGCTGTGGTGCACTTGCGACCTGTGAGCGGGTTGCCGTTGATGAGGCGTACGTGCTCGGTCTTAGCGAGTTTGCCCTCAACGAGCGAAGAGATAGGCTGACCAACGAGTGCTTCGGTGTAAGCCGGCTCGTTGATTTCGCTGCCTGCTACTGCCACGAGGCGGCGCAGGTCTACCTTGCCGGTGTTGAACAGACGACCGAAGAAGATAACGGCTGTAGGGTCTACGGTCCAAACCACCTCGCCCTTGTTCACGGGAGCGATGTTGTTCACCTGCACGCCCACGTTGCCTGCCGGACAAGCACCGTCGAACACTGTCACCTCTACGTCCTTAGCTCCCGTGAGAGCAGCACTTGTCTGCTGCGCACCGATGCCGAGATAGGTCTTGGCTACCTTTGCGAGAGCCGACAGACCGGTCTGGAAATCGCGCTCGTTGCCCTCGAGCTCGAACTCGAAGTCGCCGGCAAGTGGCATGTCGCGCAATGCGCTCACGAAGATGGCGCGCGGCTTCTGGTCGGGAGTGGTCGACACAGCGTAGGGAAGCTGGTTGATGTAGCCGAACAAGCCGGCATCAAGCAGAGCCTTCACTACGGCGTCGCCGTCGAGCGAAGCCACTTGTTTCTGACCGAAGTCTACATACTGCTGCTCTTTGTCAGCGTCTACAACCACGCGCAACACCTTGCGGCGGTCGCCTCTGACCACTGCCGACACTACTCCACTCACCGGTGAGGCGAACTTCACGTCTGTCTGCTTCTTGTTGACAAACAGCGCGTCGCCGACTTTCACCGTGTCGCCCTCGCGAACGACAACCTTCGGGGTCATGCCTACAAAGTCGTCAGGTACAAGAGCGTACTGAGCACACTTGCCCGAAGAGAACTTCTGCCGTGCAGCCTTTCCCTTGAGGTTAATGTTCAAGCCCTTGCGTAACTTAATTACATTTGCCATAAAATATTTATAGATTATAAGAATATTTCAGCATAGCTTTTACGCCACCTTCTTGCACAACTCGACACAATCAAGACGGACAAGATTCGGCAACGTGCGGAAATTTCCTACAAAATTAACAAAAATAAGCGGATTCAGAAAGCAAATGCTCTCTTTTATTTTCGCACACAATTAGTTTTTGAACAGCAAGCGTTTAAAAGTCACAAATATGCAATATGGAGTTTGCAAATACAGCAATTTGCGAGGTAAAGTCGATGTCAGAGCGCACTCAGCTTGACTACAAAGAACATAATAAATGAACTTAAGCCATCGTTAACCGTCCGCCATCCGATCAGATTGCGTTCGGAGCACGATGGTATAAAATCAACTTTCAATCTGGTTTTTCAACGCTTTTATTTGCCATTGTCAATGATTTTACGTAATTTTGCAAACTCTTTAACTACGACAAACTATAGGTTTCGCACGTGTTCAAACGCACTATCAAGATAATAATATGGACCATTACGGGTCTGTATCTCACCATCGTTACGCTTTTGCACATTCCCTTCATACAGAACACTATCGGGGAGTGTGTAGGCGATGCATTGTCTGCGAAGTTGGGCACGAAGGTGAGCATCGGACGCGTTGACCTTGGATTTGTCAACCGCATCATTATCGACGACTCGCAGATGCTCGACCAGCAGAACAAGCAGATGCTCACCGTGTCGCGTATCTCGGTGAAGGTGAACCTGTTGGCACTTGCCAACGGGCAGATAGAAATCACCTCCGCCCAGTTCTTCGGACTCAATGCTAACCTCTACAAGGCTACGCCAGAGACGAAACCCAACTTTCAGTTCGTTATAGACTCGCTTGCTTCAAAGGACACCACGAAGCAGCAGACACCTATCAACCTTCAAATCAACTCGCTCATTATCCGCAATAGCTCAGTGCGCTATCGCCTACTCTCAAGCGCATCGGTAGCTAACCGCTTCTCGCCCAACGACATCGAGGCGCAGAACATCAGTGCCCACTTCATAGTGAACCGCATCACCAACGACTCGCTGAACGTGAAGGTGAAACGCCTCTCGCTGAACGAGCGTTGTGGCTTCACGCTGCGCCGCCTTGCGCTCAACGCCATCGTCAGTCGCAGCGGAGCACAGATAGAGAAGTTGCACCTGGAACTGCCCAATTCGACAATCGAGAGTAAGCGCATAGCAGCCACATACCGCATGAACGGCGATGCACCCGACATGCAGTCGCTGCGCTTTGAAGGCACTTTAAACGCATCGCGCATCACACCCCACGACATAGCCTGCTTCGTGCCCCAGTTGCGGAGCTTCGACATGCCATTGGCTTTAAGCATTGGCTTCAACGGCACTGGCAACAGCCTGAATGTAAGCCACTTAAACATTGAGAACATCGACCACAGCTTTATCTTCAATGCCAAAGCTCACGTTCTGCGCAACACCCAAACGATATGGCACGCGGAGGTGAGCCGTCTCTTCGCTTCGAACGAGACTATTGGCTCTGTTTACAAGACCATTACAAGCAACGAATTGCCCGACATCGTGAACCGCCTCGGCGACGTATCGCTCACCGCAAAAGCCGACGGCACGGATGCCGACGGCTCGCTGAGCACACAGCTCAACTGCGCTACAGGCAGCATAAAACTGACGGCTGCAAAGAAGCAGAAGACTCTGCGTGCGCACGTTGAGACACACAAGTTCGAGCTCGGCAAGTTGCTCAACAGCGACAAAGCTGGCATCGTGTCGCTCTCACTCGACGCACAAGGCAGCTCGAAGGACAACATCGGCGTGAGCGGAAGCATCTACGACATCAGCTTCAACAACTACACCTATCGCAACATCAACCTTAAAGCCGACTACATCAATAAAGCACTGAACGGCTCCGCAACCATCGACGACCCCAACCTGCGTGCCACCGTAGAAGGACTGTTTGAACACCGTAGCCCCACTCCACATCTGCGCGTCACCACCGACGTGCAGACGTTTGCACCTGCTGCGCTCAACATCACAACGAAGTGGAACGGCGCACAATTCGCCGGCACAGCCACATGCGACATCAAGGGCAGCAACATCAACAATGCGGAGGGACAGATCGACATCGCCGACTTCACGATGCAGAATGCCGACTCGTGCTACGCCATACGCAACATCAACGTCGAGACAGGCTTCAACGACGGCAACCACTTCCTCAGCCTGAAGAGCGACTTCGGCACAATCGACCTGAACGGACATTTCAGCTACAGCTCGATTGTAAGGAGCCTGTTGAACCTCGTCGCCGACAAACTACCTACCATACCCGGACTCGAGAAGAAGCCACAGACCGACCACAACGACTTCACTATCAATGCGTCGATACAAAACACCGAGTGGCTACAACGACTGTTGGGCGTGCCTCTTGAGATACACCGTCCGCTCAGCCTCAGCGGTGAGCTCGACGACCGCAATAACAGTATCGACCTGTGGTGCGACGTGCCCTCGTTCACATACGCCGGCACCAACTACCGCGACGCTTACATCAACATCGAGTCGCCCGGCGACACGCTGAAAGCCGATGTACGCATAAAGAAGATCGCGCAGAACGGCAAGGCATTGGCACTGAAGCTGCGTGCAGGTGCGTTCGACAACCATCTGAACACCTCCATGGAGTTCCACAACGACGCACGCCGATCGCTATCGGGCGTGCTGAACACCAGTGCCGTCTTCGCAAAGAACGAAGAGGGCGAATCGACAGCATACATCGACATACTCGAATCGCGCACCACCATCGGCGACACAATATGGCACATACACCCTGCACGCGTCACCTACTATAAAGACCACCTCAACATCGACGGGTTCCACGTTAGTCATGCCAACCAAGAGATAGGCATCGACGGCACCGCGACACACAGCGTTGACGACTCGCTGACCGTGAAACTGAAGAACGTGGACGTGAACTACGTGCTCGATCTCATCAACTTCCACTCCGTAGAGTTCGACGGCAGGGCTTCGGGCACAGCACAACTGGCGGGCATCTTCGGCAAAGCACCGCTCATCAGCTCCGACCTACAGGTAGACCAGTTCAAGTTTGAGGGCGGACGCATGGGCACACTCTTTGCCAAAATCGGCTACAACTCGGAGGAAGGACGCATCGAATTCGATGCCGTGGCTGAAGACGAGGGCGACCGCCGCACCATCATCGACGGCTACGTGTCGCCACGCAACAAGTACATCGACCTCGGAATAAAAGCCGAAGGCACAAGAGCAGAGTTCCTAAGCGGATTCTGCGATAGCTTCATGGACAACATCGATGCCAGCATCAACGGCAAGGTGAACGTGGTGGGTGCGTTCAAGAACATCAACCTCATCGGAAAGGCGAAAGTAGACGGCAGCGTGCGGCTCACTGCGCTCAATACCACGTATGCTCTGCGTGGCGACTCGGTGCACTTCCTGCCCGACGAGATACGCTTCTGCAACGACACCATATACGACCGCCACAACAATATAGGCATCGTGACGGGCGGATTGCACCACCACAACTTCTCCAACTGGACATACGACATCGACGTAGAGGCGCAAAATCTGCTCGCATACGACACACATTCGTTCGACAGCGAGAGTTTCTACGGCACTGCGTACACCACCGGCACTTGCCAGATACGCGGAAAGAGCGGCGAGGTGACTATCGACGTGAACGCCACACCAGAGCGCAACAGCATATTGGTGTACAACGCTGCCGACAACAGCTCGCTATCGTCGCAGGATTATATACAATGGCGAACACACGAGAAGAAGGATTCGGTTGAAACAGAGAACAATAACAATAATCATGTAAACATAGGCACGAACATCAAGCTCAACTTCCTCATCAACTGCACACCCGACGCTACGCTGAAAATCATCATGGACGAAAAGACGGGCGACTACATAAAGCTCAACGGTGAGGGCGTGCTGTGTGCTACGTATTTCAATAAGGGCACCTTCGACCTCTACGGCAACTACTATGTTGACCACGGAACCTACAAACTGACTATACAGAACATCATCAAGAAAGACTTCGAGTTCCTCAGCGGTGGCTCTATAGCGTTCGGAGGCGACCCGTATAACGCCACGCTCGACCTGAGCGCACTCTACGTCGTGAACAGCGTGAGCCTTGCCGACCTGAACATCGGCAACTCGTTCTCGAACAACAACGTGCGAGTGAACTGCCTGATGAACATCACCGGCACACCGGAGAGTCCGAAGGTGTCGTTCAACCTCGACATGCCTACACTGTCGAACGATGCAAAACAAATGGTACATAGTCTGCTCAACGCCGAGGAGGAGACCAACCAACAGGTGCTCTACCTGCTCGCCGTAGGTCGCTTCTACGCACAGAACGACAACAACAACGGAGCATCGACACAGCAGTTCAGCCAAACATCACTCGCAATGCAGAGCTTCCTTAGCGGAACAATCAGCCAGCAGATAAACACTCTGCTCAGCAGCGTCATAAACAACAACAACTGGAACTTCGGCGCAAACATATCAACTGGCACCGACGGATTTTACAACGCTGAGTATGAGGGTATCCTGTCGGGCAAACTGCTCAACAACCGACTGCTCCTGAACGGACAGTTCGGCTATCGCGACAACCCAAACACAACAAACAACTTCATCGGCGACTTCGACATGAAGTACCTGTTGTTCCCGAACGGCAACCTGGCTATCAACGTCTACAACAAGACGAACGACCGCTACTTCACACGCAACAGCCTCAACACGCAGGGATTGGGCTTGATTATGAAGACCGACTTCAACCGTATATCAGACCTGTTCTTCTGGAAGCGCAGCAAGAAAGCGAAAGAGAAAAAGAAATAACAGCAAACAAGAACAAATAAGCACAAACTATAAGCTACAAAAAAACTTTAGCTTGTCTACCAAGTAAAGAGGCAAGTTGAGCAAATCGCCATCTTTCCTCATATTGAGAATAGACAGCCGAATAGACAGTTGAGGGGTATATTGCTTACGATAATAAGCAAGACTCTTCGCTGTCACATTCTTATCAGCCTTCACCTCTATTGGTATAATCCGCCCTGTATCTTGCAAGACAAACTCAACCTCTGCCGTATTGCCAGAAGTCCAATAATAATGCTGATTGCCAAACTGCCGTACCAAAGACTGCAATACGTAATTCTCCGCTATAACACCTTTAAACTCGGTAAATAAATTATCACCCATCAATACAGTGGTTGCATCAAGATCGAACTTACGTCCTAACAATCCCACATCATTAAGATAAAGTTTAAACGCATTACTCTTCTTATAAGCCGAAAGAGGCAAACGTGGAGTTTCTATTGCCGACACCCGATACACCAATCCTGCCAAACAAAGCCACTCTATAGCACCCTCATACTCACGTGCTCTTCCACCCTTTTGGATATCAGCATAGCGAAACTTCTTGTCCTCACGTGCCAATTGGTCTTGCAAATTGCCCCAAACCTGAAACACTCGCGGAATATCCTTATTGCTAATATGCTTAGCAAAATCCAACGAATAAGATTGCAAAATGGCACCTTGCACAGTCTTTACATCACTCCAATTTCGAGTATCTAAATATGTACTCACAACCTCTGGCATCCCTCCTAAAACTAAATAGACCTTATAGGCATCTATCAACTGTTGATGAATCACTTCAGGCACAGCCATTATCTCATCAATCATCTGATAAGCACGATACAATCTTTCGTCAGCAGCTTGAAGATATTCTTCAAACGAAACTGGATAAAGTGTCATAAAATCGACCTTACCAACCGGAAACGAAGAACCAGTACGATTAAGAGCCACACCCAAGAGAGAGCCTGCACATACTACTGCATACTCCGGAGCATCCTCGCAAAAATACTTCAAACTGTTTAAAGCCTCATTACACTCCTGTATCTCGTCGAAAATAATAAGTGTGGTTGAAGGCGAAACGGGCTTTCCTACAATCATTTCCATCAACTTTACGAGTTTTAAGGGCTCTTTAGTGCGCTTAAAATCTTCCTTCACACTTGGCATGGTATCGAAGTTGATGTAAACAATGTCCTCAAAACACTCGTTGCCAAACTTCTTTAATGCCCATGACTTACCCACTTGACGTGCACCTTGCAACACCAATGGCTTACGACGTGGGCTGTTCTTCCACACCTTCAAAGCATCAATTATATTTCTTTTTATCTCCATAGCTTCTCCATTTATATATTATTCTTTACACTCAACACTTCTCACAAGTGCCAATTTTCGGCAAATATACACATTTTTGATATTAAAAAGTGGCAAATACGTACGATTTCAATACATTATTAACTTTATTTACCTTATCACATCCAACCTCTATAGCAAAGAAAGAGGAATATAAAACAGCAGAATATAGTCGTTTTTCAACCAACTATTTGTACCTTTGCAACAAAACCACTACAATCTAATGACACCTATGAACCGACTCCTCTGCATATCGATCCTTTTAATCCTTGGCGTGCCATGCCTCGCGCAGCAAACCAAGGAACACTCGGCATACGCATGGTTGCCCCTGTTTGAACAACTCTGCGACTACGACGACATCGAGGAGCACGACATGGAGGACATGTTTGAACAACTCTGCGAACTCGAACAGACACCACTCGACCTAAACAAAGCTACGGACGAAGACCTGCTACGCCTCTTCTTCCTGTCGCCCAAACAACGCGAAGACCTCACCGAATATCTCGACCGCTATCGTCCACTGCGTTCGATAGGCGAACTTGCACTCGTTGAATCTGTCGACCCACTACGCAAACAACTGCTCGAAAGCTTTTGCTTCATCAGCGAAGCGAACGAGGAACGCCCGTTTCCCACGCTGAAACAGATTGCAAAGTACGGCAAGAACGAGCTGGTGGCAGCTACGCAAGTGCCACTATACGACCGCGAAGGCGACCGCAATGGATACCTCGGATACAAGTATAAACATTGGTTCAGATACACATTCAAATATGGCGACTACGTAAAGGCAGGACTAACAGGAGCGCAAGACGCAGGCGAGCCGTTCTTCTCCAACTGCAACAAGCTGGGCTACGACCATTATGCCTATTATCTGTTGGTCAGGAAGTTGGGACGATTTAAGGCGATTGCGCTCGGACAATACAAGCTAAGGCTCGGTTTAGGACTGGCTATGAACACAGGCTTCACGCTCGGAAAGACGGCAACGACAACCATGTCAATACCCACCAACGCCATCACTGCCAACTCTTCACGCTCAGAGGCTTACTATCTGCAAGGGGCGGCTACGACCATCGGCGTAGCAAAACATCTGGATGCCACGGCATTCGTGTCATACCGCAATGTTGATGCCACGCTCAACGCCGACGGCACGGTGAAGACACTGCTGCGCACAGGCTACCACCGCACGCAGAGCGAGATAGAACAACGCCACAACACCTCACAATTCGTCGCCGGAGGCAACATCAACTGGAAAGCCAACGGTTTACGCATCGGTGCCACAGCCTTCAACACAGCCTTCAACCGCCCACTGAAACCAAACACAGCACAAGCCTATCAAAGGTATGCACCTAAAGGTATGAGCTTCTTCAATGCAAGCCTGTACTACGCCTACACCCACTATCGCTTCTGCTTCAATGGCGAAACAGCAATGAATGGTGACGCTGCCGTAGCCACTCTCAACACCATAACATTCCAAGCTACCAACAATCTGCAACTCACTGCCATACAACGCTTCTACTCTTACCGCTACCACTCGCTTTTCAGTGCTTCGTTCAGCGACGGCGGACACATACAAAACGAAAACGGAGTGTACGCTGCCATAGCGTGGCATCCAATTGCAAAACTCACCCTGACGGCATACACCGACTATGCTTATCACCCTTGGCCACGCTATGGTGTGTCGGATCCGTCACATTCGTGGGACAACATGCTGCAAACCAGTTTCCAGCCGAATCGCAAATGGACAATCTCAGCACGCTACCGACTGCGTTTACGCCAAAAAGACTACAAAGAAAACGACAAGGCGAAGACCCAATTAGCCGACAAAAATGAGCAGCGAGCACGCCTCACTGTAGGTTATGAGAGTGGCATCTGGAAAACGAAGACACAGATTGATGCTGCCTATACGCTCATCACCCCACCCCTCTCTTCAACAATAGTGAGCAAAGGATGGATGGCATTGCAAACAATCGCGGTACGCCTGGGACGTTTCACATTGGCTGCCAACGCTGCTTACTTCCACACCGACGACTACGACTCACGGCTATATGCATACGAACGCACCACACTCTACAACTTTTCGTTCCCCTCGTTCTTCGGTGAAGGCATACGTGGTGCGCTATTCTTACGCGCCGACATCAATAAAAACCTCGTCTTAATAGCTAAGGCAGGCACAACGAAATACTTCGACCGCAACAGCATATCAAACGCTCTGCAACAGATAAACCAATCGTACAAGACCGACATCGACCTGCAACTAAAGTGGAAGTTCTAACCACAGTTGTGGTGTATATTACACAAATCGCATCGAAACACTTGGCACATCGGCTATTTTTCAGTAATTTTGCACACTAAAAAGTTGCACATTGAGAATGATTAAACGATACTTATTATTACTGCTTGTGGCTTGTCTGTCGTTCGGTACTTCAAAGGCACAGACAAGCGATTCGCTTATTGTAAACCGCTTGCGCGCAGAGGGCGTGAAGTTCTCGCACAACAACACGGTAACGCTGCTGATGAACGGACAGGAGAAATTCGACGACATGTTCCGCGCAATACGCCAAGCACGCAGCAGCGTGCATCTTGAATACTTCAACTTCCGCAACGACTCCATCGCCAACATGCTCTTCGACCTGCTTGCCGAGAAAGCCAAGGAAGGCGTAGAGGTGCGCGCCCTGTTCGATGCCTTCGGCAACAGCTCGAACAACCGCCCGCTGAAGAAGAAACACCTGAAGTCGATACGCAAACGTGGCATCGAGATATACGAGTTCAGCCCACTACGCTTCCCGTGGATTAACCAGGTGTTTCACCGCGACCACCGCAAGATTGTAATCATCGACGGACAGATAGCCTACACCGGAGGCATGAACGTAGCCGACTACTATATCAACGGCACAAACCAGGTAGGCGAATGGCACGACATGCACTGTCGCATCGACGGCGACGAGGTGAACACGCTACAAGCCATCTTCCTGCGTATCTGGAACAAAACCGCTAAGCAAAACATACACGGCGCAAAGTACTACCGAGGCATACGCGGCGGCTATTACTTTGAAGGACTAAAGCCCGACACCTGTCTCACTGCTGGAAAGAAGATGGTTGGCATCATCAACCGCGAACCACGCACCACAAACCGCATCATACGCACCTTCTACGAAGGAGCCATCAACGATGCCAAGGACAGCATAAAACTCATTAGCCCTTACTTCACACTCATACCGAAGGTGAAGAAAGCACTGCGCAAAGCTGCTAAACGTGGCGTGCAGGTAGAAGTAATGATTTCGGAACGCGGCGACATTCCGCTCACACCCGACTGCGTATTCTACAACGCACACAAACTGATGAAGCACGGTGTGAAGGTGTGGATATACCGTCCTGGCTTCCACCACACGAAGATAATAATGGTAGACGGCAAGTTCTGCACCGTGGGCAGCGCAAACCTCGACGCACGCAGTTTGCGCTTCGATTACGAAGAGAATGCCGTCATCATCGACCAATGCACCACCCGACAACTCAACGATATGTTTGAACGCGACAAGAAGAAGAGCGTTATGCTCACGCCCGAGTATTGGAAGACAGAGCGCACAGGATGGCAAAAGTTTCGCGGATGGTTCGCACATCTGCTCGCACCATGGTTGTAACGACAAAAGAATGATACGCAAATTATATAACAGTAATACGCTAAAATATGCACTAATAAGAAAAAATAGTTGTAATTTTGCAAAAACAGATTATTAACAAATCGTAAGAATGTATTACTTCATATATTTCATAATAAAGACATTGTCATACATCCCCTTCTGGATGCTATATGCCATATCTGACATCATGTATTATCCACTCTACTACGTCATACGTTATCGTAGAGAGATAGTACGCAAGAACCTCACCGAGTCGTTCCCAGAGAAAAGCCTCAGCGAAATAATAACGATAGAGAAGAAGTTCTACCGATTCTTTATGGACATGCTCCTTGAGAGCAGTAAAATAGCTTCAATCTCTCCCGACGAGATGAGAAAGAGGATGAAGTTCGTGAATATAGACAAAACGAACAAACTGCTTGACGAAGGAAAGTCGTTGGCATTCTTCATGGGGCACTTCTGCAACTGGGAGTGGATGACCTCCGTAGGTCTGTGGATAAAGGACGATGTAGTATGTGCACAGGTATATCACAAACTCATCAACGAGACGTTCGACAAAATCATAAAACAAATGCGTGAGCGCATGGGCAATATATGCGTAGAGATGCGACATACGGCACGCTTCGTGGCAAGCATGAAAGCCGAGAACCGGGCGTGCATGGTGGCACTCATTGCCGATCAATCACCCAAAAGAAAACAAATAAAACACTATGTGAAGTTCCTAAACCACATGGTTCCGGTGCTGGTAGGTCCAGAGAAGATTGCTAATCACTTCGGGTATATGCCTATTTTCGTAAATGCGAAAAGAGTGAAACGTGGCTACTACGAGTGCGAATTCTCACTGCTACACAATGACCCAACATCACTACCCGATTACAAATTAACAGATTTATATTTTGAACGCTTAGAAGATGAAATCAGAAAGCACCCCGAGTGTTACCTCTGGACACATAATCGTTTCAAATATGCAAAAAACTAATAACAATTACACTACTCATTATTAAATAGATAAATATGGATATTGATTTTGTGGTTACGTGGGTCAACATGGACGACCCTGAATGGCAGAATGAATTTTCAAAATATTCGGGCAACAAGGACAACACGAAGAACGGAGTGTCGAAAGCTCGTTTCAGAGACTACGGCTTCCTGAAGTACTGGTTCCGCGGTGTGGAGAAGTTCGCACCCTGGGTCAGAAAGATACACTTCGTAACAAGCGGACAGAAGCCCGACTGGCTCGACGAGAACAATCCGAAGATACACCTCGTAAGCCATAAGGACTTCATACCCACAGAGTTTCTACCTACATACAACTCGGTGGTGATAGAACGCTACATGTACCGCATACCCGGACTGGCGGAGCACTTCGTCTACTTCAACGACGACTTCTTCATCATCAACCACATTGAAAAGGAGCGTTTCTTCAAGAATGGTCTGCCTTGCGACATAGCTGTATTCACCTACAATCCCTCATGGTCGCAATGGTATGTGCGCATAAAGAACAACATACGACTCATTAACCGCCACTTCGACAAGAAGGAAGTGATGAAACGCTGGCACGACAAGTGGTTCCACAAGAGCTACGGCACAAAGGCACGTTGGAACTATCTGCTACGTTTCTATAATAAGTTCATCACGCTACGTGTGCCACACAACGCACAACCCTATCTAAAGAGCACTTTCGAAGAGGTGTGGGCAAACGAAAGCGACGAACTTACAAGGACTTCCGTGAACCGCTTCCGCGCCTTAGACGACTACACGCCTGAGCTATTCCGTATATGGCAGATATGCAAGGGCAACTTCGAGCCTTACAACACATATCAGGACACGAAGATGTTCCCACTGATGGTGAAGTCAAAAAAAGCGATAAAAGCTATCTACGAGCAGTCGTACTCGCTTATCTGCCTGAACGACAACGTACACATACGCCACTACGAGGAGGTGATGGGAAATCTGAGAGATGCTTTCCAGAGCATCCTGCCCGAGAAATCGAGCTTCGAACGTTAAAACCCTACGATTAATCAGAACGATTAGCCTATGAACAAAGTATTAGCAGAGATAATAGCAGGAGTTATTCCGCACAAGATGACACGCAACAGATGGAGAGGTATTCTCAGATATGGCATCTTCAACGCAATCAGATTGAAGCGCGAAATCAGCAGAAACCACACCATACCAAAGTTTCAATTGGCTATCTGCGCCATCGCCAAGAACGAAGGCCCATACTTCAAAGAATGGATAGAATGGCACTTGGCTCACGGCGTAGACCAATTCTTCATCTACGACAACGAAAGCACAGACGACACTAAAGACATACTCGAACCATACATAAAGCAGGGCATTGTCGACTACAAACCATGGCCAGGCTATCGTATGCAGTTGGCAGCCTACGACGACTGTCTGGAGCGGCACCGCTTCGACGCACGCTGGATAGCATTCATCGACCTCGACGAGTTTATCGTACCCGTACAGGATGCTACGATACCCGACTTCCTGAAGCGCTTCGAGGCATTCCCGGCGGTGGAGATCAACTGGCTTGTGTACGGCAGCGGAGGCAATAAAAAGAAAAGCAATGAGGACGTAATGAAGCGATTTCGCTTCCACTCCCTACCCGACCATTACCTTAACCGCCACGTGAAGAGCATCGTGAACCCACGCCGGGTGTTCACAATGATAGGATGCCACGAGGTGGCACGCATCAACGGCAAGGCTGCCGACTCGCACGGCAATATCATCAAGAACAACTTCAGAGAGCGTACACCGCAACAGGACGTGATACGCATCAACCACTACGCCGTCAGGTCGCTTGAAGAATTCCGCGAGAAGCAGCTGCGAGGCAGAGCCAGCGGCACCAAGACATCCGTACCGATGGACTATTTCAACCAGTACGACCTCAACGACATTGAGGAGAAACAATAAACGATACACATTATGACCGAAAACAAGCATAAACAGCAGGTTGTCATCTCAATGACATCGTTCCCTGCAGCCATAAAGTTTGCAGAGCAAGCCGTGCGTTCACTCCTCAACGGCAGTGTGCTGCCCGACAAACTGATACTATATGTCACGCTGTCGCAATTCGCAGAAGGCGAAATGCCCGAAACGCTGCTTGCACTTGCAAAGCAGAACCCCGTGTTCGAGATACGCAACTACGACCGCGACATACGCTCTTATCGCAAACTGATACCGGCACTGGCTGATTTCCCCGAAGCTATCATCGTAACCGTAGACGACGATGTGTATTATCACAGACACATGCTGAAGGACTTGCTCGACCTGCACGCACAGATCCCCGACGCAATACTGGCGCACCGTGCAAAGCGCATCAAGTACGGAATGCCGTACAGGAAATGGAGCAAATACCGCTGGTATCACTTCCTCTTCAAGCGCATACACCGCAGCTTCCAGAACATCCAGACCGGCGTAGGTGGCGTGCTCTACCCTCCCCACTCGCTAAAGGCGGACATGATGGACGTAGAGCTGTTCACAAAGCTCGCACCAAGCACCGACGACATATGGTTCTGGGCGGCAGGAGCGGCAAACGGCTTCCCCGTAGTACCCGTGCCGTTCGGACATAACAAGCCGCGCGGACAACACAAGCCTAAGGAACTCTCGCTGAAAACAACAAACTTCAAGACCGGCACAGACCGCAACGTGAAGGCTTTCAACGCCATATGCGAGCACTTCCCAGAGATTAAACGACTTGTAGAAAAACAGTAAAAAGAATTAGGATTATGGATATAGACTTAGTATATCTTTGGGTCAACGGCAACGACCCGAAATGGATAGCAAAGCGCAACGCCTGCATCGGTAAGCCTACTGATAAACAGGAGAACTGTGCTGGACGCTATGCTGACAGCGGCGAGCTAAAGTACAGCTTACGATCTATAGAGAAGTACGCTCCGTGGATTCGCAAAATATTCATCGTAACTGACGAACAGGTGCCCGAATGGCTCGACACGTCGAACCCGAAGGTGCACGTGGTAGACCACAAGGAGATTATGCCCGAGGAGAGCCTGCCCTGCTTCAACTCTACATTGATAGAACATTATCTTGACAAAATACCAGGTCTCTCAGAACACTTTCTCTTCTCAAACGACGACATGTATATCAATCGTCCGGTAAGTCCTGCTACCTTCTTCGAGGCCGACGGACTGCCTATACTATACATGAACCGCAAGCCTTTCCGCAAACTTGCGCTATTCTTCCGAGATAGGGTGGTAGGCAAACCATTGAGCATGTATCTGAAAATAATCAGAAACGCTGCAGAACTTGTAGAGAAACACTACGGAACATATTATGGATGCAAACCTCATCACAACATCGACTCGTATCTGAAAAGCACAATAACGTTTGCCAACAGAAAGTTCGAGAAGGAGTTCAGCCATATGGTCCAACATCATATACGTTCTGCCGACGATGTGCAGCGAAGCGTTTATTCATACGTAGCTCTTGCCGAGAAAAAGGGACACTTACGTTACGTATCACAGTCGCATTCGTTCAGACTACACATAGACAACCACAAACTTTACGAGAAGTTTGAACGATACAATCCGGTATTCTTCTGCATGAACGATTCGGAGTTTGCTAACGACGCAGACAGAAAAGCTGCCATAGAATTCCTCGACCGACAATTCCCGAAGAAGTCGCAGTTTGAGAAATAACAATACACAAATCGCACGAAGATTACATATGTAATACTCGTGCGATTTGTTTTTAATAATCAATCTGTTTTAACTGGTCGTAGTCCTTTTGCTACTGTATAATACAACTCTTTTGCAATATTCTCCCTCGTTCCTATAGCATCATCGAAGAAACCGGTCTTTGCCAAATCTGTAATGTACTTCACCAGACTATCCGTTTGTGGTCCTTCTCCCATTTTATACAAAACCCTTGAACTACCCGTTAGAATTGCCCATTTTATATTACGACTCCACAAACGCATACGCTCCATGTTGCCAGCTTCTTCATATAGCTTCTGTGCATAATGGAGGCCCTTAAGCTGAGACATCAGACGTTCTACCCCTCCCGTAGCTTTCGATATTGATTTATGATTGACGTAATAGTAATAAAGCGGAAGATGAGTAATTGTAGCTTTCACAGGTTTTACCAACAACTCCGACCACCAGGGAATATCTTCATACTTCAATCCCTTGATAAACTTTATATCCTTTATCAAAGAGCGTTTAAACAGATGGCGCCAAACGTAGTTATGTTTTATCGGATATTTGATATCAGGATGGCGCCAGTCGGAAGCATGTTTCAAAGCATCGTCAGTAATTACTGATTTCGATAGTTTAAGGCTACACCTAAACGGGATACGCCATGGACGGACATTGATAGTGTTCATTTTCAACTTATGCATCAAGCGTAGCTGAATGTTTATATATATAACATCTTTATACCAACTCACCATATCCGTACCGTCACGCTCTATTAGCTTAACGGCAAGCTCCAAGGTCTGTGGATGTATAAAATCGTCCGAATCCACAAACATTATATACTCGGCATCAGCGATAGCCATGCCTTCATTACGGGCATGAGAGAGTCCACCATTTGCTTGATGAACCACCATAAAGCGAGAGTCTTTTGCTGCATATTCTTCAAGTATAGCAGGACAACCATCTGTAGAACCATCATCAATACAGATAGCACGCCAATGCTTATACGTTTGTTTTAAAACACTATTAAGACAACGTCGCAAATATGGTTCAACATTATAAACTGGAATAATAATATCTACCCTACTTGTGTTCATTATTGTTTGAGAGTTATATATTTATATGTATCTATTTTGCAAAGATAGCAAAAAATATTTCACCAAACCAAATTATTAATACAATTATTACCGCCACACGCTAAAGTTTTGTATTGTGCTATAATCAAATACGTTATTGCTATTTTCAATAGAAAATAAAGCAAAGGATTTTACTATTCTACAATTCGGGGGCACCCACAAATTGTTTAACATGTAAGGATAAATCATTGCTAAAATGCAAGGATATGATAAGAGGGAGTAAATTGTTAGTTTACCCCCTCTCTACTGGTATTTCTATTCATTCAACAATCGCTCCAATTCGCGCACCATTACGCCAGCATTGCGCTCCTTTTCAGCCGTCATATTGGCAGGTGTAAACTCAGCAAGCTTCTTGTTAAGGCGTGCAAGACGGTTCTTGTCGCCCGTTTTCTTGTAGTGGTTGCGCAACTGCCAAATCTTCTCGGCATCCTGCAATCCCTCTACGAGGCGTTCGAAGCGTATGCTGCTGCGCGGACCCGGGTAGATGCTGTATGTGTCGCCGGCAGCCCATGTACGGAAGCGCGAATCGCGCAGCGGGTCGCGAGTCCAGCTGTTTACCGACCAGCGCAGATAGCCGTCGTAGTCGCCTGCTACGGCATGTATGCCTATCCATGCAGCATCGGCAGGGTTAGAGAACGAGAATGTGCCGGGGAACGGCTCCGTGCAGCAAGTGTAATAGGTGCTGATCTGTCCCTTCGCACGGCGCTCCTTCAGAACGTTCTCCGGGAAGCGTGCACCGTAAGGGATGCAGAGATAGTAGAGATCGGCCTGTATCTCGTCGTGATAGTTACCGGCAAGCGTAATCTTGAAGTCGGGATCGGCGTCCTTTATCACCTTTATAGCCGCCTTCATTGCCTCCATCGAGCGCTCGTCCATAGAGATGGCGGTCTTCTCGAACCAGCCTTTCTGCTTCAGATGGCGGGCGAAATCGCGCAAGAAACTACCCCAGTACTCGGCGTATGCCTCGTCGCCGGGCTCTGCTTTGATGAACTGTACGCGGTTGGTAGCCTCGTCGTAGTAGTCGAAGCTCAGCTCCCAGGGTATCATGGTGTAGCAGGAGATGAGTCCCTTCACGCCGATTTCGTTCATCATAAAGTCGACCCAGCGGTCAAACACCGCATAGTCGTACTTCCATGAACCGTCCAAACGCTTGATGCGTGTCACCATACTGTCGAAGTGATCCTCGGTTTGTCCGTTCCACGGCTTGTGCATAATGCTGGCTGTTATGGACGAGAGTCCGGCATCAGCCACCATTTTCATTATCGGACGCATTGCATCAAAGTGTTCCTTGCTCCACAACGGCACCTTATAGTAGCGTGCTACGGCATACGGGTTCTGCCACAGGTCGAGGTTCAAGTGCCACTCGCGCGGACTGGGTAATGTGCGGTTCACGACCTGTAGGCTGAGATTGAGCACCTTGTCGTCCATACCGCCGCCACGCACGGTGATTGTGCCGGTGTATGTGCCGGGCTTAGCGTCCTCCGGCACCCACACGTTCACCCACAGAGGCTGCGCCGTCTTGCGCTGCACGGGCAGCCACTTGTTGATGTCGAGCGCGTCGGCAACGATAGACGAGTCCCACTCCGCCTTGTTCTCGCGGCATCCGCAGCCGCCCTTGCCGTCCTTGTTCAACTCGTCGGTCATCACGTAGCGCACGAAGTGGGAGCGCACCTTCGAGGCCGGAATGACATTTGCGCCCGAACGCAGGTCGCTCACGAGCATCTCCACATCGTTCAGATCAGTATTCGTCCAAAGTACAGCCTGTGCATTTATGCGCTCGCCACGCCACGCTTTCAGCGTGCAAGCGTTGCTGAGTTTCGCAAGCTGCGGCACATGATGCTTGCCGTAGCGCACGTCGGTTGATGCCCAACTGAGCATTACGGGCGACTTCATTGCAGCCCACTTGGCATCCGCGTCGTGCGGCTTGGTGTCCGTCAGCTCCTCGTATTGACCCAACGGGAACTCCTCTGCCTGCATACTACGCTGCGCAGAAGCGGTGAGTGCACAGAAGAGCAGACCTGAAGAAAGCAGATAATGTCTTACGTTCATTGTTATTGTTTTGAGATTAGTTATTATTCTGAATATAATTTTGCTACTGTTTGGGGTGTGTCGTGATAGAATGAGCATGTAATGTCGCACCTCTGATGGCGTGCGTCGGTCGGTGCGGACGTCTGCGTCGGTCGGTGCGGATGTCTGCGTCGGTCGGTGCGGATGTCTGCATCGGTCGGTGCGGATGGCAGAAACATAATACAATGGTCATTATATCTTGAGATAAACCCGCATTGACATGCAAATATACAGAAAATAAATGGTATTGCTGCGGTTTACGTGCATAAAAAGCCAATAGCCTACTGGTAATGCCTTAATATATAAACAAAAAACAGAAAGGAGAAGCCATTGATTGACTTCTCCTTTCTGTATTATAGTATTTGCTGGAGCTTGCGCCTTTAGTTGTTGACACTGCCACCAACGATGTCGAGCAGCTCGCTCGTGATGGCTTGCTGGCGACTCTTGTTGTATTGCAGATTGAGCTCGCGCAAAATCTCGTCGGCATTGTCCGTAGCGGTCTGCATGGCAACCATACGTGCGGCGTGTTCGCTGGCGATGCTGTCAAGCAGTGCCGTGTACACCATCAGGTGCAAGTACTTCGGGATGAGCTTCGTGAGCATGGTGTTCATGTCCGGTTCTACGAGGAAGTTGTCGTTCAGCGGAACGGCCTCCTTGTGTTCACTCTTCCTCTCCTCCTCCTTGCGCTTGATGTACTCCTGCGCCTTCTTTGTAATGACGTTGGATGTCAGGTCGCGCTCGTGGTCGCGCTTCAGCTCCTCCTCGATGTCAATCGGCAGGAACGGCTTGCGTGTGAGAATCTGCGAACCAGCACTCTTGAAGTGGTGGTAGATCATCTCTACGCGGTCGTACTCGCCGCTGATAAACTTCTCGCCCAGCTCGCGCGCTATGGTGATGCAGTCGTTGGCGTTGGGTTTCTCGGCAAGCGCAGTGAAGTCGCCAGCCACGTTAAGCCCCATCTTAACCGCCTTCTCAGCCACCTTGCGACCTATCGGGTAGATTACGATGTTCTCCTTACCCAATTCGGCGTACTCGTCCACTACGTGCTGCAGGAGGCGTATAACGTTGGCGTTGAAACCTCCACACAGGCTGCTGTTAGACGCATATACCACCAATGCCACGCGCTTCACCAGTCTCACCTCGTTGAGCACCGTGCGTGCATCGGTCTCCGATGCAAGGAATGTCTTGAGGATATGTTCCAGGAGTGTCTCGTAAGGAAGCATATTCTCAATCATTGTCTGCGCATGATGCAGCTTCGAGGAAGCCACCATCTTCATCGCACTCGTAATCTTGCGGGTGCTGTTGACAGATGATATTCGGTTTTTAATCTCTTTGAGCGACGGCATAAGCAATTAGTTTTTATACTGACCAGCGATGTCTGCCATTGTCTGTTCGATGACAGCGGTGAGTTGATCGTCAAGCTTACCACTTCCGAGTGCTTCGATAACGTCCTGATGAACAGAGCGCATCTTCTCAAGGAAGGCATCCTGACACTCACGCACCTTCTCTACTGGCACAGCGTGCATCAATCCGTGCGTACCGCAATAGATGATAGCTACCTGCTCGCCTACAGGCATCGGTGAATACTGAGGCTGTATGAGGAGCTGGTTGTTCTTACGTCCGCGGTCGATAGTCATGGCTGTCACGGCATCCATGTCGCTTGAGAACTTGGAGAATGCCTCAAGCTCGCGATACTGAGCCATATCGATCTTCAGCGTACCGGCAACCTTCTTCATACTCTTGATCTGAGCCGAGCCACCTACACGTGATACGGAGATACCTACGTTGACGGCAGGACGGAAGCCCTGGTTGAAGAGGTCACTCTCGAGGTAGATCTGACCGTCGGTGATAGAGATAACGTTGGTCGGGATGTAAGCCGACACGTCACCAGCCTGAGTCTCGATGATAGGAAGCGCGGTGAGCGAACCACCACCCTTCACGTGTCCCTTCATACATTCCGGCAGGTCGTTCATCTGCTCTGCCACCTCCTGCTGGTCGTTGATGCGTGCAGCACGCTCCAACAGACGGCTGTGCAGGTAGAACACGTCGCCCGGGTAAGCCTCACGTCCAGAAGGACGGCGCAGGATGAGCGACACCTCACGGTAGGCAACAGCCTGCTTCGAGAGGTCGTCGTACACTACGAGAGCCGAGTAGCCACGGTCGCGGAAGTACTCGCCGATAGCCGCACCGGCGAACGGTGCGTAGTACTGCATGGCAGCCGGGTCGGCAGCCGTAGCCGCAACAACGATGGTATAAGGCATAGCACCATGCTGCTTCAAGTTCTCAACAAGAGCCGCAACGGTAGATGCCTTCTGTCCGATTGCCACATATATACAATATACGGGCTTACCAGCCTCGTAGAAACTCTTCTGGTTGATGATGGTGTCGACAGCAATGGCAGTCTTACCGGTCTGACGGTCGCCGATGATAAGCTCACGCTGACCGCGTCCGATAGGAATCATCGAGTCGACCGACTTCAAACCTGTCTGCAGCGGTTCCTTCACCGGCTGGCGATAGATCACACCAGGTGCCTTGCGGTCCAGCGGCATCTCAAAAGAGTCGGTAAGGTCTATCTCGCCCTTGCCGTCAATGGCCTGACCAAGAGGATTGATGACACGACCGAGCATATTGTCGTTCACGTTGATTGACGCAATACGCTTTGTACGCTTCACAACCATGCCCTCCTTGATGCCGTCGGTAGAACCGAGAAGCACACAACCTACGTTGTCCTCCTCAAGGTTCATCACGATAGCCATTGTGCCGTTCTCGAATTCGAGAAGCTCGTTGGCTTCAGCGTTGCGCAAACCATAGATACGCGCTACGCCATCGCTCACTTCGAGCACAGTGCCCACCTCGTCGAACTTATTGCCGTTGTTAAGGCCCTTAAGCTGCTCGAGGAGCACCTGTGACACTTCGCTTGGTTTAATTTTATCTGACATAGAAATTAATCTTTATTTAATTAAGCTGCGACAATATGGTGTTGAGCTGCGACTTCACGCTTGCGTCCATGCGATAGGTGTCGTACTCGAGTACGAATCCGCCTATGAGTTCGGGCTTCACATTGGTCTTAAACTCAACAGTGCCATTTGTCTTACTTTCTACCAACCGACGCAACTTAGCCTCTGTCTGCGAGTCGAGAGTTGTGGCGGTAGTTAATTTAGCACTAATTAGATTGTTATGCTTTCTGTACAACGTAATAAACGAGTTAGCTATAAATTGCATGATACGCTCACGTCCCTCCTTCAGTACGAGTCCGAAGAACGTACGTGTGAGTTCGCATGAAGCGCCACCTGCCGCAGCTATCAGCAAGTCTCCTTTCTGCTGTCTCGACAGCATCGGATTGTCTATGGTAGCCTTGAACTGCGGCACCTTGGCATAGCTTTCCAACACCGTGAGCATATCGTTGTACACACGGTCGGACACACCTGCCTCAATGCCAGCCTTAAGCAAGGCTCGAGCATATCTTACCGATATTAATCCTAAATCCATAGCCTACACTTATTTATTATTTAATGTAACCTCGTCAAGCATCTGATTAATATAATCCATCTGTGCTGCATCAGTGCCGAGCTTCTTTCTGAGAATCTTCTCCGAAACCTCAACACTCAATATGGCTACTTGCTCGCGGAGCTCGCTGATAGCAGCTTGCTTCTGCGCCTCGATTTCGGCTTTCGCCTCACTAAGGATGCGTGCACTCTCCTCTCGCGCCTTCTCCTGAGCTTTCTCCACAATAGCATCACGAGTGGTAGCAGCCTCTTTCAGTATAGAGGCTTGCTTCTCTCGTGCTTCCTGAAGCATAGCCTCACTCTCTTGCTTGATGTTCTCGAGTTGTGAAGCGGCCTGTTCTGCCTTCTTCAAGCTCTCGTTGATGTACTTGCTGCGCTTGTCTACCATTGCAATAATGGCAGGGAAACCCTTGCGCGACAGTACGAAGTAGACCACCAGAAATGCCAGCAGCATCCAGAAGAGGAGTCCGAGTTCAGGAGTTAGTATTGATGGTAATGTATCAAAATTCATTTGCTATAATTTACACGATGACCTGTTCCTACTTGATAAGGAAGGCGCAAGCTACGATGGCAAACAAAGCACAACCCTCTACGAAAGCAGAGGTAAGAATCATGTTTGTCTGGATTTTGCCAGTAGCCTCTGGCTGACGAGCGATAGCATCCATTGCGCTGCTACCAATCTTACCAATACCCAAACCTGCGCCGATTGTTGCAATACCTGCTCCGAGACCGCAGCCCAGCTGTGCCAGACCTTCAGCAGCCAAAAGTGATGAAATAATCATAGTTCTTTAGTTTTTTAAATTATTATTTTTTACTGTTAATATTTATTCTCTTAAGCTTTTAAGCCTCTGCCTCCTCGTCTTTCTGAGCCAGTCCGATGAAGACCGCACTCAGCAGCGTGAAGACATAAGCCTGAACGAATGCTACAAGCACCTCAAGCATGTTCATGAACAGCATCATGATGATGCTCACTGTGTTCAGTCCGATACCATAACCCACACCAAGCGACCATCCGAGGAATATCACGCAAGTGAAGCTAAGGATGATTGCGTGTCCTGCCATCATGTTGGCAAAGAGACGCACCATGAGGGCAAACGGCTTTGTGAACACGCCGAAGAACTCTATCACTGGCATCAACGGCACCGGAGCCTTCAGAAACACCGGTACGTGCGGCCAGAAGATATCCTTCCAGTACTCCTTGTTGCCGAACAGGTTGATGGCAATCATCGTACACATAGCGAGGAAGAACGTGATGTTGATATTGCCAGTCACGTTAGCTCCGCCGGGGAATATCGGGAGGAGTCCCAACAAGTTGGTTGTGAAGATGAAGAAGAACACTGTGAGCAAGTATGGAGCGAACGGCTTGAAGCGTTTCTCGCCGATTGCTGCCTTGATAACATCATCGTAGATAGTCATAACGAACATCTCCATCAAACCGACAAATCCTCTCGGAGCCTCGCTCTTCTCGTCTCTGTTCTTGTACCAATGTGCACAATAGAGGAACACCGCAATGAGCACGAACACAACAATCCATATCTGTGCTACGGTTTTTGTTATGCTCAGGTCGAGCGGTCTTACGCTTGTGCCGTCGGGCATCTTCTCGTAGATCTTGCCATGATGCTCAGCGTCAAAGAAGTAGTTGGCGGGCAGATTCTCCGCAGTACACAGCGTCCAGTCGCCTGTAGCCGAACTGCGTACGATTATAGGCAATGGTATGCTTAGACTCTTTCCTTCATACGAAGCGATATGCCACTCGTATGAGTCGGAAAGGTGCTCAAGAACCATCTCTGGTATGTCGATCTGTCCCTCTTTCTGATGCGAGGCGTTAGCCGCGAGTGGCATGAGCATCACCACCAGGAGTACGATTAATGACCTTATCTGTTTCATTATTTTATTTGTTTTCATTGTCACACGATGTGTGAGAATTTGATATGCGCGCGAAGAACACTGAGTTGTGTATCATTATGGCAAAATAGTAACCCATGAACACCAGGCAGTACTCCATCATCGCGTCACGACCTACCACGAAGTAGCACACAACTAAGGTTGCCAATGCCAACAACATACGAAAGCCCGACACTGCGGTGTAGAATGTGGGCAAGCCGTCGTCGCCTGCCTGTCGCACCTTGCCCCATACGAGAGCATCGACCGACTCCACCACCACTGCGAACGACAATGCGACAATGGTAGGCACTGTAAGGTTGCCTACGTTTGTCAGCAATGAGAGCAGTACGGGTATCAGCGTGACAACTGCCAGGAGGCAAAGCGACTGCAGTATGTACCGGCGACTGATGCCTTTGATTTCTTCTTTCAACATGTCATTGTACGTTTCGTCAGAGTTCAACACAGATATTCACGTTGTTCTTCTGCACTTCGACGAAACCGCCGTTAACCATCTGTTCGTGTCTGCCTTCAGAGTCTTGATAGACCAGCCTTCCCTTTTCGAGTGTGGAAATGATAGGCGCGTGGTTGACGAGGATTTCGAACTCGCCGCTTGTGCCGGGAACGACAACGCGCTCCACTGCTCCGTCAAATACCACCTTTTCGGGGGAAACGATTTTCAAATTCAAACTCATAGATACAAAACATTAATGATGATGTTAACCCTTGGCTGCCTCAAGCAGTCGCTTACCCTTAGCAATAGCGTCCTCAATGGTTCCCACGTTGAGGAATGCCTGCTCCGGCAGGTTGTCTACCTCTCCGTCGAGAATCATGTTGAAGCCCTTGATGGTGTCCTCGATAGAAACCATCACGCCCGGTATGCCGGTGAACTGCTCGGCTACGGCGAACGGCTGTGAGAGGAAGCGCTGAACGCGACGTGCGCGGTTCACGGTGAGTTTGTCCTCGTCAGAGAGCTCGTCCATACCAAGGATGGCGATGATGTCCTGCAACTCCTTGTAGCGCTGCAAAATCTGCTTTACGCGCTGTGCGCACTCGTAGTGAGCTTTGCCCACGATGAGCGGGTCGAGGATACGCGATGTAGAGCCTAACGGGTCGACAGCTGGATAGATACCAAGCTCGGTGATCTTACGCGAAAGCTCGGTTGTTGCGTCGAGGTGTGTAAATGTTGTGGCAGGAGCCGGGTCTGTCAAGTCGTCGGCTGGCACATACACCGCCTGTACTGATGTGATAGAACCCTTCTTTGTAGAGGTGATGCGCTCCTGCATCTTACCCATCTCGCTGGCAAGTGTAGGCTGATAACCCACAGCTGACGGCATACGGCCGAGCAGAGCCGACACCTCAGAACCTGCCTGTGTAAAGCGGAAGATGTTGTCGATGAAGAACATGATGTCGGCTGCTTCGCCGTCCTTGCCTCCATGGTCGCGGAACTCCTCTGCCACGGTAAGTCCTGAGAGCGCAACAGAAGCACGTGCTCCTGGCGGCTCGTTCATCTGTCCGTAGACAAGTGTCGCCTGACTCTTCTTTAGTTCCTCTGGGTCGACAAGCGAGAGGTCCCATTTGCCCTCCTCCATAGCCTTTCTGAACTTCTCGCCGTAGCGTATTACGCCCGACTCAAGCATGTCGCGGATAAGGTCGTTGCCCTCACGTGTACGCTCGCCTACGCCGGCGAACACCGAGTAGCCGTTGTGTCCCTTGGCGATGTTGTTGATAAGCTCCATGATGAGCACGGTCTTGCCTACGCCGGCACCGCCGAACAGACCGATCTTACCACCCTTCATGTAAGGCTCGAGGAGGTCGATGACCTTGATACCCGTAGCGAGCATCTCCTTGTGTGTAGACAGGTCTTCGAACTTCGGTGCCTCGCGGTGGATAGGATAAGCGCCCTCCATATCGAGCTTGCTCATACCATCAATAGGCTGACCGATTACGTTCATCATACGGCCCTTGATTTGTTCACCTGCCGGCATAAGGATAGCGTTGCCTGTAGGCACCACTTCCAAACCGCGTTGCAAACCGTCGGTGTTGTCCATTGCTACGCAACGAACCGTATCCTCACCGATGTGCTGCTGAACCTCAATGATAAGCTCCTGTCCGTTAGGACGCTTGAGCTTCAGCGCTTCGTGTATTTTAGGCAGTACCTCTTCTGCGTTCTTACCAGCCGTATCGAAGTAAACGTCGATAACAGGACCGATAATCTGTGAGATGTGCCCATTGAGTTGTGACATACTATATTTATTTAAATTTTTAATTCCGCTGCAAATATAACAACTATATCGTTATAGAAAAAACTATTTAATATTTATTGTACTTTCTTGCACCAAATCAACCAATACCGTGGTGGGTTTTTACCACTATTGTTAGATACTGAGCTCGTCGAGCACCTGGATGAGCTTGCGGTCGAACGGCTTGTCGCTGCGAATAGCCTCGCTCAGTGGCACGTAGACAATCTCGTTGTTGCGCACGCCAATCATCACGTTGCGTTGTCCCTGCATGATTGCTTCGATAGCGCCAACGCCGGTGCGCGATGCGAGGATGCGGTCGTGTGCCGACGGGCGTCCGCCGCGCTGCAAGTGGCCGAGAATAGACACGCGCACGTCGTACTGCGGGAACTCGTTGCGCACGCGCTCTGCGTAGTACATGGCGCCGCACTTCGGGCTTTCAGACACTATGACGATGCAGCTCTTCTTCGACTTGCGTATGCCGCGCTCCATGAAGCGTGCCAACTGGTCGACGTCGGTAGAGTCTTCGGGGATGATGGCAGCCTCAGCGCCGCTTGCGATGGCTGAGTTCTGTGCGAGGAAGCCTGCGTCGCGGCCCATCACTTCGATGAAGAAGATGCGCTCGTGGCTCTGCGCTGTGTCGCGGATGCGGTCTACACACTCTACGATGGTGTTCATTGTGGTGTCATATCCGATTGTAGAGTCGGTGCCGTAGAGGTCGTTGTCGATTGTGCCTGGCAGACCGATGCAGCAGACGTCGTACTTCTTAGCGAACTCCATTGCGCCGGTGAGCGAGCCGTTACCGCCTATGACGACGAGGGCGTCGATGCCGTGTGCCTGCATCTGCTGGTAAGCCTTCTCCTTGCCTTCGTCTGTCATGAACTCCTTTGAGCGTGCTGTCTTCAGGATTGTACCGCCCGACATGATGATGCCGCTCACGTTCTCTGTAGTGAAGTCTTCTATCTCGCCATTGATAAGTCCGTCGTATCCTCGATAGATGCCTTTTATATTATATCCGTTACAAATACCTGCACGTGTCACCGCTCTGATGGCGGCGTTCATTCCCGGTGCATCGCCACCTGAGGTGAGCACACCGATTGTCTTTATTCTTGCCATTGTTATCAAATTATTATATTGGTTTTGGGTTCTTTTTTCACCTTATTATATATATATAGCGAGCTCTCCCCGCCTTACATCAGCATGATGTACATAGCGACGAGTCCTACAGTGGCAGCTGCGAATGCCACCAAGCCCACATTTCTGAAGTACCAGCCGAGCGGTATGCGCTCCATCTTCATCAGCGCCAATCCAGTGATGCTTCCGATACACAGGATATTGCCGCCTACCGCCGAGGCGTATGCCATCATCTTCCAGAACGCACCGTTCTGCGCATACACTGTCGCCTGCACGCTGTCAGCCACATCGCGCAGCGACACCATCGTCATGAGCGACATAAAGTTGTCGAGCACGCTGCTGAGCATCTGTGTGAAAAATCCGAGCACGAGCAGATTGCTCATGTATCGGTCAACTAACTGCGCCATGTACGCTGCCACACCGGTCTCTCTCACGAAACCTACGATGAGCATTATGCCGAGCACGAAGAGCATCATCTGTATCACGCCGTACTGCAACACGCGCGGCACACGACGTTGTATCATCTCGTCGGTGTTCATCAGTTTGCGGTTCACAATCTCGTTCACTATCCACAGAACGCAGAGCACGCAGAGTGCTCCGAGGAACGGACTGAGTTTCGTGATGCTGTGGAACGTGGGGATAAACCATAGTCCGCCGATGCCCACGAAAAGCATCACGACGCGCTGCCATACGTTCAGACGTGTGTCGTCGCCACGATACGGGAGCACTATCCATTGTGTCTCGATGCGTGTAGGTAGCTGTCTGCCTATCCAAAAGATGGGCACGAGCCACGCTATGAGACAGGGCAGAGCCATCGAAGCCGAGAAGTTGGAGGCGGTGACGGCACCCATATTCCACAGAACGATGCCCGAAGGGTCGCCGATAACGGTGAGCGCACCGCCACAGTTGGCGGATATCACTATGGCACAACCGAGCAGCACACGCTGCCGCTGCCGTATCACGACATCGTGCATAATGGTGAGCATCATAACGGTTGTGGTGAGGTTGTCGAGGTTGGCTGATATGAGGAACGTCACAACGGAGAGTGTCCACAGCATACGCTGACTGCTACGTGTGCGCAGCAGCTGTGAAATAAAGTCGAAGCATCCGTTGTTCTGCAATATCTCTACGATAACCATCGTAGCCAGCAAAAAGAGCACTATCTCTGAAGCCTTGCCTACATACTTGAGGAACACGTTGTAGGCTATGAACTGCTTCACGTCTGCCGACGACGACTCGGCTCCACCGAGGAACGTAGCATAGTCGACGGCGTGCTGCCCCATCACAAAGTCGGCACCGAAACAGACATAGAGTATCCAGCCGAGTGTACCTACAAAGATGGCAACCGCAGCTTTGTTGATATTGGTGTACTTTTCTGTAGCAATCAGAAGAGAACCAATAATTAATACCGTAACGATTAATAGTATCATAATGTAGCCTTCCTACAAAGGTTTTAGTGATTGCAAAGGTACAAAAATCTTTGGATTATACAAGATTTCATTCTTTTTTTATATAAAAAGCAGTAACTTTGTAGCACTAACATCAATTTTAAAACACACATTATATGGCATACTGGTTTGTTTTCTGTCGTGGAGACGTGCTTCTGGAACGACGCGCCGACGGCACTCACACCATTCCGAGTGGCGAGCAGCCTCCCATCGGCGTGACATCAGACACTCACATCCTTAACGTTTCGCCTATGGACGACGGCACCCCGGTGAAGGCTTTCGCCATCGACGAGGTGGGGGGCGACCCACGCTACGAGATGTGCGGACTGCGCCAATCGTTCTACAAACTCCCGCTGCCGCTCTATCTAAAGGCAGGCAAGGCGCAGGAGCTACTCTACTGGGACCGCAACACGCGCTTCTGTGGCGTATGCGGTGCGCCGATGGAGATGAACACCGACATATCGAAGCGATGCCCCAACTGCGGCAAGACAGTGTGGCCGCAGCTCGCCACGGCTATCATCGTGCTCATAAACCGCGGCGACGACCTGCTGCTGGTGCACGCGCGCAACTTCAAGACCGACTTCTACGGCTGCATAGCCGGATTCGTAGAGACGGGCGAGTCGCTTGAAGAGACGGTCAGACGTGAGGTGATGGAGGAGACGCAACTCACTATAAAGAACCTGCGCTACTTCAAGTCGCAGCCCTGGCCCTACCCTTGCGGACTGATGGTGGGCTTCTTCGCCGAATACGAGAGCGGCGAGCTGAAGCTACAGGACGAGGAACTCTCGCGCGGCGGATGGTTCAACAAGCACTCGCTGCCTACGATACCCGAGAAACTGAGTCTGGCACGTATGCTTATCGACGATTGGCTGGAGCGAAACAAATAGGCAGCTATTGCAAGCGGGCATGTCAAAACTACAGAATTGCGACGAAAGGCTAACTGTAGGAGGCTACGGCATTCCTGCC
>NZ_JH379413.1:72645-89788 GCF_000235885.1 Leyella stercorea DSM 18206
AGGAGGCTACGGCATTCCTGCCGTAGCCATTAATCGCTACAACTATTGGCAATGGCAATGGATATTGGCTATTGGCAACGGATATTGGCTATGGCTACGGCAAGAATGCCGTAGCCTCCTACGGTTAAAAAGTTCACGTTAAGTCATCGGACGGCGAACGCAATCTGATCGGACGGCGGACGCAATCTGATCGGACGGCGGACGCAATCTGATTGGACGGCGGACGCAATCCGATCGGGCGGCGGACGCAATCCGATGACAAAAGTAGGGCTGCGACATCAGAAAAGACACACCGAGAGACAGACACCGGTTTAATTTTTGACTCATAAAACACGATACGAACATGAAACAGATAGGTTGGGGATTTATAGGTTGCGGAGAAGTGACCGAGAAGAAGTCGGGACCAGCATTTAACGAGGTGCCCGGCTCGAAAGTTGTGGCGGTGATGAGCCGCAACGAAGCGAAAGCGAAGTCGTACGCCAAGCGACACGACATAAAGCGATGGTACACCGACCCACAACAACTCATCGACGACCCGGAGGTGACAGCGGTATATATCGCTACGCCACCGTCGAGTCATGCCACCTTCGCCATCATGGCGATGAAGGCGGGCAAGCCTGTGTACATCGAGAAACCGTTGGCAGCGAGCTACGAGGACTGCGCACGTATCAACCGCATCAGCGAGATAACGGGCGTGCCGTGCTTCGTGGCTTACTATCGTCGCTATCTGCCTTACTTCAAAAAGGTGAAGCAGATCATAGACTCGGGCGAGATCGGCACGGTGACGAACGTGCAGATACGCTTCTCGGTGCCACCACGCGACCTCGACTACAGCGACTCGCACAACCTGCCGTGGCGTCTGCAGCCCGACATAGCTGGCGCAGGCTACTTCTACGACCTTGCACCGCATCAGCTCGACTTGCTGCAGGAGATATTCGGCATCATCACACGTGCTCATGGCTACTGCTCTAATCGTGCGCATCTGTACAAGGCGGAGGACACGATAAGTGCGTGCTTCTACTTCGAGAACGGACTGCCGGGCAGCGGTTCATGGTGCTTCGTGGGCCACAAGAGCGCAAAGGAGGACTGCATAGAGGTGATTGGCGAGAAGGGAATGCTCTCGTTCTCGGTGTACAACTACGACCCTATACAGCTCGTGACGAGCAATGGGAAAACGAGCATCGTGGTGCCCAATCCGCCATACGTGCAACTGCCTATCATCAAAGCCGTTATAGAGCATCTACAGGGCACTGGCATCTGCACCTGTACAAGCGTGAGTGCTACGCCCGTAAACTGGGTAATGGATCGCATCTTGGGCAAACTGTAATACTTAAACTACAACATCCATAGATACATAATGAGACTATACGCCGTCATACTCTGCCTTGCTATACACGCAAGCATACAGACCTCAGCACAGACACCTGCCGACAGCTGCGGCATGGTGGCTTCAACTGACTCTGCCGCTACGTACGTAGTAGACGACACGTTGGCGACAGACTCAATCACAACGCCTTCACCGCAAAAGAAGACACCGTTTTTCAAGAAGGTGGGAAACGCATTCGTGCGTCTGTTCGAGTGGTTCTCGGACGTGGACACCACCTATATCGAACCGCAGAAGTACAACTATGCAGCGATGATACAGAACACCAACACCTACGAACGCTATCGTATAACAAGCTCGCAGGGCAACGACTTCACATTTGCCCCCGAACCGAAGATAAAGTTCGGGCCTTACTTCGGTTGGCGCTGGCTGTTCCTCGGCTACACCGTAGACTTCAACGAATTGGGTAAAAAGAGTAGAAGTACGGAGTTCGACTTGAGCCTGTACACTGGCATGTTTGGCATCGACCTGTTCTACCGCAAAACAGGAAGCAACTACAAGATTTCGTACGCCAGCTTCGACTCTAACAACTCTATCAACACGCGCCCACTTAAGAACATCGACTTCGACGGCATCAACGTAGGCATCAAGGGCTTCAACCTCTACTACATCTTCAATCATCGGCGCTTCTCCTACCCTGCCGCATTCAGCCAGAGCACCATACAACGCCGCTCAAGCGGTTCGTGGCTCTGCGGATTGGGCTATACAAAGCACTCGCTGAAAATCGACTGGGACAAACTCTACACCACCGTTGCCAACCGTTTGGGCGAGGACGTGGCGGAACGATATATGGACAGCAACCTGAAGATGAAGGAGATAAAATACACCGACCTTTCCGTGTCGTGCGGATACGCTTACAACTGGGCGTTCGCTCACAACTGGTTGGCGGCGGCTTCACTGTCGATGGCGTTAGGCTACAAGAACGCTACTGGCAATGAAAACAGCGACGTGCTCTCATTCCGCGACTTCAGCATGGACAACTTCAACATCGACGGCGTGGGACGCTTCGGCATCGTGTGGAACAACATGAGATGGTTCGCCGGCATGAGCGCCATCGTACACTCGTACAACTACAAGAAGCCACGATTTTCAACGAATAGTATGTTCGGAAGTCTGAACATATACTTCGGATTTAACTTCAACAGGAAGAAGTAACACTATACATTAAACACAAACAGCATGAAATCAATCGTATTCACAATAATAGCCGCAGCAATGCTAACCACGCAGTGCTATGCTGCGACGAACGACAGCGCACGCGTGATGCAACACATCGCAAAGGCACAAAAATACCGCACATCTATGCCAACGACAACCAATGCCGACATACAGCGCCGGAAGTTGCTGCTACATATAGCACGCGGTTTTCTGGGCATACCATACGTGGCAAAGACGCTGGAGGTAAACCCAAAGGAGAGTCTTGTGGTCAATCTGCGCCAGCTCGACTGCACCACATACGTAGAAAACGTGCTCGCCGTGTACGAGTGCGTAAAGAACAACCGCACCTCCTACGCCGACTATCTCTACTTCCTGCGTATGATACGCTACGTTGGCGGCACGGTGTCCTACCCTACGCGTCAGCATTACTTCACAGAGTGGATAGAGGAGAACACTAAGAAGGGTTTCGTGCGCGAAGTGAATACCCCAAACCCACCATTCAACACCCGACAAACGCTCCGCATCAACTTCATGAGTACGCATACGGAGGCATACCCGATGCTGAAAAACAATCCTGAAATGGTGAAGCCGATAGCCCAAATGGAGCAATGCCTGTCGGGCAAGACATATATGTACATACCGAAGGGCGACATCAAAAACACCAGACTGCTGCGGTCGGTGATACACGACGGCGACATCATTGCCATCATAACAAAGAAAAAGGGACTCGACACGTCGCACATCGGCATCGCCGTGTGGCACAAGGACGGACTGCACATGCTGAACGCATCACAGATACACAAGAAGGTGGTGGAGGAACCGATGACACTGCACGACTACATGCAGAAACATCCGTCACAGGTGGGCATCAGAATAGCACGAATCAACTGATCACCCTCAGGGGGTGCACTTGTCTCAAGTGCACCAACCAACCAAACGATGCACCAACCAACAGAAAGCCCTCACCCCAACGCATCCTTAATATTCCTCATAAGCCCAGCATACTTCGCACGCTTCACCGCACTACCCTTGAACAGCTTGCGATATTCCTCTTCCGTAAGCTTGAGCCAGTCCTCACGCTTCATCGCAAGCAATTCGTCGGAAGGCTGCAGCTCGGGGGTCGTATTGGGCACAGCGAACCTATTCCACGGACAAGCCGACTGGCAACGGTCGCATCCATATATATAAGGAGCGAGCTTTGAAGCAAGCTCTTCCGGAATATCACCACGATTTTCTATCGTCTGATAGTTCAGACATAGCCTACCGTCGAACTTACAGGTTTCACCATCAGCATTGCGCTGCAACGCCTGTGTAGGACAAGCCTCGACACAGCGGTTGCACGTGCCACAACGTGAGTGCATCGGCTCGTCGTACTCCACTTCTACGGGCAGAAACAGCTCGCCAAGAAAGAACATCGAACCAGCGCGAGGAATGATGAGTTGATGATTGCGCCCTATCCAACCCAATCCGGCACGCACAGCCCAATAACGTTCGAGCACGGGGGCGGAGTCGCAGAAAGCACGTATTTGATCGTTCAACTCCAATCCGAGACGCTCTGCCAATTGGGAGAGCTTCTGCTTCACAACATCATGATAGTCCTTACCCAAGGCATACGATGCGAATTGAGGCGCATCTGAGGGCATACAGCGCGATGGGGCGTAGTTGAGTGCCACCGACACAATACTGCGCACACCAGGCACAAGCAGACGCGGATCGAAACGCTTGTCGGGATAGTTCTCAAGATAAGCCATGCTGCCGTTGCAGCCCTCGGCTATCCAACGACGATAGCTATCGACGACACTTTGCTCCACGGCATCCGCCTTCGCTATGCCACAAGCAAAAAAGCCGAGACTTGCTGCCTCGGCTTTTATTTGTTCAGATGTTATGGTTGTTGTCATAATATCAAATAGTTCTGCAGTTCCTATTAGTCGAAAACCTTAAAGCTATAGCCTTGCTCCTTTAGCCATTGCAGCGAACGCGGCAAAGCAGTATGCAACTTCTCGATACTCTTCAGCGAGTCGTGGAACGTGATGATTGAGCCGTTGCGAGCGTAACGCTTCACATTTTCCACCACATCATCGGCAGTAATCCACTTTGAGTAGTCGCGCGTCACAAGATCCCACATCACGATGCGATACTTGCGACGCAGCCACAAATACTCGGCGTGACTCATACAGCCGTGCGGCGGACGAAACAGGTGGGAGCCTATCAGCTCGTTGGCGCGGTTGGTGTCCTTCACGTATGTGCTGGTAAGATGCTTAAATCCTCCCAAGTGATGATACGTGTGGTTGCCCACCTGGTGTCCGTCAGCCACTATCTGCTTGTAGAGCTCGGGATACTTGCGCACGTTATCGCCCACCATGAAGAAGGTGGCGTGTATTCCGAACTCCTTCAGCGTCTGGAGAATGAATGGTGTCGACTCGGGTATCGGTCCGTCATCAAACGTGAGATACACCGAATGGTCATTATGATCCATTCTCCACGACGCTCTCGGATAGAGCCATCGAAGCCATATTGATGGTTGTTCTATAAACATTATTACCTATTTATTCTCCGTCGTACGGTGCGCCTCCTTTTGCCTGATATACAGCATAGAGGGCATTAACTGTCTTCAAACGCTGATCGGCGAGCGAATGATCACAAGCCTGTGTTATGTCAGCGATATTCTGCATGATGTAGAGCTGACGAAGAACGTCGTTCTGCGACATCATAAAGCGCGAACCTGTGAGCTGCAAGTAGTAGTCGGCATAACTCTTTGCGTCTGCCCACACCTTGTTAAGAATGCGTGCAGCATCCGCTTTCTTGCCGATAAGGGCATAAGCGCGAGCCATATCAGCCGCTCCAGACAAGAATGTGTATGGCACATTGTATTCGGGGAGCACCTTCTCTGCCTTGCGAAGCACCTTCTCTGCCTTTGCATTCTGACCCTCAGCAATAAGCTGCATAGCAAGCTGAGCGAGCAAATGGCGGTGGGTGTAGCACATACGCATCACAGTCTCGTCGATGTAGAGTCCTGGTTTGTCGAGTCCGCCCCACTTGAAGCGGTTCATCACATTATTATACACTTTCTCTGTGTCGAAGTTCTTTGCACCTGGTGCCTTAGTATTGAACGGAGTAATGCGGTAAGCTAAGCCCTCCTGCACAAAGTTGTCGCCGAGATTCATGTAATTGTCTGAACCCACGGTTGTAGCTACATACAACGGGCGCTCCCAGTTGCACTGCGCGAGCATCTCAAGCATCATCATATCGTTCTTGTAGATAGCACGCTTGCCTGCAAGCGAGATAACCATACGATCGGGGATGGTGTCGCTTGCCATCATCATTCCTGAACGACGCACTGCCTCCTTATCAATAGTGATGTAAAGCGTGTCGGTCGGAATAACATGCGTGTCGTTGTCCTTAGAGCGCACCCAGTACTTCATTATGTTCTTCACCTCGAACGGCTCGTCGCCGAAAGCAGCACGCGCCTCCTTCGGATACTCGCGGTAGAAATCGAGAAGCTGCTGCTTCATAGCTGGTCTAACCTCAATGTAGTCGTTAGTACCCGAACAGAAGTCTATACGCGGCCATGTGATAGGCACAGAAGGCGAATCGTAAGCCGGACGCTTCATTTGGTCGATATACCAGTCGGTCTGCAGATAAGAGAGGTTGCAGACACGCGCATCGGTGCGCACGCCCTCCGTCTCCTGGTTGTACCAGAGTGGGAAGGTATCGTTGTCGCCGTTTGTGAAGATGATCGGGTTACCCTTATCCTGCAATGTCATCAGATAGTTCTGACCGAAGTCGCGGCAGGTGTAACGTCCGCTGCGATCGTGGTCGTCCCATGTCTGCGATGCCATCTGTATAGGTACGAACAGACAGGCTACGCCTACAACGCCTGCAACGGCTACATCATTGCCCTTGAGTTTCTTCTTGAGCATATCGTAGATAGCCAGCACACCGAGACCGCACCAAATGGCGTATGCGTAGAACGAACCCGCATAAGCGTAGTCGCGCTCACGTGGCTGCTGCGGAGTCTGGTTAAGGTAGAGCACGATGGCAAGACCTGTCATAAAGAACAGGAAGAACACTACCCAGAACTGGCGGATGCCGCGCTGACCGCGCCAAGCCTGCCAGAACAGACCGATGAGTCCGAGCAGCAGAGGCAGACAGTAGAACACGTTGTGTCCTTTGTTAGCCTTCAATTCTGCTGGCATTTTGCTTTGGTCGCCAAGCATCCAGTCGTCGATGAACGAGATACCTGTAATCCAGTTGCCATGCTCTGGCTCGCCGTTGCCCTGTATATCATTCTGACGTCCGGCGAAGTTCCACATGAAGTAGCGCCAGTACATGAAGTTGCACTGATAAGAGAGGAAGAAGCGAATATTCTCCATCTGAGTAGGTATCTTCACCATCACAGGCTCGCCGCAGCGGTCGTAAGGCACCTGAGTACCCTCAACGCCTCCCATCCAGTTCTCGTAAGCTCCAGCATGAGCCGACGAGTGCATACGCGGGAAGAGCATATTCTGAGCATAAATGAGCTTATCCTTGTGCGAAACCACGAAATAAGAGTCTTTCTCGCCCTCAGAAGCCTTCTCCTTGCGCTGCCAGATAGCAGCACCTTCCTTGTGCTTCGGCACGCACATATTGCCATCAACGTCGTAAGCTACCTGCGAAGTGTAAGCCTGTCCATAGAGCAACGGCGAGTCGCCGTACTGGTCGCGGCTCAGATAAGAGCCGAGTGTGAACACATCCTCTGGCGAGTTCTGATCCATTGGAGGGTTAGCAGCCGAGCGGATAACGATGACAGCGTAGCTCGAATAGCCGATCATAAGCATCAGCATACAGAGCAGAGCGGTATTCTTGAAGCGTGCAGTAACCACAGGAACGAGGTCCTTGCCTATCTTCTTGCGATAGTTCAAACCGAAATACAGAGCTACGAGTATCACTAAGCCCAAGATACCTGCACCCCAGGTCATTCCGCGGAACGGTATGCCGAGCATACCTACCGAGAGAACGAACGAGATGTTCTGACGCTTGAAACTCTTGTCAACATACGACTCATAGATAGCCCAAATGACAATGGCTACGAGCAGCACTATATAGATTATCTCGCCAGTGTTGAACGGACATCCGAGGGTGTTCACGAACAGAAGTTCGAACCATCCGGCTACGGTGATAATGCCCGGAACGACACCGTAGAGCACGGCTGCAACGAGCACGAACGAGCCAACAAGAGCAAGCAAAGAGCCTTTAAGCTCGATGTGCGGGAAGCGTCGATAACAGTAGACAAGTACGATGGCTGGCAAACAAAGCAGGTTCAACAGGTGAACACCGATTGACAGACCTGTCATGTATGCGATAAGCACAAGCCAGCGGTCGCTGTGAGGCTCGTCGGCGTGATCTTCCCACTTCAAGATAAGCCAGAAAACGATAGCTGTGAATGCTGACGAATAGGCGTAAACTTCACCTTCTACTGCTGAGAACCAGAATGTATCGGAGAATGTGTAGATGAGTGCGCCTACCAAGCCTGATGCCTGAATGGCAATAAGCTTACCGAGAGTCATCTCACTCCAATCCTTCAGAATAAGCTTGCGCGCAAGATGCGTGATACTCCAGAACAGGAACAGGATAGTGGTAGCACTTAGCAAAGCACTCATAGTGTTCACCATACGCGCAACCTGCGACGGATCGCTCGCAAACTGCGAGAACAGGTTTGCGGTAAGCATAAAGAAAGGTGCTCCTGGCGGATGACCTACTTCGAGTTTGTAACCCGTTGTAATAAATTCAGGACAGTCCCAGAAACTGGCTGTCGGCTCAATCGTAGAACAATATACGAAGGCTGCCACGAAGAACGTGAGCCAGCCAAGCACATTGTTCACTAATTTGTACTGTTTCATTGAATATTTATATAATATTTGTTTATGCTACCTTTTAATTAATGTGCGCAAGCACTTTTATCAATTATATTTAGTAAGGTGCAAAGATACAAATTATTATTATTACAAGAAAACAGTTAATGTTATTTAACCTGCGCTCGGCACGAACGTTTCCCAGGTCTGATCGTCATAAAAAACACGTATTTCGGTTATTCGACGCTGCTTCACCTCGCAACTTTTCATCGCGAAACCTGCAACATCACCACTTTTCATAGCATAGTCTGGTATGGATTGATTAACAGGTGAGTTGTCGGCGTTATTTTGTTCTGTTTTTGATGCCGAATCGTAATCAATCAACAGGTCGTTTTCCGACCCATTTTCACCATTCGATTGTTCCGCCTCTTCATCACGCTTCACGAGCATGTCTCCCTTACCGAACATCAACCAGTCGGTAGAGATCTGCGGGAAGCGACTCTTTATCGCATCAACTATAGCCAGAGTAGGGCGAGTGCGTCCAGTGAAAATACTACTCAAAGTAGCTGGAGCTATTTTCAACTGATCAGCGAAATCCTGTTGAGTGGTTCGCTGCATCTCCATAATTTTCTTAATTCTATCCTTCATTTTATAGTTACTTTTTACGTGAGACATACCCCAAAAGTGCTTTTTGGTCGCTTTTTCGTTGCATTTACAAAGTTAAACATATAAATCGAGATATACAAACTTTCAAATTAATATTTTAATATCAATATTTTTATTTACATTTACAAAGCTAATGTTATAAATTATATTTTACTTCATGTTTTATAGATTTGTAGACACACATTGCTGAATTGGGACATTTTATATATATAAGAATACGTTTAACATTTCGTATTAAATAACTGATTTTATTTTACTTACAGAGCACATATACACAAACAAATAATATGCAAATGCACAGATACGCCTGTATTTCACAAAAACAAGCAAGTTTTTGTGTAACACAAAGTATTATTGTACACTTTTTCAAGCACTTACATCAATTTATCCGACTCGCATTAATATCATTATCACACTTGTATAGTATGGATTTGTGAATTTCAAAGCACAAATACACAAAGTTATACGATTTACATTTACATATTTATTTGCGCCTTTATAACTTTACAAACATGTATTTACTCACAATTTACGTGTGTAAATATGCAATTCTTTATGTTAAGGTTTACGAAACGTGAATATCGAAGTGTTGAAAATAGCGATTTTTTGCATTTCTGAAAAAATACGAACGAGGATAAAAGCAGCTCAAAAAACAGCCACGTATAAGGGCACAAAAATAGCCTAACTCCTATGAATTGTAAGGAATTAGGCTAAAAAATAAGGTCTTTCAGAATTTCTATTTTAGAGAAAAACAGCTACAATAACCAGCTATTTTAGTGCAAAATGAAGAAGATTAGCTCCCTCATCAGGTCGTCTGTGGAGGTATTTAGACTGTCTAAACCCTTACTTTTGGCATCTGTTTCTCTTATTTTGGCTAAAATCTGGAGAGTCTTCATTGCACTAAAATTGCGCATCCCTACCCTATAGTCTTTCAATCCCCACACCGATTTTAGTTCCAGAAATGCAGCGAGGTTATTGTCGTTGTTTTTATCGGGTGCATAGAATGCCACCATAAGATTTTGGAAGTAGGTATAGAGCAACGGCAGACACGAAAAGAGCGACCCTGCCTTGGGATTTTTATCGAAGTACTTCACAATTTGGTTTGCCTTGAACACATTGCGCTCTATGATAGCAGTCTTTAGTTCAAAAATGTTAAATTCCTTGCTCACTCCGATTTCGCGCTCCACAACATCCGGTGTCACTCGCCTATCGTCATCCGGAAGCGAGATCATAACCTTGTCGAGTTCCGAAATGAGTCGACTGAGGTCGGCTCCGATATGCTCAGCTATCATCGCAGCCGATTTCGTATCTATTGCCACATGATTTTTCTTCAGATACGCCTCGATGAACGCCGGAAGCTCATAATCGCGCTTTTTCTTGCTCTCGAACACCACTCCAACAGCCTCCGCCTTGCCCACAACCTTCTTTCGGCGGTCGATAGTGCCATTTTTGTAGGCTATAACAAGCACCGTAGACGCCAAAGGCTTCTCAAAATAGCGTTCCAAAGCATCGAGCGACTTCAGTCCTTGCGCCTCCTTCACGATTACTACGCGATGCGCAGCCGGCATGACGGGGTATCCCTTTGCCATGTCTACCACTTGCGCCGCCGTAGTGTCTGCGCCGAACACAACCGTCTGATTAAAGTCGCGGTCGTCGGGATCAAGCACATTGTCTGCTATGTAATCGGTTATTCGGTCGATATAGTACGACTCGTCGCCCATAAGCACGTACACTGGAGCGTATTTCTTGGCTTTGAGGTCGCGCATAATGGTCTCGAATGTGACCGATGATTTCTTTTCTGCCATAATTATAATATAATAAGGTGTAAAAATACGCAAAATACTGTATCTTTGCAGATAGCAAAATTACAAAAATGATTCGATTAAACCTACCATCTTTCGAAATAAAGTTGTCGGGCACTAAAGAACAGCCTCGCATCTTCGATGTCCTGCGCCATCGCTACGTGGCACTGACACCCGAAGAATGGGTGCGCCAGCACTTCGTTCACTATCTGATAGAGCACAAAGGCTACCCTGCTGCCCTCATGGCCAACGAGATGAGCCTCAGCATCGGCAACAAGAAACTGCGCGCCGATAGCGTGCTGTACAACCGCCATCTGCAGCCGCGTATGATAATGGAATACAAGGCGCCTACGATAGAAATAACGCAGAAGGTGTTTGAGCAGATTGCAGCGTACAACCTGTTGCTACACGTAGACTACCTTGTGGTGAGCAACGGTTTACAGCATTACTGTTGCAAAATAGACTACGAAAAGCGCAACTACAACTTCCTGCAGGACATCCCGAGTTATGAAAGCATAGCGAACGACTGACTGGCAAACAAAGCAAAAGTCATCGTTCACCGAACGCAATCTGATCGGGCGGCGAACGCAATCTGATCGGACGGCGAACGCAATCTGATCGGACGGCGGACGCAATCCACCGATAAACAGCAAACAAAACCACTATAAAACACATACAATTATGAAAAGAAACATCATCACAACAGCACTTGCGGCAATAGCCACGTGCGCCGTTGCGCAGAACCAGAACATCGCCTATCAGGACCAGAACGTGCGCTTCACCGTGATTACCGACGGAGCAATACGCATGGAATACACGCCCGACGGACAGTTTCTTGATAGCAAGTCGTTCATAGCCGTAGACCGCAGCTACCCTGCCGCAGCATACAAGGTGAAGAACACGCCGAAAACCGTCACTATATCTACCGACCGCTTCGTCCTGTCGTACACCAAAGGCAGCGGAATGTTCAACGAGAAGAATCTTCGCATCTCTTCAACGAAGACGAAGCGGAAGACCGACGGCAAGCAGAAAGCCAACAACCCATACACCACCTCGTTCAGCTGGCATCCGGGACTGAAAGACGATGCCAATCTGAAGGGAACCTACCGCACACTCGACGGCTACGATGGTGACACGCACCTCGACTCGCACAAGATGCCGCTCGAAGACGGACTCCTCTCGCGCAACGGATGGACATTCATCGACGACTCCAACGGATATGTGTTCGACGACTCCGACTGGCAGTGGGTGAACCACCGACCGAACGAGGGAAAGACACAGGACTGGTATTTCCTCGCCTACGGACACGACTACAAGAAGGCACTGCGCGACTATACCGAGTTCGCGGGCAAGGTGCCACTGCCGCCGCGCTACGCCTTCGGCTACTGGTGGTCGCGCTACTGGACGTATAGCGACAACGAGCTGCGCAACCTCGTCACGAAGATGCACAACTACGACATTCCGCTCGACGTGCTCGTCGTAGACATGGACTGGCACTATGCCGAACCCTCACGTGGCGGCTGGACAGGCTACTCCTGGAACCGACGCCTGTTTCCCTCGCCTAAGGGCTTCCTGCTGTGGGCTAAGCAGCAGAACCTGCAGACCACGCTCAACCTGCATCCTGCCGACGGCATAAAACCCGACGAGGATTGCTACCCGGCGATGGCACAGTGGATGGGCATTGACCCTGCCACGAAGAAGACTATAGAGTGGACAGCATCCGACAAGCACTTCATGCAGGGCTGGTACGAGAAGGTGCTGCACCCGATGGAGAAGGACGGTGTCGACTTCTGGTGGCTCGACTGGCAGCAGTGGGGCAACGACAAACAGTTCCCCAACCTCAGCAACACGTGGTGGATCAACTACACTACGTTCACCGACATGGAGCGCAACCGCGACACGCGCCCTATGCTCTACCATCGTTGGGGCGGACTGGGCAACCACCGCTATCAGATAGGTTTCTCGGGCGATGCCATAATAAGCTGGAAATCGCTCGACTTCCAGCCTTATTTCAACTCTACAGCGTCTAACGTGCTCTACGGCTATTGGAGCCACGACATGGGCGGACACATGGGTGCCCACTCTATCGACCCCGAGATGTACATACGCTGGATGCAATTCGGTGCATTCAGCCCTATTCTGCGCACCCACTCCACAAAGGATGCCGGACTCAATAAAGAGCCGTGGGTGTTCGCCGACCGCGAGCGCGACATCCTGCACGACATAATTCGCCAGCGCTACCAGTTCGCACCTTATATATATAGCATGGCACGACGCACCTACGACGACGCCCTGCCGCTCTGTCGCCCGATGTACTACGACTACCCTGAGAGCGAGGAGGCTTACGCCAACCGCAACGAGTATATGTTCGGCGACAATGTGCTTGTCTACCCCATCACAAGCCCTATGCACGACGGCATCTCCATACAACAGGTGTGGCTGCCTGCGGGCTGCGACTGGTACGAGCTCTCGTCTGGTACGCTCTTACGTGGCGGACAGACCGTTGAGCGCAAATTCCAGCTCGACGAATATCCTGTCTACGTAAAGGCAGGCTCTGTTCTGCCCGAATACGGCAAGGTGGAGAACCTCAGCAGCACGAGCGAACCGATAACCGTAGCCGTATATCCGGGCAAGGGCGACAGCAGCTTCACGCTCTACGAGGACAACGGCAACGACAAACACTACGCCCACGAGTACGCCACCACGCTACTCACCAAGCGCACACTCAACGACAGCACAATAGCCGTAACCATCGGTGCACGCAAAGGCACGTACAAAGACATGCCTGCCAACCGTCGCTACACACTTAAACTGGTGGCATCGACTGTGCCCGCCAGCGTGAAGATAGACGGCACAGAGACGGCTTACACGTACGACGGCAACAACCTCTCAGTGCTCATCGACATACCCGATACCGACTGCGCGAAGGAGAAGACCGTCACCATAGCGTTCCCTAAGAACGCCGCGCCTGTTGCCGACGGACTCATCGGCAAGTTCCGCCACATACAGCAGGGATGCGTAGCCGTCAAGAGTCGCACGCCGGGCTTCGTGTTCAACGAGCAGTTGGGCACAATGGAGTCGACAGGCGTAGCCATCAGCTACGCCCCCAAAGAGGCAGCTGAGCGCATCGAAGCGTTCCGCCGCAACTATGCCAACCTGAAGCAGGTGTTGTTGGAGAGCGGCATGGAAGAAGCAGAAACAGACAAATTTATACAGAAAGCTTATTAATACAACAAACAACAAAACATGGGAATTGGAAGATGGATTGGCGGTTTTCTCGGCTTTATCAACGGCGGACCGCTTGGAGCACTTGCCGGCTACGCCATAGGCTGGCTCTTTGATAAGGGAACCGAAGGCTTTAGCAACAACGCCGACAACACGTTCGACAACGGCACGTACAGAAACAGCAACACATACGGCGGCTATTCAGCCCAGCAGCAGTATGAGGGACAGCGCAACTCGTTCCTCTTCTCGCTGCTCGTGCTCGCCTCGTACATCATGAAAGCCGACGGCAGGGTGATGCACTCCGAAATGGAGCTTGTGCGCAACTTCCTGCGCCGCAACTTCGGCGAGATAGCCGTGCGCGAGGGCGAAGAGATACTCCTGCGCCTTTTCGAGCGTCAGAAGCAGATGGGCGAAGCTGCGTTCAAGAACATCATACGCGAGTCGTGCGCCGAGATAGCGCAGCACATGGACTACTCGCAGCGTCTGCAACTGCTCAACTTCCTCGTGCTCATAGCGCAAGCCGACGGCACCATGCCGCAGAGCGAGATCGACGCCCTGCACTTCGTGGCTGCCAGTCTCGGTATCTCCGCCGAGGACCTCAGCTCGATGCTCAACCTCTCTTCGGGTGGCAACAGCCTCGAAGCCGCATACAAGGTGCTCGGCATCGCCCCTTCAGCTACCGACGACGAGGTGAAGGCTGCCTACCGTCGTATGGCACTGAAGCACCACCCCGACCGCGTGGCTACGCTCGGCGACGATGTGCGCAAGGCTGCCGAGAAGAAGTTCCAGGAGATAAACGCCGCAAAGGAAACCATATACAAAGCAAGAGGGTTGTGATTTGCATCACAACCCCATCTTGTTTCTTTGAGTGTTTTTTCATAAAAAATTTGGATTCTCAATAATTATTTGTATCTTTGCAGCAACAAATCCCACCACGCCTCTCAACGATGCGTACCACGGTGGGACTTCGCTTTTTATATGAGTATATGTATTACGACAAAGAACCGATAAACATAGACGAACAATTAACCTTGCTCCAAAACAGAGAATTGATAATAGATGATATTGCGACTGCTAAGCTACAACTAAGTAATATCAGCTATTTTCGTATTGCCAGCTATCTACGGTACATGGAGCAAGACCATATCTCCATGTATAGACTTAAGAGAATCATTGCTTAAACTGTTTTCAGCATATCCGAATGTAGATTTGCATGCAATGGGATTTCCAAACGGTTGGCAGGATGAGCCTTTATGGAAAATGCCTTTCACCCCGATTTAAACACACATATTGGTTATTATTACTGGCAGATAGCAAGCAAAGGCTGGAAGATAGGCTGGAAGATATCTCGTTTCCAAGCCTATCTGCCAGCCTTTATGTTGCTGATAATGAGCGGTGTATTGACGATACTGGTAGATATGGTAAATTTTTTCGCCTTCATAAGATGCGGTTCGCAAATACGATTATAGTTTATTATAGTATGCATAGTTGAACCATACAATGACACACAGAATGATTATCACACGTATAATACATATTATAAACCATTGTTTGTCGCGTAATTGTATAGCTTGTTTAATATCTTTTCCTGCTAAACCAAGAATATACAAATAAATGATATTGAGTACAATATATAATATTACAAATGTAGTATGTGTCATAAATTCTCTTTGATTTGCAAAATTTATAAAGACTATGCTCTATTCTACATCTCCGAACACAAGACGCTCGCCTTCGCTGCACGCCTTGTTCTTGCCAACAACCTTTTTATCTGAACAGCGAAGCTCACTACAACATACAGATCCGCAGCCCGACACAATCTTATCGAACTTAGCCGCTGTGCCTGAGAACTCAATGCTGCCTGCACCCGAAACGTTGCACAACAGCGTGCCTGTGCAACGCACATCAACCAAGCCACTACCCGAACAGCTCACATGGAACGTTGCATCATTTGCATTCAGCTGCTTTATATCTACACTGCCAGCGCCCGACACAAAGAACTCTACGTTATCGGTATCCATCTTGTCGGCTCTCAAACTACCAGCGTCCGACACAAAGAACTCTACGTTGTCTGCATCCATCTTGTCGACTCTCAAACTACCATTGCCTTGACATAGGAAGCGGTTTATGTTCGGCGCTGTTACATATACTGTAACCTCTTTCCTAACACGTACATACGGCACTCCGTTGACAAACACCTCGCCATGTTTGAAGTCCACCCTCTCCAGCGAGGATAGAAACCCGGCATTGACGTTCTTGACAGAAACGACAAGCATGCCGCCCACCACCTTGCAGTCGGCTATATCCGCAATGCTATCCAGCAACGCCTTTTCTGCCACCACTCTCACCTTATATTCGTCGCCCTGCTCGTAGACCACGTTACAGCAATTTGAAATGTTTAATGCGCTGAACGGCTTTACATCCTTGCAAACCCTCTCACCTAATACTCCCGTGCCATCAGAGCCGCTTGCCAATGCCGATATCAGACATACAAGCACCGTTAATAACATTTTCTTCATAATTCTTTGTTTTTTAAGATTTTTGCTCCTTGCTTAATATCCCAAACGCGACGTATCGACGCTTCCTGCGTTCTGCTCCTTGAAGTTGCGGAACTTGTACGTGAACGAAAGGAAGATGCTGCGGCGGTAGAAGCGTTCGTCGGTAGTCTGACGCTGTGTATAGAACTTCTCCTTCAGCAGTGGCATACCGCTCTCGAAGATGTCCGACACGTTAAGCGCCACTACGGCATGATTCTTCAGGAACTGGCACTTCAAACCCGCATCCAGATTCCACTGGCGGCTGTAGTTCCACAGACCGACAATGGTAGGCGTGCGGAAGAAGGCGTTGACATCAAGAGCCACCATAGGCTTGCGCGAGAAGGTGAACGTGTTGGAGAGGTTGAGCATCGTAGCCCACTTGCTGCGGTCGAACGAGTAGCCATACCAGTCGCTGCTCTTGTAGCGGTCCTTATAGCACGTGAGCACATAGTTGGCATTATACCACTTGCCGATGCTGACGGGCACTGTCGCCGTAAACTGCAAAGATGAGGTATAGTCGATGTTGAAGTTCTTTGACAC
>NZ_JH379414.1:0-2157 GCF_000235885.1 Leyella stercorea DSM 18206
AAGTAGTCAACTAAAAACGTTAAACTACAAGAAGACCGTCTGGAAATGCTTTCAGAAAAGCTCGACCATGATACCTGTGATAAGGCTATCAGGGTCATGAATGCGTTGAATGAAGAGATTTCCAAAACTCGTGGTCTTGGCTCCGCTTACCAAATAGGACCAGCTTATTTCTTGAAATTGGATAAAGAACACTATAATGGCGATTTTACCGCATTATGGGATATGCACATTGAAATTCTCCTCAAAGAATATCTTCGTGGTTATAGCAATGCAGACGCAAAAGTAGAAGAATTTAAGAACATATACTTTGATTCGCTGAACGGAAAAACTATAGATATTGTTGACTGATGATAACAATTCAAGACAATAACTATCAAGGAAAAGTCTGCTCTCTTCATGATGTAGCAGACCTACTTTCTATTGGCAACAAGTCCATCAGACAATTATGTGATGAGAATGAGCATCTGCTTGTTTTTCCATTGAGCATAGATGATACTGATGACAGAATTGGCGATAGTACGATTGTTGACATCTATGCAGAAAATGAAAACTTTGTCAGAATAAAGTCTGGAAATATAATGGGGTTTGTAGGACGCAAGAACCAACAACTGAAGATTTATTCACGTTTTGACAATCAGAAACACGATTTCTTTCTACACTATATGCTACAGAAGGTCTTTTCATTCAACATTTTCAACTTGGATTATACATCATCAGAAGATAATGTTTTCGAATTTCTTGTCTACATGTTCCCAGCTATGTTGAAAAAAGCTATGCGTCAAGGTATATACAAAGAATACAGAAGATTCAAACACAACGACGCTAACGTACGTGGCACGATAGACATAAGTCGCCATATTAGGGAGAATATTCCTTTCCGAGGAACTGTCGCATACAACACAAGAGAATTCAGCTTTGACAATTCGGTAACAGAACTTATTCGTCATACAATAGAATACATAAAGACAACACCTTCTGGTGATATAATCTTATCGTCTGACAAGACTGTTGAAGACGGCATTAAGAAGATAGTTTCATATACTCCTTCTTACAATCATACAGAAAGAATAAAGATTATACAGGACAACCTACGTCCTTGCTATCATCCTTTTTATAAGGAATACACAGCTTTACAAAAACTATGTATTCAGATTCTTCGCCATGAAGAAATAAAGTATGGAACCGATGACAATAGAATTTACGGAATCCTATTTGATGGAGCGTGGTTGTGGGAAGAATATCTAAACACTCTCTTGTGTGAAAAAGGATTTATACATCCCGAAAACAAGTTAGGATCAGGAGCTATCTATCTCTTTGAACATGGAGGACAAAGATTTCCAGATTTTTGGAAACATGATGTCGTTCTTGATGCAAAATACAAAAGACTTGCCACAAATGGAAACGGCCTTGATATTGACCGCAATGATGTCCATCAGATTATGGCATATATGTACAGACTTAAAGCACCTAAAGGTGGCATTATATGCCCTTATATGGGGGACAGCAATAAAGTTATTTCTCAAAAGATGCATAAGGAAAGCTATTTAGGCACAATGTATTTATATGCTTTGGCTATATCAAGAGATGATTGTGATTCGTATGAAGAGTTTGTAAAAAGGATTGCAGAAAAGGAGAATGCTCTATTGAATGAAATTTCATAATTTTCACCATACAGTACAGCAAGCATATCGTAAAACTTAACGATTATGCTTGCTTCCTTTATTTTATTATAACCTCAAATCCGCAACTAAGCCCTTCAACGTCCTTCTTGCGTGTACAGGTTCTCTCATTACTGAATTAGCAGATAGAATGTGAGGATTTCCTTCATCAGTTTCCTCACGAATACTACGATGAGAACATGCTTCACGGTCTCCTCATTTCTGAGGTAAAGGACTACGAGGAATGCATTCGTCTTACAGACACCTTCCTGCCTTTCGTGGACAACTAGGCTGTTTGCGACATCATGTCTCCGAAGGTGTTTGCCAAACACAAGGAGGAGCTATTGGCGAAGATCAAGACTTGGAGTAAATCGTCACACGTTTATACTTGTCGCTTTGGAATAGAGACACTTATGTCTTATTACCTGGATAAAGACTTCAAGGCAGAGTATCTTGAAATTCCAGCCTCTGTAAGGAGCGAAGAGTATTACGTAAAAAT
>NZ_JH379414.1:2167-5296 GCF_000235885.1 Leyella stercorea DSM 18206
TAAGGAGCGAAGAGTATTACGTAAAAATGATGGTAGCCTGGTTCTTCGCCACCGCCCTTGCCAAGCAATGGGACCAGGCGATTCCCTACATTGAGCAATGCAGCCTTGCTCCCTGGACGCACAACAAGACCATACAGAAGGCCATCGAGAGCTACAGAATCACGCCCGAGTAGAAGGAATATCTGCGGACATTGAAGATAAAATAATTATGACACAAGATACTTCTACATATTACGTTTGGATAGGTGGCTCATGTGATTATGGCCATAAAGAGCGAGCTGGTGGTGCAGCCGTTGTGATTGAGCATAACGGCAACATCATCAGCCGTGATGTAATCAGCGACTTGCACACCACAGAGTTCCGAATGATGCTAACCCTCATGTTGAAGGTAATGCAGGAAATACCGGAAGGTTCCGACATTCTCTTCCTGACCAACGCTGCCTATATTCAGAACTTTGACAAGACTCCAACGGCTAAATCAGCCAACCGAACGAGCAGCGAGAGCAAAGATGCAAGCTCGCTTGCAATCTCTGCCGAGTCGCGAGGGAGGAAGGCGAGAGCCAATCCAGACTTGATTATTCAATGCATCGAGGAAAAGAAAAGGCACAACTCAGTCGGGGTCAAGATTGTGCAATACCACAAAAGCCCATTGCTGATAGAAACCCACGATAGGGCTACGGAAGCAATGGCTAAGACAAGGAAGGAGTTTCATCAGAAAAACAATAGACTATCGGTCTCGTCTGAAATCGTTGCGTCCGTCTCCATGCCACCATGCGCCCAGGAAGGCGAGGATGGCACGGAAAATTCATCCCACTTGTCAAGATAGAATGAAGCAAACTGGTTCAACTCCTGCTCATTGAAGAATTCCTTGTCTGTGCCGCTCACTGTCTGGGTAAGTCGGCTGAGAATTGATTTCATTGTTGCTGAAATGCACGAATAATTATACGAAATGGAGAGGGGAAACTCATCCATATATTAGGATAAAAATCGCAAAACATACCGATAAGTCGTGGAAATCTATTAAATATTGATACATTTCCACGACTTATCGGCATATTTTTGTATATTTGCAGAAGATACACGGATAATGCAGATTTCTCGAAAGCGCTGCAGGAGCTGGAGCAATGCGGTTTCATCCGCAAGTTCACCGCCATAGGCAAGAAGACAAAGGATGCGACCTTCCAGCTCATAGACAACTACACCCTATTCTACTTCGATTTCATATCGGAGAACACCAATGGCGATGAGCATTTCTGGTCTTCATCCGCAGGTTCATCCATCCATTACGGTTGGGCAGGAAGAGCATTCGAGCGTGTCTGCATGCAGCACGTCAACCAGATCAAGGCAGCCCTCGGCTTCTCAGCCGTTGTGAGCAGCGTTCATTCCTGGTCATATAAGGGACCGAAAGACCCAGTTACTGGCAAGACGCTGACGAAGGGAGCACAGATAGATATGCTCATCGACAGAAATGACGATACAATTAATCTCTGTGAGATGAAATATACCAGCGCCCCTTACGTTATTACAGAAGAAGAGGACAACCGCATCCGCAACCGAAGGGAGACCTTCATCAGGGAAACAGGCACCAAGAAAACGGTACTCATCGCGATGATCACCTCCTATAGACTTGCGCCGGGCGGCTATTCTGATGACATCCAATGCCAGCTGACGATGGCAGATTTATTCAGATAAAAGCCGACCTCTCAAAAATGATAAAAAACCACGTTTTAGCACGAAAATGCAGATTTTGAGTGTTTACAAAGGTTAAATATGTTAAATCTTCAATCCCTAAAAATGGGTGTTTGTGAAGATATATGATATACAAAATGAATGAAATCAAGTGAAACCAAGTGAAAATACGGAAATCGTAAGTAGCTGATAATCAACATCCTTTTCATTCAGAAGGAAAGCGGCTCACAAATAGCACGTCAGCACTTAACCGATTGAGAATCAATGACATTCATTATTTGCGCGGGAAAATAAGTCGTGATAAACAACGATTAATATCGACAACAAATGATAGTTAAGGTGCTCAAAACGAGCACCTTTCTTTTTAGCAGTAATCAATGATAAGATTTTCTAACACATTTTGTACCGCTCTGTTCTGTAGTAATAGATTGTAATACCATATTCGGCAGATAAGTGCAAAAGTGTACTAATACCTAACTTCTACCTTGCATTACATAAGTACCTCTATTTATCTTGTAAGTAATTTTCAAATCCATTTAAATGAAATTTTGCTATAAACAAATTAGGATCTTGGGGCTAAATGCATAGATTACAAATCCTCAATTACACGGGCTATGTCTCTTAAAGAATAATGTACATTACTCTTTGCTGCAACAAAGCCCTTGAATGCTATATATACAATAAACGAATTTTTAACAGCATCATTTATATCCATAGTAAAGATATGAGTACGCCATTGAAAAAACAGCATGGTATCTGAAATTAAAAACACAACATAAATCAATAAGACCATCATATTTACCAAACTTTTGTCTATCAGTATTTTTCGTAAGTACATTATTCTTCTATCCCTATAAGTTGCTGGGTATATTTCGTTTTCTGGCTCTCCTAAACCATAGATACAAATAAGAATAAACCTTGTAAAAATTTTATTTGCATAAACGATAGTGAAAGACCCTATAATCAAAGAGCAAAAAATCATATTTGCATACGATATAGGTAATTGAGTAAAACATGTTAGCCCAATCAATACAGCAAAAGGAATACCACAAGATACAAATAACGAGACAACATAAGGTAATACCAACATTAAGGGCATCTTGAAATAAAAATCAAAACACCACAACAATCTATCGCTAATCAGACCCTTTTTTAGGAATAAGACACCGATTCCCATAAATCCCCATATAAATGTCATTAAAAGCATTAAGCCATAAATGCCTTTCATATAACCAACAAAGACCACCATTATAAGATAGGTTAGTCCTAAAGCTATATGTGTCAACAATTTGAGTACAGAGACATCTACCTTTGTACCTATTTTTACAGCATTCAATGTTGGTTTACGGAGGGTTTTGTTACGTTTCAATGTATCTAAATCCAACAATAGATGTATTTTATTAGGAAGAAACCCGTTGGCGGAATTAATTTAGCGCATAC
>NZ_JH379415.1 GCF_000235885.1 Leyella stercorea DSM 18206
TCCTTTGCTCTACCAACTGAGCTATGGCACGTATATATACAAAAAAAGAGTCACTCCGAAGAATGACTCTTTGTAAGTGGTGCCACCAGGAATCGAACCGGGGACACAAGGCCAATTAATAGACAATGTCAGTCCTTTGCTCTACCAACTGAGCTATGGCACCATTGTGCTTTTTCTTAAGCGAGTGCAAAGGTAGGCATTTTAATTTTACTGTGCAAGTTTTTTGCTGCTTTTTATGCGGAATGAGTGCAAATAGTTCTATTTTGCGCGTTCTAATAAAATTTTCTGTGAAAACTTGCACGTATTACGAAAAAAGTATGTATCTTTGCACTCGCTTTTGAGATATGTCTCATTCGGCAATCGGGATGTAGCGCAGTTGGTAGCGCACTACGTTCGGGACGTAGGGGTCGCAAGTTCGAATCTTGTCATCCCGACAAGGCGACAATCGATTATCGGTTGTCGCTTTTTTTATGCACCTAATAGTGGTGTAGTTTCGTCAAAAAACACTAACTTTGCAATTATTCGAAGCAAATAATATACATTTCCCAATTATTAAATCATACACTATACATTATTATATATATGGATATCACCACCACTCTCGCCAAGCTCCATATTGAAGAGCTTAATGCTATGCAGGAGGAAACTCTTTCAGCTATTCTTCACACCGACCGCGATGTTGTTGTGCTCGCGCCGACAGGTAGCGGTAAGACGCTCGCTTATCTGCTCCCTATCGCCACACGTCTCGATGCTAAACTCGACGAGATACAGGCGGTAGTTATCGTGCCGAGTCGTGAACTCGCATTACAGTCGTGTGAGGTATTCCGCAGTATGGGTACGGGTCTGCGTCCGATAGCACTCTACGGCGGACGCGCCACAATGGACGAGCATCGCGAGGTGGTGCGTCTCAAACCGCAGATAGTATTCGCAACGCCAGGTAGGCTCAACGACCACATTGCGAAGCAGAACTTTTCGGTGAGCGATGTGCACTGGCTTGTGCTTGACGAGTTCGATAAATGTCTACGCATGGGATTCCGCGCCGAAATGCAGACTGCGGTGGAGAGTCTGCCTAATGTGGAGCGACGGGTGCTGCTCTCGGCTACCGACGCCGAGGAGATGCCACGCTTCGTGCGCATGGGCAAAACGGAACGTGTCGACTTTCTTGACCGCGAGGAGCAGACACCCGATCGTATCAGTCTGTTCACGGTGAAGTCGCCAGAGAAGGATAAATTGCAGACACTGCTGAAGATGCTCATGGAATTTGGCAGCGAGCAGTCGATTGTTTTCCTCAACTATCGCGATGGGGTAGAACGTGTGGCAAAGTTTCTCTCGGCTGAAGGATTTGTAATTAGCGCGTTACATGGCGGACTCGATCAGCGTCAGCGCGAGGAAGCAGTGTATCGCTTCGCTAACCATTCGACCAACGTGCTCGTCGGAACCGACCTCGCTGCACGCGGACTGGATATTCCTGACGTGGCTAATATTATTCATTATAATCTACCCGTAGGTGAGGATGAATATGTACATCGCATAGGTAGAACAGGCCGCTGGGATGCAACCGGTCGCTCGTTTATCATACTAGGTCCAGAGGAACATCTGCCCGAATATGTGAAAGAACAGACTGCAGAACATCCTTTGCAGCCAGCAAAGGGCGCAGCTCCGCAGCCATGCATGGCTACATTATATATAGGTAAAGGCAAAAAGGATAAGGTATCGAAGGGTGATATCCTCGGATTTCTCTGTAAAACATGCGGACTTGAGGGTACGCAGATAGGTAAAATCGATGTCTATGAGCGTTATGCCTACGTAGCAGTCAGTCGCTCTGTAGCAAAACGAGTGATGAAAATGGCAGAAAATGCAAAGATAAAAGGAGTCCGTACAAAGGTAGAGTTGGCATTTTGATAATAACGTAAAATACCATAATGAAGACAAAGAACGATAGAATAGAGATGTTGAAAATGCTCATATCGAGTAATGATCTCGGCAGTCAGGAAGAAGTGCTCAATGCTTTGGCGCGCGAAGGATTTAAAGTGACGCAGGCAACACTCAGTCGCGACCTTAAACAGTTAAAGGTTGCTAAGGCAGCCAGTATGAATGGCAAATACGTATATGTGCTGCCCAATGAAACCATGTATCGACGTGTGTCATCCCCACGTTTAGCTTCTGAAATGATGCGTATGCCAGGTTTCCTGTCTATAAACTTCTCTGGTAATATAGGGGTCATTCGTACACGTCCTGGTTACGCCAGCTCCATTGCTTACAATATCGATAATGGACATATTGAAGATATACTTGGCACAATAGCCGGTGATGACACTATATTTATAGTGGTGAAAGAAGGCGTAAGTCAACAGCAGCTTGTTTCAAAGCTAAGTTGTGTGATACAGGGCTTAACGCTCTAAAAAGCAAATACGCTTCGTTTATGACTGTTTTCCCTCGAAAACCGCCCGTTTTCGTTGATTTAAGTCAAATTGAGCCTAAAAACTCAACTTTTTTGAAACTTTTTCGTCAAAACACTTGCACGGTATTGTTTTTTGTTATACCTTTGCATCCGCTTTCGAGAACGAACTTGATAAGCCAAATGAGCAGAACGAAGCTTGCTTCAGTTATGCCATGGCGAAAGTTTGTATCAAACGAAATAATCGAGCTAACAACGAGATAAACGTCGGGGTAGGAAGCGAAAGAAAAGAGTTCTTTGAAAAGATTTACATAAACAGACAAGTAGTACAAGAAGCAAGTCTTACATTATTTATAATGCACAGACTTGGGTAAAATACGAACCGTTAATCTTATATAAGGTTAAAACTTCAATAATAAAAGGAAGCTCGTTCTGAACAGATACAAACAAATGCTTTCAACATGCTTAGTTAGCCTTAAAAAGGCTTAGTTCGGCTTAGTTGTCAGCAGTAGGAAATATTTTACAATGTAGAGTTTGATCCTGGC
>NZ_JH379416.1 GCF_000235885.1 Leyella stercorea DSM 18206
ATATCATAGACTTCTCTCTTTTTATAGTCAATTAGAATAAGCGCAACCCCTGCGGGCAGTCGCTCGGCAATGTCCTTTATTACTTCATTCAGAGCTTCCACATCGCCAATGCGGGATATGAAGAGGGTTATGCCGAGTAGATTGTCGTTTCCGACAAATGTCTTGAAACTTGTAACAAGACGAATATACAAGTCTCGTAGTTTATCTGCACTTAAAGAACTGACAGATGTCAACTCTGACTTAAATGAAGAAAAATCCGCCCAATCCCAATCGGGATTTTTCTCTACATCCATGGAAAACGAATCTATCCATGCTTTTATCAAGAACTTATAAAAGTCTGTTTTATCATCATAGTCAGCCTTGAAACCGACAATTATATCCGACGTGCAGCCATGTTCGGAGGCTTCAAGCCGTATGAATCCTTCTACAATTTGATAATCAGTCGGTTCGCAAACGAGACAATAAATCTTTGCATCGGGAAATTTCTCCCGATTTTCAATCCATAAGTCCTGTACGTTGCTAATTCTTATGGCTATCGGATTATGTTCGTTGTTTATCATGGATTAAAATTAAGTAAACCGCCTTTTATATTTGTCATCGCAGAACCATCCACATCAACGGTTGCTCCCGTTGCTTTCAGTGTTGCAGATGCTTTTATATCTATCGTAGCTGCCTCTTCCTTAATGGACGTATCACTTTTTATTTTTGCCTCGGACTTACCTTCAAAAGTGGATGTCTTACCAAGTACCTCAACCTCTGAATCGGCTTCAATTCTTATCTTTTCATCAGCAAGTATCTCCAATTCTTTGGAATGGATGGTTATTTTGTCCTTTGCATCAATGGTGATGGTATTGTCACCGTTCAAGATGATTGTGCTTCCGGTCGGATCTGCAATGGTAACACTTCCTTTTTCATCATCAAGCGTTATGGTACAACCGCTGCGGGTGGTCAGGCTTTTTGTTTTGTTTGAACTGCCGCCACCGGTGCCTGACTTTCCATGGAATAAGCTGCCAAGTACAAACGGACGGTTCGGGTCATCATATCTGAATGCCACCATGACTTGGTCTCCCTTTTCGGGTATGAATACAAATCCTCTGTTTGTGGCCACTTTGTCGCTTGTACCTGCGTCAGGAGTGAGCACCCGTATCCACGAGGTTTGCATCGGGCCGGTCTGCCAGTTCATCTTGACTTGGACGCGGCCTAACTTTTTCGGGTCCTCGTTGCTGACAACCACGGCCTGCTGTGTATGAGCAACAGGCAGAGGTACATCCGGGCATGGAAGGGTGGGAATAGAGGACGGAAGTGCGGTGAAATAGTTCTGGTAACTGTCACCCATACCGGCTACGTGGGTTATTTCCGTAATGATATAGGTGCCGATGCTATTTTTTACGTGGATACCTATTCCTGTATGGATAGCGGTATGAACATCTATGATACTGCCCACCGTGAGGATGCGGCAATCGCTTTCCCCGGTGATGAAACTGGATGCGGCGCTGTCGCTTTGCTGC
>NZ_JH379417.1 GCF_000235885.1 Leyella stercorea DSM 18206
CAAAGTTTTGAGCTGCAAAGACAGCTAAATCCAAGGATTAAGAAGCCTGTGGGACACATTGCACTCAGTTTCAAGCCCGGGGACAAGCCACGTTTGACGGATGATTCCATGGCTAAGATAGCCCTTGAATACATGCAGATGATGGGGATAAAAGATACTCAATTCATCATCGTAAGGCATCACAACACCGACAATCCACATTGTCATATCGTGTATAACCGCATCAATAACGAGGGCAAGCTCATATCAGACAGGAATGATTACAGGTGTAATGAGCAAGTGACCAAGGCTCTAAAATCCAAGTATGGGCTGACCTACGGAACTGACAAGAGCAAGACTAACACTCGCAAATTGCGCAATGCGGAACGTGCCAAATACGAGATTCACAATGCCGTCAATGATGCTTTGAAAGTCGCAGATAGCTGGCAAAAGTTCAAGAGTGGGCTTGCAAAACGAGGTGTTCTCTTGGAGTTTGTCTATAAGGACAAGGAGCGAACCAAGGTTCAAGGCATCCGTTTTTGCAATGATGGATATAGCTTCAAGGGTACGCAGATTAGCCGAGACTATAGCTTTGGCAAACTGAATGCAAGATTTGAGGGAACGGAGAACCATGTATCAGCAAGAGCCATTTCTACTCAACAATATGAGCAAGGTAGTTTCAAGGACGAGCTGTTGCCATTCATGTCGGAGAGCAGCCTGAACCCATGGAATGGTATTTCTTCCATAGGACTTTTTGCTCCTGCCAATGCACAGACCTTTGAGCAATTCCCAGAGGATGAATCATCCAAGAAAAAAAAGAAGAAACGCAGAAGAGGCTTTAGCCTTTGATGCAAGTCATAAACTTAAAATTAGAATCGAACATGAAAGAAGAAATGTTAGAAGCCATCTACGGCACAGTTGAGAGATTGGAGCAAAAGGTCGATGAACTTTCTGCCTCACCAAAGAATACAGAGGCGGAAAGCACTCCGGTCTCTGTAAGTGTTGATACAAGCAAACTTGAAAAAGCTATTCTTGCTATGGCTGTAAAAGAAGGGGAAGCTATTGACAAATTGGTAAGATTAAGAGAGGCTATCTGTATCTTTACCGACCTTACCAAGAAAGAAGCAAGCAAAGATGAACAGCGAAGCAAACTCTTGTTTGATACCATTAATCAGGTGAAACAAGAGCTGAATGCCACATCAAAAAATGTGCAGGACAAACTTCACTCAATGGATAACACACCTCTGAAGAAAGTAGTGACTCATCGCTTCGAGCCAACTTCAAAGTATGTTCTTCTTTTCATTGGAGGCTTGGCTCTATCTCTTGTCATCTCCATTTGGGGCAACCTAGCCCAATGGCGAGAGTATCAAGCTTGGGAGGTAGCAGATTTGAAATATCGGGCATTGAAGATGGTTCTTCCATCTGACGACCCCAATGTTCGATACATCGAAAAGCATTTTTCTGTTTGCCGAGATGAGAAAGTTATAGATGATGTAAGAAATCGTGTTGCTGCCTACGAGGATTCTATTCGCCATCATCATGAAATGGTTGAAATGGCTACTTATAAAGATAGTATAGCCAATAAGCTTTTGCAAGAATCAAATCGCATAAAACGTGCTATGAAAAGCTCAAAATAAAGTTTCTGGAAACTAACTAAACTAAATGAGAGGGAAATAAACTTAATACATTCCCCTCTCATTTATTTAGTGTAATTTTGGAATATAATCTTTATCCCTTTATAATAAGGACATTGGGAGGATTGTCCGATTTTGAGGTAACGAATTGCCAACCGTTCTTGTTGCTGCATTCTGCTCTGATATGCTTTCTTGGCATCTCGTCTATGCTACAAAACGTTCTGAAATTTGCTGTGCTTTCACTAACGAGTGCGATTGTAACTGAATCAATATAGCAGAAATACGGTCTATTCTATTCATTTTGCATCTTTAATTTGAATATTTGAATCTTCAATAATAA
>NZ_JH379418.1:0-6044 GCF_000235885.1 Leyella stercorea DSM 18206
TAGGGTGTCAACCTTATTTAAAAAAAGACAATTAGAAGTTTCCAAAACATCATATCATTCACCACGTAGGTGCATATATCGTCAAGATCGGGTAGAGAGTCGGCATTTGTCAATTTGATGTCGCATTTCTTGCAGAAATCACTGGAATGCTGCGTCGAGCATTGAGTCTGTTAGTATCATAAATTTCAGTTTTTGCTTACAAGTTTAGATAAAATTTCCGAATTGTAAGCCAGTTGGGATAAAAACAGAAATGGATATCTCCGAGTGCTCGCTGATAGGCTGGGAGATAGGCTGGCAGATAAGTCGTTTCGGCGCTTATCTGCCAGCCTTTATTCTGTTGATACACAGTGAGATGTGTCGTTGCTGGAAGATATGGCAGATATTTTCACCAACTCGATTTTTGTATAACAATCTGTTGAGAACCCAAACAGCAATAATTCTCCGAAAAGATTTTGCCGTTTGGATTTAATGTTGTAGATTTGCGGTATTAAAATGCATGGAGGATTATTTATGAATACAATAACTATAGACAATAACACATATAATAGTATTGTCAGATATGCTCAACAGAACAATATTAGTGTATCAGAAGCAGTTGTGACAGGATTGAATTCCTTTTTGGAGAAATTTAAGGAAAAGGTTTCTACGAAAGAAAAATATTACATATCCCCTGAAGTGAAAGCTTTGGAGGTTGGTTTTGAATGTCCTCAAGATTTGTCAGATGACTACAGAAAAGAGCATGTGATTTAATATAGTTTTGCATTATGAATAGTCAGCTTATATTCACCCTTATCGCTTGTGAGACAATACGCCACGGTTGACTTGCTCTCAGTCGATGCCACAACAGAGGCACCTACCAAGAGTTCTCCTTTCTTACCCTTCACCTTTCCTGTGAAGGTTTGTGCATAGAGCGAAAGATTTGTTAGCAGAAGTAAAGTAAAAACGGCAATTCTCATTCTTTATCCAAATGGTTATATTTAGGCACTTCAACCTCGTTATCGACTTTTGCATCAGTGCCAGAAACAGTATAAACAATCACTTTTTCACCCGATGCCCTTTGACTAAGAGTTTTTCTATGTTATTCAATAGTACGAGAAACAATCCACAAACGAGAATGTTCTGCTATACGTATAGTAGTGTATTACCCTTTGTTGTGTATTACCCTTTGTTGATTCTTTCCACCAATTCGTCTGGTGTAAGTATCTCCATCTTGGAGAAACCAAACCACTTCTTGCCAAAGTCCTTTATGGATGCACCTATGTGATACACATCATCGTCTATACAAAGGAAGCGGTCATGTGATAAACGGAATGTTTCAACGTCAATCGGTGCATATTGAGCATTATGACGGTCTATGTCGAGTTGGAACTGACGGCTTATCTGCTGAGTGTAGATGATTGCAGACACGCTATTTCCTCTTTTATCAAGCAATGTCAATACTGTCTCATCAACATAGTTGTCGATAAGGATAATACGTTTCTTTGCACTCTTAATCAAGTCGGACACGAAAGTATAGGCATCATAAACTTGCCCATTGTAGAACACACCTTGCTTCGGTTTTGCGTTGCCTTCGTCCAATCTGCGGAATACCTCGTCAATGCGTTTGTCTGTTTCTTGCTGATGTTGCTGCATTTCCAGTTGATGGTACTCCATTGTTTCCAAGCGGCTGAACACAGAAGCGTTGTTTACCATAAAATGGCGCATGGAAACAAAGGCTCGCATTATTCGAATATTCACCTCAATCGCAGTGTCAGAACGTAAAACACTACTAAGCATAGCGACTCCGTTTTCAGTAAATACGTAAGGCATGTATTTCAAATGTTGTCCGCGTCCTTCGTTTAAGGTCGCAATTTGCGACCTTAAACATTCGTCCTTGGTCAATTGAAACATGAAATCTTCTGGAAATCGTTTAATATTACGTTTTACTTGCTCATTAAGACGCTTTGTTTCAACGCCATAAAGTGTGGCAAGGTCACGGTCAAGCATAACTTGTTGTCCTCTAATTACTTTTATTAGAGACTCTATATTATCTACAACAACCAACTGGTCACGATTTGTGACCAGTTCGCCATTCTCTGTCTTTACTATTATATCTGTCATATTTATATCAATTATCAAAATCACAATTTGTGACTTTAAACGTTTTGTTATATTGTGTACAAAAGTAGTGCTTTTAGTCTTTAAACTACTATCACACGAAACCTTTCTTTGAAAAGGACGTAAAATCAATAGTATTATTGCGATGATCGCATTTTTAGTAATCGCTTCACTCGTTGTACGGTACTAACCCCTTTACCACTCAACTTCGCCACATCCCTAATGGATATCATTATTCGTATTTATCCATTAAGCAGGCATTGAAAGTCCTTTGTGCCTTAGGCGGTTCGCTATATTCACTGCCTTGCAAGCGGTTTGTAGTATTCCATTGGTCTTTCCAGTAATCTTCAAGCAGACGTTGCAACTTGGCAGGAGTTGAACGCAAGTAACGCTTGGGGTGAAAGCTGATGGTTGCTGTTTGCCGCATCTGCTCTATGCCTGTAGCAACAAACGAGAATTCATGTCGGCTTTCAGAAGCCGCCAATATGAGTCCGGGCAAACCACCTAACTTCCATGGACCATTATCAAAAGGCAGGTCCAACGAATACCACGCTGTCCAAGTGCGCCCACGGAACTGACAAACGGCTTTATGGCAGGGATAACCTATAATAATAGTGTCACCATCGGCAAGTTCCCAAGAAAACATCGGAATGGATTCCTCATAACAGAAGAAAAAGTCATTGTGCAGGACATCCGTATAAGTGAGAGTGCCCTTCTGTGGAATGTGCTTATAAACTTCATACTCGCGTCCTTTCTTAGAGCCAAACGTATTTGCCAGGAACTGCAAATAGTTCATAGGGTCGGCATTCACACTCTTCACAGAATCACGCTGATGCAGAAACTGCTCAAACCGTTGGCTATAAAACCGAGACGAATGTCTCCCTATATCCAACAGATTTATATCATCATACGCTTCCTTTTGCTCCTGCGTATGTTTATACAATGCACGATACTGTACACGCACACTTACCTTGTCCACCACATCTTGGGAATGGACGCATGCTGCAAAAAAAAGCCAATAAACTGAAAAGTATTTTCATAAGCTATATTTTATTATTCACTCCAACTCAAAGGTTGTCATAAGCAGCACCTTATTGCCATCTATGTTTTCTTCGTAAAAGAAGCGATAGATGCCAGGCTTGTTTGGCAGAATATCGGGAAAAAGATGAGCAGTTATGGTGGCGCTTTGACCATCGCTTAATATATGCCCAATAGCATTGAATAGGCAGTCAGTTGGTAAAATAAACCAATTACCATCCCTACCTTGGGCTGTGATGCTATATGCTTCGCCATACATGAATTCTTTGCCACTATGGTTGGTAATAGTGATTTTGATTTCTGTACTACCCAAAGGATAGGAGGGACTCTCTGCCTTGATGGAAATACCATTATAAGAGCTTACTCCTGTTTTATTATCTATGACAGGGTCGAGTTTGTCTCCAAACTTAATGACAGACGAGTTGTATATCTGATTGCGAAACTCCTGTTGCTTCTCCTTGGTGTTCCAGCGGAGTGAAACATCTATGGAGTTGTTTCCTATTCCAAATCCAACGATATTTCGCCAGGCTGAAGAATTGTCTGCCGACAAAAACTTCCTTTCAAGTGTTCGCATAATTTGATTTAGTTCCTTTTGGGAATATTTCCGCATCGAAGCCTTGCGATAAATTTTCTTCTTACCACCAGCGACCTTTTTCTTACCACCAGCGACTTTCTTTGTGCTAATGGTCGCTACCTTCTTTTGTTGAGCAGCAAATGACAGTTTGCAAGCTGCAAAAGCTGTTTGCATTGAAAGGATCATTGTAAATCCTAATATTATTGCATTGAGTTTTGTCTTCAATTTCATAGTTGTCAGCAATAATAATTTAACATGTAGAGAAATATGAACTCTTATAGCATATTTCTTTTCTTATGAGAAAAGTTTAATTTCTTTTGCAAATATACTGTATTTTAGTTTATCATACAAATGATACAGCCAGAAATAATCCATCATTTTCTTTGCCCATCCCATTTTTTTTATACCTTTGCCCCCGAAACATCAAGAGCAGTATAAGAATCTGCACCAACCGAGCATGACAGCCACGGTGGTAAAGATACGATGTGGGAATAAGTTTAATTTCAAAAATAAGTCATTATGAACAATCACTTGCTCTAATATACAGAATTCTGCCCTTTTATATTTTCAAACGATTGTAGCTTCTAACATTTTATGAAAACATTTTGCCGTATGGATTTAATGTTGTAGATTTGCGGTATTAAAATGCATGGAGGATTATTTATGAATACAATAACTATAGACAATAACACATATGTGCATACAAATATAAGTATGCGAAAAAATGTGTCAGAAATATCAGCAGACGCATAGTTCGTTATAAATCAGAGAGTTGAGGGCTGATAGATAGCTGTTCGGTCAGGGTTATCTGCCAGCCATCTACCAGCCCCCATTTGCCATCTATCAGCCTTCATCGGCAATCAGCCGGCCTCCATATGTCATCTACCAGCCAAACATCGGCTATTTACCAGCCATTTATCAGCCATTTGTCAAGTATCCTGTCGAGCATTCCTATGTAATAGAAAGGAAGGTTTATTAGTCGGAAAGTTTTACCGTTTGGAGTTGTCACTTCGTCTATGCTATATTTGCCGGACCATATCCTAACGGCGATGCCGGTTGCTTCAGTTGTGTCCATAAACGAATGCAGTGATCGAAGGTGGGCATTGGTGCCCGACTTCACCTCGATAGGTACTATAGTGGCGTTATGCTGCCATACGAAATCAACTTCGGCTGTGGCTCCCTTTCTGTCTCTAACCCAGAAATACTGTTCGTTTCTGTAGTTGCGGTCGAGCACGATGCGTAGTTCTTGGGCTACAATCTGTTCTGCAGCATGTCCTTTCCATACATCAAGCAGCGAGCTGTTCTGTAAGTATTCGGTTTGTATATCAACCGAGAAATTCATTATTCCAGAGTCGAGCCATATCAGTTTTGGTTGTCGTGTAAGTGCAGGTATTGCTGGAGCCTTCACTGTTGTTACTGGATAGTCGAGACTGAGTAGAAATGCGTTTTGCAGCACTTCAAGCGCCTCATGTACCTCCTTACTCGTGTAGTTGCTGCCGCCGAAGCGGTTGAACGTAATGGTCTGTCCAGCCTCTGTCCATCCGTGTGTAAGCAAGTGGCGTATCACGTTCACTTGATTGGCGTTCTTTGCATATTTCTCAACATCCTCGTTGTAACCGTTAAGCAATGATCGGTATATTGGCGAAAGCCTTGAGACATCCTCATTTGTGGTATACTCTACAAGAGCTTCTGGCATACCTCCAACGAGTGTGTACTTGTTGAAAAGGGCTATGAGCATATCGTGGTAGATAGGCGAGACGTTTAGCTGGCGTATCATCTCTGCCAAAGGTTCGTTAGCTGTAGCGTTCAAAAATTCGAGGAACGAACATGGACGTAGCGACATGTATTCCACACGTCCTACCGGAAATGATATGCGTTGCTTTATAAGTGTCTGTAGCCTTGACCCGGCAGCTACGATGTGCAGCCATGGCATTTCTTCATAGAAATAGCGGAGCAGTCCTACGGCTTTAGGTTCGTTTTGTATCTCGTCAATGAACAGCAATGTGCGTTTGCTTTTGTCTGCAACAATCTTTTTTTGCAGACATATATACTGGAATATTTCAGCCACATTGTCTGATATGCCGAATGCCTTGGCATCGCTACTTTGCTCAAGATTCAACTTTATATAGCAGTCGTACTGCTTGCTGAATTCGTCAATAAGAGTAGTCTTTCCAACTTGTCGTGCTCCGCGTAATACAAGAGGTTTCCTGTTCTTACGTTTGCCCCATTCGGTCAAATCTTCGATTAATAGTCTGTGTATCATAATAGTTATATCGTTAATTTGTATTGCAAAGATACAGCTTTTTCCTAAAACATAGGCAAAATCGAAGTAAAA
>NZ_JH379418.1:6101-6325 GCF_000235885.1 Leyella stercorea DSM 18206
CATAGGCAAAATCGAAGTAAAACTTTCCTAAAGCATAGGCAACAAACTGCGAAACTCCCACACAACTGGAGTGTTGTTCCGGTGCTGCTTTTTGTTGTTCCGGTGGCACCGAAGTGTTGTTCCGGTGCTACCGGAGTTTTATTCCGGTGCTACCGGAGTTTTATTCCGGTGCTGCCGGAGTTTTATTCCGGCTGTAGTTTAACGTTTTTAGTTGACTACTTTCA
>NZ_JH379419.1 GCF_000235885.1 Leyella stercorea DSM 18206
TTGGTAGAGCAAAGGACTGACATTGTCTATTATTAGTGTCCGCTAAACTTTTTTATATAGAAGCAATATATCATAGTAAAGTATCAGTACGCGAAAAAATCTACCATATCTCCCAGTATTGCCGTAACTTACACATTACGAGCATGTTAAAGACTGGCAGATGTACTTCTGAGAGCTATATCTGCCAGCCTATCTACCAGGCATCTACCATTCTATCCGTTGTCTAATCTGCCACGCCGTTCTCATTAGTCTGCTACCACAACATCATTACCCTGCTGTGGCAACATTGTTGTCCTGCTGCGGCAACATTGTTGTTCTGCTGCGGCAATATTGTTGTTCTGCTGCGGCAATATGTGAAAGGCATGAAGCAATATAAGGGAGTTGAATTGTTTACTGGACAGCAATAAAAAAATCCTGATTTCCAAACGAAACCAGGATTTTTATTTTATGAAGGAGCGCAAAGGCTATTTGAAGCAATATTCTTGTTCAAAAAAAGCGTTCCATCCTTTAAGACGGTTAGCGAACGAAGAGGAGCTCGCGATATTTCGGGAGTGTCCAAAGTTCATCGGCAACGATGAGTTCGAGTTTGTCGATGTGATAGCGTATCTCCTCCATCTTCGGAGCCACGGTGTCGTGGTAGGCGATTGCCTTAAGATGCTCGTCCTCGATGCGGTTGGCAACGCGGCGAGCCTCAACGAGCTCTTCTACTCCATTCTCAATAATTTGTGTGCGCTCGGCTATCTCCTCGATGATTTTCTTGTTGCGCGAGGTGAGTTTCTCGGCAGTCTCGTGTGGGAAGATGTCGAACATGCTCTGCACGTTCTTAGCCAGACGACTCTGATAGTGGGTGCAGACGGGGATGATGTGGTTCATAGAAAGGTCGCCGAAGACGCGTGCCTCAATCTGTATCTTCTTGGTGTAGGTCTCCCATTTCACCTCGTTGCGTGCCTCGAGTTCTTTGCGTGTCATTACGTTCTGACCCTCGAACATGCGTATTGTAGACTCGTCGAGGTAGCGTTCGAAGACCTTCGGACATGATGTTTCACAATCCAAGCCGCGGCGCTTAGCCTCCTCTACCCACTCCTCTGAGTAGCCGTTGCCCTCGAAGCGGATTGGTTCGCAGGTGTGTATGTCCTCGCGAACCACCTCAAGGATAGCACTTATCTTGTCCTCGCCCTTAGCGATGAGGACATCGACACGCTGCTTGAACGACTGAAGAGCCTCAGCCACAGCGGTGTTGATAACAATCATTGCCGAAGCGCAGTTTGCCTCTGAGCCCACGGCGCGGAACTCGAAGCGATTTCCGGTGAAGGCGAATGGTGATGTGCGGTTGCGGTCGGTGTTATCGATGAGCAGTTCAGGAATCTCTGGGATGTCGAGTTTCAAGCCCAACTTGCCTGCAACGTCGAAGAGTTCGTCCTTATCGGAAGTTGCTATATGGTCGAGAATTTCTGTAAGCTGGCGTCCGAGGAACGATGACACGATAGCAGGAGGAGCCTCGTTTCCACCGAGTCGGTGGGCGTTCGTGGCACTCATGATGGAAGCCTTGAGCAGTCCGTTGTGCTTATATACAGCCATGAGTGTCTCTACGATGAAGACGATGAAGCGGAGGTTATCCTCTGGTGTTTTGCCTGGTCCGTGGAGCAGCACGCCGGTGTCGGTAGCGAGACTCCAGTTCTCGTGCTTGCCCGAACCGTTGATGCCTGCGAACGGCTTCTCATGGAGCAACACGCGGAAGCCATGACGGCGTGCCACCTTCTTCATGAGCGACATGAGGAGCATGTTATGGTCGATGGCGATGTTGGTCTCCTCGAAGATTGGCGCCAACTCGAACTGGTTGGGTGCCACCTCGTTGTGACGGGTCTTGCAAGGGATGCCAAGCTCCAGCGCCTGAATCTCAAGATCCTTCATGAACGCCTGCACGCGCTCGGGGATAGCACCGAAGTAGTGGTCGTCCATCTGCTGGTTCTTTGCAGAGTCGTGACCCATGAGTGTGCGGCCGGTGAGCATAAGGTCGGGACGTGCCGAGTAGAGTCCCTCGTCGACGAGGAAGTACTCCTGCTCCCAACCGAGGTTGGAGATGACCTTCTTGACCTCTGGATAGAAGTAGTGACAGACAGCCGTTGCCGCCTCGTTCACAGCGTGAAGCGAGCGCAGGAGCGGTGCTTTATAGTCGAGTGCTTCGCCCGTGTATGAGATGAAGATGGTAGGAATACAGAGCGTGTCGTCGATGATGAACACCGGCGATGTCGGGTCCCAAGCCGAGTAGCCGCGTGCCTCGAAGGTATTGCGGATACCTCCGTTAGGGAACGAGCTGGCATCAGGCTCTTGCTGCACGAGCAGTTTGCCCGAGAACTCCTCGATCATTCCGCCTTTGCCGTCGTGCTCGATGAAGGCATCGTGCTTCTCGGCTGTGCCCTCGGTGAGCGGCTGAAACCAGTGTGTGTAGTGTGTGACGCCATTCTCGTCAGCCCATTGTTTCATGCCTTTAGCCACGGCATCAGCCATGGAACGGTCGAGACGTGCTCCGTTGTCGATAACGTCGATGAGTTTTTCGTACACCTCGCGTGGCAGATACTTATACATCTTCGCACGGTTGAACACGTTCTTGCCGAAGAACTCCGACGGACGTTCTACGGGTGTGATCACTTCAACTGCTTTCTTATTGAAAGCATCGGCTACAACCTCAAATCGTAAATTTGCCATTGTCTGTTGGGTATTTAGTCGTTATATTGTTTTTATTCTTATCTTGTTATATAAATTTAGTGAGTGGAACGTATCCACTCCCCTATCCTGCGCATCGCCTCCTCACAATCTTCACGCTTTCCGAAGGCTGTGAGACGCACATAGCCCTCACCACTTGGTCCGAAGCCCACGCCTGGCGTGCAGACCACACCAACAGCATAGAGCATCTGCTCGAAGAAGCGCCACGAGTCGATGCCGTGCGGTGTCTTCACCCATAGATATGGAGCGTTTCTTCCGCCGAACACCTCGAAGCCCATCTGCGTGAGCGACTCGCGCAGCAGCTCGGCGTTTTGCATATAATAGGCTATCGTGTCACGCACCTGACGCTTGCCCTCGGGCGTATATATTGCGGCAGCGGCGCGTTGCGATATGTAGCTTGTGCCGTTAAACTTGGTCGACTGGCGGCGCTCCCACAGATGGTTGAGCGGCACGCGCTGCTTGCCATCGAGCGTGACGGCGGTGAGTTCCTTCGGTATGACGGTATAACCGCAGCGCACGCCGGTGAAGCCGGCTGTCTTCGAATAGCTGCGAAACTCAATGGCGCATTGCTTTGCGCCGCGTATCTCGTATATAGAGTGCGGTATGTCGGCATCTTGGATGTATGCCTCGTAGGCTGCATCGTAGAGAATGAGTGTGTCGTTAGCCAGCGCATACTTCACCCATTTCTTCAGTTCGGCTTTCGAGAGCACCGTTCCCGTGGGGTTATTCGGATAGCAGAGGTAAATCATATCAACACGATGGTCGGGAATCTGCGGCACGAAGCCGTTCTCAGCCGTGCATGGCAGGTAGTTGACATTGCTCCAACGACCGTTTTCAAGCACTCCGGCGCGTCCGCACATCACGTTCGAGTCGATATACACTGGATATATCGGGTCGGTGACACCGATAGAGTTGTCCCAGCGCACAATCTCGCCGATGTTGCCCGTGTCGCTCTTTGCTCCGTCGTTGACGAACACTTCGCTCGGGTCGAGATGTATGCCACGCGGTGCGAAGTCGTTCTTGATTATCGCCTCGCGCAGGAAGTCATAACCATGCTCCGGTCCGTAGCCATGGAACGTGTCAGCCGATGCCATCTCGTCTACTGCCTTATGCATTGCATCCACTACGGCGGGGCACAACGGCTGCGTTACGTCGCCGATGCCAAGACTGATAACACGCATCTGCGGATGCGACACTTTGAAGGCATTCACCTTCCGAGCTATGTCTGCGAACAGATAGCTGTCCGAGAGTTTCAAGAAATGTTCGTTAACCAAAGCCATACTCTCTAAGTTTTTATATCATGATTGCTAAATGCAGAACATTGTACGCTGAACACAGAACCATGCAATCCTGAATTATGATTTAAATCTCTATTTCTCCATCAAAAACGAAAGCCGCCGGTCCTGTCATATAGACATGTCCGTCGGCTTCATTCCATTCGATATGTAAGGTACCACCATCCATGGCGATGATGCTACGACGCAAGGCTCTACCCGTAACCGCCGCTGCCACAGCTGTTGCACAAGCACCTGTGCCGCACGCCATGGTGATACCACTGCCACGCTCCCACACTCGTGTGCGGATGTTGCCATCTGACTTCAGTTCTGCAAACTCAATGTTGCAACGCTCTGGGAACGCCGTAGCATACTCCATGGCAGAGCCGTAGCGAGCCACATCGAGTGTATCGATATCGTCAACAAAGCATACAAAATGGGGGTTGCCCATCGACACGAACGTGCCGTGGAACGTGCGCGAACCGACGGTGAGCACTCCGCCAACCGTCTCGTCATACTGCTCGGGCACGCGAAACGAAGGTGCAAGCATATCCACCGTTACGCTCTCCACCTTGGTTTCCGGGGTTTCGTTGCCAACAAGATGCAGCTTCAGAATCTTCACGCCCGAGAGTGTCTGCAGACGTATCGTTGTCTTGTCGGTGAGCCGGCGCTCGTAGAGATACTTTCCGATGCAACGCGAAGCATTGCCGCACATCTTCGCTTCCGAACCATCAGCGTTAAAGATGCGCATGGAGAAGTCGGCATCAACACCACCATAAGGTTTGCCGATAAGCACAAGTCCGTCGCTACCGATGCCTGTGTGGCGGTTGCTCCATGCGATGGCAGCCGCAGACGGGTCGGACACGTCGTACTTCTGCGCGTCAACGTAGATGTAGTCGTTGCCTGCTCCATGCATCTTTGTAAATCTTACCGACTTTGTCATTTTGCTTATCCTTTTACCTTAAAGCGGAGCCTTGATAGCCCCATGATTATTACGACTGCAAAATTACAACTATTTACGCAAATACGAATAAATTAGCAAGGCATTTTCGTAATAATTAGCACAAAGTTTCAAATTGAAAGCACTTCTGTCAAAAATGCTTTCAATTTGAGAGAAAAAAGCACCGTACGGGCTTTTCCACTTACAATCTATTACAGCAGCGCTTTGATTTCTGCCTCTATATCCTTTATCTGCGCATCGCGCTTCACGACGTTGCAGTTGCGGTCGAGCAGGAAGAACGTAGGCACCTGCTGCACGTTGTAGAGACGGAGTACTTGTTGCGAATCGTCGTCCATACGTGTGCTCACCCATGGCAGTGCGGAGGTCTGTGTCTTCCAGAAGTGCTCGTCTTCGTCGAGGCTCACCTGATAGATTTCAAATCCCTGAGCATGATACTTGTTATACAGTTCGCGCAACATCATGATACGCTTCATCGACTCGCCAGTGGCAAAGACATGGAAGTCGAGCATCACCACCTTGCCCTTGAGCGACGAGAGGCTGCGCTGTGCACCACGATTGTCGGTGAGCGTGAAGTCGAGCATACCAGAAGTGTTAACCTTCGCTGGGTCGATAGATGCCTCAGCCTTGCTGCGCAACATACGCACCTCTTTCATACCTTCAATAGCTATATTGTGGAGGTTCTTACCACGCTCGGCGTTGGGGTAGAACGCATCCCAGCTGGTAGCCACAGCAGCGAACACACGCACATCCTGCTCCGAGGTGCGCGGGTTGAAGATGAGCACGGGCTGACCGCCTGCATATAGCGTCTGAAAGAGGGCAAAGTAGGAAGATGCCTTCATCGGCTGCTTGAAGATATAGCGTGTCTTCACGTCGGTCTTGTATGCCTCCAGCACCTTCTGTACACTATCCGCAACGGCATCAACACCGAGTTGTGGGTTGCGAGCGATGTTGTTGATGCGCTGCTGAAGCTGCATCTGCATTAGTGCGAGTTCCTTGATGCGCGAGCAGTCGTCCGATCCGCTCACCTCATAGTCGGAAGCCATGGCGGGATACTTCGCCTTTACGGTGATGGTCTCGGTAGAATCGATCGACACGTTTATGATTTGTCCAGCGATACGCAGGCGGTAGAACTCGGGGGCTGTGGCAGCCTTGCCATCGAACGAGAACGCGCCATCGGCAGAGAGTTTCACCGAGTCGACGGTCTGTACACCATTCAGACCCATATTCTCGAAGTAGAGAACGGAGTCGGCAGCATTCTCGATGTTGCCTTCCACGTGGAATTTGCGCTCGTTGCATGATGTGAAGCCGAGCGCAGTAAGTGCTGCAAAAGCAAATGCAGCAACCTTTTTTGTCATAATATTCATCGTTGTATTGCTTGTTTGCTTGTTTTAATATGCAAACTTACGCATTATTTTCGGAAAATAAGCAGAATGACTTCGTTTATTGACAATATTTAGAAGCTTTGTAACCACGCTTTCAGATCGAGCAGCATCTCGATGTGATAGCGGAAGCTGGTGCGCAAGCCGTAGCCATGTCCGCCACCAGGATACACATGTAGCGACGCCGGAACGTCGTGACGATAAAGCTCAGCGTAGTAGTTGACGCCATTCATCGGTTGCACCACATGATCATCGTCGGAGAGGGCGATGAAAGCGCGCGGTGTGAGGCGTGTCACCTGAAGGTCGGTGCAGTATTTCTGCTCATCCTTCTTGCGTGGACGCTCGCCGAGCAGGTTCTTACGCGAGCCTTGATGACAATAGCCATCGAGCATCGTAATCACCGGATAGAAGAGTATCTGGAAGTTGGGCTTAGCTTCGTCCTTAGAGAGTGTGGCTACCGTAGAGGCGAGGTGTCCGCCTGCCGAAAATCCCATCACGCCCACGTTGTCCTTATCAATATGCCATGCCTCGGCATTGGCACGCACCAAACGCAGTGCCTCCTCAGCATCACTAACGGGCACCTTCGGATTGCCTGCAGGCATACGATAGTGAAGCACGATGGCTGCTATGCCTTGATCGTTGAAGAACGGAGCCCAGTCGGTGCCTTCGTGCCCCATCGACAGACTCTCGTAGCCTCCACCAGGGCAGATGACAACTGCGCGCCCCGTAGCACGCTTCTCCTCCGGAAGGAACACTTTCACGTATGCGGTATCGCCCAAGGCGTTGCTGTTTGGTGCTTTCTTCTGCCAAAGTTGCACGTCGAACGCGCGCTGTGCGAGAGCAGGCGCAGCGAGAATAAGGCAAAACACTGAGAGAAGTATGGTCTTGAGCGCAAGCATAGAACCGCGCATCGGGTATGCGAAGTATTTCATTTCTGTTACAAAAGTTGGTTTTTAGAATATTTATTTGCAAAGGTAGCACTTTTTTTGTAATATTGCAGTACATAAAAGTGCTTTTGTAATCATTAATTAATAGTAACAGAAATGCATCCATTAGAGAAGTTCGAGTACTGTCCACGTTGTGGCAGCCATCATTTTGTAGAGAATGGTGTGAGAAGTAAGAAATGTGAGAATTGCGGATTCGAGTATTTTATGAATCCCAGTGCAGCCAACGTAGCAATCATCAAGAACAGCGAGGGCGAAATACTCGTCACTCTGCGCAAGCAGGAGCCTGCAAAGGGTACACTCGATCTCCCTGGCGGATTTACCGAAATTGGTGAGACATCGGAGGAGGGCGTGAAGCGCGAGGTGATGGAGGAGACCGGACTAAATGTCACTGCCGTGCACTACCTCTTCTCGCTGCCCAACGTCTATCGTTATAGTGGCATCGAACTGCCTACGCTCGACATGTTCTACGAGTGTGACATCGAGGATGAGACGGTGCTCACCGCCAACGACGATGCTGCAGAGTGTATGTGGATTAAGCCGGAGGACATTCACACCGAGCAGTTTGGACTGCGCTCTGTGCGTTGGGGACTGGTGAAGTTTCTTGAAAAGAACTTCTAAGCCAACTTAGGAGGGTATGGCATCCCTGCCATACCCACGCCGCAACCTATACTACCACTCTTTATACGGGTGTACGAGCAGTTGTGAGTTGTAATAGCGGCGGTCGCCCGTCACCTCCTCACCGATGAAGCTGGGCTTTGCAAAGGGTTCATCCTCCGAGGCGAGTTCCACCTCTGCAACCACAAGTCCGGCGTTGTCGCCAAAGAACTCGTCTACCTCGAACGTGTGGCGCCCGTCGGGCGACTTCACGAGCCAGCGACACTTGTCTATCACTCCGCCACGACAGAGCTCGAAGAGATGCTCCGCCTCATCGTTCGTTATCTCCTTCTCAAACTCGTAGCGCGAGAGTCCAGCCCTGTCGCTATGGCTTTTTATCGTCAGCCATGAGCGGTCGTCGCGGGTGCGAACGCGCACTGTAGCCGTCTGGCAGGGCATATATCCCTGCTTGATATGGCTATGAGAAAAGGCAGCCGACTTGAAGTCGCTGCCTTTACGTATGAGGAACTTACGTTCAATTTCTAATCCACTCATATTTTGTGTTCTATTATACCTGGGTTAACGACCAAACAATGAACGCTGCGGTAAGCACAACAAGCGTCCAAATGATGCCCTTGATAACCTTCTTTGCTTTCTTCTCTTGCTCTGCCGCATACTTTGCGCGACGAATATTACTTTTCTGGCTCATAGTTATTTTGATTTTTAATTGATTGTTTTTTTTATAGAATATCTAGAACTTCTAGAATATCTAGAGTTTTCTATAATATCTACAGCACACCTCTCTTATTCCTCCTCGCTCACAGGGAACTCCATGAGATACGCCTTGATGAAGCCGTCTATCTTGCCATCCATCACACCATCAACATCAGTGGTTTGGAAGTTGGTGCGGTGGTCCTTCACGCGGCGGTCGTCGAAGACGTAGCTGCGTATCTGACTGCCCCACTCTATCTTCTTCTTGCCTGCCTCTATTTTAGCTTGCGCCTCAAGACGTTTCTTCATGGCGCGGTCGTAGAGCTGCGACTTGAGGAGGCGCATAGCGTTGTTGCGGTTCTCGAGCTGTTTGCGGCTTTCGGTGTTCTCGATGAGGATTTCTTCTTCCTCACCGGTATCGGGGTCGGTGTACTGGTAGCGCAGGCGTACACCCGTCTCTACCTTGTTCACGTTCTGACCGCCTGCACCGCCTGAGCGGAAGAGGTCCCAACTAACCTTCGACGGATCGACATATACTTCTATGGTGTCGTCGACAAGTGGTGACACGAACACCGAAGCGAACGATGTCATGCGCTTGCCCTGCGCGTTGAACGGCGACACACGCACGAGGCGGTGCACTCCGTTCTCGCTCTTGAGGAAACCGTAGGCGTACTCGCCGCCCTCTATCTCCATCGTAACGCTCTTGATACCTGCCTCATCGCCCTCTTGAAGGTTGCTGATTGTCACCTTATGTCCGTGAGCCTCAGCCCAGCGCATATACATACGCATGAGCATCTGCGCCCAATCCTGACTTTCCGTGCCACCTGCACCTGAATTAATCTTCATCACGCAGTCCATAGGGTCTTCCTTCTGGCGCAGCATGTTCATCAGTTCGAGGTCTTCGATGGCAGCGATGGCTTTGGCATAATCGTCGTCTACCTCCTCTTCGGTTACGAGTTCGTCTTTATGGAAGTCGAAGGCGAGCTGCAGCTCATCGGCAAGCTGACGCACGTGAGCGTAGCCTTTTATCCAACGCTCCAGCGTCTTCACCTTCTTCATCTGTTCCTCAGCACGCTTCGGGTCTTCCCAAAAGTCGGGAGCCTGCGTGCGGAGCTGTTCTTCTTCGTATTCTACTTTCTTCTGGTCTATATTAAGATAGTGCTTGAGGGCATCGGTGCGCTCAAGCACATCTTTCAGTTGGTCGGAAGTGATCATTATTCTTCGTACATTTTTTCTATTTCCTGCTTGTAGTTCTTGTACACCACAGGGCGGCGTATCTTTAGCGTATTGGTGAGCTCGCCCGACTCCAACGAGAAGTGGTGCGGGATGAGTGTGATGCGCTTCACCTGCTCGTAGTGTGCGAGCTGCTGCTGCAAGGTCTGTATGCGTGCGAGTATCATCTTGTTGACACGCTCGTTGGCACAGAGGTCTTCGCGTGAGCTAAACTCGATACCGCGCTCCTTTGCCCACTCCTCTACGAGTCGGAATTCTGGCACGATGAGTGCCGATACGAACTTGCGCTCGTTGGCAACCACTGCCACCTGGTCGATATACTTGTCGACGAGTATGAGCGACTCCACGAGTTGTGGTGCTACATACTTGCCGTTGGATGTCTTGAAGAGGTCCTTGATGCGGTCGGTGAGGAAGAGCTCTCCGTCCTTTATGTATCCAGCGTCGCCTGTGCGGAAATAACCGTCCTCGGTGAATGCCTCCTTATTGGCTGCGTCGCGGTGATAGTAACCCTTAGTGATGGTCGGACCCTTGAGGAGCACCTCGTCGTTGTCGCCTATCTTCACGTCGATGCCCGGAATCGGATAGCCTACGCCGCCGATTGTGTATGGCTTGTCGCTGCGGTCGCACGACACGGTGGCAAGACTCTCTGTGAGGCCGTAGCCCACAACCATGTTGATGCCTACGGAGTGAACGAAGCGTTCTACTTCCGGTGCCACACGTGCACCTGCTGTTGGGAATATATTACTGTTCTCCAAGCCGAGCTGCTTGCGAACGAGTCGCAGAATTGTCTTGTCAACGAGTTTGTACTCCATAGCAAGCCATGGCGACGGACACTTGCGGCGGCTCTTGCAGTCGACGTTGTAGCGACGTCCCACCTCAAGCGCATGGCGGAAGAGTTTCTGCTGCAGCGGACCTGCACTTTCTATCTTCTCCAGCACTGCCTGATACACTTTCTCCCAGAAGCGTGGCACTGCCGACATACACGTCGGATGTGTCTCGCGCATCGCCTGCTGTACCTCGTGTGGGTCGGTATTAATGATAATGTGTGCTCCGACCGAGAAGCTGAGGTATGTGAAGCCACGCTCGAAGATGTGCGTGACTGGCAGGAACTGCATTGTGCGGTCTTTATCGCTGATGTCTACCACAGCGGCATTAGCTGTGAGTGCTGCATCGTACTGACCGTATGTGAGCATGACACCCTTTGAATCGCCAGTTGTACCAGATGTGTAGAGGATGTTACAGAGGTCGTCCATCGATGCCTCGTTATACAACTGCTCCACTTCCGACTGGCGCGGCAAGCCTTCGCCGTGCTTCAGGAAGTCGTCGAAGTAGAGTGCTGCGGGGTCGTGTGTAGAGATGCGCACAGAGCGGTCGAAGATGATGATGCGCTCCAGCGTATGGCAGAGTGCGAATATGCGGTGTGCCTTGTCGTACTGCTCCTGCTCGCCGACAAAGATGAAGCGCACCTGCGCATCGTTAATCATATATTGTATCTGCTGCTCAGAGGCTGTTGCATAGAACGGGATAGAGACAAGCTTCACGCCATAGGCACCGAAGTCGGTAATGAGGTACTGCAGACAGTTCTGCGAGAACACAGCAATCTTGTCATGCGGCTTCGCACCAAGGTTGAGCAGAGCGTTGCTCGCTTGCTTTACCAACTGTGAGAAGCGGTTGTAACTGGTCTTCTTCCAAACAGAAGAGCCAAAGCTTTTATAGGTGAACGCGGGACGTTCGCCGTATTTTTCCGCCAACTTGTGGGCGATTACCGAAAGGTGACATCTTGTTTGCATAAGCATTGTATTTAGTAAGACTGCTGCGTGCAGCCTATATGATTATGCAAAAATACGCTAAAAATAGGAAAGAACAAAAAAAACGATAATATATTTTTTCAAAAGGAGACTTAACAATATGGAAATACAGAAGAATGTAGTGGAAGAATAGAAGAACAAGCAAGCAACAAGACTGATTAACAAAAAAGCAAATGCTTAACCAGCGTTTTGCCGGTTAAGCATTTGCTTTATATACAATGTGAACTAAACTTTTTACTTCACAACCTTCTCGCCATTAACGATGTAGAGTCCCTTACCGAGCTTTGACACGTCGTTGCCAAGATAGCGTCCGTCAAGCGAGTAGACACCGCGTACAGCAGGTGTGGTGTTACCACTTGTCACTACACTCTCAATACCGGTCCAGCTACTGTCGCTATCCAACTCAAGCGACTCTATCTCACGGTTTTCATTGATAACCAAGATATAGCTATTATGGTCTACCTCATGGCTACGAATTGGCTGCCATGTCTCTTCTTCGTCGTCCTTAGCAGCAAGGAACACGCGATATTCGCCAGCAGGGAGTGCTGCTACAGAACCAGTAATGTCATCTATCCAGAATCCCTTACTTGTATCCTGGCCATCCAGTCGCTGTCCTTTCTTTAGGAGATAAGCTTTACCTGTTTTGATATTGATAGCTCTAAGCTGAATATAGCCCGAGAATGGATCAATATCGGTATTAATCAAATAACCATCCAAGCTTGCGGTGATAGTCTTCTCATCATAGGTCATATCCAGTTTTCCACTCATGCAAATGAGCGAGCGTACAGAGCCCTGATAACGTGTATCAGTTGCAGTGCGCATCTCTACCATCTGCTGTCCATCGCTAAAACCGTTGAGACCTGCGATATCGAAATATCCATTCTGGTCACCATTCCATCCCCAGTTGACATGCACTTCACCATCCTCATTGTAACCATCAAGAATGAAACAGTGACCACCAGTAGTATTACTCTGACCACCATAAAGCACTGGACACTTGTCGTTGAGCTCGCGATAAACAATATTCATCCACTCTTCTACATTGAAGAACGAACGATTATAGCACTTTATGTGCTTATTAAAGCCGAAATACTTGCGTAGCGCACGGCACGACTCATAGATGAAAGCACCCGAACCGCTGATTGTGTACTGCATACTCACGGCATAACCACAGTGCTTCATGATAGTAGCTACAGCATTAGCCTGCTCTTCGGTATAAGAGCCATCCTTGTATTCGTTGAGCATCTTATCCCACTGATATGTAGTATTGCTAAAGTCAGCCTCAAGAGTCTGTGACGGTTCACCTGAACCAGGTGCAAAGTCGTAACGAACATCGCCCTCACCATGCACCGGATACTTGAAATAGTGCAAAATCATAGACATCGCGGTAGACACACATCCCGTAACATAATGCTTCTTTTTGCCCGTCTTCTTGTCGGTGTAGAGCGGAGTCATATTGTTGTATGGAGTATCCTGTCCCCAACGTGTGGTAAGCAATTCGCCTACGCTTGCTGCGTATTCAGGCGACGGTTTGGCTTCTTCCAGTTTACGTCCCTGCTGCTTTGCACGTTCGAGCGAAGCGTTCAGCGTTGTCATATACCAATCGAAGCCAGGGTTATTGTTTGTTGTAAACTGTGTCTCAGAGTAGCCAAACACGGGTTTAAACTGATCGTCATTAGCAACTATGGCAAAGCCACCATTTTCGTAGCCAACAACTGTGAGTTGGGTGTTCTTTGCAAGTATGCGCAAAGGCTGAGCCGAGCGCACCTTGTGCATTGCAGAAGGCATCTTCGCAAGCGCAGCAGCGGCTGCCTGACGTATCTGAGCCTCCAAGCGCTCTGCAGCCGAAACTTGCAGTGCGGCTGAAGCAAGGAGAGCAATTGCGATAAATTTCTTTGTCATATCTTTGAATTGATTTAAAAAAAACACGAAGCGGATTGACGGAGTCATTAAAACCCCGACAATCCGCCCTATGAGTTTATGTTATGTGTAAATCACAATAACGAGTTTAAGTCTTATTTTCTCTGAAGCTTGAGGTTAACATAGGGAATGGACATGCCCGAAGCAGAGATATAGAGTACATCGTTAGGATTGAATGTTATCTCCTTCGAAACAGCGTTGTTCTCATCAACAGTGAACTTACCCTTAATCTCACCATCAGCCAACTTGTTATTCTTTACTACCTGCCAAGAGAACTCGTAGCCCTGGATTGAGTAAACAGTTTCCTCAGATGTACAGTTGAAATTCAGCTGACCGTTCTTTGTTGCCTCATCATACAAGTAGTTGAAGCTCCATGACAACGGCACTTCACTTCCTGTCAAAGCGAAATTGAACTTAGACGTATAAGCAAGCACCTGCTTACCGCGAAGTGGTGAATCATCATCAGCAATTACAGACAATGTAACGTCTGCCGTGTAATCCTTCACAACCGGAGTTCCGTCTTCATTCATCAACGGATTGCCTTCTTTGTCAAACTGCACCTCAGAGTAGCTCATCAACCAATCACCAGCAATGAGGTCATAAATTGTACGCTCATCGTTCTCGATTTTCACGTCAAGAGTATTCTTAGCACCCAACTTAGCACCTTCAACGCTGAGTGTGAAGCGCACCTTGCGGTCGCTATTCATAATCTTATCATCAATCACCTTCATCTCGAAGTTCATAACCTCACTTGTAATAGTGTCGGTCTTCACAACAAGCGTTTTGGTTGTGATTGAATAGTCGCCCTCAGAGCCATTAACACTCTCCTTAGCTGCTGCTTCGCTGCCACCATCAACGCCCTCTGCCTTGATGGTGAGACGAATCATACCATTACGCTTTCCGGTAATCTTAACAGGGAGCTTAATCAGTCCCTCGTTCTCCATTACTGTCATTGTAGTTTTTTCAAACTCCACGGCAGTAGTTGCATCTGTGTTGTAGGTTTCTTCATCACTACAAGCAGTGAAGAGTATGGCTGCAACCATCAGCATGAACAATTTTATATATTTCATATTTGTTCTGTTTTAAAATGTTACGTATTCGTTTTATGAATTAGTAGCCAGGGTTCTGCTTCAACTTCTTATTTACCTCAACCTCGTCCTTCGGGATTGGCCAAAGCATACGATAGTCTGTTGCAGCAATGTTGAGATCGGTTGTGTTAGAACCAGGGTTGCTACAGAGGTCGCGCTGCTGTGGTACGCCACGCTTTACGCCCATGCCGTAACGCTTGAGATCCTTGAAGCGGAAGCCCTCACCTACGAACTCGCGTGCGCGTTCATCCTTTACATCAGAAAGAAGAGTTGCAGCATCTGTATATGTAACAGCCTTGAAGCCTGAGATACGCTTCTTGCGGAAGTCGTTCAGATACTTGGCAGCCTTTGTCAGGTCATGTGTAGGAGCGAGTGCATAAGCTTCAGCTGCGATGAGATACATCTCAGGCAAGCGGAACACCTTCGGCATGTGAGAGAATTCTGCCGACTCGTCCTTACTTGTCATGAGCCAAAGGATACCCTCCTTGTTAAACTTATTGAGACACTGTACACGACCAGCAGCACCAGTAGATGTAACCACACTAACCTCTGTAAAGAATACAGAACGGCGGTAGTCCTTTGCATCGTAGAGGTTCAACAAATCCTTTGTCGGGATATAGTCCGGTGTCGAGCCAATCTGCTTCGGGAGATAAACACCACCGGTAGCGCTCGGCAGGTCAGATGTTGAAGATGAGACAAGGGTAAAGAGCGACTCCGAAGTACCATTATACTTCTTGTCATACTGGAACTGCATACCATCATAGTACCACTCGTTGACAAGCTGAGATGCAGAAGAACAAAGTGCATACTTTGCAGTAGTGTTCTTGATAACAAGTTCAGCCTCCTTATATGCCGTCACGTAATCCTTCTTATTCAGAGCTACACGTGCACGAAGAGCGTGGATACAGTCGAGAGTTACATACTCAGAGCGGTATATACCAGTTGTTGTAACATACTGCATAGCCTTGTCGAGGTCATCGTTAACCTGCTTGTACGACTCTTCAAGTGTGTTACGTCCAGGATATGATGCAGGGTTAAAGTTCTCGCTAAAATGCAAATTGTATGACGCGCCAAGGTCTGGCTGTGTTGCATTTGTTTCGCTATATGCGGGACTATAGTACTCCAAAAGACCGAAGATAGCATAAGCACGCATGAAGTAAGCATCGCCTAACGCTGCATGTGCAATCTTAAGACCTTCAGTGCCTTTCACGTTGTCACCGTTAGGGAAAAGGTCGGGCTTTTCCTCTGGCTTAGCCTTTGCATAACCATCGATGATGAAGTTAGCCTGCGAAATGAGCCCCTGATAGCCTCCATACACACTTGAGAACGATCCTGTCTGTGTTGTAAAATCCCAACGATACATGTCACCGAGCGTGTTTGAGAAACCAGCCATAGCATTGAACTGGTCAGACTGCACATCGGTAGAGTTGATGAAGCTATTACCGCTTACGCAGCCCTTGAGTGCTGCATAAAGTGTGGCACGCGCAGCGTTGAAGCTGGAAGGAGTCTCAAGTGCCGAATCGGTAGGCAGGTAGCCTACTGGTTCGATGTCGAGCTCGCAAGAAGTAGTCATAAGACCAACTGCAAGTGCCAATGTCAAATATATTTTTTTCATATACTTTATCTCCTTATTATATGTGATATATTAGAATGTTAACTGTGCACCGAATGAGAACTGACGTGTGTTAGGATAGTTACCTACAGACAAGAATCCGTCAACCTCAGGATCGTAGCCACTATAGTTAGTGATGGTGAACAAGTTACGTGAAGCGAAGTAAACAGTAACACCCTTGAGGATGTGTGTAGCGTTCATCCACTGCTGTGGCAACTTGTAAGAGAGCTGCAAGAACTTCAGACGAAGGAAGTTTGCGTTCTCGAGCAAGTGGGTATCCATATGGCGCTGTGCGTTAGCTGCAGCGATTGTTGTAACATCGCCTGGCTTCTGCCACATATCGAACATCTTTGTGCTCTGGTTCCACTGTGTTGCGAAACTTGGGTTCTCGATAAAGTAACGCTCCTGGTTGATCATTGAGCGACCGAACACGCCAGCAAACTGCAACTCGAGTGTCAAGCCCTTCCAAGATGTGGTAGAGTTAAGACCGAACTGCCAAGGTGCGGAAACGTTCTTGCCTGTAAACACGCGGTTGTTCTCATCGTAAACCTTTGTCTCGTTGCCGTACTTGTCGAGCCATACGTTCTGACCGTCAGCTGGGTCTACGTGGCTCCAACGTACCATATAGAACTCACCGTACGGGTGACCTACCTTCAGCTTGGTATAGTCGCTCATAGCGTACTCGTCCTGACCGTTGAAGAGCTTCGTAATCTCGTTCTTTGTGTAGCTTACGTTTGCACTTACGTTCCAGTACAAATCCTTTGTGCTGAAGATATCGCATCCTACTGTAGCCTCGAAACCACGGTTGAAGAGCGAACCTACGTTAGCATAACGAGAGCCGAAACCTGTTGTATAAGATACCGGCACAGCAAGAATCATATCAACAGTCTTCTTGTCGAAGAACTCGAAGTTGTATGTAAATCTCTTGAACATGCGTCCAGAGAGTGCGAGGTTGAGGGTCTTAACCTTCTCCCAAGAGAGCTCTGAGTTGCGCGGATTAACAACGCCAAGACCTGCGACACCATTATAGTTGCCACTAACACCTGCAAGAGCTAATGCGAGGTTTGAAGAGATATTGGCATTACCGGTAACACCGTAAGAAGCCTTAACCTGCAACTCGTCAAGCCACTTCTTTGACGACTGCATAAACTTCTCACCCGTTACGTTCCACATAATGGCAGCAGCACCGAATGTAGCCCACTGATGACCTTCTGCGAAGAGCGAAGAGCCGTCGCGACGACCTGAGAGGTCGAGGAAGTAGCGGTTGCCGTAAGCGTAGTTAGCCATTGCGAACCAAGAGTTGCGAGCCTCTTTTGTCTCAGAGTCGCCAGGAACACTGGCATAAGCCTGCACACCGCGCGACATAAGGAGGAGGCGGTTATCTGTAAGACCTGCCATACCTGCGCTGAATGCGGTAGTCTTGTCATTCATTGACTCCTGACCCAGGAGCACCGTAAAGTCGTGTACACGAGCAACATTAAACTTGTACTCAGCAGTGTTGGTAACCGTCCAACGATAGAAACGTGACATCGACTTGTTCACCTGACCAGTCGGGAAGATGTTATAGTCCTCGCCCTGAGTGCTGAGCTGCTTATAGAATGTGCGGTAGTCGTTGCAGTCGAGACCCAAAGACGAACGGATGTTCAATCCCTTAATCGGGCTGAGGTTAACGAACACGTTCTCGTTGATACGGATACGGTCGTTGTATGAAGGCTGCAACTCCGAGAGCCACTCCGGAGAGTAGACACCACTCATATCATCATACTTGTGGAGTTTCTTACCATAGCCAGAGAATGTACCTTTCTCCATATCCACATCAAGCATTTCGTATGGGCTCTGTGTTGGCAGATACATACGTGCAGCAAAAATCTTGTTGTACAAGCTGGTGCCCTGGCTGCCAAATGCTGTTGTATTGTTCTTTGTATAAGCAAGGTTGGTGTTAGAACCAAGCTTCAACCAATCGTTCACCTTGATTTCTACGTTAGCACGAACAGTCTCACGGCGCAAGCTTGAGTCGTCCATGATACCGTCTGCTTTGTAGTGACCGTATGAGATAAGATAGTTGGCGTTAGATGTACCACCACGTACCGAAGCGTTGATGTTCACAGTAGGAGCTGAGCTACCGAAGAAGTAGTCGCGCCAGTTGGTAGAAACACCTGTCTTCTTGTAGAAGTTCTTCTTTGCAAGGTAACCAGCGTTGGTTGCGAGACTCGGGTTGACAATCTGCTGGAAGTCCAGCCACTGGTTAGCGTCCATCACCTCAGTCTTGTCACCTGCAAGCTGTGACATAGAGTAAGATGCAGAGATTGACACCTCAGGAGCCTGACCATACTTACCCTTCTTTGTTGTGATTACGATAACGCCATTGGCAGCGAGTGAACCGTAAACAGCTGTAGAAGAAGCGTCCTTGAGAACTGTAACATTCTCGATATCGTTAGGGTTAAGTGAGAGATATGTATTCTGAGATACCATTGAGCCATCAAGAATGTAGAGAGGTTCTGTGGCTGCATTGATAGAAGTAATACCACGAATACGCATTGAAGCGGTAGCTGAAGGATCACCCGAAGAGGTCATAACCTGCAAACCTGCCACCTGACCCTGAAGAGCGTCGGCAACGTTAGCAACCGGGCGATTTGAAAGCTTTTCCGAATTAACAGTAGATACTGAACCTGCAATGGTACCAAGCTTACGAGCAGAACCATAACCCATTACAACCACCTCACCAAGCGCCTCGCTATCCGTATAGAGAGTCACCTTCATGCCGTCTTTTGCAGGCATTGTGGCTGTCTGCATACCAATATATGTAATGACGAGCTGTGTGCCCGGCTTTACATCGATTTTGAACTCACCATCGAGGTTGGTGACAGCTCCCTTGTCTGTCTTGTCACCCTTGACCTTAACGGTGGCACCAATCACAGGTTCGCCGTCCTCACTTGAGACTACGAAACCCTTGACTGTGGTCTGTGCCAATGCCATTCCTATACTGAGGAAGAGGCAGGCAAGCATCATTGTCAGTCTTTTTTTCATATTAATTCTCTCTCTTTAAATTAATTAATTATTTATTATTTGATTTTATTCTTATCTGGTACGTCCTCGTATTCGTTAAGATAACATTATTCTACAAATACAAAACACATACAAAACACTATGCGCTTAATGAAATTTTAAAACTCATTTGCAAATTTAATTAATAATTGTTTCCCAACCAAATATTTTAACTCAAAAAGCTATGTTTTAACACAAAAACGCTCCATTTCACATAAAAACGTGATATTTTTCTTAATATTTATAAGTTTTTGCGAACTTAAAAAATCAAAATGACGCAATTATTCCGTTTGCCCAAACAATATTATTATGATGTTTAGTTCGCGCACACACAAAACAATTTGACAATGCAGACACAAACAAGTGTCAAGACGACGTTTGAGTTTTCCGATATTTTGTCAACCGAAATATGGGGTTTTCAAACTCTAATGTGCTGCCCACGTCGTTTGATTGTAATGAGTATGTCATCGGACAGCGGACGGAATCCGATTGGGTGGCGGACGGAATCTGATCGGGCGGCGGACGGAAACCGATTGGGTGGCGGACGGAAACCGATAGAGAAAACGCTGAGTAATAGAAACAATATAGCCGCCGGACATGCGGTTATGTCCAACGGCTACACATTATTATATATAAGGTCTTCAAGGGGGTGCACTTGTCTCAAGTGCACCAACAAAACTGTTAAGGTGCCAATATCCTTTCTGTAGTTAACATTCTTGCTCTGTTGGTGCACTTGAGACAAGTGCACCCCCTTAATTTACTTTACGATCTTCTTGCCTCCAACGACGTAGATACCCTTGCCAAGTGCTGAGGCATCGGTGCCGAGGTAGCGACCGTCGATGCTGTAGATGCGGTTGTCTGCCGTCTTCTTGGCTACAGTAACGCCGTTGATGCCGTCAACGACACCGTTGAATGTGTTGTCGATGACATTGTTGGCATCGCCACCGCAAACCAAGAACGAGATAGAACCCTTCGAACGCTTTATCTGAGTGATAGGAATACCGAGCGCGTAGGAGTTGTCAGAATTCTTGGTGTAGAGCTTTGCAGCCGGTTCCGACTCGTCGGTGAACTCGTCGTTCATCGTCACGCCCTTCACCTCATACGGATAGAGGTCGCCCTGTAGCGAGTATTGAGTGTTCTCGCGCGAGCCGTCGGCGTTTACAACCGTGCAGCACTGTATCTTCTCGGCGCTCGAGTTGACGCTGTTGTTAGCCCAACGCGACGGAACATAGTTGACGTGCACGATGAGCAGACCGTTGCTTCCATAGAGTCCCTTATCCCAACCGGTGTTCTGACGGTTCTCCATGAGGAAGTACTCGTTGGTGTTCTTGTAGTTGTACATGATGAATGGGCGTCCGTAGTCGGATACCGACTTCATGTCCTTCACCGTTGCCGGATCAATAAGCTCTATCGCCTCCACCCAACCGGCGTAGATACGCTCGAAGGCGGTGTAGTTGCAGGGCACGAAGCCGTTGCCGTTGTATGAGCCCTGATCCATCACGTCGAAGACTGACATACCATAACCGCCACCGCCGGTTGTGTCGTACATATCGGCAAAGCCGAGACAGTGGGAGAACTCGTGGCAGATGGTACCGATGCCTGCGGAGATATATCTGCTTGAGCCCTGCGTTTCTGGCTGCAGCTCGTTGGCGCAGGCGTATGTGTTTATCTTACCTGTAGAATAAGAGAGCACACCGCAGGGCCAGTAGCGCAACTCCGACTCGTGCGGCCAGACAGTGCCGGCAGAGCCGCCCGATGCCTGGCCTAAGCCTGCATAGAGGAAGAACACCTGGTCGGCTTCGCCGTCACCGTCCCAGTCGTAGTCCTTCAGGTTCACCTTATCCTGGATGCCGTCGCAAGCCTCCTTAATCATCTCGTAGACCTTCTCGTCCTTCTGATATGCTCCGTCATTACCATAGTAGCCATAGTTCTTTGACATCGTGACAGGACCTACCACGTCGAAGTCGAGCTCGAACTGTCCATTTGACTGTGCGAGGAAGTAGTCGCGCACGCTGCCTACGTAGCCTTCTTCTTCGTCGGAGAAGTCTTTACCGTTGATTACATTCTTATAGTACTCGAGGTCGTGTCCGTCGGCGAACTTCTTGTTCTTGAAGTCGACGAGCACCACAAGACCTTTCTTCACACCTTTGTATGTAATATGGTCGCCACCGAGTCCGCGCATCTTGTCGTCGGCACCCTTCAGCGAGTTCTTCACACGTGCGAGGCGTGCCACACGTCCCTGCTCTGCTCTTGCACGACGTGCGGCAGCGGCAGGTTTCTGCGCTTCGAGGTCGAACGCCTCGAACACATTCTCGTCAGCAGTAGCACGATAAGCCGTTCCGTCGGTGCCTTCCCACCAACTCAGGTACTCGTCACCACGCAGCTCCACCGACACCTGTGTGCCATTGGTGAGCGTGATAACCTTCTGCAGCTTCTTTGCCGGTACGGCATTGGCTGCGGCGCCGAATGCGAAGAGCATTGACAGCATCAAGTAAAGTTTCTTCATTTTAGATATTTTGATTGTTGTTTATTGCAATATGCAGAACACTATTCGCAGCAAAATTACTCAAATTGTTGCAAAATGACAAACATAGCGGTTTATTATTTCAATATTTGCTACATTTTTAACAATAAAAGACTCCCACATGTTTCGCAGACCAGCACAGATGCTTTGTATTCGAAAGTTCTGTGTAAATCTGCGGAATCTGTGGGAGTCATTATCCTAATTCCGTGAATTCTGTGGGAGATTGTTTTTCCCACGGAACATACGGAATTCACAGAACATTCTGATCGTCGTTTCTGTGAATTCCGTGGGAGTATATCTCAGCAGAAAGTTCTGTGAATTCTGCGAGTTCTGTGGGAGATTGTTTTTTCCCACGGAACACACGGAATTCACAGAACATTCTGATCGTCGTTTCTGTGAATTCCGTGGGAGTATATCTCAGCAGAAAGTTCTGTGAATTCTGCGAGTTCTGTGGGAGATTACGGGTTATAGCGCACGAATGCTTCCATTGCCTCGTAGCAAGCCAAGCCGAGACTATGATAGAGTTCGGCAGTGGCGTGGTTGCGGTCTTCGGCACGCTGCCAGAAGAGTCGCTCGTCGTTGCCGAGGAATGGTGCACTCTCCATCTGCGATGAGTGTTTGAGGATGCAGTTGCGTTTGCCGCGAAGCTCCTCCGGCGACATCGGCACGCACATCTCGATGTTCTCGATTTCCCACTCTGCCCATGCACCACGGTACATCCAGATGCGGCAGTCGTCGAGCCACTTCGCACCAGCCTCCTTCTCGAGGTCGATGGCAGCCATGACAGCATCGGTACACTTGCGGTGAGTGCCGTGTGGGTCGGCGAGGTCGCCGGCTACGTATATCTGGTGAGGTTTAACCTGCTGAAGCAGTTCGCGAACGATGTTCACATCCGCCTCGCCCATCGGCAGCTTCTCAATCTTGCCCGACTCATAGAACGGCAGGTCGAGGAAGTGGACGTGGTCGAGCGGTATACCGTTGTATGTGCAGGCGGTGCGTGCCTCACCACGGCGTATGAGTCCCTTGATGGTGCGCACCTCCGGGGTGTCCATATCGCTCGGCTTCTTCTGTGCGAAGAACTCCTTGATGTCGCCGTACATCTTCTTTATCACCTCGTCCTTGTTGTCGCAGAAGAGCTGGTTGTAGCCGTTGACGAAGTGCATGAAGCGTGTCACCTCCTCGTCGCCGACAGCGATGTTGCCCGATGTCTGATAAGCCACATGCACGTCGTGGTTCTGCTGAACGAGTCGACGGATTGTGCCACCCATCGAGATTACGTCGTCGTCGGGGTGCGGCGAGAATACTATCACGCGCTTCTGTGCCGGCAGTGCACGCTCCGGGCGGTTGGTGTCGTCGGCGTTCGGTTTGCCGCCAGGCCAGCCGGTGATGGTGTGCTGCAGGTCGTTGAATATCTTTATGTTGCAGTTGTAAGCCGAGCCAAAGAGGGCGAGCAGGTCAGAGAGTCCGTTCTCGTTATAGTCCTTGTTGGTGAGCTTGAGGATTGGCTTCTGCACGAGCTGGCAGAGCCAAACCACTGCGGCGCGTATCGTCTTGTCGGTCCACTCGCAGTTGGTCACGAGCCACGGGTGAACGATGCGTGTGAGCTTGCTGGCTGCTGCGAGGTCGATAACGAACTTAGCGTCGTTGTGTGTCTGTACGAACGATGCTGGCACGGTGTCGGTGATGCCACCCTCTACTATCTTCTGCACCACCTCCGACTTCTCCTCGCCCCATGCAGTGAGGAACATCTTGTGAGCGGAGAGCAGGGTGTGGATACCCATTGTGATAGAGCACGGCGGCACCTGGTCGAGTGTGCCGAAGCTGTTGCTCATCTCCTCGCGTGCGGTCTGATCGATGAGGATGATGCGGCTCTGCGAGGCGAGACTTGAGCCTGGCTCGTTGGCAGCGATGTTACCCATGCGTCCGATGCCGAGCAGAGCGATGTCGATGCCGCCCTCTGCAGCGATGAGCTGCTCGTAGGCGCGACAGTGTTCGAACACGTCGTCCTGTGCGATTGAGCCGTCGGGGGTGTGGATGTTCTCTGCCTTCACGTCTACATGATCGAGGAAGCGATGACGCAACTGGTTGATGGCACTCTGTGCGCAGTTCTTATCGAGTGGGAAGTACTCGTATGCGTTGAACACGACCACGTTGTCGAAACTCAAGCCTGCCTCGTGGCGATGTATGAGTTCCTCGTAGATGGGGTTCAACGACAGACCGGTGCCAAGGGCGAGCACGCACTTCTTGCCGGCAGCCTTTGCACGTTTGATTTCTGACTCTACAACGTCTGCGATTACCTTTGCACCCTCCTCTACCTTCGGGTAGATATCGGTGAAGAGTTTCTCACAACGTGTCATTTCGGAGCGCTCAACTGCCGTGCGAGGGCGATAGTACTGCTCCGGTACCTTATTTAATACAATCTGCGAACTTAAATTAAGTTTCATAATGATTATTTTTTTAGTTGAAAAAGTTTAATTATTGGTGAGATGGTGGTGTGATGTTGAGATGTTGAGATGTTGATATATGTAATGTAATGTAATGTCACCACCTCAACATCTCACCACAACAACATTCTACACTCACCACATCAACATCTCAACACAACAACATTCTTATGGACGGCACGCAGGAGCCGCGCCCCACTTCGACGGTTTCGGTCCCATTACGAGTTCGAGTGTTCCGCCGTGGCGAATGTCGTTGAATTCGATGTACGAGTTCTTCAGAGCTTTGCCATTGAGACGTGCGCTCTGCACGTAGATGTTTCGGTCGGAGTTGTTCTTCGCCACGACGGTGAAGGTCTTGCCTCCGCCCACGTTCACGGTCGCCTTGTCGAAGAGCGGCGAGCCGATTACGAAGCGTCCGCCGACGGGGTCTACCTGATAGAGGCCCACCGACGAGAGGATGTACCAAGCCGACATCTGACCCACATCCTCGTTGCCAGAGAGTCCGTCGGGCTGGTCGAGATACATCTCGTTGAGCATCTTACGGAGCAGCGGTGCCGCCTTGTCGGGACGACCGGCGTAGTTGTACATATATATGACGTGGTGGCTTGGTTCGTTGCCGTGCGCGTACTGTCCGGTCATGCCCGACATATCGGGCGAAGCGTTGTCGCCTGCCCATCCCTCAACGAAGAAGAGCGAGTCGAGCTTCGACATGAACGCCTTGTCAGACCCGAAGAGATTGATGAGTCCCTTCACGTCGTGCGGCACGAGGAAGGTGTACTGCCATGCGTTGCCCTCGGTGTAGTCGTTGGTGCGGTGCTCGGCGAAGAACGGATTGAACGGCAGACGGAACTTGCCGTCGGTGCCTACGGCACGCATGAAGCGTGTCTCCGGGTCGTAGTATTTCTTGTACGAGCGCGAGCGGTTGAAGAAGTAGTTGTAGTCGTCTGACTTGCCCAACAGCTTAGCCACCTTCGCCACGCCGTCGTCAGCAGCGCAGTATTCGAGTGCCTTTGCCACGGTCTCGTTCTCGGGTTCGAGGTTCCAGGGTATGTATCCGTGCTCCTTGAGCAAGCCAAGCGAGCGGATATCCTTCATCTGTGTAGCCTTCAGTGCCTCCAAAGCCAGCTCCTTGTCCTCCACAAAGCCCTTCATGGTGAGGTCGGCAAGCACGATGGCACCGGGGTTGCCCACCATGCAGTCGGTCTCGGAGCCCATCAGATGCCACACGGGCAGACGGCCCTGCTGCTTGTAGATGTTAAGGAACGTCTGGGCGAAGTCGCGCTGCATCTCGGGGAAGGCGACAGTCATCAGCGGATGAGCGGCGCGGTATGTGTCCCAGAGCGAGAGCGTGGTGTAGTTGGTGAAGTCTGCCTTATGCACCTTGCCGTCGGCGCCACGATACTCGCGGTCTACGTCGTTGAACTTAGAGCAAGAGGTCATCAGATGGTACATCGCGGTGTAGAACACGCGCTTCTTTGTCTGGTCGTTGGTCTGGATCTGTATGCGTGCGAGCTCGCGGTTCCAAGCGTCGTCGGCTGCCTTCACCGTTGCGTCGAAGTCCCAGCCTGCCATCTCTGCCTGCATGTTCAGCTTCGCCTTGTCAATGCTCACGGGCGAAAGTGCCACCTTCACGAGCAGCGGTTTGGTGTTGTCAGCCACCGACACCACTACGCGTTCCATCGAGTCGAGACGGTGCACGGTGACGGGCTGCGAGAAGTCGATAGAGAAATAGATGCGGCGGTCGGCTGCCCAACCGTTTGAACGGCGGAAGCCGGTGAGGCGTGTGGTGCTCTCCTGGGTGAGCAGACAGTCGTTGAGCTTGTCCCAGCCGATGCACTGCGAGAGGTCGAGGGCGAGCTGTGCCTTCGCGCCGTCCTTGAATGTATAGCGATGGAATCCACAACGCTCTGTGGCTGTAAGCTCCACGAGCACGTTAGGGTCGGTGAGCTGCAGCGAGTAATAGCCGGGGTGTACCTTCTCTGCCTCGTGCTTGAAGCGTGTAGAAGTCTGCTTAAAGTCCTTCACGGGCAGGAATGCCACGTCGCCCAAGCAGCCGATGCCGGTGCCCGAGAGGTGCATGTGTCCGAAGCCGATAAGCTCATCGTCGTCGTAGTAGTAGCCCGAGCACCAGTCCCAACCGCGTGTGGGCTCTGTCGGACCGAGCTGAACGAGTCCGAACGGCACGTTTGCACCCATGAACGTGTGTCCATGACCGCCAGTTCCTACGTACTGATTGACGTATTGTGTAAGATTCTGCACAGTAGCTGCAACGGTTGTAGCACTAAAGCACACTACAAGGGCTGCAACTGACAAGAGTCGTGATAAATAGTTTGTTCTCATAAATTTAGTATTTTACAATTGCAAAAATACTGATTTTAAAATTTGTAGGCGAAATAATGTAGTTAGAAAATACTTACGTAACATACAAAAGATGTTAAATCAAAAACACTCATCACAATTATTATATATATAGAGGTGAAAAAAAAAGCTATTTGCGTACTTTTGCACACGAATTAATAAATAAGATCATGAAGAAACAGACAATTGCAATCGACACCCCCTTTCAGAAGAGCGATGCTTACGGCGCACTGAGTATGCCGGTGTATCATACGCTGGCTTACGAGTTTGCTGATGCCGACGTGATGTCGGACGCTTTCTGCGGACGCATCGAGGAGCCCGACTACTCGCGCGTGATGAACCCCACGGTGAACTACCTGGAGCTGAAGATAAAGGCACTGACCGGTGCCGACCGCGTGACGGCTATGTCGTCGGGCATGGCTGCCATCTCGGGAACACTCATCTCGCTCGCTGAGCAGGGAAAGAACGTGGTGGCATCGCGCCACATGTTCGGCAACACCTACTCGCTGCTGACAAAGACGCTGCCACGCTTCGGCGTGACGACGCATCTGTGCGACCTTACGAACCTCGACGAAGTGCGCCGAGCTGTGGATGCTGACACGTGCTGCATCTTTCTCGAAATAATAACAAACCCGCAGCTGGAGGTGGCAGATCTCACGGCTCTGGCTGAGATAGCGCACGCGCACAACATTCCGCTTGTGGCTGACACGACGGCGATACCGTTCACGGAGTTCTGTGCGCATGAGCTGGGTGTGGACATCGAAGTGGTGTCTACGACGAAGTATCTATCGGGGGGCGCAACATCGCTCGGCGGAATGGTCATCGACTACGGTGGATTTCCTGAGTTCGCACGTCGTCTGCACGACGAGATGCTCTTCAACCTCGGTGCTTATATGACACCGCACGTTGCCTACATGCAGAACCTCGGTCTGGAGAACCTGCGTGCACGCTACGACTTGCAGGTGCGCAACACGGTGTATCTCGTGAACGCCTTGCGACAGATGGAGGGCATCAAGAGCGTGAACTACGTGGGACTGCCCGACAACCCGTACTATGAACTGGCGCAACGTCAGTTCGGCAAGACGGCGGGCTGTATGTTCACCATCGACTTAGAGTCGAAAGAGGCTTGCTTCCGCTTCATCAATAATCTGAAGCTGGTGCATCGCGCCACTAACCTCTTCGATAACCGCACACTCGCCATACATCCTGCCAGCACCATCTTCGGCCCGTTCAGCGACGAGCAGCGTGCTGCAATGGACGTGCTCGACACCACAATACGCATCTCTGTGGGTCTGGAGGACATGGACGACATTATTGAGGACTTCCGCCAAGCATTATTATGAAATACGATTTTGACAAAATCATTGACCGCTCGGGCTCGGGCGACCTCAAGCACGAGGTGCTCGCCGAGCGATATGGCAGGGGCGACCTGCTGCCACTATGGGTGGCTGACATGGACTTCGAGACACCACAGTTTATAACCGACGCGCTGCGCAAACGACTCGAGCACTCGCTCTACGGCTACACGATAGTGCCACGCAATTATTGGCAGACGATTGCGAAATGGATTGAAGACCACCACCAGTGGCACGTCGAGGAACAGTGGATGCGCTTCATACCGGGCATCGTGAAGGGCATCGGCTTCGTCATCAACGTGTTCGTGAAGGAGGACGAGAAGGTAATCATACAACCGCCAGTTTACCACCCGTTCCGACTGACACCGGAGGGCAATCGTCGTCAGGTGGTGTACAATCCGCTACGCGAGAACGCCGACGGCTCTTACTCTATGGACTTCGACAACTTAGCAGAGGTGGCGGACGAGAAGTGTCGCCTGCTAATCCTCTCCAATCCGCATAACCCGGCAGGCATCACGTGGGACGCGGAGACGCTGCGCCGACTCGCCGCCTTCTGCACTGAGCACAACATCATCGTCATCAGCGACGAGATCCACTCCGACATGGCTATCTTCGGCAACAAACACGTGCCGTTCGCGTCGGTATCTGACGCAGCAGCCGAGTGTAGTATCACGTTCGGTGCTCCGTCGAAGACGTTCAACATAGCGGGCATCGTCAGCTCGTGGTGCATTGTGCCGAACGAGAAGCTGCGCCGACCGTTGTTCGACTGGATGGCGGCGAACGAACTGGACGAGCCGCATCTCTTCGCACCGATCGCTACGATGGCTGCATTCAACGAGGGCGAGGAGTGGCGACAGCAGATGCTGGCATACGTGGAGCAGAACATCCTGTTCGTGGAGGACTTCCTCAGAAAGCACCTGCCGCAGATTAAGGCGGTGCGACCGCAGGCATCGTTCCTCGTATGGCTCGACTGTCGCGGACTGCACCTTGACCACGATGCGCTCATCGACCTCTTCGTCAACCGCGCACGACTCGCCCTCAACGACGGCGAGATGTTCGGAAAGGAAGGCAAGGGATTCATGCGCATGAATGTGGCTACACCTCGCAGCGTGCTGAAGGAAGCACTCGAAAGACTTGTTTTAGCTGAGAGTTGAGAATTGAGAGTTGAGAGTTATGATTGATCTTGTCATTTTATTAGCAACTATCTAATCTGTTGTAGACATACATATCATAACTCTCCATTTTCAACTTTTGACAAATTGAAGCATTATACCTTAATGCTTCAATTTACCTATATTTTGGTATTGCACAAAGCACCAAATCACAATAACTTTGCATTTCTCAATCAACAACTTATTTTGTATAATTGACAAATTGTCAAGAAATGAGGAAGGCAATAACATTACTATTATTTTTGATAATATCGGCAGCAGCAATAGCCGACAACATACGTTTTAAGGTGTCGGGACATGTGCTCGACAATCGCACTATGCAGCCCATACAATATGCCATTGTCAAAGTGTCGAATCTTGAATTGTGGGCAGCAACCGATGCCAACGGCATGTTTATAATCGAGAATGTGCCACAAGGAGCTGTCTCAATTGAGGTGAGCACCTTGGGGTATGTCCCTCGCACCGTACAATTTAACATCCGCCACAACACCGACCTAAAGAATATCCGACTGAAGGAGGCTAACCTTAGCATTCCGGGCGTGGAGGTAACAGCACGCAAGAGGTCGACCATGGGTACCACGACATATTCTATCGACCGTACCACACTCGACCACTCTCAGGCTCTGTCGCTTAACGATATTATGGCCCTGCTGCCCGGCGGCCAGACCGTCAATTCTACTCTGACAGACGATTCTCGCCTGGCACTACGTTCCACAACAGGTGAGAAAGGCAATGCGTCATTCGGCACTGCCATTGAGATAGATGGAATGCGACTGAACAACAATGCAAGTATGAGCGAGACGCAGTCGGCTTCAACACGCAACATTTCAACTTCCAACATTGAGAGCATTGAGGTAATAGCTGGAATACCAGGCGTTGAATATGGCGACATAAGCAACGGCATGGTGAAGGTGAATACCCGTCGCGGACACACTCCATGGATTGTGGAGGCTTCCATGAATCCGTACACCCGACAGGTAGCACTAACCAAGGGCTTTGCATTGGCACACAATGCCGGAACGCTTAATTTCTCTATAGAACATGCACAATCGTTCACCGACATTACATCGCCACATACCGCTTATAGCCGCAACATACTATCGACTACTTACAATAAGGTATTCCGCATGAAGGGTTCAAGCCTCAATCTGACAGCTGGACTTACGGGCAACATTGGCGGATATAATTCGGAGGCAGACCCCGATGCCTTTCGCGACACCTATCAGCGTCAACGCGACAATCAGCTACGTGCTAACATGATGCTTGACTGGCTCTACAACAGCAGGAGTTCAGGAGTGTTCAACATAACATTGCAGGCAGCCTTCTCTACAGCCGATCGACGCTCGGACAACAACACCAACACATCGTCGTCATCCACACAAGCCAGTCTGCACACCACTACCAACGGCTATGCTATAGCCCAGGACTATGCCGATGGCATGGGCACGGGCAGCATCATACTTAGTCCGACGGGATACTGGTATGTGCGTTCGTTCAACGACCAGAAGCTACAGAGTCTACAACTCAAACTAAAGGGTGAGTGGACACGACGCATACTCAGCGCGGTGAACAAACTTACTGTAGGCACCGAACTAAACTCTACACGCAACAATGGTCACGGCACATATTACGACGACATGCGTTTGGCTCCCACATGGCGACCATACGACTATAGTCTCCTGCCAACAATGCATAGCCTGGCAATGTTTATAGAGGAACGGCTAACCATGGGCAGACTGATGCTTGTAGGCGGACTGCGCAACGATATCACCATAATCAGCGGTTCAGAATATGGCACCGCAGCCAGCCTCTCACCACGATTCAATGCTCGCTATAATATAATAAAAGGTAGGAACGTCTCGCTCACACTACATGCCGGCTATGGCAAAAGCGTCAAACTGCCATCGTTTCAAGTGCTTTATCCTGCCGACACCTATACTGACCGACTCGTGTTCACCCCTGGTTCTACTGCCGACGGCAAAGCATACTATGCCTACTACACCAATGTGCAGCGTGCTATATATAACAGCAATCTGAAATGGCAGCACTCCAATCAAATGGAGGCAGGATTGGAAGCAATGGTCGGTAAGGCACGACTGAGCCTGTCGGCATATTGGAACCGCACGTACAATCCGTATCAGACACTGAATGTATACTCTCCATTTGCCTACAACCAGACATCGCAGTCGGCTCTTGAAGGATGTAGCATTGCCGCTGCCGACCGCATATATAGTGTCGATCCATCGACTGGTGTGATAAGCGTAACATCTGCAACCAACGGCAACACCGTAAACTTACCCTACTCTATCCGCCGCACATACACTGCCAACCGTCAGTATGTGAATGGTTCTCCCGTGACACGCTACGGACTGGAATGGGTGGCAGAGATGCCTATCATCAACAACCACCATACTCTGGGACTGTCGCTGCGCATTGACGGCAAGTACTATCACTATCGTGGCACAGACAATACACTCATAGCCGGATGTCCCAATGGCATCGGCGACCAAGCCGAAGGTTCGGGCACACAACCGCTTATAGGCTATTACGTAGGCAGCAACGTCGCATCAGCCTCAACGACAAGCACCCCTACGGTGAGCAACGGCATGATGAACAAGGGATGCAGCCTCAACACCACGCTGACGGCACGCATACCACGACTGAGACTCATCATGACAATGCGACTTGAAGCAACCATGCTCAACTACCGACGCAACCTGTCAAGCAATCGCACAACGATAGCATTAAATGAGGCTGGCGACGTGACTGGAACTAAATACGTGGGGCAGACTGACCATTATGTGGCTGTGTATCCTAAATATTACTCAACATGGGATAACCCTTCGGAGCGTATTCCATACGCTGAGGCTCTTCTGGCTGCCAAAGACAACAACCCCACACTCTACCGGCAATTGTGCGATCTAATAGTAAGAAGCAACACCGCCTACTACTTCAATCCGCAGAATATATCGGCATATTACTCAGCCAACTTCTCCGTGACGAAGGAGATAGGCAGATGGGTGAGCCTATCGTTCTACGCCAACAACTTCTTCAACAATCTGGCATCCGTCCGAAATAAGCAAACAGGACTGAAGACATCGCTGTTTGATAGCGGATACATACCAAAATTCTACTATGGAGCATCCGTCAGAGTGAAACTATAGACAATAGACGAGTTGACAAGAAACAAGTAAAACAAGGAGATATGAATAATATAATAAAACACTCATTCTTCATACTGCTTACGATGCTGACCATGCTGGTGGCATCGTGCAGCTACGACGAACAAATTAACACCTACAATGTCGAGGTGAGGCTGAATCATAACGTAGACGGTGTTGCCGTAAAGATGACAAACAGCATAGGTAGCACCTTCGAAGCAGCTACCGATGCCAACGGTATAGCTCGCTTCACGCTACCCACCGGAATATACAGTGTCAGCGCATCAAAGGTGAGCGACGACGAATATTTCCGTCATGTATACAACGGAGCATTGTCTGACGTAGCAATAGGCAGCAACAACACTACAATAGAGCTGCCCGTAAGCATCACAACTATGCAGACTACCAACCCTATCCTCATAAAGGAACTGTATAATGGAGGCTGTCAGAAGGACGATGGTTCGGGAAAGTTCGCCATAGACAAATGTATAATCCTGTACAACAACTCATCAGAGACGGTGTCGCTCGACAACGTAGGTTTCGGCATTATCGAACCATACAATGCAGAAGCCAACACCCACTCGTTTCTCAACGGTGGTAAACTCGATTATGCTGACAAAGACTGGATTCCAGCACTCAACGGCATCTGGTTTTTCCAGCAGGGCAATACAATAGCACCCTACTCAGAACTCGTAGTAAACGTGCATGGCGCCATTGACAACACTCCAACCTACAGCAACTCCATCAACTATGCCAACACTGCCTACTATTGTATGTACGACATGGAGGCAACAAGCAGCGACGGAGGCAAGTACAACAATACTCGGTATTATCCCTCGCCTGCCGATGTTATCGCCACAAACCACTATCTGAAGGCTGTGAAATACGGCAAAAGCAATGCTTGGCCTATGAGCCAGACTTCGCCAGCCGTGATACTGTTCCGCACAGAAGATATTACACCAAAGCAATTCGGCGAGAACCCAGACAACATAATATACCCAACGGGTAATGAAGGCAACATAGTGTATGCCTGCCTGAAAATGCCACGCAGGTGGGTGATTGATGCCATGGAAGTATACAACGCCACAGCTATTGCCAAATGCAAGAAACGCCTCACGCCAGACCTCGACAACGGCTATGCAACTCTGACCGGAGGTTACGGCCACTCTCTAATAAGAAAGGTGGAGAAGACTGTAGACGGACATGCCATATATCAAGACACCAATAATTCAACGAATGATTTCTATGAAGCTGACAATTGTTCTCTACGCTAATCTGCTGTGCCTACCAGCCATGGCACAACGCGACTTCCAGCTAACCCAACAGCGCAATCCATGGCTCACAGCAAACAATGCCGCCGCACTGACCACCTATGCAGACAGCACCATAGCCCACGCCACCCTATCTTATCGTCACGACGGAGGTAAGCTGCACACCATGTCAGAAGGAAAGCGGCAGGAAGCTTATGATGCCGATGTGCAGTCATACTACAGGCTCTCGTCTGACATTGTGGCTTACGGCAGAGCCACGTACAGCCGACGCAATATCTCAGAAGCAGCAGGCAGTATGCTTATGCCTACAATGAAGTTAATGCCGTTCGACCTTGTCGAGGCGGATAACAATGCTGGTGACAAGAGCATGGAGACATTCAGCATCAACGGAGCCATCGGGTGGAAGGTATGGCGAAGTCTTGCCATTGGCGCACAACTCAACTATACAGCTGGCACATATGCCAAGCAGCGCGACCTACGCCACAGTAACACGCTGATGGATATAAACGCTGGTCTTGACGCACATTTTTTGTTACCACACAACAGTGGCATTGGCATAGGGATGGTGTACAGCCGCCGCACGGAGGCGATGCAGTTCAAGACCTATGGTACAACTGACCAAATATACTACACACTCATCGACTATGCCAACCATCATGGCGAACGCGAAGCATTCGGCACCGAAGGATTCACCGATAGTAAAAACCGTTTACCACTACTGTCTGAATACATTGGTGTGACGGTTCAAAGCAAATACAATCGCCTCTTTGCCGACATCGTATACAGTCATCGTAATGGCTACTATGGACGCAAGTCGCAATACAGTGCATCACACGAGCAGCACCATGGCGATAACTTCGCATTGCATCTGCGCTACGACATAACACAAAGGGCTGAGCGGCTTGTATGGGTTGACTTGAGAATGGCAACCGAGCGGCTTACGTCTGAACGCGAGAACTATCGCCGCACCATAGCCACCAACGGCACATCAGCCATATACTACGAATACTTCGAACCAACAAAAATGGCAGACAAGGTACAGACATACGGTACAGCTGCCCTCAACGCCTACTGGGAACCATCTGGCAATATATACCTATGGCACATAACGGGAGGTGTCAAGTACTGGACTCGCCAACAGACTGCCTACGTATATCCCGATATATACACCGCCTCACACCACATCATAACCCCGTTTGTCAGTGCACGACGCAGTGTACTCACACGAGGAGGATATTTATGGTCGGCAGAGGCAGGAGGCTCTGCCTCAATGGGCAGCTACAGACAATGGGCAGCCCACGCTGCCATTGCCTACGAGATGCCCTTAAAAGGCACGTCCATACGACCTGCCATTTCCCTGAGGTACAACCTCCGCCAAGCCACCAATAGCAACACTAAAGGACAAACACGCAATACGCTCATCATCACAGCAGAAGCAACATTTTAAACACAACTTTAAAAAACATAATATGAAAAAAATCTTTACACTCATCTTCGCTTGCATAGCAACGATGACAGTTATGGCACAGAGCGATGGCTCTACAGTATCTAACAGCTGGGGACTTAAAGGTTCGGGTACACAAGGCGACCCTTACCTCATCAGCACAGCAGCCGATTTCGAAGCAATGGCTAAGAATTGCAACGCCGATCACAAAGGAACTGGCGAGTACTTCAAGATGACTAACGACATCGACTTCGGCGGTTCGGCAGAAAATCCCGTTCAGCTGCCCGCAATAGGCAAGGACGGCAACGCCAAAATTACCCAGATAGCCTATGGCTTCGATGGCACTTTCGACGGCTACAACCATACCATCAGAGGCATCTACCACACCGAAAGCAACAACAATGCAGCAGGAAAGTACAACGCCCTGTTTGGTTGTATCGACAAGAATGGTGTCGTTAGAAACATCGTCTTCGACAAGAACAACCACATCACAAGCTACAACTATGTTGGTACTATTGCCTCGATCAACATGGGCACTATACAGGGATGTGTCAACAATGCCGACATCACTGCTACCAACTTTGCCGCTGGCGGTATATGCGGATTTATGGTCAATGGTTGTGGCACAATAAAAGACTGTGAAAACTACGGTGACATCAAGGCCATGACCTATGCATCGGGCATCTGCGGTGGTTCGCAGTCGGGCAAGAGCATCACCACTTACAACTATCTTATAGAAGACTGCCTCAACAGCGGCAAGCTGTCTACAACCAATGGCGTAGGATCGGCTGGTATTGCCGGCTCTTACTCGGGCGCCATAAAGAATTGCAACAACAACGGCAATGTAGACGACACCCAGGGTACAGCCAAGTCGAAGCTGTACACAGCAGGCATAGTAAGCTGCGCCAGCTTTGCAGTAGACATCGAAGGCTGTTACAACAGAGGCGCGATAAGCGGCGTAAAGAATGTCGGTGGCATCGTTGGCAACGTGATGAAGGGCGACGAGGCTGCCACTGTTATAAAGAATTGTCGCAACGATGGCTCGATTAGCGGACAAGACATGTACATTGCCGGCATCGCAGCCAACTCAGCACGTAACGAGGGAGTGGTGTCTGTAGTATCATGCACCAACAATGGCGAGGTTACATCAACTGGCACTACCGAGTTTATTGGCAACCTTCGCGGCAACACCACCATCGCTCTTGGCGAAGGCAACATTATTGGTGCCGGTCTTAAGGCTCTGCCACTCGACCCTGCCACAGAAACAGGCATCGACAACACGAATGTCAACACCGGCAAAACTGCCAACGGCGTATTCTTGAGAAACGGACAGATTGTTATCGTCAAGAACAACAAGAAGTACACTATCAGCGGCATTGAGATTGCCGAGTAATAAATAACAGTTGAGACATAAATATCAGTTCCCAACTTTAACACTTAATCTCTTTATATGAAACAAAGACGAATCTTCTCTCTTCTGATGTGCCTGGGCTGCAGTATGGCTATGTCGGCGCAGACGTTGCCTCTCGACAGTTGTATACGCAAAGGTAAGCTCGCCAACGGGCTTACCTACTACATACGCCACAACGACCAAACTCCGGGGCAAGCAGACTTCTACATTGCACAGCGTGTAGGCTCTATACTCGAGCAACCCGAGCAGCGCGGACTGGCTCACTTCCTTGAGCACATGGCGTTCAACGGCACACGCAACTTTCCTGACGGCAATGGAGGCAAACACTCTGTACGCAACTGGTGCGAACGCAACGGCATCAAGTTCGGGGCCGACCTTAATGCCTACACATCCATCGATCAGACCGTGTACAACATATCCAATGCTCCTGTGAGCAAGGCTGGCGTAACCGACACCTGTCTCACCATACTGCACGACTGGGCAGGCTCACTACTGCTTAAAGACAACGAGATTGACCAAGAACGTGGCGTGATACGAGAAGAGTGGCGCACACGACGTTCGCGCATGGCAGCGCAGCGTATGATGGAGAATGCTATGCCCGTGATATACGCTGGGTCGAAATATGCCGACTGCCTACCAATAGGACACATCGAAGTGGTGGACACATTCCACTACGACACACTGCGCGACTATTACCAAAAATGGTATCGTCCCGACCTGCAGGGCATCATCGTAGTGGGCGACATCGATGTAGACCAGATAGAAGCCAAGATACGAAAGCTCTTCAGTGATAATCCCATGCCCATTGGTGCTCCGCAGCGCACATACTATACAGTACCCGACAACAAAGAGATGATTGTTTACACACAGGCAGACAACGAGCAGCCAACACTCAATTTCTCACTCTACATGAAGCACGATGCCGAGCAACGCCAGTCGAGAGCCACACGCGAGGCATTCCTTAGCAGCTACAAGTCACGACTCGCCATGTTCATACTGCGCCAGCGTCTGGCAAAGCTGTCACACGAGGCACAACCCCGAGTGATGTCGGCAAACTGTCGCGTAGGCAACTTCTACGTCACCACTGAAAAGGATGCTTTCGCCCTCAACCTCGGACTCATGCCCAACAATCCGCAGGTTGGTATAGATGCTGCCATCGAGATAGTGGAGAAGGCAAGACGCTACGGCTTTACCGCCGCCGAGCTTGAGCATGCCAAGGTGCAGCACACCGTAAACATCGAACACCGTTTGGACAACAAAAACAAGACACGCAATGCCGAATATGCAAAGAATATTGTGTCCAACTTCTGCAACAACGAGCCTTGCATGAACATCGAATACGAGGCTGCACTGGAGGCAGAATTCTCAGCTACCGTTACACTCGACGACATCAACAAAACGATGGCGGAGATAGTGGACAACCAAAATCAAGTGTGCATCGTCTTCGGACCCACCAAGTACGACGGCAAGCCATATACCATGCCCACATCCGACCAGCTCAAGACGTGGATAGAAAGCGCGCAACAGCGTGAATACACCAACGACAACACAGCGCAGCAGGTAGACCCCGTATTCATGAAGAAGCTGCCAAAAAAGGGTAAGATACTCTCAAAGCAAGCAACCGACAATGGTTACACCGAATACGTCCTTTCGAACGGCATAAAGGTAAGTGCCAGACATTCAGACATCGAGCCCAACCGCCTCACCATCAACATGTTCCGTCTCGGCGGCCGCTCGTTATACCCCGACACAGATGCTCCTACACTACAATTCCTTAACAGCGTAGTTAAAGAGAGCGGAGCAGCTGACTTCGATTTTCTCACTCTCGAGAAGAAGCGCCGTGGCAAGGCACTGCGTGTAGTTCCATACATCGATGCCGAGGAAGAGGGCGTAAAGGGAGTATGTGTAGCCTCCGACCTTAAGACATGGTTACAGATAATGTATCTCTATCTCACCAATCCACGCAAGGACAAGGCGATATTTCAGAATATGATAGCCAAACAGCAGTCAATGCTGCGAAATCGCAACGCAAGCCCTAATGTCACCTATAACGACTCGCTGCGCGTAGCCGTATACGGTAAACGCAAGCGCACTCAACCGCTCACGGCGGAACGTATGAACGAGGTAAACTTCGACCGCATCTACCAGATTTACAATGAGCGTTTCAGTAATCTTGCAGGCATGCACCTCATCGTTACGGGCGACATACGTCAGGACGATTTCGACGATTTACTCTGCCAATACGTGGCAAGCCTACCAGGAAAGCGCAACAGCAACAACGACTGCAAGCCAGGACAATACACACTCAACATACAGAAGGGACAGGTGACAAAGGTGTTCCACAAACAGATGATAACACCCTCGGCACAGACCAACATCGTATACTCAGCCCCAATAGCCTATACCGCCGACACCGACCTCAAGCTCGATGTGTTGTCGCAGATAATGCGCGGTGTATACACCGAAAAGGTGCGCGAGGAACGTGGCGGCACATACGGAGTGAGCGTAGAGGGCCAGTTCTGGAAATATCCTACAGACGGATGTTCCATGACCGTAAGTTTTCGTTGCGACCCCGACAAATACGACGAACTGTTGCCACTCATCGACCTCAATCTGCAGCGCATAGCCACCGAAGGTCCCACCATCGAGCAACTGCAGAAGGTGAAGGAGTTTGAGCGCAAGAACTATCAACGTGCCGTGCTCACCAACGGATGGTGGGAATACGTGCGCTATCACCAGCTGCGAGAAGGTATCGACTTCAACCGCAACTATCTGCAGAAGGTAGACAGTCTCACCACCGATGACATACGCCAATTCTGCAGACAGCTCACAGCCCCAGGCAATCGCATTCAGGTAACAATGAAATAATTGAATTCATAAAAAACGACAAACATTATGCTTTCAACACATAAGTGTATAAAACGAGGAGCGGCTACATTATTGCTGCTCCTCGCAGCCTCAAACATCCACTCTGACAACGTAATAACACGCCATACCGATGGCACCACTATCGTGCGCACCACCACTATATGCAACGCCCGCGGATATCGTAAGTCCACGCCCGTAGAAGTACACTTCAAGAACGGCAAGGTGCAGAAAGTGGTAGCACTGAAAAACGAAGAAACTGTACCCTACTTTGCCCGTGTAAAGCAGTTTCTGCTGCCGCTATACAATAACCTCAAAATCTCAAAGGCAAAGAAGCTAACCCAACGCACCGATATAGACGGATGCACCGGAGCTACATTCAGCACCAAGGCTGTACAAAAAAACATAAAGGCAGCTATAGATTATTACGAGAAACAGAAGTAGGAGCGGTAGCTAATATATGTAACTTAAGCAAGCAACAAACAAAAAACCGCCCAGCATCACTGCTCGGCGGTTTTTAAACTCTTTTCTTGATTTATCAAACAATTACAAACTGCTTCTTATTTATTCATTCATTTACATTACTGGCTTTACTAATACTAATTTGTATTAATAACTAAATGTTATCACAACATTACACTGCAAAAGTACAAACTTTCGATAAACTTGCGATTGCAATCGGTAAAAGATATGTGTCATTGTGTAAAAATCGTCGATTTCAACGACTTTTTAATCGTTTGACACGCTATTTTTACCATTTGACGCACGAAACTCTATCGGACTCTTGCCCTCACGCTGCTGGAATGCACGGCGGAAAGTGGACAAAGAGTTGAAGCCCGACTTCGTGGCGATGGTGTCAAGAGTGTCATCGGTGGAGTGAAGAAGCAGCTTGGCATGATGTATGCGATAATCGTTGACAAAGTCGTAGAACGTGGTATCGCAACACTGGTTGATGTATTGCGATAGGTATGTGCGATTGGTGCCCAGAAGAGCAGCCAGCTCCGTGAGTCGCAAACGCGGATCGAGGTACACATGATCGCGCTCAAAGAGTAGGTGCATACGCTCAGCGAAGGCTGCTTCCTGCTGCACGCTCTGCTCGTCAGTGGGGATACCCGACAAGTCTGTACCTGTATCGATGCCGGTCTCCTGCGAGGTAACAACGGATGCCAAAGCCTCATCATCTGCCTCCAAAGGTGCTACTACCGATTGGGAGTCGGCAGACTCGTATGCCTTAACAATGCTTATCACGCGAGCCTGACGATAGAAGAAGAAACAAGCCACCGCCCACACCACGAGCGAACCAATAAGGTAGATGGCATCATTCTCGCAACTGGGGTGCACACTGTCGTATATCCACAGCAGAAGGATGCAGAAGAACGACACGATAATGCCACGCAACCAGTTGAAGTTGATGTATTTCTCGTAGGAGAACTCCTCCATCAGCGCACGCTCGAAGCGGGGCACTTCGTGCAGCGACCAACTCAAGAGCAAAACGCCATAAACAAACGAGGAGATGTGTATCACGTCGAACACTAACGGCTCGGGGTAAACTAACGACACGGTCATAAACGATAAGAACGGGATATACAACAACGACGCACGCCACCAGTTGAGCCATCCTGGGCGACATGCTTCGATAAGAACGATGGCATAAAGCGGCATAGTGAACAGGTCTATGCTCGAAGAGAACAATGATTCGAGCGCACTGTCATAATAACCGTCTCCTATAAGCGCAAGGTTCTTAACGTATAGTGCTACGGTGACGAGCATAAGCGTGCTGACATAGATGTTCAGCGAAGCGCGACGCTTGTAACTGAACAACAATGCCATCATCAGATGGAACATAATGCTCGCTCCATATAAGAAGTATAACAAGTTGCAACCGGTCATAGTCCTTGCTTAGAAATCCTATATATGTTTGTAAATGTAATTGTATAAATCGCTGCTACGTATGACTAAAAAGCTCGCAATCGATACTTTTCTATTGTTTTGACAATGCAAAGTTAGGAATAAAATGCTTGCAACGCAAACATTATCTGTAGTTTTTGTTGGTATTCAGGAGGGTATAGCATCCCTGCCATAGCCTCCTAATATGAGAAATATACGCAAAGAGGGCATGGTTTTTCGCCATGCCCTCTTATGCTTTTGCTTGGTTGGTGCACATTAGGGGAGGGCGTGTCAAAACTCCCAATATAAATAA
>NZ_JH379420.1 GCF_000235885.1 Leyella stercorea DSM 18206
TCCGCATTTCACTTTTTTGTAGTAACTTTGCAGCGTTATATCCACTTGAAACATACATAATTATATAAATGAAGAAACTTTTTATCGAGACATACGGCTGCCAGATGAACGTGGCAGACTCAGAAGTCGTGGCTTCAATCATGCAGATGGCAGGCTACGAACTGTGCGAGAACGAGGCAGAGGCTGATGCCATCTTCCTCAATACTTGCTCTATCCGCGAGAACGCAGAGAACAAGATATACGGACGACTTGAGACTCTGCACGCAGAGAAGAAGAAGGGACGCGAGCTAATACTCGGCGTGCTCGGCTGCATGGCTGAGCGTGTGCGCGAAGACCTCATACAGAACCACTTCGCCAACCTCGTTTGCGGTCCCGACTCCTACCTCAATCTGCCGGACATGATTGCGCAGTGCGAGAACGGACAGAACGCCATGAACATCGAGCTGAGCACCACTGAGACCTACCGCGACGTTGTGCCGCAGCGCATCGGCGGCAACCGCGTGAGCGGTTTCGTGAGCATCATGCGCGGCTGCAACAACTTCTGCCACTACTGTATCGTGCCTTATACTCGCGGACGCGAACGCTCACGCGACGTGGAGAGCATCCTGCGCGAGGTGCGCGACCTGCACGACCGTGGTTTCAAGGAGGTGACACTGCTCGGACAGAACGTGAACAGCTACGGACTCACACCTGCCGGAAAGCGCATCGAGGGCGGCTGCTCGTTCGCCGAACTGCTGCACAAGGTGGCGCAGAGCGTGCCCGACATGCGCGTGCGCTTCACTACATCCAACCCCGAGGATATGACCGACGACATTCTGTACGCCGTAGCCGAAGAGCCTAACCTCTGCAAGCACATCCACTTCCCGGCGCAGAGCGGTTCGACAAAGATACTGAAACTGATGAACCGCAAGTACACACGCGAGCAGTACTTGGAGCGTGTGGAGGCAATACGCCGCATCATACCCGGCTGCGGACTCTCTACCGACCTCTTCGTGGGCTATCACGACGAGACGCCGGAGGACCACGCAGAGACACTCTCGCTGGTGCGCGAGTGCCAGTTCGACTCGGCTTTCATGTTCAAGTACTCCGAACGCCCGGGCACATACGCCGCCAAGCACTTGCCCGACAACGTGCCGGAGGAGGTGAAGATAGAACGCCTCAACGAGCTTATAAGCCTGCAGACGGAGGTGAGCGCTGAGCAGAACCGCAAGGACATCGGCAAGACATTCGAGGTGCTCGTAGAGGGCTACTCGAAGCGTTCGCGCCAGCAGCTCATGGGACGCACCGAGCAGAACAAGGCGGTGGTGTTCGACAAGGGCACATACCGCATCGGCGACCGCGTCATGGTGAAGATAACGGATGCCACATCGGCTACGCTGTTAGGCACTATAGCAGAATAAACCCACCATCAGGCACTACATCAGAATAAAGACATGAAAGAATTTCTACAGGTACTGAGGCGCTTCGTGCCGCCATACAAGAAGTACATCGCGCTGACAGCCACGTTCAACGTGCTGTCGGCTGTGCTCAACATCTTCTCTTTCGCAGCACTCATCCCCATCCTTCAGATACTCTTCCGAACAGAAGGCGCAGGCAGTGCTACGCATCTCATGCCGTGGAGCTTCGACAACATAAAGGAGGTACTGTCGAACAACGCCGACTACTACGTGACGCAGCTCATAGCCAACGTCGGACCGACCACTACCCTACTCGTAATCGGTCTGTTTCTCGCCTTCACCACGTTCCTCAAGACGGGTGCATACTTCCTTTCGTCGGCTACAATCATACCTGTGCGAACGGGCGTGGTGCGCGACATACGCAACCAGCTCTACCGCAAGATTACATCGCTGCCGCTCAGCTTCTTCTCCGACGAACGCAAGGGCGACATCATAGCGCGTATGACGGGCGACGTGCAGGAGGTAGAGAGCTCGATAATGTCGTCGCTCGACATGCTCTTCAAGAACCCTATTCTCATCACGTTCTACTTCGGAGCACTCATCTTCATCTCGTGGCAGCTCACGCTCTTCACCATCGTCTTCGTGCCAATCTTCGGATGGTTCATGGGCTGCGTGGGCAGAAAACTCAAGAAGAAGTCTATCAAGGCGCAGTCGCTCTGGAGCGACACTATGTCGCAGGTGGAGGAAACGCTCGGCGGACTGCGCATCGTGAAGGCGTTCTGCGCAGAGGACAAGATGAACACACGCTTCTCGAACATCAACAACGAATACCGCGACGCCGTGCAGCGCGTGAACATACGCCAGCAGATGGCGCACCCGATGAGCGAGTTCCTCGGCACGGTGCTCATCATCATCGTGCTCTGGGTGGGCGGCATACTGGTGCTCGACAACAAGATACTCTCCGGCCCGTCGTTCATCTATTATCTCGTGATGCTCTACTCCATCATCAACCCCCTGAAGGAGTTCTCCAAGGCGAGCTACAACATTCCGAAGGGTCTCGCCTCGATGGAGCGCGTAGACAAGATTCTGAAGGCGGAGAACACCATCAAGGAACCTCTGCAGCCGAAGCACATCGCTTCGTTCGAGCATCAGATAGAGTTCCGCCACGTGTCGTTCCGCTACGGCGAGCAGTGGGTGCTGCGCGACATCAACCTCGTGATAGAAAAGGGCAAGACCGTGGCTCTCGTCGGACAGAGCGGATCGGGCAAGTCGACACTCGTCGACCTCATTCCGCGCTACTATGACGTGCAGGAGGGCGAGGTGCTCATCGACGGCATCAACGTCAAGGATCTCGGCATACACGACCTGCGACAGCTCATCGGCAACGTCAACCAGGAGGCGATACTCTTCAACGACTCGTTCCGCGGCAACATCACGTTCGGCGTGGAGAGTGCTACGCAGGAGCAGATTGAGCAGGCGGCGCGCATAGCCAACGCCCACGAGTTCATCATGCAGACCGAGCAGGGCTACGACACCAATATCGGCGACCGCGGCGGACGTCTCTCAGGCGGACAGCGACAGCGTGTGAGCATTGCACGCGCCATACTGAAGAATCCGCCGATACTCATCCTCGACGAGGCTACATCGGCACTCGACACCGAGAGCGAACGCCTCGTGCAGGACGCGCTGGAACGCCTCATGAAGTCGCGCACGACGGTGGCTATCGCCCACCGCCTGTCTACCATCAAGAACGCCGACGAAATATGCGTGATGCACGAAGGCGAAATCGTGGAGCGTGGCACGCACGAAGAACTCATCGCACTTGGTGGTTACTACAAGAAACTGCACGAAATGCAGAAGTAACAGCCTTAGGGATAAAGAAAGCCCGAAGTCCTGATCTACTGGACTTCGGGCTTTCTTCGTTCTACCGAATAGCAATATATACTTACGCCTTCCTACTTCAACGATTCGTCATACAATACATTGCCATATGCTGCACTTCGTTGACTATAGCAGGATAAGCCTTAACAAACTCATGCAATCCAATACTGTTGCCTTGCTCGTCATAGGTTTTGCCTACGCCCTGAAATTCGGTTCCTTCAACCGCAACCTTGCCGTTTGCATGAAACACCTTTATCAATGTAACCTTTCCCTCTTCAAAAGTTATACATACCGTTTTATTGTCTTCAGACCATGCCTTTCCACTGAAAGGCTCTTCATCATAATACGCTACGGTAAGGCTCTTGTTGAATACCAGCTGACTTATCTTAACCTCCTTAGTACACGACATAAGAGTGAATACGCACAAAATCAATAAAAGTTTTCTCATATAGAACTACTGTATCTTGTTATATATTTATTGTGTAGAATATTTTCTCGAACACAGCCTTTTCCTTATTCCAATCTCCCGTGGAATAAGTGGCTGTATTCGTTCTGCCCTCCGTATCGGTAAATGTGAATACAACCGGTGTCGCTGATGTGTATAGCTTCTTTATGTCCTTATAGCTCAACTGGGCAGTTGTACGCACAACGAAGTTGCTACCCTTCGTTTCGTGATACAAAAGCTTTACATCTGAAGCCTCCGTCGTAAACGTACCGTTGCTCACGGACAAGCGGCTTATATCCTCGCGATTAGGCGAAACAACAGTAAAGTTCATGGTCAGCGAGTCGCAATGAGACACATAAGTCATATCGAATACAAATCGCTTAATGTCCTTGCTACGCTCGCTCAGCTTCTTGTTACCAATAAAATAAGCATCTCCCTTTTTTGTAGAGAAAGGATTTAAGCGGTTCGAAACAGACTGTGCGCTCGTACTGGCAATGCCAGTTGCAAGCATTATCATCAATAGAAATATTCTCATCTATCATCTATTTTAAAAAAAGAAGGATAACCTACTACTGTTGGTTATCCTTCCTATAAATTTCATTTAACCGAAACTACATCTTAGTGATTACTCACCGTAAACGTAAGTTGTCTTTGTACCGTAAAGACCAAGGATGCTTGTTGTCTTAACGTCAACGTGAGAAATCTTCTTGATACCTGCCTCCTTAGCAGCTTTGTTAATACTTGCGTCACCACCGAAAGTCAGAACGCTGAGGAATACCGGATAAGAAGCCTGACCGCACTTTGTACCTACTGTGTTTGATGTTGCAGCGAGTGGGTTCACTGCTGAACAGCTTGTCATTGCTGCAGCTACCAAGAGAGCTGCCATTACCTTTAATGATTTCATAGACAATAAATTTAAATTTTTGTAATTGTATAAAAATACCATTTGCAAAATTAAAGGGTTATTAATGAATAGATGTTTTTTTTGTTAATTTATTTTAAACAGATGTATTTTTATGCACAAGACTAATCTAATACACCTATTAGTATAAAATAAACATAATAAAGCCATACTTTTTACCACACGATATAAAAACCAAATAACCACAGAACAACCAGTTATCCACAATTTACACAACCTGTTGATAACTCCGTAACAGACTGACTCACAAATCTTATTTATCAACATACCTGTGTATAACTACGTTAGTTTGTAGGTACATGAGTACTTACAGGCGTGTATATGAGGGTGGAGAGGTAGGAAAAAGGCGTGTACGGGAGAGCGACGTTATGCACAGGAGGACAGCGTGATTGCGCACAGGAGGATAGCGTGGTTGTGCGCAGGAGGGTAGCGTTATACACGGGAGGGCAGCGTGATTGCATACAGGAGGGTAGCGTGGCTATGGCAGGATGCCATAGCCTCCTAAATTAGCGAGTTATCCACAATTATCAACAACCTGTTGATAACTCCATAACTAACTAATACCTAATGTAATGTTATCCACAAACACGTTGATAACTATGTTTAATAAACACTTTCGCACTCCGAAACATCATGTTTTATTATCGGATTCCGTCCGCCACCCGATCAGATTCCGTCCGCCGCCCAATCAGATTCCGTCCGCCGCCCGATCGGACGGCGTTCGGTGCACGATGACATAAGCTGCAGTTATAAACAACATTAGCTATAGTTATACCCAACATTAGCGATACTACAACCCAACATCAGTAACACTCTTACACCGCATCAATTATAGTAATCCCAGGCAGCAATCGGTATGCTATGGCATGATACTACCCTGTACATTGTTGATAATGTGGATAACACAGGTAACAGGCTGATATACAACAATAAGTTATCAACACCTGTTGTTAAGAAAGATGTGGAAAGATGGTGTTTGGACAGCGATTTGATATAGTTGACAAGCTCATTCGCACCATAAAACGACCGTGTCAACATAAAAATAGCGCATCACCTGTTGATATTGTTTATAACTTGTATAATAGACTGAAAACCAATAGAAAGTTATCAACAGATGTGTGGATAACTGTGTTAATAGGAGGGTATGGCATCCCTGCCATACCCACGCCGCAGTATTGATGGTTACGTGCAGTCACACTGCCTTATTGATGGCAAATTGCGAGGGTATGGCAAGGATGCCATACCCTCCTATGTCTTCATTTCGAGTTTTAACACACCTCCTGTTATTATTCACAAATCTATTGATAACCTGTTGATAACTTACTAACAACACTGTTAACAACTTAGCGGTTATCAACAGGCGGACAGGCAGAGTAGGGTGGATGTGGATAACTGTGTGCGTTATCAAATTAATATTCTAAAGTTTTCCACAGGTTTTTAAGAGAAAAAGATATAAACTTATTAACTTTGCAGGTGTAATAGCACTTTTGTGTATAACTAACATATATAACTCATTTTCAAAGAGAAAATATTAACACAACCTGTTGATAATGATGTCTTACAGGTTTATAACGAAATAACCAAAGAAATAGGTAGAAAGTTTTCAACGTACTAACAGTATATCATACTCATAATCTTTTTCTTTTCTTTAAAAATAAAAAGAAATAGATATATAAAGAGATGTTGGTAAGTAGTCTACTCGTTAACTTGTCCGCTCGTTAACTTGTCTGCTTGTTTACTCGTCAACTAAAAAAAAATATGAACAACGATTGGAAAGAGAAGGGTTACATCGACGAAGCGGTTGATGAATCCGTTGACTTGAAAAAAGAGATACGTCGCTTGTGTGAGGAGAAGGACGCTGTTGTGCTGGCTCACTACTATACGGTGGGCGAAGTGCAGGAGGTGGCTGACTTCATTGGCGACTCGCTGGCATTGGCTCGTAAGGCTGCGAAGACCGATGCGAAGATTATCGTGATGTGCGGTGTGCACTTCATGGCTGAGACCTGTAAGCTACTCTCGCCGGAGAAGAAGGTGTTGTGCCCCGACCTCACTGCCGGCTGCTCGCTTGCCGACTCGTGCAAGGCGGAGGACCTGAAGGCGTTCAAGGAGCAGCATCCTGGCTATAAGGTGGTGAGCTACGTGAATACGACGGCTGCGGTGAAGGCACTCACGGACGTGGTGGTCACCTCGGGCAACGCGAAGAAGGTGGTGGACAGTCTGCCGAAGGACGAGAAGCTCATCTTCGGTCCCGACTATAACTTGGGCAACTATATAAATAGTGTTACGGGTCGCGATATGCTGCTGTGGAACGGCGGATGCCATGTGCATGAGAAGTTCTCGGTAGAGGCTATCGTGAAGTTGAAGGCGGAGCACCCGGAGGCTGTGGTGATGGCTCACCTGGAGTGTAAGGCACCGGTGCTGGCTGTGGCTGACGTGAAGGGTTCTACGGCTACGATGCTCGATTATGCTAAGGAACATAAGGAGACGAAGGAATACATCATAGCTACCGAGGCTGGCATCCTGCACGAGTTGCAGCGCTGCTGTCCCGACGTGACATTCTATCCGGTTCCGCCGGAGGTGTCTGAGGGTGGGGTAGGCTGCTCTTGCAACGAGTGCGAGTATATGAAGAAGAATACGTTGCTCAAGATATACAATACGCTGCGCTACGAGCTTCCGGAGGTGACTGTGGACGAATCTATCGCCAAGGATGCCGTTAAGCCGATAGAGCGAATGCTTGAGCTTTCCTAAGGAGTGGTTCCCACTGAATTGTAGGAGGGTATGGCATCCCTGCCATACC
>NZ_JH379421.1 GCF_000235885.1 Leyella stercorea DSM 18206
TACTCGCCTGAAATGGGGATATATATTTCTTCCGACCCCATTGGGCTGGCTGGAAACAACCCGACACTCTACGGGTATGTGCAGGATGTGAATACATGGTTAGATATTTGGGGATTTAATGTATTTTGGTCTGGTAGATCTCCAGCTCTTGAAGCTGCCAGAGTTTTTACATCTAATAATCCAGGACGTGTGGTTTTAGAAGATACATCAAAAGGCATAGAATTGACAAATATTACTAAAGAGATGGACTGGATTGACGCTAAACCGTTGTGGAATAATGCATCAGCAGAGTTTGCAGAAAATGCTGTTGCTGATTTTAATGCTGGCAAAATATCTCATGTTGATGTATTTATCAACGATGCCCATTATTCAGGTTCAATTAGTGTTTGGGAATCAGTTGAGAAACCAATATTAGTCAAAAATAATATTCCTATTGTGGAACATCATATAAACGTAAAATGTACTTAATATGCCAATACTTAAAAGTGATAAAGGATATTATATAATAATATCAGGACGATGCGGAATAACCTATTTTGATGAACAAAATAAAGAATTCATTTTGGATGCAGAAATGGTAAATTCTCCGTTATATGATTTTGTTGTTTCTTCAAAAAATATTACCACATCAGGAGAAGTCCTATCAGATAAAGATATAAAAAAAATAATTCAAAGAGTTTATGAATTGTGTAGTGATAATAATATCAAATTATTAATCACAGAGAATTAAATTAAAAGAAATAAAATAGTCTGATCATGTTACTCGCGGACAGTCATATCACTAT
>NZ_JH379422.1 GCF_000235885.1 Leyella stercorea DSM 18206
GACGGAAAACTGTTCCGATTCGAAGTTCAAACGTCAGATATTAAATATTTTGATAGCGATGCCGTCAGTGTCGTTTCTAATATCGCCAAACGCCCAATAGATTTCAGTATCGAAGATTTGAGAGAACTGGATAGGAATGAGTTCAACTCCGAAGAGGAAATCCAATATCTTCTGCATGAAATTAAGTACGAGAAACCTCATTTTCAGAATGTGATTGACTCAAAGGATATCGAGAGAGTCTTTTGTGTAAAACCGATGTTTGACAATCCTCGTATAATCCGGCAGTCCGGGGCATTTTTCCTTTATGGTATCAATGGCGATAAAAGCAAGCCTGCATCGCTTAACTTCAGCTACAAAGTGTACATCATCAATAAAGCGCAGAAGCAGAAAATCAGGAAGCAGCTTGAAGCCCTCGGCATAGACAAATCAACGTTGTTCCCAGAAGTCGAACACGTGGCCGAACATATAAAGGACAAATACCATCTGCCTAAGTAACCTTTCCCTCTTTTCAGAAAAAACAAGCCGAGCTATTACGCGGATAGCTCGGCTCTCAACTTGAAAAAATTACCTCAAGTCTTAATCTTGTGGTATATCTTGAACTTGCAAGCATTTCTCTACTTTGTATACATACTACTTAAAAGGGAGGACAGCCTGTAAGCAGTGTTTCTTCTATCTTGTCGGTTAATAAATTTAATTGATTGCTTGTTAAGTTCAAGGGAAAATTCTATATTTGCGAAATATGATATCC
>NZ_JH379423.1:0-50436 GCF_000235885.1 Leyella stercorea DSM 18206
TAGGGTGTCAACCTTATTTAAAAAAAGACAGTAGCACTAAAAAAAGACCTTGCCAACACTGATTGACAAGGTCTTTTATGATGTTTAATGATTTAAATCATACTCAAGAAGTATTCGTGTACGCGTGTATCATCGTTCAGTTCGGGGTGAAACGATGTAACAAGCTGCTTACCTTGGCGTGCAGCAACGATGTGTCCATCTACCTCTGCCAAAATTTCAGTATCCCCCTTAACCTTGCGGATATATGGTGCACGGATGAATGTCATAGGTATGTCCTCGCCTACTCCCTTCATTGGTGCTACGGTATAGAAGCTACCGAGCTGACGACCATAGGCGTTGCGGAGAACTTCCGTGTCCATAGTAGCGAGTCGGGTTGCAGGCTCGCCTTCAATCTGCTTTGAGAGTAGGATGAGTCCGGCACATGTTCCAAAGACGGGAAGTCCGTCGCTGATGGCGTTACGGATAGGTTCGAGCAAGTGTAGGTCGCTAAGCAACTTTGCTTGCACGGTGCTTTCACCTCCCGGGATTATCAGTCCATCCTTCGGCTGCTCCCAATCTGCCAGTTGTCTTATTTGGAAAGTTTCAACTCCAAGGCGCTGAAGCATTTGTTCGTGCTCCGCGAATGCGCCTTGAAGTGCCAATACTGCAATTCTCATTACTTGCCACGCTCAGCCATGAGCACTTCAATCTCGTGCTCGTTGATACCTACCATAGCTTCACCGAGGTCTTCAGAAAGCTCAGCAAGCTTCTTGGCATCGTTATAGTTAGTTACGGCCTGCACGATAGCAGCAGCACGCTTCTCAGGGTTACCGCTCTTGAAGATGCCAGAACCCACGAATACGCCCTCTGCTCCGAGCTGCATCATAAGAGCGGCATCAGCAGGAGTTGCAACGCCACCAGCAGCAAAGTTTACAACTGGCAATTTGCCGTTTTCGTGTACATACTTAACCAACTCATAAGGAACCTGCAACTGCTTAGCAGCCTCGAAGAGTTCGTCCTCAGCCATTGACTTGAGACGACGCATCTCGCTCTGCATCATACGCATATGGCGTACTGCCTGAACAACATCACCTGTGCCAGGCTCACCCTTTGTACGAATCATTGTGGCACCTTCTGCAATGCGACGAAGAGCTTCGCCAAGATTTTTTGCTCCGCACACAAAAGGAACGGTAAACTTTGTCTTGTCGATGTGGTAAACATCATCTGCTGGAGAGAGAACCTCACTCTCATCAATATAGTCGATAGCAATAGCCTGAAGTATCTGAGCCTCTGCGAAATGACCAATGCGACATTTTGCCATTACAGGAATAGAAACGGCTTCCTGAATGCCCTTAATCATTTTGGGGTCGCTCATACGTGAAACGCCACCTGCTGCACGAATATCAGCTGGAATACGCTCAAGCGCCATTACAGCACATGCACCTGCAGCCTCTGCGATGCGAGCCTGCTCTGGAGTAGTAACGTCCATAATAACACCGCCCTTAAGCATCTGAGCCAAGTTGCGGTTCAATGTTTGTCTGTTTTCTGTCATAATGTTATTAAGTAAAATGTATTTAGATTATTTTAAATCTTATTCTGAAAGAGTGCTTCATTTCGTCCCAATTTGTGCCGAGCATCACAAATTTACCTATCTGTGAAGTTGAACGCACGTGTTTGCCAATGCACGGACAAGCGTCATAGTCGCCAATTCGCACAATACGCAAATTCTCTGAGGCATCCTCTGGCAAACGATCAAGACTTATATCGTCGGGAATATGATTACGATCTACCACTTCATACTTTACGGGGAGGTCTTCCTCAATGAGTTCATTCATGCGCACTTCAATCTCTTTCTCTTCCTTGCGCGAAGGTTTGTGGTCGAGGATGAAACTGATTTTGCTTTTCTTGCGTTCAATGTGCGCATTGCGCGAGCGCTCGCATCCGAACATTCTCACCATTGTTTGGTTGAGTAGATGTTCTGCCGTGTGGGCAGGTGGGTACTCTTCCTTGTTGTGTGCGTTGAAAATCTCTTCTGTCTCCATACTCAATTGCATTTTAAGTATTACACATTTATACGCATCCACGTCCACGTTGACGGATGTAGTAGAGCCGAAGTGTACTGCCACGTTTGTACCAGAGAGCAAATCTGTAGCCACAACATCCTTGCGCGGAATATGAAGGAAAGTGAAAGCGTGGTCGGGTATATTTACCGTTAGCGATGCCTTCGCTCCGTCGAAGTTAGCAACAACAAATAACAATTCGTTGTTGGCTTTTCGCAAGAAAGCGTATTGACGTTCGGCAATATGTTCGTTGACGTACATCAAATCGAAGAAGTCGCCCTCACTTACAGTTTTCTCTGCATTAGCTATGTTGAGCACTTCAGAGTAAAGACGTGAGAGTTCACACTCTTCATCGGTTGACTCTTTAGAAACAAAAGCACGATACAGAGACGGAACAGTCCAATAATCGAATATAGTTGTTCTGCCGTCGCAACCGCTGAATCCTTCTTCGTCCATACCACGCTCGCCATACTCCTGACCTGCATATACCATGAACGGATTCTTGCGCATAAGCACATTTGCAACAAGAGCTGGGTAAGCACGGAATGCATCGCCAGCAAAGTAGTTGCTTGCAATGCGCTGCTCGTCGTGGTTCTCAAGGAAGTAAAGCATATGTTCGCTGATATCGTCCACCCACTGCCATGCTGTGGTGATTTTAGAAGTTGGACAACCATCGCAGATTATGCTACGCATCGTGTCGTACATGCCCACCTTATCATATAGATAGTCGAAGCCTGCAGCCACGTAGTGACGATAATCCATGGGGTTATATACTTCTGCGATAAACAATATGCCAGAGTTGATGGCTTTCACCTTAGCGATAGCCCAACTCCAAAACGCGGTTGGCACCATCTCTGCCATATCGCATCGAAATCCGTCTACTCCTCTTGCTGCCCAAAACAATAGAATGTCAAGCATCTTCTGCCATGTGTTTGGCACCGGCGAGAAATGCTCTGAACGTCCTCCTGCGTCACAATAGTCAACACCGTAATTGAGTTTTACGGTTTCATACCAATCGTTCTTGCCAGGATATGCATCGAAGTGATCATTACCTGTTGCTTTTGCAGGGTATTCGGTGTAAGGTTCGGATTCTCCTGCGTAGAGGTCTATGCTTGGGGAGAACTGCTGTCCTACATTATAATAGAAGTTGTTATCAGAGCTAAATCCCATCGACTGGTTGTCTGTTGCTCCAAGGTCAACGATTCCTTCTGGTTTTACAACCGAGTGATATTGACGAGCAACATGGTTAGGCACGAAGTCGATGATTACTTTCATGTTTGCCTTGTGAGTACGCTCTACGAGTGCGTCGAATTCCGCACTACGCTCATTCACATCTTCTGCAAGGTCGGGATCTACATCATAATAGTCGGTTATAGCGTATGGCGAACCCGCTCTACCCTTCACTACAGCAGGGTGTTGTCGAGGGATACCGAACGAAGAATAGTCTGTCATAGAAGCATGGCGAATGATTCCCGTGTACCATACATGGGTGATACCTTTCGCACGAATCTGCTGGAGTACTTCGTCGGAGAAGAAGTTCATCTTTCCACAACCGTTCTCGGCAATCGTACCATTCTGCTTGCACACATTGGTACGATTGCCGAACAATCGTGTAAAAATCTGGTATATTATGATTTTCTGCTGAGCCATGTCAATTAGATGATACCGTGGGCAGCCACAGTCTTATCGATACGACCAATCATTCCCTGAAGAGCCTTACCTGGACCACACTCTGTGAAGTCGTTTGCTCCTGCCTTAATCATATTCTGTACGCTTGCAGTCCAACGTACACTGCTTGTGAGTTGGGCAATGAGGTTTGTCTGAATCTCAGCAGGGTCGGTGTGTGGCTGTGCGTCCACATTCTGGTATACGGGACACTTCGGCTCAGAGAATGTTGTTGCCTTGATTGCCTTTTCAAGCTCTTCCTTTGCTGGTTGCATCAGCGGAGAGTGGAATGCTCCACCAACCTTCAGCGGCAGAGCGCGCTTAGCACCTGCAGCCTTCAGTTTCTCGCAGGCAGCGTTGATTGCATCAACATTACCGCTGATAACGAGCTGACCAGGGCAGTTGTAGTTGGCTGCAACAACGATGTTACCATCGGTGCTAACCTCTGCACAGATCTCCTCTATTTTCTCGTCTGGCAAACCGATAACAGCAGCCATTGTACCAGGGGCTGCCTCACAAGCCTTCTGCATTGCAATGGCACGTGCAGAAACCAACTTCACGCCATCCTCAAAGCTCAATGCGCCTGCTGCAACAAGTGCAGAAAGTTCACCAAGCGAATGACCAGCTACCATTGTCGGTGCGAATTCGTCACCAAGACAAAGAGCTGAAATAACGCTATGAAGGAATACTGCAGGTTGTGTAACCTTTGTTTGAGTAAGCTCTTCGTCTGTACCCTCAAACATAATATCAGTGATGCGGAAGCCCAGGATTTCATTAGCTTTCTCAAAAAGTTCCTTTGCTTTCTCGTTATTATCGTACAGGTCTTTGCCCATACCTACAAACTGTGATCCTTGTCCAGGAAATACAAATGCTTTCATTCAAATTCTTTTATTTAATATTAATATACTCTTAATAACACACAAAAACCTTCATTCCAAGCAAACTTGATAGTTAAGGTTTGCGCATATTTTATGCAAAGATACAAAAAATGTAACAATCGCTATCGATATTTGATTAATTGTTGCTAAAAAATACTAACTTTGCAGTTGTAAGGCTTTGATGACACCCCATCATCAAGTCAACACCACTTACAAATTAGCATTAAACACTCTACATTTAAATATATGAATATATATAAATTGCGGCACGCTATACTGACACTTCTAATATTTACATTGTCAATTGCACATCTGTCCGCTCAGATTAAATGGAATTCTGCGTATCAAGCATATATTGATCAATATAAAGACCTTGCCATTGAGCAAATGCTGAAATATAACATTCCAGCAAGTATTACTCTGTCGCAAGGTTTATTGGAAAGTGGAGCTGGAAAGAGCTGGCTCACCAAATCGTCAAACAATCATTTCGGAATCAAATGTCATGGTTGGACAGGTCGTCGTGTGTTTCACGATGATGATGCACGCGGAGAATGCTTTAGAGCTTACGATAATCCCCGACAGAGTTTTGAAGACCATAGCCGTTTTCTTGCTACACAATCACGCTACGCACGCCTGTTTTCTTATTCGCGAACCGATTACAAGAGTTGGGCACGTGGACTGAAGCAGTGTGGTTATGCAACAAATCCTCAGTATGCTTCAAAACTGATACAGATAATTGAGCTCTATCAGTTGGACAAGTTTGACAAAGCTACGAGGTTCGATCAGTTTATGGTTAAACATTCAACGGAGGATGGCTTAGCTCCCGATGGCACATTCCACGTTATAAAAGCATACAACCATAACTATTATATAATAGCACGTAAAGGCGATACGTTCAAATCGCTTTCAAAAGAACTATGTATTGGTAAACGAAGACTCGCAAAATACAACGAACGTTATTATAAAGACGAGTTAAATCCTGGCGACATTATTTATTTAAAGCGAAAAAGAAAGAAAGCCACAAAGGAATACAAAAATGTGCCACACGTCGTAAAGAACGGCGAAAGCATGTATTCCATAGCTCAAAAGTATGGCATTCGTTTGTCAAGTCTGTATAAGAAGAACGGACTTAGTCCCGACTTTGAGATAAGAGTTGGTGACAGACTTAGAGTTTATTAATGATAGTATCGGTCGTTACGCATACATACATACATCCATCAACCGATACCAACATCCGCAACGATTGATACGTATATGTGTAACAATCGTTGCGGATGTTTTTTACTCATTTTTCATATGTGTCGATTTCTTCTTCAAACAATTTGTCGAATATATCCATTAATGCATTCTTATCGTTTATAATCTCGCGTATCGCTTTAAGTTTATCTGTGTTTGGCGAGTTCGGTAACCACAGACGTATATATCCATGTGTGGAATACTTATGGTCGAGATGCTCAAAGAAGCGTTTCTTTTGTTCTTCTTTATTGTATTCTGGATAATGACTCAACCCATACTGTATCGTACGGCGGAATATGTGTATAGGCTCAAGATCTCTATCGGCTTCGGCTACAATCTTGCCATAAATGCTACGTGGTGCATGTGAGGCTGATGCACGATGGTCTTCCACAGCTTCCTTCATTATACGCAATTGTTCGGGTGAAAACCAACGCTGAAGACGGCGATCTGCCATAAGTATTTTGCCGCTTTGGATGTGGTGTACAGCACGCGGACCCTCAAGTCCAAGGTCGTGATAAGCGGCAATCGTATATGCCATATTGATGTCTGCACCACATTTTAAAGCAAGTTCAAGCGACTGTTTTATTACATGATTGACATGTGACAATCGGTGTGCTTTATCAAAAGAATTATAGCGGGGTAATATATTTTGCTCGACAAATTCCATCAGATCGAGACTTACGTTTCTTCCATTCATGTTTCGAAAACTTTTATTTTAATTGCAAAATTAATCTATTATAGTTAATTTTGCAAGAACATACACAACTAATATCAATAAATAAGATGAACGAATCGAATGTAATAACCAATTCTTTTAAAGCGTGGTTTCTTGCAGCACGCCCCAAAACACTCACGGGGGCTGCTGTACCCGTGATGATAGGCATTGCTGCCGCTATTGCTCAATATGGTGACACTGTACGAGTTGGTGCTGCTGTACTCTGTATGCTCTTTGCTCTCGTGATGCAGATTGATGCCAACTTCATAAATGATTATTTCGACTTTATGAAAGGTACAGACGACGAGAAGCGTCTCGGGCCTAAGCGTGCATGTGCGCAAGGCTGGATTACGGCTGCTGCAATGCGCCTCGGGCTTCTTTACACTACCCTTTTAGCTTGTGCTATCGGTCTTCCACTTATATATTATGGTGGTTGGGAGATGATACTCATAGGTGTAGCTTGCGTCGTATTTTGCTTCCTATACACCATCTCTTTTTCATATATCGGACTTGGTGACGTTCTTGTGCTCGTATTCTTCGGTCTATTACCGGTCTGCATGACGTATTGGCTTGTGTCTCCTCCAACGCCACTTATGTCAATACCTTGGCAGGTGATTACATTGTCCGCAGCTTGTGGTCTGGTTATAGATACACTACTTGTAGTGAACAACTACCGAGACATTGACAACGACAGACGTGCTGGCAAACGCACGCTCATTGTTCGTATTGGCGAGCATGGTGGCTTGACACTCTATGCTATTCTTGGATTTATAGGCACTGTTTTGGCATTAATTGGTATAGCCTTTCTTAACTGGCAGGATGGACAACACGCTCAGTTGCTTGTGTTGCTCTATTTGCCATTTCATATTGTGACATTCACGGAGATGTGCCGTATACGAAAAGGTGCAGAACTGAACAAAGTGCTTGGCATGACAGCTCGCAATATGTTGATATATGGCATTCTGGTCACCATTGGATTACTCGTATAAGCACACTCCATTATTCATGTGCATATACTTAATCAATGAGTAGGCAATAAATTCACGTAAATAGCATAAAAAAATTTATAAAAACTTGTAGGATATAACTAAAGTATATACTTTTGCAGCGAAAATTGCGATGGGATAAATACAAACGCCTATCATAACAATCAAATCAAGTAACAAATAATAAGACTTTAATAATATATGAAACAACAAAAAGCTCTGACACTCAAGACACTAACAAAGAGTAATGTATGGGAAGTTGAAGAAAATGACATCTTCAGAATGTGGGAAACAGCAGAAAAAGAGTCGGATTTCAAAGACAACCGCAATCATTATATGGACGTTATACGTAGTGCCTTTGAAATAGAAGAAATAAAAATAGACAAGCCGGAGGTAATAAAGAAATATGAAGCACGCGACTTTAAGGTCGGAAATATACACTTTGACGACAACGACAACAAAAAATGGGGCATTAAGAAGCGTGCAATCAACCGCATCACAGATCTTACATACGAGAATATACATCATATTTCTGCTGCAAAACTTATTGAAGTTCTTGATCGTAACTTCGGCGGTGGTTGGGATTCATTGTCGCAGAGCATACAGGATATAATAGAGTCTGGTTTCGATATTAGCACGACAACCTTACCTAAAGATCGTCTGCACAAACCTGGTGGTATGTACGATAAAAAAGTTAATGATGGCTATGAGGTTCTCGAAATAACCAAGGGGCTTTGGGTTGAAGCTATTTTTGCAAAGGCAAAACCAAAAGTAGAAAATCACCATAAGCATGATGACGATAACGACTCTATGAACAATGGATTTGGTGACAACTATGACGAAGATCTTGAAGATGAGAATCCAAGTGAAAACTCTTATGATGATGACGACGATGACGACTTCGATGAGGACAAATTAACAGAGGAGAGCTATCGTACTACATTTGAAACAGAAGAAGATCTCAACCTTGAAGCAGAGGACGTAGCGGATGATGACTATTAATAATCTGCTGCTTCAATAAGTATAAGAAACGATAAAAACATAGCTTATTTGCACTAATGCGTAAAATATTGCACATAACTTTTGGCATTGTGCAAATAAGTATGTACCTTTGCACAAACTTTTTATTATTGTGCAAATGATTGAAATACCAAGTTTTAACGAACTTATAGAAAAGAGTATTATCTCTAATTGGGATAAGGATGCTCTTACCGATTTTAAAGGCGCAACTTTACAGTATCATGATGTAGCTCGCAAGATTGAAAAGCTCCACATTATGTTTGAAAGTAGTGGTGTGCAGCGTGGTGACAAAATTGCGCTCTGCGGACGTAATAGTTCCAATTGGGCTGTAGCTTTCCTCGCAACACTTACCTACGGTGCTGTAGCTGTACCTATTCTTCATGAGTTCACAGCCGATCAGATTCACAACATTGTAAACCATAGTGAAGCAAAGTTGCTCTTCGTTGGTGACTATGTTGCTACAATCATCGACCAAACAAAGATGCCCGACCTTGAAGGCATTATCTACATCCCCGACTATTCGCTCGTAGTGTCTCGTACTGATAAGCTTACTTATGCTCGCGAACATCTTAACGCTATGTTCGGTGAGAAATATCCTAAGTTCTTCCGTAAGGAGCACGTACACTATTACAGAGAGCAAAGCCCAGAGGAGCTGGCGCTTATCAACTACACTTCTGGCACTACCGGTTTCTCTAAGGGTGTTATGATTCCGTACCGCGCAATGTGGAGCAACTACGACTTTGCTATGACTGCCGTAGCCAAGCACATTAAGAAGGGCGATAATGTAATCAGTATTCTCCCTATGGCGCACATGTATGGCATGGCGTTCGAATTCCTCTTCGAATTCCTCTTCGGCTGTCACGTGTTCTATCTTACACGCGTTCCTTCTCCGGCTATCATTGCTGCAGCATTCGCAGAAGTAAAACCGGCAATCATCATTGCTGTACCTTTGGTTATCGAGAAAATTATCCGCAAAAAGGTGCTGCCTAAGCTTCAGACCAATCGCATGCGTCTGTTGCTCAACATGCCGTTCGTAAACAAGAAGGTCTTCGAGAAGATTCGCGAGCAGGTTGTAAATGCATTCGGTGGCAAGTTCTATGAGATTATCGTTGGCGGTGCTGCTTTCAACCAGGAAGTAGAGCAGTTCTTGCAGCGTATTGAATTCCCGTATACTGTTGGTTACGGAGCTACCGAGTGTGCTCCTATTATATGTTATGCAGATTGTCACGACTTTGTTGCAGGTTCGTGCGGCAAGCCCGTTGTACACATGGAGGTTAAGATTGACAGCCCGGATCCGCAGAATGTACCTGGCGAGATTCTTGCTCGTGGTCTTAACGTAATGCTCGGATACTTCAAGAACGAAGAGGCTACAGCACAGACACTCGACGCAGAGGGTTGGTATCATACAGGCGACCTCGGACTTATGGATGCTGATGGCAATGTATTTATTAAGGGACGTTCAAAGAATATGCTCCTGGGCGCATCTGGTCAGAATATCTATCCGGAGGAGATTGAGGATAAGCTCAACTCGCTGAATATGGTTAACGAGTGCATTGTCGTTCAACGTGGCGAGAAACTTGTTGGCCTTGTTTATCCCGACTTCGACGAGGCTGCTACAATGCAGCTCAACGACTCCGACCTTGAGAACATCATGGAGGAGAACCGCCAGGAGCTCAATGCTTCACAGCCTCCTTATTGTCGACTTGCTGCAATTGAGATTGTAAAGGAAGAGTTTGAGAAGACCCCGAAGAAGAGTATTAAGCGCTATTTGTACAAGTAAACGCATACAACATTGAAGCATAGCAACATGCTTCTACATACAAAGAAAAAGGATAATTATGATACGCTGTTTAAATATTACAGCAATCATAATTATCCTTTTTGTTGTTCTATTATCGATTATTTCTTTTCAACTGGAACTGCATACCAATCACCGGTTTCTTTTACGAGCTTACGTCCGAAACTTATCGGATAACCTGGACGTGTTACAGACTGGAGCAACTTGCCGTCTTTCTCCTTCTTTACAGCCATGTCGTTGTACTTGACAATGATACGTGTAGCAAGATGCTTCCAGCTTGCAAGCATCTCGTCTGCCTTTGCGTTGCTGTAGTTGTTCAGGAGTTTCAAAGCTGCAGCCTTATCTGTCTGATACAAGTCGGCAGCCTGCTTCTCTATTGAAGCCTGATTTGCGAAATAGCTTGTTTCGAGCGAATCGCGAACAGCCTTAAGTTCCGGAAACAACTGCGAATAGCGCGGATAAACCATGTTGCTCACCATGTTGCAAAGCCAGAAAGCGTTGTCAGAACTGAATGTAACAGCATCAGCTCCCTTCGTGTTGTAGCATACAGGCTGAACAGTATTGCCGCAATATACCGGTGTATACGCTACCATGTTTGCATCGTCATTGCCGAACCATAATACGCCACCGATTTCGCGTGGCAACCATGAACGCAACTGCGATACAAATGTGAAAGCAGTCTGCTGCGTAGAGATAGGACGCTCATTGAAATACTGCTTGCCATCAACGGTGAAAGTCAAAGGAGTCGGGCGATAAGGCATCTCATAGATACCACCACCAATGCTTGTTGTGTCGAGTGCAAGAGCTGTACCTTCATAATGGTCGCGCATGCCGTTCTCTACATCAGCCACAGAAAGCTTACGGTTAGGGACAATCCACAAAGGCATGTCCTCTGCATCCTTATCCTTACCTAAAGCCCAAGGCAAATAGCGGTCGAAGTCGTCAGCATAGTGATTGAAGAAGCTCCAAACACGTGCGTCGCAGAAACGACGACCAGAGAAGTCTGGGAATGCGTATGTATTCTTCCACGAGAAGTCAGAATCCTTACCATTGAACCATCCCATCTTACGGGCGTAAGAGATTACGTTCTTTGAGTAAAGCACGTTCTTCTTGTCCTTCATATTGAACTTGCCGATACGGCTTTGGTTTGCATGTGCACAAATAGCATCATCAGGTATGCGCATTGCTACCCAAACAACGCCTTTTGAACCTGCACCAGTGCCCTGCATCTCCATAATCCAAGCTTCATTTGGGTCGCAGATAGAGAAAGTCTCACCTTCCGAGTTATAACCATACTTCTCTACAAGAGAAGTCATTACGCTGATTGCCTCACGTGCAGTCTTTGCGCGTTGCAAAGTTACGTAAATAAGCGATCCGTAATCAAGAATTCCGGTTGAATCGACCATCTCCTCACGACCGCCATACGTGGTCTCGCCGATTGAAAGCTGAAACTCGTTGATATTACCTATAACGTTATAAGTAACTGGCGCTTCCTCAATCTCTCCATGATACACGCCAGAATCCCAATCGTAAATCTGGCGCATTGAGCCCTTTGGGTGAGTGCCTGCCGGATAATGGCAAAGATGACCGAACATACCGTAATCGTCAGCATTATAAGACACCATGACCGAACCGTCAACACTCGCCTTCTTACCTACAATGAGATTAGAGCAAGCGAATGCTCCGCTTGAAGCAAGGAGCATTGCTGCTGAAAGAATTAATGATTTCATAGGCTAAGCTAATTTTATTCGCAAGCCTTGAAGCTCATATCAAGTCCCTTAACCGAGTGGGTAAGAGCGCCAACAGAGATGAAGTCGACACCACACTCTGCATAGTCGCGAATTGTGTCGAATGTGATACCACCACTCGACTCAGTCTCGAACTTACCACCTACAATATCTACAGCCTTCTTTGTATCTGCAACAGAGAAATTGTCGAGCATGATACGATTAATGCCACCGCAGTTCATTGCCTCAGCAAGCTCATCAAAGTTGCGCACCTCAATCTCAATCTTCAGGTCGAGACCCTTCTCCTTGAGATACTCATGGCAACGTGTGATAGCGTTTGTGATGCCACCACAGAAGTCAATATGATTATCCTTCAAGAGAATCATGTCGAACAAACCGATACGATGGTTCATGCCTCCACCAATCTTCACAGCCTGCTTTTCAAGCATACGCAAGCCAGGAGTTGTCTTGCGTGTGTCGAGCACGTGAGTTTTTGTGCCCTTCAGACGTTCAACATATTTGTTTGTCATTGTTGCAATACCACTCATACGCTGCATGATGTTCAGCATGAGACGCTCTGTTTGTAGCAGAGAACGAACCTTAGCAGTAACAACCATCGCAATGTCACCCTTCTTTACCGGTGTACCATCGTTGATGAGCACTTCCACCTGCATTGTCGGATCGAACTTTGCAAACACACGTTTTGCCAGTTCTACGCCAGCAAGAATACCATCCTCTTTGATAAGAAGATGCGACTTGCCCATTGCGTTCTCTGGAATACAACACAATGTAGTGTGGTCACCATCACCTATGTCTTCTGCAAATGCTAAATCGATAAGTCGATCTTCTAATTCGTTTACGCTTAACATAATCTTTAAAATTTTTAATTTGTTATTATATTAATATATTATTGTCTTTAAAAGCCTGCAAGCCAACAGCTGTTTTCTTGATAATGATTGTTCCGCCAAGCCAGATAGTAAACGCAATCTCTTTTTCGAGGTGGAACACTCTCTTCACAACGCCATCCTCTATCTCCACCACTCCATTTGCTATGGAATTGTCATCACTAACAATGTGATGGGCTGCATATAGATTACTCATTGCTTTAAGGATTATTGCTTTTGTTTAAGCATTAATGGTTTCTTTGATTGTAGAATGAGACTGCTATCATTAGTTGTTTTTAGCGAGTCTACTTTGTTGCCGTTCGATTGCTCTGCACGCTTTGTATGCATACGTATCAACTTGATGTTCGTAATAAGCAACATCTTCAACGTTGTCTTTGATGTCAAGTTTTGGTTCTGCGTATTATTGTGCAAGAAGAAACCCTTTATGTTCTTTATCTTTAAACGCCCCGTATTATTTATCTGCAAATGATAGTGGGTGCTTGACATAAGCGAATTGCTTACCACCTCTACCGAATCGTTGCTATATGTTACCGCAAGTAATGCAACACCGTCTCGCATTCCATCTTGATAGATAAACTTCGTGTCGAAATCGAGGAATATTCTATCGCCTTCATGGTAAGAAGTATCAGCTTTTATCTCGAATGTCTTACGATTAAAGGCTAAGTATGGTGATAGAATAACGATTGGTGACGACTGCCACACGTTTGTTGTGTCTGAGTTGTTTATAATCTCATCACCTATGCTCAGCTGTGAACCACCATATATAGCCGATTCGTTATTGAGTCGCTCCGCCACTTTATCGTATACATCTTCAAGCAACTTTGTGTGACGAGTATAGTACACTAAAGACGAATCAAAGTCAGCCTGACTAACCCTGTGTTTCTTCAGAATATATGTTTGATAAGCGCGCATAGCTATAGTGTCGCCAGTTGTATTAACGCTTTGAATACCCTCAGCAATGTGGTAATCGTATATGATATCAGCCATTTTGTTGGGCTGAAGATACTTGCGGGGTATTCCTGGTTTGCAGCTGATGATGCCCAATACGGACATTATAACAATGGCACAATATATAACTCTTTGCATTATGTATATATATATTATTTGTTAGAAAACAAAACTTCCAACTGTTTTCTATAGAATAGTAACAAAGTAACTACACCAACGCTGATACATGCATCAGCGAAGTTGAATACGGGGGAGAAGAATACATATTCAGAACCTCCGACATAAGGCATCCACTCTGGCCATGTGGTCTGAATGATTGGGAAGTAGAACATATCTACAACTTTACCATGAAGGAATGTAGAATATCCCTCACCAAACGGAACAAACTGCGAGACTGTAAATGGTGTTGAAGCATCGAATATCAAGCCATAAAACAGACAGTCGATTAAGTTGCCAGCAGCACCTGCAAGCACCATCGCAATTAATACGATGTATCCGATAGGTGCCTCATTTTTCTTGATTATCTTAGCAAGATAGTAACCAATAAAGCCTATAGCAAAGAGACGGAAGAGGCTGAGTACAAGTTTGTTTATGAATTTCATTCCATAAGCCATTCCGTTGTTTTCTATGAATTCGATATAGAACCAATCTGTCACTCGCTTAGCCTCGCCGAGTGTCATATTGGTCTTCACTTCAATTTTTATTATTTGGTCGATAAGCAGTATAGCTATAACAATAGCTATTGCTATCCATGCTTTAAATGTTTTGTTGTTCCGTATCATTGATTATTAAAAATATGGGAGTGTACCAAGTCCTTGCATACGTTATTATATATACAGTCTTGATACACTCACAATTAGTAGCGACTATTACTTTTTACGTGCATTCTTAGATGCGACACTAAGTGTAGCATGGGGTACAACGCGAAGACGTTCCTTTGGAATGAGTTCGCCTGTCATACGGTCAATACCATAAGTCTTATTCTCCACACGCACCAAAGCAGCTTCCAGTCCCATAATGAACTTTTGCTGACGATTAGCCATCTGTGCAATCTCTTCTTTTGATTGCGATGCACTACCCTCTTCGAGAGCTTTGTATGTAGGAGATGTATCTTCTATGCCATTGCCATCTGTATTACGCAGCTGCTCCATCATCGAATTAAAATCGCGACGAGCAAGGCGCAACTTTTCGTTAATTATCTCGCGGAACTCTTCAAGTTCCTCGTCCGAGTAACGTGTCTTTTCTGCCATGATTGATAGGGTTTAGTAAGATTGAATATTAGAGTTATTTAAGTAGAGGGCGTGTTGCGATGAACACGCCCTCTTGTGTTTGTTACGTATTAGTTCTTAACGATCTTCACATTGAGCTTGAAGTCGTCGATTTCAACCTCAACACCGTCGTTCTCTGCAACATTTATGTCGAGAGCAAGAACCTGCGACTTTATGTAATCAGCGTAACCTGCGATAGCGTTTTCTATGCGCTCGTTAGGCGAAACTGTTACATGAATACGGTCTGTAATCTCAAGACCCGACTCCTTACGGATGTTCTGAATGCGTGAGATGAGCTCACGAGCCATACCCTCGTTGCGGAGTTCGTCGGTAAGTTCAATCTCAAGAGCAACTGTCAGGTTACCCTCGTTGCTTACGAGCCAGCCCGGAATATCCTCAGAGATAATCTCTACGTCAGCCACCTCGACGGTAACGTCCTGACCCTCTACGTTCACAACGATGCTGCCGTTGTTCTCGAAGAGTGCAATTTGCTCCTGGTCGAAAGCAGAAACAGCTGCTGCGATGCCCTTCATGAGCTTGCCGAACTTCTTACCCATTGTGCGGAAGTTGCACTTCACCTTCTTCACGAGAACGCCGTTGCCCTCGACGAAGCGGAGTTCCTTCACGTTTACCTCGCTCAGGATCAAGTCCTTCACAGCCTCAATGTGGCGGCGCTGCTCCTCGCTTGCTGCCGGAACCATGATAGCCTGCAGCGGCTGACGCACAGCGATGTTCACCTTCTTGCGCAGAGCGTGAATCATTGAAGTGATGGTCTGTGCCATACCCATGCGGCTTTCAAGTTCGCTGTCGATAAGACTCTCGTCAGCTACCGGGAACTTAGCCAAGTGAACCGACTCTGTGCCCTCAAGCTCGTTTACGCCGAGGTCGCAGTAGAGCTGATCGGCAAAGAACGGAGCGAACGGAGCGAGCAACTTAGCCACGGTCTTAAGACAAGCATAGAGAGTCTGATAAGCAGCCAACTTGTCCTTAGACATGTCTGTACCCCAGAAACGTTTGCGGTTAAGACGAACGTACCAGTTGCTGAGGTCGTTGTTCACGAAGTCGATGATGAGACGACCGGCGCGTGTCGGGTCGTAGTCCTCCATCTCCTTTGTTACATTCTTCACGAGAGTGTTGAGCACAGAGAGCACCCAGCGGTCAATCTCCGGACGCTCTGCAACCGGAACAAGCTCTGCCTTAGCGTCGAACTCGTCAACGTTGGCATAGCCGCTGAAGAATGAGTAAGTATTATATAATGTACCGAAGAACTTGCGACGTACCTCGTCAACGCCCTTCGGGTCGTACTTGAGGTTGTCCCACGGCTCAGAGTTAGTCATCATGTAGAAGCGAACAGCGTCAGCACCGTACTCCTCTATCTGGTCGAACGGATTGACAGCGTTGCCCAAGTGTTTAGACATCTTGTTGCCCTTTGCGTCGAGCACAAGACCTGATGATATTACGTTCTTGAACGCAACCGAGTCGAACACCATTGTAGCGATAGCGTGCAATGTGAAGAACCAGCCACGTGTTTGGTCAACGCCCTCGTTGATGAAGTCAGCTGGGAAGAACTTTGGCGGTATAGCCACGCCTTCGTAGTTGCTGTTCACAAGAGCCTTGCGATCGTCCTCTGTGCCACGCGCCATCTCGCCCTCAAACGGATAGTGGAGCTGTGCATAAGGCATAGAACCAGAGTCGAACCAAACGTCGATGAGGTCGCTCTCGCGGTGCATCGGCTGACCCTCGTCGTTAACGAGTACGATATTGTCTACATACGGACGGTGGAGGTCTACGCGGTCGTAGTTCTCCTTAGAGTAGTCTCCCGGTACGAAGCCGTTGTCCTTAAGTGGGTTAGATGCCATAACGCCAGCAGCTACAGCTTTCTCGATTTCTACATAAAGCTCTGCGAGCGAACCGATACACTTCTCGCCGCGCTTGTCGTCGCGCCAGATAGGAAGCGGTGTACCCCAGAAGCGTGAACGCGAAAGGTTCCAGTCGTTGAGGTTCTCGAGCCAGTTGCCGAAGCGGCCCGAACCGGTTGATTCCGGCTGCCAGTTGATAGTCTTATTGAGTTCAACCATGCGCTCCTTGCAAGCTGTGTCCTTGATGAACCAGCTGTCGAGCGGATAATAGAGAATCGGCTTGTCTGTACGCCAGCAATGCGGATAGTTGTGCACGTGCTTCTCTGTGCGGAAAGCCTTGCCCTCCTGCTTCAGTTCCATGCAGAGCACCACGTTGAGGTCCTCAGCCTTGTCGGAAGCCGCCTTATCCCAAACGCCGTCGGCGTTGAACTTCGGGTCGTAAGCGTTCTTAACATAGTCGCCTGCGTGATGAGCATAGAGCACCTTGTCAACGCAAGCGTTCAAGAAGTTGTTGTCGAGATCCTCAATAGCGTAGAACTTACCCTGGAGGTCTACCATCGGGCGTGTCTCGCCCTTCTTATTAATAAGGTAGAGAGCCGGAATGTTAGCATCCTTAGCCACCTTGGCGTCGTCAGCACCGAATGTCGGAGCGATATGTACGATACCCGTACCGTCGTCTGTAGTAACATAGTCGCCGAGGATTACGCGGAAAGCCTCGCTCTCCATCTCAACAAACTTGTCGCGACCGTCTTCTGAAGCGAACACCTTGTCGGCATGAGCGGCAGCATAGTCGAGAACGAAAGCCGGAGCTTGGTCGTCAACCTTCTCGCACGGCTTAACCCACGGCATGAGCTGAGCGTAGTGCAAGCCCTCGAGCTCAGTGCCCTTCATGCGGTCGACGATGCGCCACGGGCAGAGTTTCTTCTCCTTGTCGAACGGCAGCAACTCGCCCTCTGTGCACTCCTGGTCAGCCTTGAGGTACGACTTGACGAGGTTCTCTGCCATAACAAGTGTTGCAGGCTCGCCGCTATAGAGGTTGTATGTCTCAACAGCCACGTAGTCGATCTTCGGACCAACGCAGAGAGCCACGTTTGAAGGCAATGTCCATGGAGTGGTTGTCCAAGCTACGAAGTAAGGCTTACCCCACTTTGTCCACTCTGCCTTCGGGTCCTTGATGAGGAACTGAGCGGTTACGGTCAAGTCCTTAACGTCGCGGTAGCAACCAGGCTGATTAAGCTCGTGAGAGCTAAGACCTGTGCCTGCACCCGGAGAGTACGGCTGGATAGTGTAACCCTTGAAGAGCAAGCCCTTGTTGTAGAGCTGCTTCAGAAGCCACCACAGAGTCTCTATGTATTTATTGTCGTATGTGATGTACGGATTGTCGAGGTCTACAAAGTATCCCATCTCTTCGGTGAGCTTGCGCCACTCGGCTGTGAACATCATGACGTTCTCGCGGCACTTGTGGTTGTACTCTTCTGTAGAGATATACTTCTCCGAATCCTTATTGTCAATATCCTTCTTTGTAATGCCAAGCTCCTTCTCTACGCCAAGCTCAACGGGAAGACCATGGGTATCCCAACCAGCCTTGCGCGGCACCTGAAAACCGTTCATTGTCTTATAGCGGTTGAAGGTATCCTTAATTGCACGAGCAAGCACATGGTGGATGCCCGGATGTCCGTTCGCCGAAGGAGGACCTTCGAAGAAGATAAATTGCGGACAGCCTTCGCGCTCATCGATAGACTTGTGGAAGACATCAAACTTCATCCACTTGTCTAAAATCTCTTTGTTTGTTTCAACGAGATTGAAACCTTTGTGTTCAACAAATTTGTTCGACATGTTTATATGTGTTTTTATATTTTCTATATTTAAGTTGCAAAGATACGCAAAATCGCGCATATTACGAGCAAAGTATATTGCATTTTAATTAAATGTTTGAAAAAAATGTTCCAACTGCAACTATTATCTTACAATATTATTGATGTTCATGGCTCTTAGCGTGATGTTTTAAGCAGGTCAACCTAAACTTTTCGGTAGCTCACACTAAACTTTTGAGTTCGTCAACTTGATGTTTTACAACCGTTCACCGTACGCAATCCAATCGGACGGCGTACGCAATCCAATCAGACACCGTACGCAATCCAATCAGGCGGCGAACGCTACGCGATGCCAGGTATTTAGCATTTGCATTGCAAAAAACATGGTTGTAATGCTACAATGCACAATATTTTCAGTAATTTTGCATAGAACAAACAAATCAGTATATATGTCATTAATATTACCGGACGGACTTCCTGCTATAGAGAGTCTGAAAGAAGAAAACATATTTATAGAAAACCGTGCTCAAACAGAGGACAGGAGCACACGCAAACTGAAGATAGCTCTTCTCAACATCATGCCGATAAAAGAGACTACAGAAACCGATTTTGCAAGGGTACTCTCCTACTCGCCGCTCAACATAGAGTTGACGCTAATGAAGTTGAGAACACACACGCCAAAACACGCTTCGCCTGAGCACATGGAGCGTTTCTACACCTATTTCGACGAACTAAAAGACGAGAAGTTCGACGGATTTATCGTGACTGGCGCGCCGATTGAGCACCTTGAGTTTGAGGACGTAAGCTACTGGAAGGAACTTTCGGAGATATTCGCTTGGGCTGATGCCAACGTAAAGAGCACGCTCTACATCTGCTGGGCGGCACAAGCCGGACTCTATTATCACTACGGAGTGCCTAAGCACCAGTTGCCGACAAAAAAGTTCGGCATCTTTCGTCAGAAAGTGATGACCCCTACACTGCCTCTGTTCCGCGGTTTCGACGACACGTTCAATATGCCGCACAGTCGCCATACCGAGGTGCGCGCGGAGGAGATACGCATACACTCGGAATTGGACATCGTAGCCGAGTCGGCGGAGAGTGGAACGAGCATCGTATATGCGCACAACGGCAGACAGATATTCATAACCGGACACATGGAGTATGAGCCGTACACGCTCGACAAGGAGTATCGTCGCGACAAGGACAAGCGCGATGATGTGGATGTGCCGCAGAACTATTATATTGACGACAATCCGGCGAACAAGCCTAACGTGACTTGGCGTGCGCACGCCAATCTGCTGTTCAACAACTGGATAAACTACTATTTGCTATGAGTAACGGATTAAGAAAGATAGAACTCTTGGCACCTGCCAAGAATCTCGAATGCGGCATCGCAGCCATCTACCATGGTGCTGATGCCGTATATATCGGTGCAGCCCAGTTCGGTGCTCGCCAGACTGCCGGTAACAGCACGGATGATATTGCCGAACTAACCCGATATGCGCATCAGTTCGGTGCGGCGGTGTACGTCACGGTGAATACTATCGTCTACGAGAAAGAACTTGCTGCCCTGGAGCATCTATTAAAACAGCTTGTAGAGATGGGCGTTGACGCTATACTGGTGCAGGATATGGCTGTACTCGAAATCTACAAGAAGCTGAAGGCTGAATACATGACACGCGGTTATCGCATGCCGGCTTTGCACGCTTCTACGCAGACCGACAACCGCTCAGCCGACAAGGTGAAGTGGCTGAAGGAGAACGGCTTCGAGCGTGTGGTATTGGCTCGTGAGTTGTCGTTAGAGGAGATTACGGATATACACAAGGCGCATCCTGATGTGGAGCTTGAGGCGTTCGTGCATGGTGCGTTGTGCGTGAGCTATTCGGGTGCGTGCTATGCTTCGCAGTATTTCTTCAACCGCAGTGCCAACAGAGGCGAGTGCGCGCAGTTCTGCCGTATGGCGTTCGACCTGAAGGATAGTGACGGCGAGACTCTCATCGAGGATAGCTATCTGCTTTCGCTTAAGGATATGTGCCAGCTCGACCGTCTGGGCGATCTGCTCGAAGCGGGTGTCTGCTCGCTGAAGATTGAAGGCAGACTGAAGGATGCCAACTACGTGAAGAATGTGGTGGCTACATATAGCGAGGCACTAAACGCTTACATCGCAAAGCATACAGGCAAGTATTGCCGTTCGTCGTATGGTCGGTGTACCTACACATTCACTCCTGCTTTGGAGAAGACATTCAACCGCGGATTTACGCACTACTTCTTCAACGGACGACAGAAGGATATCTCGTCGTTCAACACACCGAAGGCTATGGGCGAATACGTGGGGTATGTCAAGGAAATTCGCCGTGGGTCGTTCAATGTGGCAGGTACTGCAATGTTCGCCAACGGCGACGGTCTGTGCTTCTTCAACAGACAGAAAAAGTTGGAAGGTTTCCGCGTAAACCGCGTGGAAAACAACCGCCTCTTTCCTCTCACTATGCCTAAGAATCTGGAGCCGGGCATGGCGCTCTATCGCAATAACGACATCGAGTTTGAGCGTGCCATGCAGGGCAAGACAGCTACACGCAAGTTGCAGGTAAGATTCGTCGTGGATGTTGTAAACGGCAAACTTACATTTACAGCCACGGACGAATGCGGACGCAGCGCAAATGTAGTGCTCAAAGAAACTCCAGAAAAGGCTCAGAAGTCGCAGCATGACAATATTGTGAAACAGCTCGAGAAACTCGGCAATACTGTTTGGACTGCTAATGAAATCAGCATCAACAACTCGGCTGATGAATTCTTCATTCCGTCAAGCCGTCTCGCTGCGGTACGCAGAGAATTACTCGAAGCATTGGAGGACACTCCAGTCTCTAACCATACTGATAAGCAAGCGGTTGGTGAGACTGCGACTAATAGCATAAACGCAAACAATACAGTTTATGCAGACACAATAAATATCGCAAATGTAGCAAACACAACAGCGCAAAACTATTATGCAGCACATGGCGTAAAGAACGCACCAACGGCTTTCGAGTTGAACTCTGACTACAAGGCAGGTAGCACTACGGCCCCCTCTGCCGTACCTCCGCTTATGACGTGTCGCTACTGCCTGCGTTACGCCTTGGGCTATTGCGTGAAGAATGGTGGCAAACGTCCCACATGGCATGAGCCACTACATCTTGAAGCAAAGAACGGCATACGTGTGCGCCTTGCATTCAATTGTGCAAAATGTCAGATGGAGGTTTACGCAGAATAGTAACAATCTTAATTGAAAAGGAATTAGTTAATGCACAGATTTGTAAAATTCATATCATTACTGATAACAACGATGGCGTTGGTAGGGTGTTACCATTCTAATCCGAATGGTAAAGTTCTGCCTTCGACTGCTTCATCCTCTACGCAGACACATGAAGTGGCAGGATATAATCTCGACAGTGTAAGCGAGATGCAGAACTTCAACTACGAATTTTACAAGACTCACCACTATGCACAGAACTATAACTTCGTTGTGAGGAAAGACTCCATACATCTGCTCAAGCAACAACCAGAGGAGATGCTGAGCAATATGGAAATCGACTCATTCGCAATAAAGAAGAATTCGCACATCGTGGTGGCTGACATAAAGATACTGAAAGATGACCCAATAGACTCGGTTTGGATCGAAATAGCAAGCGATCAATACGAATTTGGCTGGATACACGAGAGCGAATTACTAAAGTCGGTGGTACCCGACGATCCCATATCACAGTTCATACTGACGTTCTCCGACGTACACCTGCTCATATTCCTCATCATTATCAGTTTGATAGCAGGAGGCTATGTTGTGTATCGCCTGCAACGTCGAAAAGTAAAGGTAGTACATTTCGACGATATCGACTCGTTCTATCCAACCCTGTTGGCAATAACCGTAGCTGCAGCAGCTACATTCTATTCGAGTATCCAGCTCTTTGCACCCGACACATGGCATTACTTCTACTTCCATCCCACGCTGAACCCATTTGCCTTGTCGCCAATACTCGCTGTGTTCTTGATATCGGTATGGTCAATGATGATAATCCTCATCGCCACCATTGATGATGTCTATCATAAGCTTTCGCCAACAGCAGCCACACTATACCTCTGCCGATTGGCAGCAGTCTGCGCTGCCAACTATATAATATTCAGCATTACCACATTATATTATATAGGATATGTAATATTGGTTGCATATATATATTATGCATTAAGAGTATACGCACGCAACAACTACTTTAAATACGTATGTGGTAATTGTGGAGCAAAGCTACATAAAAAGGGAGAATGTCCAAAATGTGGAGCTATGAATTCATAGCTCCACATTTTAGAATAAGAATGTACCACCAAAGGCAAGTATTACGTATCGTAAGAGTTTTCCTACGGCTATTGTCGTAAAAGCGATAGGTATGTTTGCCTTCATTAGTCCAAGCATAATAGTTATGGCACTTCCAAGAATCGGAAGAAATGCAAATATACCCATGAATGCGCCTCTACCACCCATGAAGCGTTCCGCCTTCTTCAGGCTCTCTGCACTAACGTGCAAATATTTTTCAATCCATTCGAGTTTACCTAATCGTCCTACCCCATAGTTGAAGTAAGATCCTAACGCATTGCCGATTGTTGCATATATCACGAGCGGAAGCGGCTCAAGACCTGCTGCTTGCAATGCGAGCATAACAGCCTCACTACTGAATGGGAAAAAACTACCCGCTAAGAACGATGCAACTAACATTCCCCAATATCCCCAGTCAACAAGAAAACTTAAAAGAGTGTCCATACGTTGCCTATTGTTATGCCAAGGGTTATTAATATGATTATGTAGAATGAAACATTTGTAACCTTTGTGTTCGTGAGCGCAATATAATGTGCTATCATTGGAGCAGTATTGACAATCAACAATGTCAAGAGAGGCTCTATCTGATTGGGTTGAAGCGCAATAAACACCATCAAACAAAGATTCATAACCGAGAATATCTCGAACAGCATACGCGTGCGGATTTTGTCCTTATAGTTGTTCAAGCGGAAATGTATCATACCTGTAATGGAAAGCAACGCAACAAAACACAGGGTAAAAATCTCTGCACGGCTCACTACTTGCCAGTCGGCTAATGGTCCAAATTCAAGTAAGGCTTTAAAATGTGGTACTATCAGTAATGCATTACCTGAAAACACTCCGTAGGCACCGACGAACCAATAGGGCAATATTAGTCCTAAGAGTGAAGCCACAATCATGCGCACATTACCTGCCATAATGTTAGTGAATAACAAAACCCATATAATCGGCACAAAATATAAGGTTTGAACAAATATAACACTCATTGTTCCCAATATCGCAAAGGCATAGAAAATTCTGCCAACAGCCCTCCCCTCCTGATAAATACTGAAGAAGAAAATGTAAAAAGCGATGGCAAGAACAGAAATAATGCTATTCGCAATATCTTCAAAAAGAAAGAACGCCATGGTCATAAGTACAAGATACGAGCATGAAACCATGCGGCTGAATATACGAATCAGGGCGTTCACATTATTCAACTGGAACATTAGGTAACCTGCAAAACCAAGCAAGGCCACCTGCAACCACCTGCCACCGCCAAACATACCTGACAGTGCACAAATGGTTAGTACATAAACAGTGGTTGCAGGGAGCGCAATGCGACTCTCTGCAACCTTATTTTGAAATCTTTTAACGTTCAAATCTAATGAGAATTATAAATCCTGACCGATGTCTCTACGGAAATACTTGTCCGTAAACTCTATCTTCTGTGCTTGAGTGAATGAGTTCTGCAAAGCCTCTGACTTGTCCTTGCCATAAGAACTTACGGCAATAACACGTCCACCGTTTGTCACAACCTTGCCGTTTTGCATCTTTGTGCCTGCGTGGAACACTACAGAGTCTTCAATCTTATCAAGGCCAGTTATCTCGTAGCCCTTTGCATAAGTCTGCGGATAGCCGCCACTTACAAGCATTACACATACTGCAGCACGCTCATCAAACTCAATGTCGCGCTTATCAAGGTTACCCTCTGCAACACCTTCAAACAAGTCGACGATATCGCTCTTCAGACGCAACATTACGGTTTCGGTTTCTGGATCGCCCATTCGGCAGTTGTACTCAATAACCATAGGTTCACCCTCGACATTGATAAGTCCGAAGAAGATGAAGCCCTTGTATTCGATGTTTTCTTCAGCAAGACCCTCTACTGTGGGACGGATAATGCGGTCTTCAACCTTCTGCATCCATTCCTTTGTAGCGAACGGAACTGGCGAAACGCTACCCATACCGCCGGTATTAAGACCCGTATCATGCTCACCGATGCGTTTGTAGTCCTTTGCCTCGGGCAGAATCTTATAGTTCTTACCATCAGTCAAAGCAAACACAGAGCACTCTATGCCGCTAAGGAACTCCTCGATAACTACGCGGGCTGAAGCGTTGCCGAACATACCACCAAGCATCTCCTTAAACTCCTTCTTTGCCTCTTCAAGTGTGGGGAGGATTAGAACGCCCTTGCCTGCGCACAGACCATCAGCCTTAAGCACATAAGGAGCCTTCAATGTCTCAAGGAACTTCAGACCTTTTTCTACTGTTGTGCCGTCGAATGTCTCGTATTTTGCTGTCGGAATGTTGTGGCGCTTCATGAACTGCTTTGCAAAGTCCTTGCTACCTTCCAGAACAGCACCTGACTTTGACGGACCGATAACCGGAACGTTCTTTGTGCGCTCGTCGTTCTTGAAGTCATCATATACGCCCTTCACCAATGGATCTTCCGGTCCGACAATTACCATGTCTACACCATTCTCCACAACGAAGTTCTTCAAAGCCTCAAAGTCATCGGCTTTAATATCTACATTCTCACCGACATTCTGTGTGCCTGCGTTACCTGGAGCGATAAAGAGCTTCTCCACCTTTGCGCTTTGAGCGATTTTCCAGGCCAATGCGTGCTCACGGCCACCGCTTCCTAACAATAGAACTTTCATTATATAATAATGTTTAATGATTAATGATTCGTGTTTTGTTGAAATTGCAGGAGGGTGTAACGGCAAATAGTTTAAGATGTTTACCGGCCGTTACGCCCTCCTGTTTATATAGATATTATTTCAAGTAATCCTCGAAATACTGTGTGATGCGCTCGTGCAGATGTACACTCTGATGACCGCGCATATTATGAGGCTCGCCTGGATACAAGAAGAAATCAGGCTGTGTGCCTGCGCCGATACATGCCTTGAGGAAAGTAAGGCAATGCTGCGGCACACAAGTCGGGTCGTTATAACCCTGGATAATCTGGAGCTTACCCTTCAAATTCTTGGCAGTGTTAAGGAGCGATGTCTTTGCATAGCCCTCCGGATTCTGCTGCGGTGTATCCATGTAACGCTCTCCATACATCACCTCGTACCACTTCCAGTCGATGACAGGTCCGCCAGCTACGCCAACCTTAAATATATCAGGATAGTTGGTCATGAGCGATATTGTCATAAAACCACCATAGCTCCAACCGTGTACGCCGATGCGGTCGGCATCTACGTAAGGAAGCGACTTGAGGTATTCTACGCCCTTCATTTGATCCTTCATTTCCTCCTGTCCGAGCTGACGGAATGTGACTTGCTCAAACTCCTTGCCACGATTTTCCGATCCGCGGTTATCAAGAATGAAAAGAACATATCCTTTCTGTGCCATGTATGTTTCCCAACTGCGACTGCTATAGTGCCAGCGAGCATCAACGTTATGTGCGTGTGGACCGCCGTACACATAGACAACAGTAGGATACTTCTTGTTCGGGTCGAAGTCTACCGGCTTAACCATACGCCAATAGAGGTCGGTTGTGCCGTCAGCAGCCTTCACAGTACCGCAGGTGTATTCAGGAACCTTATATCCCTTCCAAGGATCTTCTGCCTTGAAGTAAGAGAAACTTTTGCCGTTTGCAACATTCACAATAGCAATATTGCGCGGAATATTTGGCTCCGAATAGTTGTCGTAGATATACTGTCCGCTCTTGCTCAAAGATGCAGAGTGCCAGCCCTTGCCACCTTCGTCCATACGAGTGCGCTTACCAGTCTTCAGGTCTACAAAGAAGAGATTGCGCTGAATCGGACTTATCTCGTTTGATGCGATGACAACGCCCTTGCGCTTTGTGTTGAAGCCCATGAACTCGAGAACCTCCCACTTACCTTTAGTTAGCTGCTTCACCTCAAGCGAAACGGTATCGCCTGCCATACGACTGCCCGATTTGCCGATAGTGCAAAGATAGAGATGGTTGTAGCCATCAATACGACTCTGCATAAGGAATGTGCTATTGTCCCATGGTAAAAAAACGATCGGGTGCTGTGGCTCAACATATTTCGCATCGGTCTCGCGATAGAGTTCGCCTGTCTTCTCGCCAGTTGTAGCATCATAGCTTGTGAGTCGGCAATCGTTCTGGTCGCGATTAAGCTCAAACATATACACGGTCTTGTCGTCTGGCGACCACGCTATGTTTGTGAAGTAACGATCCGTTGGGTCACCTGCCTTTAGATAAACAGTCTTGCCTGTGTTTATATCAAACACACCAACAGTAACCTTGTGGCTTGTCTCGCCAGCCATCGGGTACTTCTCAGGAGCAAGAGTTGCTATGCGCGACTTGCCATTCTCCGGCTGGAAGCTAACTTCTGGTATATTTACAAGTGGATAGTCTGTCACCATGCTCTGGTCCATGCGATAGAAAGCAAGTTTCTCACCGCTGTTGCTGAAGAATGTGCCCTTACGGATTCCGAACTCATCACGATGAACGCTCTGACCATAGACAATCTCACGTGAACCGTCAGTAGACAACTGCCACTTCTGGTCGCCACGTGATACATAGAGGTTGTTATCCTTAAGATAAGCGATAGCATCGCTCTTTGCGTTCATCTCAAGCATATACTCGCCGTCAACGAACTCGTTACATTTCTTCAATGAGCCACTCTTGAAGTCGATGGTATATATGCGCTCGCCGGTGTTAACCACAACGAGCGACTTGTCGGCATAAGGGAAAGATGCGCCACGCAAAGAGCGCACTTTGATATCCTTTGTCGGACCAGCCCATTGGTTAACCTGACTTACCGTGAAGAGCAGTGTCTCCTTGCCGTTCTGCTTGTTCACAAGATAGCAAGCGTCAGATTCAACACGCACAAGCAGATCGCCCCACCACACGCAGTTACGGTTCTGGGGCACGAAGTTGCGATAGTTCTTACCACCAAAGTTGAGATCTTCGAGTGTGAAAGATTTCAACTCCTGAGCATTCATGTTAAGCGAGGTGAACAACCCCAGCAAAACTGTAAAAAACTTAATCTTCATTGTCAAAATCTCTGTTAGAACGTTTTCTGTCACTCTTGCCATAGCGTGAGCCTTTGCCGAAAGACTTGCCGCCCTTGTCGCCGAAGCCTTTACCCTTAAAGCTCTTGCCCTTGAAGTCTTTATCGTCACGATCAAAGCGGTCTCGGCTCTTTCTGTCGTTTCCGCCACGACGGTCGTCGTTCTGCTTGCGACGCTCTATAGAGTGGAACTTGAACGAGCGGATATCTGATTCTGCATTCTCCTCGTCTTCGTCAAGACGCTTCTTGAACTCGCGGTTCTTCTTGAAGCGATGCTTCTCTGCCATCTGACGCTTCTCATCCTCAGTCTTCACAATGCCACCCTCCTGACGGAAGTCCTTCATGGTGCCGTCGAAGATTGCGTACTTGCGGAATTCACACTCCAAAGATCCGTTGTAAACCGGAATCTTGATAGACGGCTTCAAGCCGATTGCCTCAAAGCACTCCTCGCGATAGCTGAGGACCCAAGCCTCGTTACCCATGAAAGCATGCTTCAGACGCTCACCAATCATCTTGTATGTATTGAGCAAGTTCGGAGTAGAGATACGCTCACCATAAGGCGGGTTAACAACAAGCAGACTCTTCTCCTTTGGCTGAGTGAAGTCCTTGAAGTCGGCGTTCTCTACCGTAATATCATTAGAAAGACCTGCTGCACGCACGTTCAGACGCGCTGTGTTTACAGCCTTCATGTCGATATCGTAACCATAGATGTGGTGTGTGAACTCACGCTCCTGTGAATCATCGTTGTAGATTGTATCGAACAACTCAGCATCGAAGTCAGGCCACTTCTCGAAAGCGAACTCCTTGCGGAAGATACCAGGGCTCATATTGTGAGCAATAAGCGCGGCCTCTACGAGCAAAGTACCCGAACCACACATAGGATCAATGAAGTCGGTCTCACCACGCCAACCTGTCATAAGAATCATACCTGCAGCAAGCACTTCGTTAAGCGGAGCTTCAACCGACTCCTGACGATAGCCGCGACGATGAAGCGACTCGCCACTTGAGTCAAGTGACAATGTCGCATCAGCCTCTGCTATATGGATGTTCAAGCGAATGTCTGGGTTGCTTACAGAAATATTAGGGCGTGTACCAGTATTCTCACGGAATTGGTCGACGATAGCGTCCTTGACCTTATATGTAACGAAACGTGAGTTGCGGAATTCTTCAGAATACACTACAGAATCGACTGAGAAAGTCTTTCCCTTTTCGATGTACTTACTCCAATCGATTTTCTTTACCTCTTCATAAACCTCATCAGCCGAGCGAGCCTTGAATCTTGCGATAGGCTTTAATATACGAATAGCTGTGTGAAGTTGGAAGTTTGCACGATACATCATTTCTTTGTCACCTGTAAATGACACCATACGACGACCTATCTGTACATTGTTTGCACCCAATTGGGTAAGTTCTTTTGCCAATACCGGCTCTAAGCCCATGAAGGTTTTGGCAATAAGTTCGAATTCATTCATATTTTTAATAAAAGCAATTGTTTCTTACGAAAGTTTAATCGGTACAAAATTACGAATAATTATCAAGAAACTACAATGATATAAATACAAACTTCAAAAATAAAACACATAAAAAGAAAAAGCGACCCATAATTGAGTCGCTTTTATAATAAATCAAATATTTGAGCCGATACCCGGACTCGAACCGGGGACCCACGCATTACGAATGCGTTGCTCTACCAACTGAGCCATATCGGCTTCTACTATTTGCTCAAATGCGATGCAAAGGTATCGTTTTTTTTCCTATACTGCAAATTTATACAGCCTTTTTTGGTAAAAAACTTTCTTGCAAGCGTCTTGTTAGAACCTGTAGCCAAGCGTAAGTATCAGTTGATGATGCTTGTTGCTCACCTTCTGACCATCGCAGAAGTTATCGTATCCAGGGTAATATTTGCTTTGATCACCATTAACAGCATCTAAGTCAGAGTAGCTCATAAATGGGAAGAACTCACCAGTTGTACGACTATATTGATATGCCAAGTCTATAGAGAACTTCTTATACGTATAACCTGCACCTGCTGTCACTCGATTTGTCGCATTCCAATTAGTATAATCGGTTGACGAACTATAATAAGTGCTATACGAGTTCAATGTTCCATCCTTGTAGCCATTCTTGTTGTACATCGGCGAGACATAGTTGTAACCAAGGCGCACTGCAAGATTTGGCATAGGCTTGTACTCAGCACCCACCTTCACCGTAGATACGCCCTTAAGCACATTCTTTATGTTGCCCTTCATTGCCTGGTCGCGTGAGGATTCTTCGTAGTAATTACCCCAATAGTCGTAAACGCCACCTTCATTTACGCGAATATCCGAATAGCTATAGTCAGCATATTCATAGGTGGCACCCAAAGCCAAGTGTTGACCTACCGTGTATCCAAGACTTCCGCCAAAAAGCCAAGGGGTATAGAACTTATAATCGTATCGTCCGCTTGTGGACTTGTTACCGTTACCACAGCCGTCAGCGAGTTTGCTTACAAGCGTTGTTCTGTTCTCTGTTTTCAGGTCGTACCAAGTCGGAGTGTGTACATACAAACCTACTCGGAATGGGGAGTCTTCTATTGGACGGAAGATAACACCTGCCTTTATGTCAAAGCCAGTACCAGATATGGTACGTTCGTCAGCAATCGTTACACTGCCGATCGGATTCTGTGCATTATTAACAAGTCGTTCTGTGTACTCTGAGGCATGACTGTAGTTTACATCATAGAGTCCAAACGTCAAACCCCAGTAAAAACGATTACGAGAGTTTCCGCTGATATTGAAGTTGTACTCTCCGATATATCCGCTTGTGCCGCGAAAGAAGTCGTATCCGTCAGCATTGTAGTATGCGGCTCGAAGATTGCCCGACGCATCTAATACTCCGCTGGCATCTCCAAGATAGTTTCCACCGTTATAGCCATTAGCGTTCATACCAACGAGTTGGGAGTTTTTATCGTTTAGCAATGCATTGCTATAAAGATAATCCACTTGGTTATATGGTAAGTCGGGATTATTGTTTGTTCCCCATTGGCTTGTGAGCTCTCCGTTACGTTTCTCCAAACGATACAAATCGTTGTAATTCTTCATGCTCGACAGTTTGTTCTGCGAAGCACCATTCAAACGTCCCGTAGCCGTAAGTATTTGGTTGAAATTACGGCTCTTTGTGTAACTTACACCAAAGTTGACATACGAATTTCTTCCAGAACGCATTGTATGCACAAAGCCAGCATGGTCGAAACTTGCTTTAGTCTTTCGTTTTCCAATATCCGCTGCGTCCGATTGGCTGTTGAAGCCAAACGAACCACTTATCATACTACGACGAAAGAGTCCTATACCTGCAGGATTGGATGACATTGTAGAAATGTCGGCTCCCAATGCTTCCATAGCACCGCCCATACCTACATAGCGCGCTGTGCCATTCAAGTCTTTCGATGCAAGTTGCGCATTATCATATGTTTCTTGACCCATTGCTGCAACACCAAGCATTGTAAACGAAAAGGCCATTATAATCTTTTTCATTGCTAATCAGTTTAAATTAATATTTTGAAGTGCTAACCCTACAGCAACATATTATCGTCTGCTGCCAAAGCCGCCACCACGACTGCCACCGCTGAAGCCTCCGCCGTTATGACTACCTCCGCCAAAACCATTTCCAAAACTTCCACGATTGCTTCCAAATCCATTATTTCTGCCGTACGATGGTTGACCGTTTTGACGACGATTGTATTGCCAGTTCTGTTGGCGGTTATTATCGTAGCGAGAATTATTACGTACTGTTGTACGCTGACCAAAACTGTTGCGATGAGTGCGTGTTGTGGTGCGATTGTCGTATCTTACTCTGCTACCAAACCCTGATGCGGTGAAATTACGTGTAGGATTGGGTCTACCTCGATATGAATAATATACATAAGGAACGCCCCATCCCCAATGAGGATAGTGCCATCCCCAACAATCATAATACCACGGAGTATACCATGGATTGTACCATGAATAATAGAAATTCCATCGTGAAGACCAATAAGGACGATATGGCGAATACCAACTATACGCTCCATACCAATATGGATCATTCCAATAGCTATAGAGCGACGGACAATAGTAGTCGTCGAAGCGTTCCATACGACGAGAATACACGAATTCATCGTTCATATCATCGAAATATTGAGCAGAATCCGACATTACCATGGCTGTTGAGTCAAGTGCTGCCAAATCATAGGTTCCGTCACCTTTCTCAAATACTATCACATCTTTACTCTGTTTCTTCGGAACAAAGTACATGTCATCATCCTGCGCCATCATCGGGAGTGAGATTACTCCAATTATTGCTGCCAATAACAATCTTTGTATCATAATAGTTTTGTTTTAAGTTCTACTATCACCAGCCCTCTACATACAAGGCTGCTACTTTTTCAACTACAAAATTAATGCGAAATATTATATAAGTATAGGGATTTTGCCTAAAAAGAATTAGGATTTTCCCTATTTTATGCTTTTTTTGCAATGTATACCACCATCAGACAAACAGTTTTGTTGGTTGTAACCGGATTGTAATATGTGTTTAAACATGGTGTAATACATAGCAAGTAATTTTGCAGCGTGAAAAAACCAAAGAATTAAACATAAATGGAAACAATTTATTTAGCGATTGTGGTCTTTCTGCTATGTCTGGCAGTATTTGACCTTTTTGTTGGAGTAAGTAACGATGCCGTCAACTTCCTTAACAGTGCCATTGGAGCGAAAGTGGCAAAGTTCCGCACGGTGCTCATCGTTGCTTCAGCAGGTGTGGCAATTGGCGCCGTAATGTCCTCGGGTATGATGGACGTGGCACGTCATGGTATTATGCAGCCAGCCAATTTCTCATTCTACGACGTGATGACCATCTTCCTTGCCGTCATGGTAACAGATGTTATTGTGCTCGACATGTTCAACACGCTCGGTATGCCGACCTCTACTACCGTTTCGCTCGTGTTCGAGTTGCTTGGCGGTACGTTCGTTCTTGCAGCTATCAAGATTGCAGCCGACCCGACGCTCGGCTTTGCCGACCTGCTTAACACGGACAAGGCGTTGAGCGTGATTGTCGCCATCTTTGTGAGTGTGGCTATCGCCTTCTTCTTCGGTATGATTGTGCAATGGCTCTCACGTATAGTGTTCACTTTTAATTATAAGAAACACTCGCGCTACTCTATCGCACTCTTCGGCGGTATCGCCTTCACAGCTCTCTCCTACTTCATCTTCCTTAAAGGCTTGGGCAAGAGCCGCTTCATTGCAGAGGACGTTCGCACATGGATTGACAGCAACATCTCGTTACTGTTGCTCTACACGTTCATAGGTTCAACTATCATGATGCAGGTCCTGCACATGCTGCGCGTCAACGTGTTCAAGTTCATCGTGCTAATGGGCACTTTCGCTCTTGCCATGGCTTTCGCCGGCAACGACCTTGTGAACTTCATCGGTGTGCCTCTCGCCGGTATGGATTCGTTCCGCGACTACATGGCTAATAGCAATGGCATTGGCGCGAGAGACTTTATGATGACTTCGCTTATGGAGTCGGCACAGACACCTTCGATCTATCTACTTGCTGCAGGCGTAGTCATGATTGCGGCTATGGCTACTTCAAAGAAAGCACGCAACGTGATTAAGACCAGCGTCGACCTCAGTCGTCAGGACGAAGGCGACGAGATGTTCGGCTCGAGCCGTGCTGCACGCAGTATTGTACGCGTCACTCAGGACGGCAATGGTTGGGTAATGCAGTACATGCCGAAGTCTATCTCACGCTGGATTGACAGCCGCTTCAACAAGCAGGAGGCAGAGCTTAACGACGGAGCTGCGTTCGACGTGGTTCGTGCAGCCATCAACCTCGTGCTCGCATCAATGCTTATCACGATTGGCACCAACTATAAGTTGCCACTCTCTACAACATACGTTACGTTCATGGTGGCAATGGGTTCTTCGCTTGCCGACCGCGCTTGGAGTCGAGAAAGTGCCGTATTCCGCGTGACAGGTGTTATCAGCGTAATCGGTGGTTGGTTCATCACTGCAGCCGTAGCTTTCGGTGCTTGTGCCCTTGTCTGCCTGATAATGTTCTATGGCGGCATACTTGCTAAGATTTTATTCATGGTTTTAGTAGTTGCGTTGCTCATCAAGAGTAACCGCAAATATGCAAACAAGGAGAAAGAGGGCGAGAAGGAAGACGTATTCCGTCTGATGATGCGCACCCGCGATCCGGAAATTGTGCTCGACCTACTTATGAAGCACGTATCACGCACACAGAGCTTTATGACACGCTTTGCTATCGACGAATTTAACAACATAATCGACGGTTTGGAGAACGAGCGCACACGCACTCTGCGCAAAGTGAGCAACGAACTGAGCAAAGAGAAGGACATGCTAAAGAAGTTCCGCCGTCAGGAGTTGCTCGCCCTTAAGCGTGTTCCGACAGAGATTGCAATAGAACGCAACACATGGTTCCATCTGGGCATCAACTCTTCGGAGCAGTACATCTACTGTCTGCGTCGTATTCTCGAACCGATAAAGGAGCATGTGGACAATAATTTCAACCCTATTCCACAGGTCTACATCAACGAGTTCCGTCCGCTGCGTGCTACAATCAACGACCTGATGCAACAGACCGAGACACAGATTTCAACATGCCGTTTCGAACATTACCGCGACACTCTTGCACTTGCAGACAAATGTAAGGACGAACTCTCTATTGTCCGTAAACGCCACATCGACCGCATCACGGAGATGAAGGACAACAACCTACTGCAGGTATCGCTCGTATATCTCAATCTCCTGCAGGAGAGCCAGCAGCTGCTCAGTAACATGCGCCACCAGCTGAGAGCAGCCAAGAAATTCATGGAAAACTAAAACTAAACTTCCATAGTAACTGATTAATTGAAAAGACCCTGCCAATTCTTTTAGGCAGGGTCTTTTGCTTTAAACAAGTTCAAACACGCCTGTCGGCTGTTTGCGTCTAAGTACATCGAGTTTCACCTTAATGCCTGCGTCAGAAAGAGCCTGCTCAATCGACTTGCGAGCCAATTCAGGGTGATTGTTCTCTTCGCTTAGATGGCAGAGCCATATGTGCTTTAGGCGTTCTGTATAATTTTCTACGAGTGCTGCACCACATTGTGCATTACTCAAATGCCCGGTTCCGCATTGTATACGTTCTTGCAAATGGCGTGGATAGGGACCGTTTTGTAGCATTTGCAGATCGTAATTAGCTTCTATAACGAGATAGTCTGTATTGCGGATGATAGCTTTCATTTCCTCTGTAATATGACCAACGTCGGTGAGTAAGGTAAACACAACACCTTCATACTCTATTGAGTAACCAACATTGTCTGAACTATCGTGTGGCACTCCAAATGGTGTAATATGGAACCCACTTGCCTCGAAAGCCTCTCCCTTCACCACATAATGACGATTTGCTTGCGCAAGTTTCAGTTTCATACAATAGTTATTGTCCATCCCGGAATGGACAAGGCGTGTTGCATACACAGGAAGGTTTAGCTTCTTACTGAGGCTTCCCACTGATTTGATGTGATCAGCATGATCGTGTGTCACGAGTATTGAACTGAATCCTCCAGGCATGTGCAAGCCATAGTCGCCAAAGTGTTTTTTAAGGCTTCGTGTTCCTACACCTACATCGATTAAAAGTCCATCGTGCTCAGTATATATATAGTAGCAGTTGCCACAACTTCCGCTGCCAAATGATATAAATTTAAACATTGCTATATTATAAGGTAATGAGAAATATGTAGGGGTTTTGCATTACAAAGTTATTAAAAAATATTGGTTTTGCACAAAACTTTAACGACATTTTGCCTAAACTATAAACAAACGTACAATATACCGATAGTAATGAAGATGCAATGTTTTGTTCGTAAAAATGCTCGAATCATTATAAAAATCAGTAACTTTGCATATTTAAAATGGTATATTTACAAATAACAAATATATGATGAATACGAGAAGCAATGGTCGTACACATAATTGGTTTGGCGTTGTAGGACTTTTAACAGCACTGTTGCTGATGGGTTCATGTTCATACAGCGAGGAGAGAGCCATAGAGCAGAGTGCAGTCAGTTTTGCTCAAAAATACTTTAACTTGCACTATTGCCAAGCATTATCAGAATGTACACCCGAATCAGAAAAATGGGTGCGTCTTAAGGCATCGAACATAACGCAAGAAGATTTAGACATACTCAACACCCAAGCCGATTCTGCGACATGTACGGTAGAATTGGTAGAATTTGACGGTGATAGTGCAACCACCATTGTGGAAGTGTGCAATTTCCTCAACTGTGACTCAATCGGCAAACCTGGCGTAATTTGTCCCAATGCCAAATTCAAGCTAACACTAAAAAAGATTGGCAAACAATGGAAGGTAGATATACAAAGTCCAATTAAAACAAGTATTTAAACAACAGATATATTTAAACAACAGATATAGATGATTTCAATAGAACAACTGTCAGTAGAGTTTGGTGTTAAGCCACTGTTCCGCAACGTAAGTTTCGTAGTGAACGACCGCGACCGCATAGCACTTGTGGGCAAGAACGGAGCAGGAAAATCAACTATGCTGAAGATTATATGCGGGCTGCGGAAGCCTACCGAAGGCAATGTGGCGATACCTACTGACACCACAATCGGCTATCTGCCGCAGGTGATGGTGTTGCAGGATAACACAACCGTAAAGGAGGAAGCACGCAAGGCGTTCGCCGACACGGCTAAACTTAAGGCACAGATAGAGGAACTCAACCGACAGATGGCTGAGCGTACCGACTACGAAAGTCCCGAGTATGCCGAGTTGGTGGAGAAGTTCACGCAGAAGCACGACCACTACATGATGATTGGTGGCGACAACTATGAAGCAGAGATAGAGCGAACGCTCACAGGTCTGGGCTTCACACGCAACGACTTCGAGCGCCCAACGAAGGAGTTCAGCGGCGGTTGGCGTATGCGTATTGAATTAGCGAAAATTCTGTTGCGCCGCCCCGACGTACTGCTGCTCGACGAGCCTACCAACCACCTCGACATAGAGAGTATCGGTTGGCTCGAACGCTTCCTACAACAGAGCGCAAAGGCTGTAGTATTAGTTAGCCACGACCGAGCGTTCATCAACAACGTCACAAACCGCACCATAGAGATATCGTGCGGTCAGGTGAACGACTACAAGGTGAAGTACGATGAGTACGTGAAACTGCGCGCCGAACGCCATGAACAGCAATTGCGTGCTTACGAGAATCAGCAAAAGGAAATAGCTGATATCAAGGACTTTATAGAACGCTTCAGATACAAGCCGACAAAGGCTGTGCAGGTGCAGAGCCGCATCAAGCAGTTGGAGAAGATTGTGCCTATCGAAGTAGACGAAGTGGACAATGCAACGATGCACCTAAAGTTTCCGCCATGTCTACGTTCGGGCGACTACCCCATCATATGTGAAGACGTACGCAAGGACTATGGCGAGCATACGGTGTTCAAAAACGTAAATCTCACGATAAAGCGTGGCGAAAAGGTGGCGTTCGTAGGCAAGAACGGCGAGGGAAAGTCGACGCTCGTGAAATGCATAATGGGCGAGATTCCGTTCACGGGAAACCTAAAGGTGGGCCACAACGTGCAGATTGGCTACTTCGCACAGAACCAGGCGCAACTGCTCGACGGCGAGATAAGCGTGTTTGACACAATCGACCGCGTGGCTAAGGGCGACATACGTCTGAAGATAAAGAATATTCTCGGAGCGTTCATGTTCGGAGGCGAGGCAATCGACAAAAAGGTGAAGGTATTGTCGGGCGGCGAGCGTAGCCGTCTGGCTATGATAAAGTTGCTGCTCGAGCCGGTGAACCTGCTCATTCTCGACGAGCCTACCAACCACTTGGACATGGCATCGAAGGAGGTGCTGAAGGAGGCTATCAACGCCTTCGACGGCACGGCTATCATCGTCAGCCACGACCGAGAGTTTCTCGACGGACTGGTTTCGAAGGTATACGAGTTCGGCGGAGGCGCCGTTCGCGAGCATCTCGGTGGCATATACGACTACCTGCGCTCGCGCGACATCAGCAGTCTGAACGAGCTTGCCGCCATGAGCCAGCAGTCGGCTGCGTCTGCACAAACGGTAGCAGCCCAACAGAACGACGACACAGCTGCCAGCTCGGGCAAGATAAGCTACGCCGAGCACAAGGAGCAACAAAAGAAGATACGCCGTGTAGAGAAGCTAATAAAAGAGTCGGAAACAAAAATTGAGGCAATGGAGAAGCGAATTGCCGAGATTGACACATTGCTTTGTCTGCCAGAGAATGCTGCCGACATGACTCTCATTAACGAATACACCGAAATAAAATCGAGAATGGATGAAGAAGAAGAGCGTTGGACTGAACTCTCTGAGGAACTTGAAGCACTGAAATAATAGCGTCCATACACAATTAATACATATAAACGCCACATAGTTACAAAGAAAATTCGTAACTTTGCGCTTGCTATCATCAATGGCAGTAAAAATAACAGAACAAAGATGTTAATAGATTATCAAAAAGCAAATATATATCAGGCAGACGGAACTGTGCTCAACGATGTTGACTTTCAAGTTGATGCCGACCAGTTTGTTTATGTAATTGGCAAAGTTGGTTCGGGCAAATCATCGCTCTTGAAAACAATATATTGCGAAGTAGATTTCGACAAAGACGATGCCGAAAAGGCAGAGGTCTTAGGCCGTGATTTGCTCAGCATAAAGCGTCGAGATATCCCTGCGCTACGTCGTGAGATGGGTATCATCTTTCAAGATTTTCAACTGCTACACGATCGCAATGTGTACAGAAATCTTGAGTTCGTGCTGCATTCCACAGGTTGGAAGTCGTCCAAAGAAATTGCTGCGCGCATAGAGCAGGTGCTTGAAGCTGTAGGTATGCAGGACAAGAAGTTGCGTCTGCCACATGAATTATCTGGTGGTGAGCAACAGCGCATCGCCATTGCACGTGCTTTGCTCAATAGTCCTAAGATTATCATAGCAGACGAACCTACAGGTAACCTCGATCCTGAGACAGCGGAAAAGATTGTCGGTTTGCTCTACGAAATAAGCCATACGGGTACCGCAGTCGTATTCTCGACCCACAACCACGGACTCATTGAGAAATTCCCTGGTAGGGTGTTCAAGTGTGAAGATGGCAAGTTATGTAATGTCACAGATAAATATAACAAGTAAACGTATAAAACAATAATGAAAGTAATGAAATTTGGAGGTACCTCTGTAGGTACTCCGGAACGCATGAAATCCGTTGCGACAATGGTCTCTGAGTCAGGAGAACAAGTGTTTGTTGTGTTGTCTGCAATGTCAGGAACAACAAACTCACTCATAGAGATTTCCAATTACCTCTACAAGAAGAACTCCGACGGAGCTAACGATGTAATCAATAATCTTGAGCAGAAATACATGCAGCACGTAGAGGAACTCTACTCTACCGACGAATACAAACAGCGCACTCGCGAATTTCTTGCATCAGAGTTCAACTATCTCCGTTCGTTCACAAAAGACCTCTTCACAAGCTTTGAGGAAAAGAATATCGTAGCGCAGGGAGAAATTATTAGCACCAACATGGTTACAAACTTCCTTTTAGAGAAGGGCGTAAAGGTGGTTCTGCTTTCAGCTTTCGACTTTATGCGTACTGACAAGAACGCCGAACCCGACACTCACTACATCAAAGAGAAGTTGGCTGCGGTAATGAAAGAAAATGAGGGCTATCAGGTATATATCACTCAAGGATTTATATGTCGCAACGCTTATGGCGAGGTAGACAATCTGTTGCGTGGTGGTAGCGACTTCACAGCATCGCTTATTGGCGCAGCCTTGCCTGCTGAAGAGATTCAGATTTGGACAGACATTGATGGTATGCACAATAACGACCCACGTGTAGTGGACAAGACAGAAGCTATTCGCCAGCTCAACTTTGAAGAGGCTGCAGAGCTTGCATACTTCGGTGCAAAGATTTTGCACCCAACATGCGTGCAGCCAGCTAAGTTCGCAGGCATCCCCGTACGCCTTAAGAACACTCTCGACCCTAAAGCTGAGGGCACTATCATCGATAACGTGTTGCTCAGAGGCAAGATTAAAGCTGTTGCTGCTAAAGACAACATCACGGCTATCAAGATTAAATCGTCGCGAATGCTCTTCGCAACAGGCTTCCTTCGCAAGGTGTTTGAGATATTCGAGTGCTACCAAACTCCTATTGATATGATTACAACGAGTGAGGTTGGTGTATCGATGAGTATCGACAACACGTCTCACCTCAACGAGATTGTAGACGAACTGAAGAAGTATGGCACCGTAACCGTCGACTCGGACATGTGTATCGTATGCGTTGTGGGCGACCTCGACTGGAACAACCTCGGCTTCGAAAGCATTGTCTTGGACGCGATGAAGAATATCCCCGTGCGTATGATTTCGTATGGTGGAAGCAATTATAACATATCATTCCTTATCAGAGAAGCTGACAAGGAACGCGCATTGCAAAGCCTCTCCGACGTGCTCTTCAACAATAAGTAAAGAAGAACAACGTTATATATTAAGATTATAGGAGTTAACTGAGGACAATGGCATAGCCACGCGAAGTTAACTCCTAACATTATTTTATAGTAATAACCATTAAATGCACAAAGAATGTTTTCGGTTGACAAGTTAAATAGCATAGCAACACCCTACTACTATTACGACACGCAGTTGCTGCGAAAGACGTTAGAAGTTATAAAACAAGAATGTGAGAAGCATGAAAACTTCCACGTTCACTATGCCGTGAAAGCAAATGCCAATCTGAAGATATTGCGTATCATCAGCCAGTATGGTTTTGGTGCCGACTGCGTGAGTGGCGGCGAAATAAAGGCGGCTATCGAGGCAGGTTTTCCTGCTGACAAGGTGGTGTATGCAGGCGTGGGCAAGAGCGATTGGGAGATTAATCTCGGACTGGAGAAGGGCATTGCCTGTTTCAATGTCGAATCGATTGCCGAACTGGAGGTTATCGAAGAGTTGGCAGTGGCAGCCAACAAGACTGCTAATGTTGCTTTCCGAATCAATCCCAATATCGGTGCCCATACACATGCAAACATTACGACCGGACTCGCAGAGAATAAGTTTGGTATAGCAATGCAAGACATGGAGAATGTAATAGAACGTGCAACAACGATGAATAATATCAATGTTGTTGGTCTGCACTTTCATATTGGTTCTCAGATACTTGACATGGGCGACTTCAAGGCATTATGTAATCGCATTAACGAGCTGCAAGTGCAACTTGATAAGCACCATATATATGTTCAAAGCATTAATGTAGGCGGCGGACTCGGCGTGAACTACGACTCACCCGACCATCAGCCTATACCCGACTTCAAAGAGTATTTTCACACGTATGCTAAGCATCTCCGTCTGCGTGAAGGTCAACAGCTACATTTCGAACTTGGACGCTCTGTAGTCGCTCAATGTGGTTCGCTCATCTCTCGTGTGCTCTACGTAAAGCAAGGCTCACATAAACAGTTCACCATTCTTGATGCTGGCATGACCGACCTCATACGTCCGGCTCTTTATCAAGCGCTGCACAAGATTCAGAACCTCACGAGCAACGAGCCAACAGAAGTTTACGATGTAGTAGGACCTATCTGCGAGTCGAGCGATGTCTTCGCTAAGGCCATAGACCTCAATAAGTGTCATCGTGGTGACCTCATTGCTATACGCTCAGCCGGTGCATACGGTGAGATAATGGCAAGCGCATACAACTGTCGTCAATTGCCTAAAGGTTACATTACAGAAGATTTGTAAATAATCAGAAATGTTTATCGATAATATAACAATCATAATAAGTATCATTGTTCTACTACTGACCATTGCATCGGTAGTAGCCAATCCTTTTTTCCGTTCTATTAAGACCAAGAGCACCAAAGATACCACAATTGAATTGCCCCCACTTACTGTTGTTGTGCTCTCACAAAACAATGTGGAGGCACTTGACAAACACCTGCCACTTATCTTTTCGCAAGATTATGCACCAGGCTTTGAAGTCGTAGTTGTTGGCGAAAAGGGCGACCTCGATTTAGAGGCAGTACTTGCTAAATACGCTGACAACAAGAACCTTTATGCTACGTACATCCCCAAGCGTTCGCTTTTTATGAGCAAACCTAAGTTGTCAGCCTCATTGGGCATAAAGGCAGCCCACAACGATTGGGTCATTATGCTTAATGCTTCGTGTGCACCTGCTTCTGACAAATGGCTGCAAACCATTGCAGAAAGCATAGATAGCAATACGAACCTTGTTCTCGGCTACTCCAACTATAAGGATGACGTGAAGCCCTATCGTCGCTTCATACGTCTTCGTGAAGCTTGCTATTATCTGCGAGCAGCTGCACATGGTATCGCTTACCGTTCTACTGGTGCAAACATCGCATTCAGACGTTCCGAGTTTATCAGTGGCGATGGCTATCGCGGCAACTTGCAGCACGTGTATGGCGAATACGATTTCATAATAAACAAGTTTGCAAGACCCTACTCAACAGCTATCACATTGCTACCAGACTCATCCGTACACAACGATTGTCCAACTAAAAAGACCTGGACTGAATATTGTATAGCCAACAGTCATGTAGGTCGTCACCTTGAGCGTAAGGCCCTAATGCATCTATCCTACATAACCGATGCACTGTTTATGTATATCAACTATGTCGTCATAATCACAACAGGCGTATTTGCAGTCCTAACTGGCAGATGGATTGCTTTAGCTGTTGCAGCGTTGTGTCTCATAGCAACAATAGCATTGCGTATATTTTTCGTAAAAAGAAAATGTAATATCTTCAGTGAGCGCCTATCCGCATGGTCTATCCCATTCTATGAATTGTCGCTTTTGTGGTTCGATATACTCACCAAACTGCGCTATATAAGAGCAGACAAACACGATTTTTCTACGCATAAAATATGAGAATCAAATTTATAAGTCTCTTAAAAGGCACTGCATCTCCTTTGAACAAGGAATTGCCGGACACTATCGCCGATAATATTAGTAGCATTGGTGATGTGGAAGTTGTGGACAATGCTCCCGACCTTGTGCATGTGTTTGGTAAGTGGTCTGGCACTACTGCCACAACTATGAAGGGCTACACGCACAAAGGTATTCCCGTTGTTTTCACATCAGCGAATGGATTGGTAGATGTTCTCCCTCCACATTCCCTCATGCTTGCCCCAACAGTATTTCATTGCTGCGGACCAGCAGAAGCAGGACTTATAAAGAAATTGTTACCCAAAGCATCTGTTAAGGTCATTGCCAACGAGCAATTCACTTTAACAACCGACCGCACAACCATGCTCCGACAGTTCAACGACCTATATGCTAAGGTGTACAACGAACATGAAGCAAAGGTAATGTCTGAAATCAACAACAAGGTTAGAACGTTGAACATTTCTGACCATGCCATTAACGAAATATGCTCTCAATTGCTATATCTGCAATACGCTTTCCGACGCGAGACGATACGCCAGAGATTGCTTGATAACCTTTCCGACACACTGATTAATAGCAACTACGATGAAGAATCAATGCGTCAAGCACTTGACACCTTGAAAATTTCGTCCTTTGCCACATCCGTAATGGCACTACTCGAATCCAAATCGCATCTCACAGAGGGCTTTATGCCCATAGCCGCATCTGACGACAAAACAACGAAACAGATGCAAAAGCACATTATATAACTCTCAACATCACTACATTGAACATGAGAAAAGATCATAAAGTCACAGCCAATGATATGAAATACCTGCAACTGCTTGCCCAGTCATTCCCGAACATCCCTGAAGCAAGCACCGAGATTATCAATCTGCAGGCCATTCTCAATCTTCCTAAAGGTACCGAGCACTTCGTTGCCGATATTCATGGCGAATACGAAGCATTCCTTCACATTCTGAAGAATGCTTCGGGCAATATACAACGCAAGGTGAACGAGCTTTTTGGCAATCTGATGCGCGAATCGGATGCACGCGAGCTCTGCACATTGATATACTACCCCGACCAGAAACTCGAACTGATAAAGGCAGCCGAGGAAAACATCGACGACTGGTATCACATCACCATACACAACCTGGTAGCAGTATGTCGCTTGGTATCAAGCAAGTACACACGTTCGAAGGTTCGCAAGGCACTACCACGCTCCTTCTCATACATCATACAGGAATTGCTGCATGAGCGCACAGACGATGCCAACAAAGCTGACTATGTCAACGTCATCATCGACACAATCATATCTACTGGTCGTGCCGACGATTTCATCATTGCCATCTGCAACGTGATACAACGCCTGTCTATCGACCAGTTGCACATCCTCGGCGACATCTTCGACCGCGGTCCTGGCGCACACATCATTCTCGATACCCTCTCGCGCTACCACTCTTGGGACATACAATGGGGTAATCACGATGTGCTTTGGATGGGCGCAATGGCAGGCAATCGCGCATGTCAGTGCAACGTCATCCGACTCTCGCTGCGCTACGCCAATATGACAACCCTCGAAGAGGGCTATGGCATCAACCTCATGCCGCTTGCCACATTCGCCATGGACACCTATGGCGACGACCCTTGTGAGGAATTTATCCCTAAGATTTCGTCTGCCGACTCTGCACGTGTCGACGAAAAGTCGATACGTCTTGCTGCCCTAATGCACAAAGCCATAACCATTCTGCAGTTTAAGGAGGAGGCTGCCATCATCAAATGCCACGCCAAGTGGAAGATGTCCGACCGACTTATGCTTAACTACATCGACTACGACAAGGGCACAATCACTCTCAACGGCAAGGAATATCCGCTCAAGAGCAACTCCTTCCCCACCATCGATCCCAAACACCCCAATCGTCTCACACCCGAGGAGAAGCAGCTCATGGACAAGATCAACCACTCGTTCCAGGTGAGTGAGAAACTGCACAAGCACATACGCCTGCTCCTTCAACATGGTTGCATGTACGCTGTGTTCAACAACAACCTCCTCTTTCACGCCTCCATACCTCTCGACGAAGACGGAAAACTGAAGGAGGTAGAAATCATCCCTGGCACAACCTGCTCGGGCAAAGACCTGCTATATAACATCGGTATGCTCATCCGCTCAGCTTTCCAAACCGACTCTACACCTGAGGAACGCAACTACGCCATCGACTACTTCCTCTATCTATGGTGTGGTCCCGACAGCCCACTCTTCGACAAGTCGAAGATGGCAACCTTCGAACGTTACTTCATTGACGACAAGGAGACGCACACCGAAGAGAAGGGCAACTACTTCAAGCTACGCGACAACGAGCAGATAGTAGACAATATCCTTGATGCCTTCGACGTAGTAGGCGACAATCGCCACATCATCAACGGCCACGTACCCGTACACGTATGCAACGGCGAGAATCCCGTAAAAGCTAACGGCAAACTCATGGTCATTGATGGTGGTTTCTCGCAGCCATACCATAAGGAAACCGGCATTGCCGGCTACACCCTCGTCTACCACAGTCGTGGGTTCGTTCTCGTACAGCACGAGCCGTTCACATCCACAATTGATGCCATACAGAAGTGCTCCGATATCAAGTCGTCCACACAGATAGTCGAAATGTCCTCGCACCGTATGCGCGTAGCCGACACCGACATAGGTCGCGAACTGAAAAATCAGATTAGCGACCTTCAACGCCTCCTATATGCCTACCGACACGGCTACATCAAAGAAGCCATACCCAACAAATAATTGTGTAATAACTTCACTCGCGAAGCGAGCTATCTTCCAATAAAATGAACAACCCAACCATTTGCGCCATCGCTACCGCCCCAGGTGGTGCGATTGGCATAATTCGCATCTCAGGAAGCGAAGCCCTCACTATAGCCGACCGGATATTCCGTCCCGTCGGCTCTAATGTCCCATTAGCCGACCGCAAACCCTACACACTCGCCTTCGGCAATATCGTCAACGCTGAAAACGAAATCGTTGACGAAGTTCTCGTCTCCATCTTTCATGCTCCCCACTCCTACACTGGTGAGAACTCAGTAGAAATCTCCTGCCACGGCTCCGCCTACATACTGCAGCAGGTGATGTTCCTGCTCACCCAAAACGGATGCATTCCTGCCGGTCCAGGCGAGTTCACTCAGCGTGCATTCCTCAACGGCAAGATGGATCTCTCGCAAGCAGAAGCCGTAGCCGACCTCATCAGCGCTACCAACAAAGCTACACACGACATGGCACTCAGCCAGCTGAAGGGGCATTTCAGCAACGAACTCTCCGACTTAAGAGCACATCTCCTTAAACTCACATCGCTCTTAGAACTCGAACTCGATTTCTCCGACCACGAAGAACTCGAGTTTGCCGACCGCTCCGAACTCTACACCCTTGCCTGCGACATCCACCAACGTCTCGCCTCGCTCGCTCGTTCATTCGAAGTAGGCAACGCCTTGAAGAACGGTATCCCCGTAGCCATTGTCGGAAAAACCAACGTCGGAAAGAGCACCCTACTCAACCACCTGCTGCACGAAGAGAAAGCCATCGTGAGCGATGTGCATGGCACCACCCGCGACTTCATCGAGGACACCACCATCATCAATGGCATCCAGTTCCGCTTTGTCGACACAGCCGGCATCCGCTCAACCGATGACGTTGTCGAGATCATCGGCATCGAGCGCACCTACCAGAAGTTGCAGGAGGCGAAGATTGTGCTTTGGCTTATCGACCAACAACCCACCGAAGCCGAGATAGAGGACATCAAGGAGCGTGTGGCAGACAAGAAACTCATCATTGTACGCAACAAAATCGACCTCCCCAACTCATCATTGAACAACTCCTCATCGACGAAGCCGACAATTCTTGCTCAGGCAAGCGTCTCTATGAGCCGAGCGCAAAATACAAAACTCCAAATTCAAAACTCACAGTTAGTGGACATAAGTGCCAAATACGGTACCAACATCCCCGTTCTCGAACAACTCATCGTTGAAGCCGCCGACATACCTCAGCTCTCCGAAAGCGACATCGTCATCACTTCCGCACGCCACTACTCTGCTCTGCTCCTCGCAGACGAAAGTCTACAGCGTGTCATCGACTCAATGAACCTCGGATTAAGTGGCGACCTACTTGCCGAAGATCTCCGCATCGTCATCGACCACCTTGCAGAAATCACGGGCGAAGAGCGCATCACCCCCCAAGAAACACTTCAAAACATCTTCACCCACTTTTGCATCGGAAAGTAGCTTTTCTGCAGGGTAAAGGTCATTCGCATCATCAACATCCACGACCGGATTGACTCCAGCAACATCCTGTTTCCGGAAACCAAGCCATCTGACGTATTGGTAATGATTGGTTCCCTGCCCGACGAAGTCCTTGCTCTCAGGAAAGCTGCAGAGCATGTAATCAAGCTGCAGGAGAAGATGATTGTGTCTCTGCATCCTGTTTCTGCCAGCAAGACGCAGAAGCTCGACAGAGAAAAGACTGTAGTGAACCTCTATGTTGCCGGACATCCGATAGATGAAATCTGGAGAGCCAGCGGATTCAGAAGCAGAAGTTCCGTATTCCGCATTCTCAACAAGAACGGAATCAAGCAGAATAGAGGCAACCACTCCGGACCTATCAAGAAAAGAGACACAAAGTAAACAAGACATTGAAGATTAAATCATGAAGAAGATATTATTCCTACACGGATTCTTCGCCACGGGCAGTTGTCCGATGGCGAGAGCCTTGAAAGAGGCGTTTGAGGGGACGGCGGTGGTGCTGACTCCCGACCTCCCTTTGCACCCCAAGGAGGCACTGAAGGAGATTCACTCCATCATCGACCAGGAACAGCCCGACTTGCTTCTGGGCAACAGCTGCGGCTCTTTCCTTGCCCAGATGCTGGCTCCAGTGGTGGGCATTCCTGCCCTGCTCGGCAATCCGTATTTCATGATGACGGAGTTTCTGAAGGAGCGCATCGGCGAGCATGAATACAAGGCACCAAGAAGGGACGGTAATCAGCGGCTGGTAATTGACGAGGCGCTGATTGAGGAGTTCGCGGAGCTGGAAGCCGTGCAGTTTGACCATTGCAATCCATATTATAAGGATCGTGTGTGGGGACTTTTTGGTGAGCAGGACACCCTGGCTCACTTCTCCCCTCTCTTCCTGCAGCATTACAATCAAGCCTTCCATTTCCCTGGCGGTCATACGCCTACTGAGCAGGAGGTGAAGACCTGGCACGCTCCCCTTGCCCAGAAAATGCTGATGGAGTTTTCTGCAAAGGAAGAAAGATATTGTGGCGCACAAGCGGTGTGGTAGATAAAGCCGAACTGCTGGCTACGCTTGATTCATTCTTGACATAATCAAAAATATAAAAGAATAATCTTATGCGCATAATAGGAAACTTACTTTGGTGGCTGGGTATGAACACATTACATAGTTGCCTCGCCTACTATCTTCTTGCTATCAATGCAGTTACATTCATAGTTTACGGCATTGACAAATACAAGGCCAAGAAAGCCAAATGGCGCATTCCGGAAGTAACGCTTTTATTGCTGGCTGTACTTGGAGGAAGCATCGGGGCATGGATGGGAATGAAAGTCTGGCACCATAAGACGATGCACAAGAAATTCAAATACGGCATTCCTGCTATTCTGCTGATACAGATTGCGCTGATGGCGTATTTCACATGAATCTTTGGAAACAAATAGTTTGAAGAAAATTATGGCAATGACAATTGATACAACAAACCTCTGTTCGCATCTTCAAAAAAAGTTGTTTGAACCTGAGGGAGTATATTATCCTATCTGGCAAGCCATGCAGAACGATGAGGAGTTGACTGCCGTGGTTCGCTCACGACAGCTTCATATTTATCGTAATGGTAAAAAGATTCTCGTTCTCGCTGGCAAGGCTCAGCCGAAGATTATCAGAGAGGACAAACTGAATGAATTGATAATAAAATAAAGAACGAAGCTCATGAACTTTCCAGAAATATATTCAGCAACAGGCATGATGGAGCTAATTCAGAAAATCGGCTTCCTCCCTCTCCTTGATAGTAGCATTGAAGGCTTCTCTGCCGAAGACATCGTGGCGGAAGACTGCGGTTACGTAAGACTTCCTGAAGGCGGTTGGGACTGGCCGCTATGGAAATGGAAAGGCGAAATTGTGCAGGAAATGCCATGTATGTACGGAAAGTTCTTTAACAAGAAAGCAGGATTCATCAGCCAGGAATGGTGGCCGGACTTCTGTAACTATAGAAGAAGCAAGTTCCCTCGCCCAGATGATGACTCGATAGAAGGAGCCATTCTCTGCACGCTTCAATCTACCGGCTGTCTCACCACAAGAGAACTTCGGGCAGCCTGCGGTTTCACGGAAAACCGACGCACGAAGCAAGAGCAGAGTGAAGTTTGCTTCAACTCTGCCTTGCAAGAAGGAGGAAAACCGAAGGTCAAGGGAATGAGAAGCAAGTTTGACGGTTATCTCACCCGACTGGAAATGGCAACTTACATCGTAACCGAGGATTTCATCTACCCTCGTGACAAGCATAACCATGAATATGGCTGGGGATGGTCGCTGCTCAATACTCCCGAAGATCTCTATGGCAGGGAGGCTTGCCAATGCAACCGCACTCCCCTGGAATCTTACCAAAGGATTTTCGAGCATCTGAAAGAAATCCTGCCTGATGCTTCGGATAAACAGATTATTAAATTAATTGGATAAAAATGAGAAAGGAATCAAGAGCAATGGATAGTGGGTGGGCATTGGAAGTAATGCACAAGGCTCCGTATATAACTGTCAGTTTCATTGACGAAGACGGCAAACCTTATGGTTTACCCCTGTCACTCGCATCAGATGATGATGTGAATTGGTATTTTCATGGTGCCTTGGAAGGCAAGAAGTTGGAAGCAATCAAGGCTCATCCTGAGGTTTACCTTTCGGCCGTAACCCGTTGTGCGCCTACGGTTGGTCCGAAGGACGGCAGTTTCACCCTGCAATTCAAATCTGCCATTGCATTCGGCAAGGCAGAAATCGTGACAGATGAAGCAGAGAAGATTCATGGTCTCCGACGAATCTGTGAGCGTTTTCTTCCTCACCACATGGATGCTTTCGACCAGAGCATCGCCCGTTCCCTATCACGCACGGCTGTAGTTCACATCACACTTACTGAGCCACCAACCGGCAAACGCAAGCAGTATGATAAAGAGGGCGTGGAAATGAAATATGGCAGAATGGAATAAACGAACATTAAAACATATTGGTTATGAAGAAGATAAAGTTAAGCAATGGCGTG
>NZ_JH379423.1:50446-53811 GCF_000235885.1 Leyella stercorea DSM 18206
GGTTATGGTGTTTATCAGGTGGAACCTGATGAATGTGAGCGTTGTGTGCTGGATGCTCTCAGCGTGGGCTATCGGATGATAGATACTGCACAGGCTTATCTCAACGAGGAAGCCGTGGGCAACGCATGGAAGAAGAGCGGCGTCAGCCGTGATGAGATTTTCCTCGTTTCAAAGGTCTGGCACTCCAACTATGGCGAGGGACAGACCATGAAGAGCATAGACGAGAGTCTGCGCAAGCTGCAGACCGACTACATCGACCTGATGCTCCTCCACCAGCCTTACTGCGACCGTTACGGTGCTTACCGTGACTTGCAAAAGGCTTACAAGGCAGGAAAGATTCGTGCCATCGGAGTGAGCAACTTCTTCCCTGATCATCTCATAGACCTGGCTTCCAACATGGAGATTACGCCGATGGTGAACCAGATGGAGACGCATGTGTTCAACCAACAGCACGAGACTCGAAAGTTCATGGATGAGTTTGGCACCAAGCTCATGGCGTGGGCTCCGTTAGCAGAAGGTCAGAACGAACTGTTCACCAACCCTACCCTCACCCAGATTGGCAAGAAATACGGTAAGACTGCCGCACAAGTAGCCTTGCGCTGGCTGCTGCAGAGCGATGTAATCATCATTCCGAAGACCGTTCATAAGGAACGAATGCAGGAGAATCTGAATCTCTTCGACTTCGAGCTTGATGCTGAGGACATGCAGGCGATAGACAATCTCGACACCACACACAGTCTCTTCCTCGACCATCATAGCGGAGAAACTACCAAGCAGTTTATGGAGTGGAGAGCTGTGGTGAAACCTACAGAATAAAGTGACTATCTGCCAAACATAAGGAGGAGTTGTTGGCAGAAATCAAAACATGGAGTAAATCGTCGCATAAACAGAAATAATATCTACGAACTTTGAAGATAAAATAATTATGACACAAGATAACGATGCCGTTCTTGGCATGGTGTTTGCAAAATAAAAAATACCACTAAGCCCTTTTGCCAAAATTATTATTAATCTAAATTAAGATTTATGGAAAAGACTGATTTTTTTGTTTGCAGATGTCATGATGTTAGTCATCAGATGGTTTTAGAAACCCTCGAACCCATGGAAAACGAAGAACACGTTGTTTATGGATGTTTCCATATTGTTCACCTTGAGTTTTGGGAAAAACTGAAAAACGCTACAAAATATCTCTTTGGCAAAAAGCGCAAAGACGGCGATTTCGACTCGTTGTTGTTACGTCCCGAAGATGCCGACAGAATGGAATGGTTTGCCAACTTTTTGGACAGAGGCGACTCGGATACAGATAAGGTTGCCGTTCCTTTTCATTTCACATTCTGCAGCAACGAGAATGTGTATGACGTGGCTTTTGAAGCCTATCAAAATACGCTCACGGACGGAAGTGTGCAGACCAAATACGAGATGTCGGTAAGTGTGTCGTTAAAGCCCGGCAACGTGTTCTACAGACTCTATCGCGCCGCAAAATATCTGTTAGGTTACTGCTCCTGCTACGGCGACTTCGACTCGTTTGAGTTTATGCCCACCGATGCTGCAAAACTTCATCGTATGGTGAGTGGCTTAAATTTTTGCAGAAAAATGCCGAAATAATCATTATTATATAGTCGTAAGCATTTGTTAAATTTGTAGATTTGTAATATTATAGTTACCTTTACAACGAATAAATGAAAGGCAAGGTTAAAATGCTATTCATACAACTACTTTATGTTCTAACTGCTGCTCAATAGTAAGAGTGGACGTTACGCTTATGACAGAGTAATATAGTATTTGGTAAGATAGTAAAAATAAAAGACCATATGGAATTACAAGATATTATTAGTAAAATAGAAATTTGGCAAGAATGGCATGACAACTACTGTCACTTTGTGCCTTTATTTATCGAAAGTGCCAGATTATGCGAAAATTGGAAAGACTGGAACAAAGATTTGTTTCATGAGTTTTTTGAACGAGGATGTGCCCAATGTGTATCTTCGTTAAAACAAGGTTATTTTACAAAAGAAGAACAGATTAAGATAAAACAAGATTGGAACGAATTGGCTCCAATGCTGAAAACTATAGCCGAAAGTCAAGATAAACCATTATGGGATATCTACAATAAGATTAAGAAATTTCTTAGAGAACGAACCAGTCAGGATAGAAGAGCTGCTACCAACCGTCTTATTGCTTCATTACAACCCAACTTGCTTTGTACAATAGTACAATAGGATTGTTTAAATGAAACATTTAGACTCATGCGGAATGCAAGGTTAAAAGATGTTCCAGATCCAGACTCTCAAAGTTGGTTCGAAAGTAGCAACCGTCTGTTGTCTTACTTTAAAGACAAATTAAAAAGCTATTCTGCCTATGACATTTGTACTTACCCATGGCAAGTTCGTGAATATCTTATAAACTTATCAAAGAACCAAATACATAGTATGGAAAATATCCAATCATACATAAATCTTCTTAAGGCGAATAAAAACCTTGTTCTTACCGGTGCTCCAGGTACAGGCAAGACATTCCTTGCAAAAGAAATAGCTAAGGCTATGAATGCTGAAGTAGAGTTTGTTCAGTTCCATCCTTCTTATGACTATACCGATTTTGTGGAAGGATTAAGACCTATTGATGACGGAAAAGGACATATTAATTTTGAACGCAAAGATGGAATATTGAAAAAGTTCTGTAAAAAGGCAACATCCTCTATATCAGATCTTACACTTAAAAGTTGGAATAAGTTGATAAAACATCTGGCTCAAGCAAATAATTCATGTGAATATAAGTTACCATCTAATCTGTTAACTTATAAATTAAGTCTGATTGAAGGCGAAAATAACCGCATTCTTATAGAAGAAGTAATGACAGTTGGTGGAGTTTTACAAATTCTGCCTATGGGAAATATCAGATATGAAGAAGTTTTAAATTCGTACTATTGTTGGTTGGAATGTGGCAAGGTAAGCGATAACCCATTTGAATATTCGGATTCAGATAATATAGGTTGTAAAAATGTCGTATTAGAAATCTTAACGAAATATTATAATCTTCCATTAAACAATGTTGTAGGAAATCCTTTCGTTTTCATCATTGATGAAATAAACCGTGGCGAACTCTCAAAAATATTTGGCGAACTTTTTTATGCTATCGACCCAGGTTACAGGGGAATGAAAGGTAAGGTGAAGACACAATATCAAAATCTCGTTGACGAAGACGATGAATTTGCTGATGGTTTTTATGTACCAGAGAATGTATATATTCTTGCAACAATGAACGACATTGACCGAAGTGTGGAAAGTATGGACTTTGCTTTACGCAGACGTTTCGCATGGAAGGAGATAAAGCCAGATGTCTTTTTTTAAATAAGGTTGACACCCTAA
>NZ_JH379424.1:0-1578 GCF_000235885.1 Leyella stercorea DSM 18206
GGTGCACTTGAGACAAGTGCACCCCCTGAAAGCACCCCCTGAAAGATTACTTCACGAGCACCTTCTTAACCTTGCCGTCAGCAGAGCGAACAATGTTCAGACCCTTCTGGAGCTTAGACAGCTTAACGCCGTCAACAGTGAAGAGTGTTGCTGCACCCTCTGCCACTGTTGTAGCGTTGATGCCTGTTTCTGGAGCTTTCTCACCGAATACCAAGTTAGCCTCATTACCCATGATGCTGATGTTAAACTTAAATTTGAGCTTCTCAATAGCATCCTTAGTCTCGTTGAGCTTGCATGTGCCCTCGAAACCTGTAAACGCGGTCTTGGTGCCTTCAGCAAGTTTGAACACGAAACCATAAGCAGGGTTCACGTTAGACCATGTACCCTCGGTATCAGTAGTGGTAAGTGTGAGCACGTGTGTATCTGCGTCCTCAGCAACGGTTATATTCTCGATAGTATAGTCGCCAAAGATGGTTGAGCCAGCCTCAAGAGTCTTCCACACGAGCTTATACTTACCTTCTTCATACTGCACGAAGTCAACAGTCTTTGCGTCGTAGTTGGTTGTTGTACCATTGTACACAGCGTTAGCAACGTCAGTTTTAGAGAGAGTAACTGGTGAGAATGGCTCTGCCTTTTCGGTTACGAGTTCTACTGACTTATAGGTAGCGTAACCAGGAGTGCCGCAGCCTGCACCGAAGTAGAGTTGATTATCACCCTCGCCGTAGAGGTTTGGCATTTCAGCAGCTGGGAACACAAGTTCACCATCTATGCTGATACCTGTCTTGTCCATAACTACGGTTACGGTAGAAGGATCGGTAACTTCCTTATAGTGGCTTGTTGCGCTTGCATCACCCTGGTAGCGATACTGAACAGCGAACTTCTGATGATAGAGTTCCATTGCTGTGCCTGTCCATACTTGTGCGTTCTTTGTATAGAAGAGGTGCACTGTGCTTCCACCATTGGTCTGTTCCCAGTTTGCAACGTCTGTTTTGTTGTTAGAAACAGAGAAAACACGCTCGTTCTCTGTGCCACTACAAGTGGTCATATCCAAAACTGCTACAAGTTTTTGGGTATCCCAGTTCACTGTAACAGCCTTTGGAGAGAGGACTTTACCTGCAAGGGCATAGTTATCCTCTACAATTTTCTCGCTGGTGGTCTCAGCAAACGCAGTTGCTGTCATCACCAACATTGCGATAAGAGATAAAATTTTCTTCATAAGAAATCTGTTTTGTTAGTTGTTAAATGTTAGTTATTTAATTGTATTGCTTTCAATACGTATAGGATATACGCTATTTACGCACGGTTTTGTTTCAAATCTATTGATTATAAGCTATATAAATCTTCGACTGCAAAGTTAAAAATAAAATTTGTGTGACGCAAATTATTTATAGTCTTTGTTGGTATTTAGGAGGGTATGGCATCCCTGCCATACCCACGCGGCCCTCTTGCTTATCCTCCCACAGAAGCCACAGAACTCGCAGAAGTTTCTGGCGGAGAAGAGCCTCCCACAGATGCACACGGATGAGCACAGATTAGGAGTTCCAGCGGGTGGCGTGGGTATGGCAGGATGCCATACCC
>NZ_JH379424.1:1588-17358 GCF_000235885.1 Leyella stercorea DSM 18206
GCCACGCTACAACAACAAGATTGCCACGCTACGATAAAACACCGTAAACGAACAAGCAATCAAGAAACGAACAAACAATCAAGAAACGAACGAACCCCTACCCTACATATTAGCAGAGAGACGGATGGAAAATGAGCTGGAAGATGCGCTGGGAGATAGGCTGGAAGATAACCCCTATTGGTCAGGTATCTTCCAGCCATTACTTCAATGATACGCAGGAGGTTATGCGCTGGCTGGAAGATATGGTAGATATTTTCATCTACTCGATTTTATTTATAGCTTTGTAGCACCATACACAACCCATCCTATCCAGTTCTCGGGAGTCACCACAGCCTATTCACTCACATCATACGCTGTTAGTAACGAAGAAGAAAATTGAGTATTGGCACGACATGAATTCCACTTCATCGCAAAACAATGCTAACCATAGGAGGGTATGGCATCCCTGCCATACCCACGCCGCCACTAAACTATCTTCACACAGAACGAAGAACGAAGAAGTTATTGGCAGAGAAGAAAAATCTGTGAGCATCTGCGAAATCCGTGGGAGGCTCTTCTCCGCCAGAAGATTCTGTGAATTCGGTGAATTCCGTGGGAGGATTGTAATGTTGGTGCAGAGTTTGCTTGGTTGGTGCAGCGGAGACCGCTGCACCCCCTAAGAGGGTGGCGTGGGTATGGCAGGATGCCATACCCTCCTACGATGTGTCTGTGGGAGGGGAGCAACGAAAAGAGGGCATGGCGGAATGCCATGCCCTCTTATGAGTGTTTTCAGTGGGTGCACTGAAAGATTACTTCACGAGTACCTTCTTCACCTTGCCGTCAGCGGTGCGAACGATGTTCAGACCCTTCTGGAGCTTAGAAAGCTTAACGCCGTCAACTGTGAAGAGCTGTGCCTCACCGTTAGCAGCCTCAACGTTGATTGTGCTGATGCCGTCAACAACCGGCTCTACAACCTTAAGAGTTGCATCCCAAACGCCACCACCGTCTTCGAGGATAGTGCTTGAACCACCAGGGAGGATGCAGTTCCAATCGAACTTGAAGCGGATACGATATTCGCCAGCCTTAGCAGGAGCCTTGAACGAAGGTGCAACATAAGTATTGCGAGCATCTCCTGTAAGTTCATCACCTACTGAGTTGTAACCAGATGTATCGTTCTTCGGGTTAGAGTCGAGAGAGTAGAAGCTGAATGCTACCAAATCGGTGCCAGTCTGATCCCACTGTCCCTCTGTATAAGAGAAGTCGCCGTCGTTGTCGAAGTCGATGTAAACGAAGCTATGCATCCATTCGCCTGTATAATCGAACGAAGCTGTCAATTCGCTGCCAGCCTCAACCGTGAACGGCTCGTCTGCTGTATGATCCTCGTAAGCAGCCTTTGAAGTCTTAACGCTCTTTGTCTGCTTTTCCTTGCCTGCCTGCTGGAGAGAGAAGCTGTTGAGCATACGTCCATGAGCACTTGTATTGAGAGCTGTCTTGTCGAAGCTAACAGGATATTTCTCATCTGGCTGATCTGGATCAGGTGTCTCTGCCTTCTCGCCGTAAACGAACTGACCGTTCTCTGTTGTGAACTTGCAAACGAAGCCCTCGAAGCCGTTCTCGCCTACCTTTACAGAAGCAGAGAAGTCGGTGAAGTTGAGTTCTGTCTCGTCAGCGTCGTTCCAGAAGCCGCTTGTGTCAGATGTAGTGAAGGTAATGTTACCATCTTCGTCCTTTGTCGGCTTGAGGTTGAGGTTTTCGATCGTGAAGTCTTCGGTCTTAGTGCCTAAAGTGAGTTTCTTAAACTTAACCATATAAACGTCTTCCATGTACTCTGTGAGCACTGCCTGAGCGTTCTCGAAGTTAGTAACCTCATCACCAGCCTTAACATAAGCGTTGCTTGTGAAGTTGTAAATGTTCGGAACGTAAACATCATCACTGAACTCGTAGCTGATCATGTCGCCGTTGCCGACAAGGATAGTGAGCTTAACAGATGCAGAACCCTTGCTGTCTGCATCAGCAGCAGGTGTTGCGTCAATCATACCACCCTTAATAGACATAGACTTGCCATCGTATGGTGAACCTGGAGCGCTGATTTTAATGGTGCTTTCAGGAACATCAATCTGAAGTGTGCCCGCATTCTCTGTTGCCTTAAGACCTGCAATAACGATATCGCCAAGAGACACACGGTCTTCGCCTACTACTACATCCTTGAGAGTAGCTGTGTATGTGCCGTCAAGTTCCTTAACGAGCTGAAGCTTTGCATCCTTAACATACTGGTGGAAATCGAGGTAATCGTCCTCAGCAATTTCTTTCCAGTAAACAGTCTCTACATTGCTTGTAAACTCGTATGTAGCGGTCTCACCAGGTGTTGAGCCACCCTCTGTTACGAGCTCTACAGACTTGTATGTAGCGTACGGATGATCACCGCGCAAAGAACCGAAGTAGAGTTGGTTAGCACCTTCCTTGTAGAGTTGCGGCATAAGAGAAGCCTCGAACACGAGTGTGCCATCAATAGTAACGCCATTCTTGTCCATTACGATAGTGCAGTTAGAAATGTCCTTCACCTCGTAGAAGCGGTTGGTAGCACCGCTATCGCCTTTATAGCGATATTGTACGGCAAACTTATGAACGTCAGTAGTTGTAGAACCCCATTCTGTAAATTTCTGTCTATAGAAGAAGTGGAGTGTGCTTCCGCTGTCCTGTTCCCAATTTGCGATATCCGCACTGTTAGTAGAGATAGCGAAGATTTGCTCGTTGGTGCCCTCAAGACATTTTGTCAAATCTACATTCGCTACAATCTTCTGGGTAGCCCAGTCGACTGTGATTGCTTTAGGTGTGATGGTACCGCCGTTAGGCTGAGTGCCGTCGGGAATAATTTTCTCGCTTGTGGTCGCAGCAAACGCTGTCAACGTCACCACCAACAATGCGATAAGAGATAAAATTTTCTTCATAATAAATCTGGTTTGTTGGTTATTAATGTTAGTAAATTGTATTATTAGCTTTTAATTGGTTGGTGCACCTTAGGGGGTGCAGTTGTCCCAACTGCACCAACAGAGCTATTGGCACTGCTGCTTGGTTGGTGCACTGCTGCTTGGTTGGTGCACTTGAGACAAGTGCACCCCCTGAATTACTTCACGAGCAGCTTCTTTACCTTGCCGTTAGCTGTGCGCACGATGTTGATGCCACGCTGGAGGTGCTGTATGCGTACTCCGCCGAGGTTATATATCTCGACGTAGGTGTTGTCGTCGGCAGTGGTTAGGGTGTTGATGGCAGTGTCGATTTGCTTGCCGAACACCACGCTCACGTCCGAACCCATTGTCATAAAGTTGAGTTCTGCTACAAACTTCGACTTATCGGCAGAGAGTGTAGCCGTAAAGGAGGTGAGTGTAGACTTGCTTCCCTCGGTTACGCCTCCGATGGCAGCTGTAGAAGTAACGTTTACCCATTTGCCCTCGGTGGCCGAAGTGGCAAAAGTTGTAACGCCAGTTTCTGCATCAACTGTAGACATAACGCCATCAATTACAAAGTCGCCAAACGTCTTGTATGCCATTGGGGCGAGTTTCTTAAATGTCACCGTGTATCTACTGCCACTGCCAGCCACTCGCTTCAGCTCCACTTCCTTCTGAGTGTAGTCGGTAGTTCTGCCTGCTCCACTTGTAACATGCAGATCGTCGGTAAACACCTGACCAAATGTGCAGAGTGTGGTCATCAGGAAGAATACTATAGAAAGAACTTTTTTCATATTATCTTTAGTTTAGATTGCTCAAATATAGCAATATTATTGCAAACGGGGTGCATTAAAACAAGTTTTAACATCATCAAAACCCATTTTAACACACCCCGTATAGTTGTTTGTTGTATCGTGTCTATATTACTTCAACACCTTAACAGTCTTGCCGTCAGCGGTGCGAACGATGTTCAGACCCTTCTGCAAGCCGTTCTGACGTGCGCCAGTAGCGTTGAACACAGCCACCGGAGCGGTCTTGCCTGCTACTACGCCGTTGATAGCTGTCTCCGACTTCTTGCCAAATACGCAGTCAACCTTAAGCGTTTCTTCACCCATTGGAACAGAGAGTGAAATCTCAGCATAGAGCTTACCACCTTCTACTACAGAGTGGAGTGTAAGAGGAATTTGGTGTCCGAGAGCTTCCGCAAGCGTTGTGTTGCTCGGCAACTTTGCAGTGCCATCAAAGTCGTAAGTTGTAGCGTCGCCATTCTTTACGCCCTTGATACCCTCAACTATTACATCACCTACCTCAAACATTCCGAAAGTGAAGTTCTTGAGCATGAATGTAGATGTACCATCAGCTTGATGCTCAAGCTCAACTGTTGTTCCTTTAACAGGTTCCTGTGGAGCACCATTGAGCGAGATTTCGAGATCGTCGGTGAACTGTTCTTTTGTCTGAGCGTTAGCTGTTGTCGCCATGAATGCTGTCGCAGCAACGGCGAGTGTCATAAAAAACTTCTTCATTTTTTTATTTATTAATTAATAGCAATTTACTTCTTCAAAACCTTCAGTGTTCTGCCGTCGGCTGTGCGCACGATGTTCACGCCACGCTGGAGAGATGTAACCTTCGCACCAGTGAGTGTGTAGATGTGCTTAACGGTGCCGTCGGCTGCTACTACTGTGTTCACAGATGTTTCTGTCGGAGTGAAGCTGAATGTGTAAGAAACCGCATCGTCCCAGTTGTCAACAACGAACTTACCTGTGCAACTTGTCACCTTCTTCTCTGCGTCAAAGCCTACGACAAACTCGAAGTCAGTATAGGGAAGCTCTGTGTACAATGGGTGTGTAGCTGTTGTCTTAGCCTTACCCTTCTTGCTTGTGAAGCTTGCCTCACTATCGCTGCCAGTGCGCTGAACGCCTTCGAACGAAACAGTGCCGAGGTCTACGCCTTTAGGAATAGCAACGTTGGTGAGCGAAAGGGTATAAACATCCTTTGCAGTCTCGGTGAATGTGAGTGTAGTTTCTACGTTGTTAGAGAATTCGCCATCGGCTGTGACTGTATAGCCAACGAGTTTGCCCCCTACCGAGAACGGATCAGCCGGAACGAACGGCTCCTGATAGTTGAACCATGCTGTGAGCTTGAACGAAGGCTCGCTCTCGTCTGTGAACACGATTGTAGCATAGAGGTCACCACCTTCGTCAATACGTGCCTCAACCTTAGCCTTGAGGTTTACGTAAGCGTCGTAGAAGTTAGGAAGAGTTTCGATCTCCGGCTCTACGGTGCCAGTGTATGTCACTTCGCCGTCAACTGTCTTCTTCTCAAGACCCTTCAGGAGTACGCCTGACATAGCGCCCTTCTCGGTGTCGATGTGCTCAATCTCGATGCTCTGCGCACCGTCGCTCCACTCGCAGACCTTTGCCACTACGTTAGGATACTTAACGTTGCCTGCCTGACCGCCCTCGAATACAGAAACCACATCAGCTGTGAACTGCTCTGTGCCGGTGATTGTCGGTTTGTCGTCGCCACCTGTGCCACCACCGCCGCTGCTTGTGCGTGTGCCTTCGAACACTACGTTTCTGTACTCCTTGGTTGTGTTAACCTGGAAGTATTTGAATGTGATGTAGATTTTCTCGTCGTCGATAGTTGCCTTGCCGAGAGCGTCAGACAACTCGAAATAGTATTTTGTAGCTGCGCCAAGGTTGCCGCCTTCGTTAGAGAAGGTGAAGCTGTTGCCGCCTGCCCACTTATAGTTCTCGATTCCGGCGAATGTACACTTTCCGAAGTCGTCGTTGCCGAAGATTACGCTCTCGAACACGAGTGTGTACTTGCCGCCCTCGCCCTGAGTTACGGCTACAGTTGTTTCATAATCACTAAATTCGTTCAACTTAGAGTGGAATTTTCCTTTGTAATACTGCTGTGCAGACACACAAAGTGTAGTCATCAAAAGGACTAAAAGAGTAAAGATTTTCTTCATAAGCTTGTAATTTTAAAAGGTTTAATTAATTCTTGTTGTTATGGTGTTATGGTGAGATGGTGAGATGGTGTGGTGGTGAGGTGGTGTGATGGTGAGATTTGCCATTAAGCTGTAAACTAATGTCAACATCTCAACATTACAACATTACAACATCAACATCTCAACACCCCAACTTACTTGAGCTTGTACATCACACCGAGCGTAGCGTACACGGGGTACATGGTCTGCTCGATGGTCTTGAACTCCTTGCGGAACACTCCCGACATACCCCACTGCACGTCGGCATAAGCGCCGAAGCGATGCGAGAAGTACCAGTCGGCACCGAAGTCGAAGGCGAAGTGCCAGTGGCGCATATCGCTTGAGAAGTCGTAGTCGCCACGCTCGCCCTCGTTGTGTCCGAGTTCCACCTTCTGTCCGGTTGGGTCGCCCTCGCGCAGATAGCCATCGTAGGCGTAACCCGAAAAATCGTTGTTGAGCGCGTAAGAGAAGTAAGGTCCGAACTTCAAGCGCACGGCATCCGACACATTGAACGTAGCCTGCAGAGGCAGCGTTACGACGAGTTGTGATGTCTTCGTAACGACATTGCCGGTGAAGAGTCCGCTGAGCGACTCGCCGCCCTGACGCATCTCCATTGAGTAGCTCTTCACGCGAGCGTCGGTCTCCATCGCCTTTGTCTGGAAGTGGAAGCCTGCCATCATACCCCACTTCTCGGTGAGAGGCTTGTAGGCATCGAGCGCGAGAGTGAAGCTGGGCCTCGGCTTATAGCTATCGAGACCACGTATAGAGGCAGGCATACCCATCGGCATTGTGCCACCGATGTTGTAGCCGAGACGTGCTTGATAGTTCAGATTGTCGAATATTCCGAATGCTGACGCACTGTGCGCGCCGAAGAGCAGCGCAAGGGCTGCAGCTATTATTGTTTTCTTCATTTTGCTTGTTTTCTTACTTCTTGTATGCAATGCTTACCTTGTCGATGAGCAGTGTGCTACCCACAGCGCCCTCGAAGGCTGCGCCCTCGATGCTTGAGGTGAATACGACCGCCATACTATAGCCCTTGTTGGCAAGGATGGCTGCATCGAGCTCGCGAATATAGTTGAAGTCGACTGCGAACTTTTTCCATCCGCCCTCGGTCTTCACCACGTTGGGCACTCGTGCCAATGCTACTATCTGCGGCGAGGTGAGCACGTTGTCGCCCGTGAGATAGAACGCCTTGCCTTCGCTGTCGACGTTGCGGAACACTACGGCGTAGATGTCGCCTCGGTCGATGCGTCCTTCTACCACCTTGGCGTTCTTGTCCTTGAACGTTGCACCCGGTGTGTACTGGTAGTAGCCGGAGAGAGTCACGGGGCGGTAGTTGATCTGGTTGTACGATCCGTCGCCGAAGTGTGTAGCCATAAGCGGTTCCTTGGTAGCCGACTTCGAGTCGAACACACCGGTGAAGAGGTTGCCGGCAGCGATGCGCATGTTCACAATGACGCCGAACGGTCCGGTATCGCACGTCTCAAGCTTCACGGCAGCTCCGTCATAGCCCTCAGCGAGAGGTGTTGTCGGATACTGGTCGGGCTTTGCAGAACCTCTGGCTATACTAAAACCTGGGTTGCCGGTCGCCCAGTTGTATCCATTCTCGTAGTCGCTCCACATATAGAACTTTGATGTAGCAGGGTCGAGCGAGTAGTTCTCGAAGTTGTAGTGTATGTATGCAAGCTGATCTTCTGGCTGATCGGGGTTTTGGTTAGCCTCTTCAGCCTTGATAAACACACGATATGTACGACTGTACTGACCATCTTCTGACGTTACGACGTATGTCACGGGACCGTTAGCGAAGTTCTGCGCCGAGCCACTTTCGGGAGAGACTGTCGCTCCAGGGGTTGTCTTGAAGTAGACCGGCAGTGCGGTAACATCACTGTTTGGGCGCAGGTCGGGGAAGATAAGGTCGGTCTTTGTCGACTCGATGCCCAATAGTTCGGCGTTTGACTGCTGAAAGAACACCTCGTCGGGGTTCTCTACCTGGATGCGTGCTTCAACGATATCGCACTCGTTGTTAGGTGCTTCGTCCTTAAAGCATGATGTGAGCGTTGTGGCGAACGCCACGATAGCGATAAGTGAGAATGGTTTTACCATTAATATTCGTTTTTGTTTATTACTACTAAGCCCATATCTAACTGAATTCAAGAGGGCTATAGTCGGCACAAAGTTCGGTAAAAAAAGCGACAGGCGCAAGAAAATACTTGCTTTTTTAACAATGCGCCTTAAAAAATGGTAATTTCTCGAACCTTTTGACAACAACAAAACCCATTAACACCATTTGTTTGTAAAAGAATGAGTAACTTTGCAGTTCGAATTTTATCAGGTAACGAATAATTAATCAGAAACACTATGCTTGGATTACCCAAAGATCCGATGATGCTGCTGAGCGTCATCAACACGCACTTGCGCGACACTTACCCCTCTTTAGACGCTTTATGCGACGACCTTAACGTGGAAAAACAACAGATAACCAGTCAACTTGCAGCAATAGGATATGAATATAACGAAGAGCAGAACAAATTCTGGTAACAGCACTATAAGCATGAGCCAGCACTACCGCACACTGCTCTCCATCGGCATACCCATCATGATTGGTCAGATGGGCATGATTGTCCTTAGCTTTGCGGACACAATGATGGTGGGACACCACAGCACTACGGAGCTTGGTGCGGCATCGTTCGTGAACAACATCATCAACCTTGCCATCATCACTGGCACAGGTTTCTCCTACGGACTGACGCCAGTGGTGGGTGCTCTGTTCGGTCGTGGCGAGCAGGCTGAAGCAGGTCAGGCATTGCGCTGCTCACTGCTTACCAACACGCTGGCAGCGGTGGCTATGATGACGGTGCTCTTGGTGCTCTACTTCAACCTCGGCAATCTCGGACAGCCCGTAGAACTCTTGGGCTATATGCGCCCCTACTACATGGTGCTGTTCGCGTCGCTGCCGTTCGTGATGCTGTTCAACGCCTTCAAGCAGTTCACCGACAGCATCACGCTGACGCGCACATCGATGTGGATTTTGCTCTCGGGCAACCTGCTGAACATCCTCGGCAACTACATCTTTATATATGGCAAGATGGGCGCACCGGAGATGGGCGTTGTGGGCGCCGGCGTGTCGACACTGCTCTCGCGCATCATCATGGTGGTGATATTCGTCGTTGTCTTCATGCGCTCACGTCGCTTTGCTGCGTACCGCGAGGGTTTCTTCAAGCTCGGTTGGTCGCGTCCGCTGCTGCGCCGCCTCAACTCGTTAGGCACCCCGATTGCGCTGGAGATGGGTATGGAGACGGCATCGTTCTCGCTCTCCATCATCATGGTGGGCTGGCTCGGCACCATTGCCTTGGCATCGCACCAGGTGATGACAACCATCTCGCAGTTTACGTTCATGGTCTACTACGGACTCGGGGCTGCGGTGGCTGTACGCACAAGTTATTTCCACGGTCAGCGCGACGTGCAGAACGTGCGCCACACGGTGACGGCGGGCCTGCACCTGATGGTGATGCTCGAGGTGGTGCTTGGCGGCACCATCTTCCTGCTGCGCAACCACATAGGTGCGTGGTTCACCGACAGCACGGAGGTGTCGTCGACTGTGCTCACGCTGCTCCTGCCGTTCTTCATCTATCAGTTTGGCGACGGTATGCAGATCAACTACGCCAACGCGCTGCGCGGCATCGCCGATGTGAAGCCACTGATGCTCATTGCGTTCGTTGCCTTCTTCGTCATCTCGCTACCCGTGGGCTACCTCTGCGGCTTCGTGTTGGGCTACGGACTGATGGGCGTGTGGATGGCATTCCCGTTCGGACTGACATCGGCGGGCGTGATGATGTGGTGGAGGTTCAGAAAGTACAAATAGCACTTGAGCATGTGTGCCTACTATGTCACACATAGTATGGCACATATGTCATAAGTTTCTTTGCCACAATATCAGTATTAGCCACTTTTATAAGACCTGTTTCTTGCGTATCTGCAATAATCCTTGACGCTACAGAAGATTGTGTCTTTTTAAGATTGAAACGTTCCCTAACAGACTGATTATTCATACTCTTTCCATCCTCGTTTACAAGACACGCATGCTGATAACAAGCCTCCACCTTTTCTTCTTTAGTCATATCTTTCAAATCCTTATGCGGATAGAGCGTTACTCTTGTACACATTTCTTCCTTTGCTATTTTTGCAGCAGGCAGGTGCATTTCTTCAATTGCAGCAACGGCTCGATCTATTCCACTACCACGGCGTTCGCAGAAGCCTAACAAGAACATTTGCTCAGCCAACTTCTCATTGCGAGAGTTCGGCGGAAGGTCTATCAAACGATTTATATCATTCAGCGGTGCGCCAGGGTTTGTTATCACAATACGATTAGAGAATATCTCTATCGCGATGCTTATACCATAAATATCAAAATCCTGATGCACCAAAGCATTGGCAACAAATTCACGAATAGCAATTCGGGGATAATCGGCAACATCTTTACGTTTTACATCAATATTCTCTATTGATACATTCTTCATTATGAAATCAACCAGTCCCTCGAAGCCTACTGCATAACCGTATTTTCCAAATTGCTCGAAGAGTATATTGCGATTATTAACTCCAATATATTTACGCACAACGACCTTACGACTACCGAGTTCGTCAAAATCATTCAGATTGTTAGCAAACAGAATGGCACCGAGATTTGTAATACTCCACTCATCATCCGAGCCAATGCAGAATCCACACTCAGACATTCTTGCAACAATGCTATCTGCTGACTTTGGAACATCTTTATCTTGAAGTTCAAATAATTTTCTAAAATTCAAAAGCTGCAATACATCACTTTTTGTCAACCCTCTTTTTGCAACACGTTCTTCAAACCGAAGACCTTGCGAGGTTGCAATCATATTACGCACTTGCAAATCTGACATCTTGCGAGTTTGTCCATTCACTCTACAATATGCTTCATGATAGTCTTTTCCACGTAAGAATATCGGTTTTTCCCTTTGTTCTGGCACATACACAAACAATATCGGATGACCTTCATACAATAAAACAGCATGGTCAATATCAATTGCATGTGACAAATTATTATGGGCAATATTACCCAAGGTTCTAACAATCGACTCTATTTGTTCTTTGGAAAGCTCAACAAATGAAGCGTCATCATTTATGCCATAAGCAAACATACCACCGCCATGATGATTGCAAAATGCGCAGATATGTTTTGCCAATCTATCAGACTTTGACGACAGATCACATTTCCAATCGAGTTCGCTCAATTCATGTGGAATCGGACTCAAACTATCTTTTAAAACATCCAAAGCTTTATCTTTCCAACTCATATATCTTCAGGCGTTTCGATTTTACTTTGCAAATAAAAAACCATTGATAATCAAAGCATTACAAAACAAAAGAATTTACTTTGCAAATAAAAATCCGTATCGTTTTATAGTTATTATTTCTTATCACTAATGCAAAGATAGACCTTTAACCGTAGAAAAACAAAACTTTTATGCAAAATAATAACAAGAGAGCAGATTGCGGCTCACCCAATAGCTTGGTTGGTGCAGCAGAGACTGCTGCACCCCCTGACAAAAAAGCCTCGCAAGCGAAGAACTTGCGAGGCTTTTAAAATGGCGCTTCAAGATGGACTTGAACCAACGACCCCCTGATTAACAGTCAGGTGCTCTAACCAACTGAGCTATTGAAGCATTTTCCTACGACAACTTGGCTTATTGTCTGATTGCGGATGCAAAGGTAATAAGTTTTTCCGTAACACAAAAACTTTTCGGCACTTTTTTGTGTCTATTGCGTTATTTTTTTATGAACACTGCCGTTTTATGAGCGCAGATAGTAAGCAAAGGCGCAAAAACTCCACATTATTTATATGTATTTGACGTTAATGTTGTACTTTTGTAGTCTGAATAATAACGAACTCAAAAACATAAAGAAATGCGAAAAATCATAACTATCGCACTGATGCTCCTGCCTATGCTCGCCGTAGCGCAGAACAGCAGCGATCATAACTACCGCGTGGCGAAGAACTTGGACGTGTTCAATGCCGTGTATCGCAACCTCGACCTGCTATATGTCGACTCGCTGAACGCCGACGAGGTGGTGGGCGATGCCGTGAACCAGATGCTGCGCTCGCTCGACCCGTACACGGAGTACTATCCGGAGGACAAGGTGGGCGAATACAAGCAGATGCTCACGGGCAAGTATGCGGGCATCGGCTCGATTATCTCGTACAGCTTCACACGCAAGAACGTGGTGATAAACAAGCCGTACGAGGGTATGCCGGCTGCGGAAGCGGGTCTGCGCAAGGGCGACATCATACTCGCTATCGACGGCGAGTCGATGGAGGGAAAGATGACGGCGTACGTGTCGGAGCGTCTGCGTGGCGACGCGGGTACGACGATGGTGCTGAAGGTGAAGCGTCCGGCTACGGGCAAGACGCTGACGCTGAAAGTGCAGCGACGCGCCATACAGATGCCATATCTGACGTACTACGGTCTGCAGCCGGACAGCATAGGATACATAAGCTACAACCAGTTCCTCGAGAACTCGGCGAAGGACGTGCGCCGCGCGTTCATCGAGATGCGCTCGAAGGGTATGCGCAGCTTGGTGCTCGACCTCCGCTCCAACGGTGGCGGTTCGGTGCAGGAGGCTCTGCAGATTCTGAACATGTTTGTGCCGAAGGGCAAGCAGCTGTTGGAGATGCGCGGTAAGGTGAAGAGCTCGAACAAGACGTTCTACACAACGATGGAGCCGATTGACACGGTGATGCCTATCGTGGTGCTCGTGAACGAGGAGACGGCGAGCGCGAGCGAGATTACGTCGGGCGCGCTGCAGGACCTCGACCGCGCCGTGGTGATGGGCACACGCACATACGGCAAGGGACTGGTGCAGGTGCCGAACGTGCCCCTACCCTACAACGGCAAGCTGAAGCTGACTACGGCGAAGTACTACATACCGTCGGGCCGTTGCATTCAGGCACGCAAATACAAGCATACGAACAAGGGGTATGCGAGCGAGCACGTGGCTGACTCGCTGACGCATGAGTTCCGCACGGCGGCGGGTCGCATCGTGCGCGACGGCGGTGGCATAAAGCCCGATATCGAGGTGCTCCCCGACTCGATGCCGAACATAGCCTACTATCTGCAGTTCGCCGACACTACCGACTTGCTGCTCAACTACGAGATTGAGTACATGGCGAAGCACCGCACGGTGGCTGCACCGTCGGAGTTCGAGCTGTCGGACAAGGACTACGAGGAGTTCTGTGCTTATGTCATAAAGAGTGGTTTCGAGTACGACCAGGTGAGCGAGAAGTATCTGAAGGACTTGGAGAAGTTGGCACGCTTCGAGGGCTACTACGAGGATGCGAAGCCGGAGTTCGAGGCACTGAAGGCGAAGCTGAAGCACGACATCGCCAAGGATCTGGCTTATCCGTACAACAAGGAGCAGCTGAAGCAGATCATCGCCAACGACATCATGTCGGCTTACTACTTCGACCGTGGTGCGCTGGAGAACTCGCTGCGCTACGACAAGCAGTTCGCCAAGGCTGTGGAACTGCTGAAGAACCCCGAAGAGTACCGCAAGACGCTTGCTCCCACAAAGGAGTGACCGCGTTTCTTCCCACGGAATACGATTTACGATGAAGAATCTCCCACAGATTACGAGTTTCTATGAAGATTCTCCCACAGATTACACAGATTTACACAGATACAGAAAGTTCAATAAAGAACACAATAATCTGTGAGAATCCGTGAAATCTGTGGGAGACATTAACCCGACAACGAAAAGGAGCCACACAGATTATTATCTACTGGAGATTACCTCCCACAGATTACACAGATTTACACAGATATTTAAAGCATATAACATAATATATACTGATTTCTAATGACAGAAAACGAGATTACATATAAGATTCGGGGCGCGATATACAAAGTGTATAACACGCTTGGCCCTGGTCTATTGGAATCTGTCTATGAAGCTGCCTTATGCTATCAGATGCAGAAAGACGGTTTGAATGTACAGAATCAAGTAGAGGTACCAATCCATTATGATGGCACTATATTGAAGACTAATCTCAGACTTGATATTCTCGTTGAAAACTCTGTAATAGTAGAGCTTAAATCAGTAAAGGAAATCAACGAGTTGCACCACAAGCAACTGCTTACCTACCTGCGTTTATGCAACTTGCATTTAGGTATACTCGTCAATTTCAACACCGACAATATAAATAATGAGATACACCGCAAGATAAACGGCTACTCTAAATAAAGAGTTTCGCCCACTGATTGCACACGACAAAAAGGTTCCACTGATTGCACACGACAAAAAAACTCCCACAGATTGCATACGACAAAAAGCTCCCACAGATTGCACAGATTTACACAGATACGGAAAGCCTCCAAAGAATACAGAATCTGTGAAATCATAGAAGATTAAGACAAACGCGCACCAACAATCCGTGAGAATCTGTGAAATCTGTGGGAGATTAAGACAAACGCACACCAACAATCTGTGAGAATCTGTGAAATCTGTGGGAGACATTCTTGGGGAAAATACAAAGATAATCTATTGAGATATAACAAAGAACAATATGAACATAGGAAACATACAGTTTGGGGAACGACCGCTGTTCCTCGCACCAATGGAGGACGTGACCGACATCGGATTCCGACACCTCTGCAAGCGGTTCGGCGCATCGATGGTGTACACGGAGTTCGTGAGTGCAGAGGCACTCGTGCGCTCGGTGAACACCACGCTGCGCAAACTCACTATCAGCGACGAAGAACGACCCGTGGGAATACAAATCTACGGACGCGACGTGGAGTCGATGGTGGAGGCAGCAAAGATTGTGGAGCAGGTGAAGCCCGACGTGATTGACATCAACTTCGGATGCCCCGTGAAGAAGGTGGCAGGCAAGGGCGCCGGCGCAGGAATGTTGCAGAACATACCGCTGCTATTAGACATCACGCGCGAAGTGGTGAAGGCGGTGAACACACCCGTCACGGTGAAGACACGCTTGGGTTGGAACCACGACCAGCTCGTCATCTGCGACCTGGCGGAGGCACTACAGGACTGTGGCATACAGGCACTCACCATACACGGCAGAACGCGCGCACAGATGTACACGGGCGACGCCGACTGGACGCTCATCGGCGAGGTGAAGCGCAACCCACGCATACACATACCCATCATCGGCAACGGTGACATCTGCACACCTGAGCAGGCACGCGACGCGTTCGACCGCTACGGCGTGGACGCGGTGATGGTGGGCCGTGCGACGTTCGGCTGTCCGTGGATATTCCAGGAGATGCGCGACGTGCTCGACGGTCGTCCTGCCGACCCGACACTCACTGTCGACCGCAAGATAGACCTGCTGCTTGAGCAGCTGCGCATCAACGTGGAGCGCATCGACGAGTATCGCGGCATACTGCACACGCGCCGTCACATCGCTGCATCGCCGGTGTTCAAGGGCATACCCGACTTCCGACAGACGCGCATCGCCATGCTGCGTGCCACAACGGTGGAGGAGCTGACGACTATTATGGAGCAGGCACGAGAGATGATTCACAAGACACAAGGCGTGTAGCCACGCTATAAGAACACAGAAAAGGGGCTCTGTACTGTCACGTACAGAGCCCCTTTTGTTATACTTTCACGTCACGCATCGGTCGATGCAGATGTCTGCATCGGTCGACGCAGATGTCCGCATCGGTCGACGCAGATGTCCGCAACGGTCGGCGCAGATGCTCCAGGGGGTGCAGCAGTCTCTGCTGCACCAACAAAGCTGTCGGTGCACTTCTTACTTGGTCGGCGCACTTCTTGCTTGGTTGGTGCACTTGAGACAAGTGCAC
>NZ_JH379424.1:17368-44987 GCF_000235885.1 Leyella stercorea DSM 18206
GGTGCACTTGAGACAAGTGCACCCCCTTAGTGTGTGCCCCCTTAGCGCCTCCTTAGGCAAAGCCAAATGCGCGGTCGTAGTCCTCGCTTACGCCGAGTTTGCCGTTGATAAGACTCACGAGCTCTACGGTGGCGAGGAAGCAGAGGCGACCGTCCGACTTGCGGTGGATAGCGTGGTCGAAGATGTAGCGCAGACCCTCCTTGCGCACGCCGAGCTTCGAGATGAAGACATCGTCGCAGCGCAGCGGCGTCTTGTACTGCAGGTTCATGCGAGCCACTACGGCGTCGACGCCCTTCTCGTGAAGGCGCGCGAAGCTCACGCCGAGCGACGTGAGGTAGAGATGGCGCGTGTGCTCGGTGTAGTGGAGGTAGTTGGCATTGTTAACGATGCCCTGGATGTCGCACTCGTAGTCGCGAACCTCCATTTCTGTTTCAAAGATATAGTTCGGTTTCATAAATAGAATATTCCTTCTGGACCCTCGTTGCAGAGCAGGTCGAGAGCCGACATGTTGGGTTGGAAGCCCTGGCGCAGGGCATGAACTTGATAATACTCGCGCGGCGTGAACGCTGCGTCGGGCAGCGGATGCTTCGGGCGGATGGCGTCGCGGAAGTCGTCGGCACCCACCGCAGCGGCATCCATGTACTCATCCGAGACGCTGATATTCGGACGCACGTCGAGCAGCTCGCAGAGCTTGGCGGTTATCTCCATGTTGAAGTCGAAGAGAAACTCCCAGCGGCGCTCGAAGAACGGACGCAGGTCGTCGGCGTAGTACATGAAGAACGGCGACTCGCCGTAGGCAGACACGATGGCGTTCCAATGGAGGTGGCGCCACTCGCCGTGGTCGGAGATGCGTATGTCGCGCATGGGGCACTTTGCGCCGTCGTAGCGTTCGATGGGCACGGTGAGCGCCTGCACGCCGTTAGCCGTGGCTATCAGGCAGCGGTTGCGGTAGGTCTGCTTCGTGAAGTTGTCGCAACGCTCCACGACGACACGCTCGTAGCGGTGAAGCTTCTGCATCCACTGCACGGGCGGGAAGTAGGCGGAGGAGAGCAGGCAGGTAGCCGCGCCATCATGCCCTTCGGCAGCGGTGTGGGGAGTGGGTTGCTCAATGTTTGTTGACATCTGTCTGAATGGTCGTGTTAGTGATTGGATATACAGCCCTACGATCTGCGTTTATTGCGCTTGCTCCAAAGCGAAAGCGCGCAGCTCACGGTGACGCCGGCAAGGAAGTTTAGCACGAGGTAATAGACGAACAAAGCCCAATTGCTCTCGAAGCTATACATATCGTATCCGAACAGATAGGCGATGCCCATATACACCATGAACATAACGATATAGAGAAGGAACTCGACGGTCTTTCTCACTGCTATTTTGCTTACTGCCATAATAGTTGTGTATTATAGGGTTTAAATATGAGGAGGCAAAACTCGGAAAATGAGAAGTCGGACTATCTATAGGAGGGTATAGCATCCTGCTATACCCACGCAACCTGCCAACAACAAGGCAGAGTGGGTATGGCAGGATGCCATACCCTCCTAAGAAACTACTTGATATTGTCGACGAAGCGGAAGAGACGGCTCCAGCGGATGCCGGCAGTACCGGTGTGGTCGGGGTCGCTTGACCACCAGATGAATATCGGCTTGCCCACGATGTGGTCTTCGGGCACGAAGCCCCAGTAGCGCGAGTCGGCAGAATTGTGGCGGTTGTCGCCCTGCATCCAGTAGTAGTCCATGCGGAAGGTGTACTTGTTGGTCTGCTTGCCGTTGATGTATATCTTTCCGTTCTTCACCTGCAGGTCGTTGCCCTCGTACACGCGTATCGGGCGCTCGTAGACGGCGATGTTGTCCATAGTGAGCGTGAGCGTAGCGCCGCGCTTCGGAATCCAAATCGGTCCGTAGTTGTCACGTGTCCAACGCTTGTTGCCGTTGAGCGGATAGGTGCTCCATACGTCAGCCAGGTTGTCGGCATCGGTCACTGGTGTGACGCTCTCCACCACATCCTTGCGTGCACGCAGTGCCTTCACGGAAGCGTTGGTGAGCGGCAGGTAGCCGTACATGTTGAGCGAAGCGATGTCCTCGCTGGAGATGCCAAGCTCGTCGATGAGTTCGAGCGGCAGCTGCGCGCGCAGCTTCACGTGGTAGCTGTACTGCACGTTGTCGGGCTCCTTGTTCGGCTTGCCGTCGAGGTAGATGATGCGGTTCTTTATCTGCAGAGTCTGACCGGGCAGACCCACGCAGCGCTTCACGTAGTTCTCGCGGCGGTCGACGGGGCGTGTCTTTATCGTGCCGAACTCGGAGGGGTTCTGGTCGATAAGCTTGCGGCCTGCGGCGTAGAGCTTCGCAAAGAAGTCGTACTGCTGCTGCTTTGTGGCGAAATAAGGTATCTCGCCGTTGTGCTTCTCAGCCCACTCCTGCTCGCCGGCTCCGTAGGCGATGGCGTAGAAGTCGCGGCCCCAGTACTTGGGCGCGGTGAGCACGGTGTCGCCAGCTGGGTAGTTGAACACTACGATGTCGTTGAGCTGCACCTTGCCCAGTCCCTTGGCGCGCTCGTAGCCCCACTGCGGCCACTCGATGTACGAGTCGCAGTCGACAACGGGCAGCGTGTGTTGCGTCAGCGGCAACGTAAGTGGGGTCTGTGGCTTGCGCGGGCCGTAGCTCACCTTCGACACGAAGAGGTAATCACCTACGAGCAGCGACTTCTCAAGCGACGACGACGGGATGACGTAGTTCTGGAAGAAGTAGATGTTGATGAAGTAAACGGCTACGAGGGCGAACACAAGGGCGTCGACCCACGGCATGATGGCTGCCGTGACGCGGTTCTCTGAGTCGCGCCACCATTGCCAGTTGATCTTCTTGGTGATGTAGACATCAAATATGAACGGCAGGACGATGAGTCCCCACCAGCTCTTCACCCAATAGAGGAAGAGCAGATATGCCACAACAACGGCAATACACTTAGCCCACTGCACCTTCGGGTTGAGGGCTTTCTTTTCTTTTTCGGTCATTGTATTGAATGGTTAGGAGCTAAGCTCCGATTAGTATTCTTTAGGAGGGTATGGCATCCTGCCATACCCACGCCGCCTTATGCTAAAGGATGTAAGGGTGCGGAAGCAAATCAGTGGGTATGGCAGGGATGCCATACCCTCCTATGTTAGAACTTGAACAAATCCTTTGTGGTGAGCAGTCCCTCGTGCTCCTTGGTGTACTCGGCAGCGAGCACCGCACCGAGTGCGAATCCCTTGCGCGAGTGGGCGTCATGGGTGATTGTTATCGAGTCGGCGTCAGAGTCGTAGCAGATGGTGTGGATGCCCGGCACCTCGTCGCGGCGGATGCTCTCGATGGGGAGCTGGTCTGGTGCAGCATTGTTGGTGCCCTCCACCGTGCCGTCGGCAAGATGCTGCTCGCCCTTCACCCAAGAGGTCTTGCGGTCGAGGTCGGCGATAATCTCTTCGGCGAGGGTGATGGCAGTGCCCGACGGAGCATCGAGTTTATGCACGTGGTGGGTCTCGCTCATGCGCACGTCGTACTGGCAGAACTGGTTCATTATCTTAGCCAGATAGCGGTTTACGGCTGAAAAGATAGCTACGCCAATAGAGAAGTTGGAAGCCCAGAAGAGAGTCTTGCCCTCCTCGGTGCAGGCGCGGCGCACATCGTCGCCGTGGTCCTTCATCCAACCCGTAGAGCCACTTACCACCTTCACGCCTGCTTTCCAGGCACGCAGATAGTTGGAGTAGGCAGCTGTTGGCGACGTGAACTCTATAGCTACGTCGGCAGAAGCAAAGGCTGCCGACTCAAAGTCGTCCTGGTTATCTACATCTATGATACTCACAATATTGTGGCCACGCTCCTTGCAGATTGACTCTATCATGTGTCCCATCTTGCCGTAGCCTATAAGTGCTATATTCATTGTCGTTATGTTTACGATTGCAATTATGCAAAGTTACAGAAAAAGATGGAGTAACCGCAATGTATGACTAAATTTTAGGGTTTTATAATAGAAAAAGCGTTGCTATAGTAATACTACAACAACGCTGCTACTCTTCTATAGACTGTGACTTGCACCGAACTCCTTCGACACATAGTTGTATATTCCTGCACAGCAGTCGGCAGAGAACGCCGTCGCACTCTCAATAAGCTTCGACCACTCCGCTTCGGTAAGACCGCGCTCAATGTCAGCACGACGGATGTCGTAGCGAAGCATGGCGCAGATGAGTCCGGCGTTGAAATTGTCGCCGGCGCCAATAGTGCTCACGGTAGGTGTCTCGGGCATGGCGTACTCCTTGCGGAAGCCACCGTCGGAGAACACCGTCACGGGACGAGGGCCGTCGGTGTAGACGAGTCGAGGACAGTAGAAGGAGGTCTCGGCACGGTAGACACGCTCGGCGGAATCCTTCTTGTAAAGCACCTCGAAGTCGTCGCGAGAGCCACGCACGATATCGGCGAACTCGAGGTTCTCAATGAGGTTGGGGGTCACCTTCATCACATCGCCACGATGCGACGGACGGAAGTTGACATCGTAATATATTATTGCGCCACAATCGCGGGCACGCTCAAGCAACGCTATGACCCGCGCACGAGTGGCAGGACTAACGGCGTAAAACGAACCAAAGAGCACGATATCATCCGGATTGATATCGGGCAATGGTATATCGACGGGGTCGGCATTGGGGTCGCGATAGAATGTGTAATTGGCGTTGTTGTCGCTATCGAGGAAAGCCAACGACACGGGCGACTTCCAACCCTTACGTTCTAACACATAATCGGTGCAGACATTGTTCGACGAGAGGAACGAGCGAACAAGAGCACCCACATGGTCATCGCCAGTCTCGGTGACAAAGAGCGCATCGGCTCCCACACGACCAAGCGACACAATGGCGTTGAACGTTGAACCGCCTGGCACTGCTTCTACAGGTTTGTTGTCTTTGAAAATAATGTCGAGAAGGGTCTCGCCTATTCCTATTACTTTGCGCATATTATTGTCTCTAAATATGATATATGGAGTTGCTTACACTAACATAAACAACAAAGAAGCATTAACTACAACTACGTAGACTAATCCCAGTTGTCGAAATAGATACGCTCTGGCGAACGCATCTCTTCATTTGAGCCATCGTTCATGTATCTATTCTTAAAGTCCACATTCGTGGCATCCTGTTCATTGATAACATTGACCGACGGAGTAGGATCAGAACCAGCCAATATTGGCAAAGTTCCTATTTCAATGAAAATTGTTGTTGGGGGGGGGGATATTTCTTATTCACAGATTTGATAGGTTTTAATGATTGTGCGAAACAAACATCTAAATAAAAAGCCTGCTAACCTTGCGGTCAACAGGCTTAATATTAAGATAAAGCGATTTGCATCGATTATTCAGCCTTCGGCTCCTCTGCCTGAACAGCCTCTGTAGCAGGTGCCTCAGTTGCCTCAGCAGTTGACTTGCGGCTACGGCGTGTCTTCTTAGCAGCCTTAGCAGTCTTAGCCATGTTCTCGTCGAAGTCTACGAGCTCGATGAATGCGATCTGAGCAGCGTCACCCTTACGTGTGCCGAGCTTGATAACGCGTGTGTAGCCACCAGGACGGTCGCCTACCTTCTCAGCAACAGTGCTGAAAAGCTCCTTAAGAGCGTACTTGTTCTGGAGGTAGCTGAATACTACACGACGAGAGTTTGTGCTGTCGTCCTTGCAGCGTGTAATCAGCGGCTCTACATACATCTTCAAAGCCTTAGCCTTTGCGAGGGTCGTAGTGATTCTTTTGTGCATAATCAGCGAGATAGCCATGTTTGCGAGCATAGCGTTACGGTGAGATGCAGTACGACCTAAGTGGTTGAATTTCTTATTGTGTCTCATTTTGTTTTATTCTTTATCTAATTTGTATTGAGAAATGTCGGTTCCAAACGACAGATTCAGACTCAAGAGCAAATCATCAAGCTCAGAGAGCGATTTCTTACCGAAGTTGCGGAACTTAAGGAGGTCTGTCTTGTTGTACTGTACGAGGTCGCCGAGAGTTTCAACATCTGCAGCCTTCAAGCAGTTAAGCGCACGAACAGAGAGATTCATGTCGGTGAGCTTGGTCTTGAGGAGCTGGCGCATGTGGAGAACTTCCTCGTCGAACTCCTGATTGCTTTCGTGCTCAGGGCTCTCGAGAGTTATCTTCTCGTCGCTGAAGAGCATGAAGTGCTGAATCAGTATCTTAGCAGCTTCCTTGAGTGCGTCCTTCGGGTGAATAGAACCGTCCGTTGTGACTTCGAGCACGAGCTTATCATAGTCGGTCTTCTGCTCAACACGATAAGGCTCTACTGCGTACTTCACGTTACGGATTGGGGTGTAGATAGAATCGATTGGAATTACGTTGACATCAGTGCAGAACGCTCTGTTCTCATCGGCTGTGACATAGCCACGACCCTTGTTGATAGTAAGATCTATCTGCATTGAAGCTTTGACATCTAAATGACAAATCACCAAATCAGGGTTTAACACTTCAAATCCAGTCAGATACTTGCCTATATCACCAGCCTTGAACTCTGTCGAATTCTCAACGGTAATACTAACTTTTTCGTTCTCGAATTCTTCTACTACTTGCTTGAATCTTACTTGCTTCAAATTCAAGATAATGTTAGTTACATCCTCCTTTACGCCGGGTACAGATGAGAACTCATGCTCAACACCACCAATCTTGATGGTGTTGATTGCGTAGCCCTCAAGCGACGAAAGAAGAATGCGGCGCAGGGAGTTACCAATGGTAACACCGAATCCTGGCTCCAACGGACGGAATTCGAACTTGCCGAACTTGTCGTTGGAATCCAACATTACAACTTTGTCAGGTTTTTGAAATGCTAATATCGCCATTAATTTAATGATTATTTAGAGTACAACTCAACGATTAACTGTTCCTTAATGTTCTCTGGAATGTCAGCACGCTCCGGCTTGTGGAGGAACTTACCACTCTTTGTGGTCTGATCCCACTCAATCCATGGGAACTTGCTGTGGTTGTAACCAGCGAGAGCAGCCTCGATTACCTCGAGAGACTTAGACTTCTCGCGAACACCTACAACCATGCCTGCCTTTACTGAGAATGAAGGAATGTTCACTACCTTGCCGTCAACTGTGATGTGCTTGTGGCTAACAAGCTGACGAGCAGCAGCACGTGTCGGAGCAATACCCAAACGGAATACTACGTTGTCAAGACGGCTCTCGAGATTCTGGAGCAATACCTCACCAGTAATACCAGCTGCCTTAGCTGCCTTCTCGAACATGTTACGGAACTGGCGCTCGAGTACACCATATGTGTACTTAGCCTTTTGCTTCTCTGCCAACATGACAGCGTACTCAGACTGCTTTCTGCGACGATTGTTGCCATGCTGTCCAGGAGGGAAGTTTCTCTTGGACAAAACTTTGTCAGCACCGAAGATGGGTTCACCAAAACGGCGTGCAATTTTAGATTTCGGACCTGTATATCTTGCCATAATAAATTATATACTTTATTGTTGTTTGTATCTTTATTGTATGCAGGTTTCAAAAAAAAAGAAACCTGCAAAGGGAATGTTAGACCTTACGACGCTTCGGAGGACGACAGCCATTGTGAGGAAGCGGAGTAACATCTACAATCTCCATAACCTCGATACCGCAGCTGTGTACGCCACGGATTGCTGACTCACGACCATTACCCGGACCCTTAACGTAAGCCTTAACCTTACGCAGACCAAGGTCGAATGCTACCTTGCCGCAGTCCTCTGCTGCCATCTGAGCTGCGTACGGTGTGTTCTTCTTAGAACCACGGAAACCCATCTTACCTGCAGATGACCATGAAATTACCTGTCCCTCGCTATTTGCTAAAGATACAATGATGTTGTTGAACGAACTGTGAACGTGAAGCTGTCCGATAGCGTCAACCTTTACATTTCTTTTCTTAGTTGTTGCTGTTTTCTTTGCCATAATTGTTTTTAGTTAAAAGTTAAAAGTTAAAAGTCTGCCGACCAATCGCTGGCCTGCCTGGACTTTGCTTTCAACTAAATTTTACTTTGTAGCCTTCTTCTTATTAGCAACAGTCTTCTTCTTTCCCTTACGAGTACGGGCATTGTTCTTTGTGCTCTGACCGCGAACAGGAAGACCGTTACGATGACGAACTCCACGATAGCAACCAATATCCATCAGTCGCTTGATATTCATCTGGATCTCTGAACGGAGATCACCTTCAACCTTGAATTCAGCGCCGATAATTTCACGGATCTTGGCAGCCTGGTCGTCGTTCCAATCGCAAACCTTCAGGTCGCGGCTAACGCCGGCTTTGTCCAATATCTTTGCTGAACTACTTCGACCGATACCATAGATATAGGTCAATGCGATTTCGCCACGCTTGTTCTGGGGCAAATCTACTCCAACAATTCTTATTGCCATTTGTTAAAAATAAAAATTTAATTGATTAATTTAATTAATTCTTTTAGTGAGAAGCAGGACCCGACTTTCTCAAGTTCATGCCCTACAACCCTGCGCCATGATTAACCCTGACGCATCTTGAACTTAGGGTTCTTCTTGTTGATAACGAACAGACGACCTTTACGACGTACGATCTTGCAGTCGGGTGTACGTTTCTTTAATGATGCTCTTGTTTTCATATCTTTAAATTGTTACTTGTATCTGAAAACGATTCTGCCCTTAGTCAAGTCGTACGGACTCATCTCGACTTTTACTTTGTCGCCGGGCAGGATTTTGATGTAATGCATTCGCATCTTACCTGAAATGTGAGCAATAATCTGCACGCCATTCTCAAGTTCGACTCTAAACATTGCATTTGACAGTGACTCCACGATTGTGCCGTCTTGCTCTATAGCGGATTGTTTTGCCATAAATTGTTATATTCTGTTTTAGAATTCGACTTCCCTCTTACAAATTACCTTATTACATAGTAACTCAAAACTACTGAGGATTTTCAATTAAATCAAACGTAGACAGTATCTCAGCCTTACCACGTCTTACTACGATGGTATGCTCGAAATGCGCCGCTGGCTTTCCGTCGCGAGTAACAATACCCCAACGGTCAGGCAGAAGCCCTATTCTTCTGTCGCCCATAGTAATCATAGGTTCAATAGCGATACACATACCTTCTTTCAGCATCACTCCGTTTCCACGCCTACCATAATTTGGAACTTGTGGATCCTCATGCATCTCACGCCCTATACCATGTCCAGTGAGTTCCCTCACTACTCCATAGCCGTGGGCTTCACAAAAAGATTGGATTGCATCACCAATATCACCGACATGATTTCCTGCAACTGCCATTTCTATGCCTTTATATAAGGATTGTCGTGTCACTGTCAGTAAATCTCTGACATCTTGACGGACGTTTCCGACACAAAAGGTGTAAGCACTATCTCCATTGTAACCTGCAAGAAGTGTGCCACAATCTACAGAAATGATATCTCCGTCGTGTAAAATTGTTTTTTCATCGGGTATTCCATGAACAACAACGTTGTTGACAGAGGTGCAAATACTTGCGGGAAACGGCCCTCCAAAAGGATTGGGAAAGTTTTTGAAAGTAGGAACGGCTCCGTGGTCACGGATAAATTCCTCCGCTATCCTATCCAGTTGGAGGGTCGTCACGCCTGGTTTAATATGTTTGGCTAATTCTGCAAGCGTTTCACCAACTAAATGGTTTGCATTGCGCATCAGCTCAATTTCATCTTCTGTCTTTAGAAATATTTTCATTTCTTAAGAGGAAAATCAATACGCAGAAACAGCACCGTTACGTGTACGTCCTGAGTTGAGCAGTCCATCGTAGTGACGCATCAACATGTGGCTCTCAATCTGCTGGAGTGTGTCGATAACAACACCTACAAGAATGAGAAGTGATGTTCCACCGAAGAACTGAGAGAAAGCCTGCTGAACATTGAGCAGTCCTGCGAGTGCAGGCATTACAGCAATGAAAGCAATGAAGAACGAGCCAGGGAATGTGAGTCGTGACATAATTGTCTCGATGTATTCTGCGGTGTCCTTTCCCGGCTTGATGCCAGGAATAAAGCCATTATTGCGTTTCATGTCCTCAGCCATCTGTGTCGGATTGAGTGTGATCGCCGTATAGAAGTATGTGAATGCGACAATCAGCGTAACATAGATGACGTTGTAGAGAAGACTGCGGTTGTCCATGAGGGCTGTTGCCCAAGACGAGGCACCATCGCTCTGGTAGCGTACGAAAGCCAATGGAATGAACATCAAAGCCTGAGCAAAGATGATAGGCATTACGTTGGCTGCGAACAATTTCAGAGGTATGTACTGGCGAGCGCCGCCATACTGCTTATTACCCACGAGACGCTTGGCGTACTGTACTGGGATTTTGCGGGTACCCTGAACCAGCATGATTGAAGCACAGATTACTGCGTACAGAACCAAGATCTCTATGATGAACATCACAAGTCCACCGCTTGAGATAGCTGTGAATCGTGAGCCCAGTTCCTGCACGAAAGCCTGTGGCAGACGTGCGATGATACCAATCATGATGATCATTGAGATACCATTTCCAACTCCCTTGTCAGTGATACGCTCACCAAGCCACAGTATAAACATACTGCCTGCTGCAAGGATAATCGTTGCAGGAATCATGAACATTGTCCATGAGATACCTGACGACAGGGCTGCTGCAGCCTGCGCCTTAAGGTTAAGCAGGTAAGAAGGAGCCTGGAACAAAAGGATGAATACTGTGAGTATTCGTGTGTACCAAGTTATCTTCTTACGACCGCTTTCGCCTTCGCGCTGCATCTTCTGGAAGTAAGGCACTGCCACTGCCAAAAGCTGCATGACAATAGAAGCTGAGATGTATGGCATGATTCCAAGCGCAAAGATAGACGCATTGGAAAATGCACCACCAGAGAACATGTCGAGCAGTGACATAAGTCCGCCCGATGTCTGCGACTGAAGTTTGTCCAACATACCCGGATTGATGCCAGGAAGCACCACAAACGAGCCGAAACGGTAGATAGCCGTAAACAGCAGAGTAATGAGGAGTCGCTGACGCAAATCCTCAATTCTCCAACAGTTCTTTAGTGTCTCAATAAACTTTTTCATCTACTTTATTAGATAATAGTTGTGTTACCTCCGACAGCCTTGATTGCTTCCTCGGCTGTCTTAGAGAATGCATGAGCCTTAACCTCAAGCTTAGCTGTGAGCTCGCCATTGCCAAGAACCTTAACGAGTTCCTTGCCGTTGGTGAGGTGAGCAGCCTTCAGTTCCTCGATTCCGATTACTGTGAGGTTCTTTGCCTCAGCAAGCTTCTGGAGTGTAGAGAGGTTTACAGCGAAGTATTCCTTGTGGTTGATATTCTTGAAACCAGCCTTCGGTACTCGACGCTGCAACGGCATCTGTCCACCTTCGAAACCAATCTTTCTCTTGTAACCTGAACGTGCCTTAGCACCCTTGTGTCCACGTGTAGAAGTACCGCCAAGACCAGAACCTGGACCACGACCGATACGACGACGTGAATGTGTGGAACCTGCAGCAGGCTTTAAATTATTTAATTTCATAATTCGTTCTTTTAAGATTTAATTAATCAACTACAGTTACCAAGTGGTGAACCTTGCGAATCATTCCACGTGCACTAGGAGTATCCTCAACCTCAACAACCTGAGAGATCTTGCGGAGTCCAAGAGCCTGAAGTGTTGCCTTCTGATCCTTCGGATAACCGATTTTGCTCTTAATCTGCTTTACTTTTATTGTTGCCATTGTTTATCCTCCTTATCCGTTAAATACTCTATCCATGCTGATGCCGCGTACACCTGCGATAGTGTAAGCGTCACGAAGCTGTGACAAAGCCTCGATTGTTGCTTTCACAAGGTTGTGAGGATTAGAAGAACCCTTTGACTTAGCGAGGATGTCTGTAACGCCTACGCTATCAAGTACGGCACGCATAGCACCACCGGCTACGAGACCAGTACCGGCAGCAGCCGGACGCATAAACACCTGAGCACCGCCGAAGCGAGCTTCAACCTCGTGAGGGATAGTGCCCTTAAGCACCGGAACCTTAACGAGGTTCTTCTTTGCAGCCTCTACGCCCTTAGCGATAGCTGCTGTAACTTCGCCAGCCTTACCGAGACCGTAGCCGATAACACCCTTGCCGTCACCAACAACAACGATGGCAGCGAATGTAAATGTACGACCACCCTTAGTAACCTTAGTTACACGGTTGATAGCCACGAGGCGGTCCTTCAAATCAACGTCATTAAAAACTTTTACTTTATTCATTGCCATAATCGTTTAGAATTTGAGACCACCGTTACGAGCTGCATCAGCGAGCTCCTTAACACGTCCGTGATAAAGATAACCATTACGGTCGAAAACTACAGCTGAAACACCAGCAGCGATTGCGTTGGCAGCTACGAGCTCACCAACCTTAGCAGCCTGCTCCTTCTTAGGCATTTTCTCGAGACCGAGTGAAGAAGCTGAAGCAAGTGTTGTTCCAGTCAAGTCGTTGATAACCTGTGCGTAAATCTGCTTGTTGCTACGGAAAACGCTAAGACGAGGGCGCTCTGCAGTACCGCTGATACGCTTACGAACTCTATATTTAATTTTAATTCGTCTTTCTACTTTCTTTGTTGTCATAATCCTAAAAAAATTAAGAATGTTACTTAGCTGAAGCTGTCTTACCAGACTTTCTGCGGATAACTTCGCCTTGGAACAAGATACCTTTGCCCTTGTAAGGCTCAGGCTTGCGGAAAGAACGAATTTTTGCACAAATGAGTCCGAGCAACTGCTTGTCGCAAGACTCCAAAGTGAGGATAGGGTTCTGGTTTCTCTCGCTCTTAGACTCTACCTTAACCTCTGCAGGAAGCTCGATAAAGATAGGGTGAGTATAACCGAGGGAGAACTCGATAAGGTTTCCCTGGTTTGAAACACGATAACCGACTCCGACAAGCTCGAGTACCTTCTTGTAGCCTTCGCTTACGCCAACAACCATGTTGTTAACGAGTGAACGGTAGAGACCGTGGAAAGCTGACTTCTGCTTGTAGTTAACAGGGCTATTCTCGTCTACCTCGAAAGTTACGTGACCGTCCTCAATCTTAACGATGATTGACGGGTCTACCTTCTGTGAGAGCTCGCCCTTAGGACCCTTAACATTTACTACTCCGTTGTTGAGTGTTACTGTAACACCTGCTGGGATACTAATTGGTAATTTACCTATTCTTGACATATTCAAATCCTCCAATTAATAAACATAGCAAAGAACCTCACCACCAATCTTCTGGGCAGAAGCTTCCTTGTCGGTCATTACGCCCTTAGAAGTAGAGAGGATTGCGATACCCAATCCGTTAATAACTCTCGGCATATCCTTGTATCCGACATACTTGCGGAGACCAGGAGTAGAAACACGCTTCAGCGATGTGATAGCGTTTGTTTTGGTTGCAGGGTCGTACTTCAAAGCAACTTTGATTGTACCCTGAGGACCGTCCTCTACGAACTTGTAATTGAGGATGTAGCCCTTCTCGAAGAGGATCTTTGTGATCTCTTTCTTCAAGTTAGACGCAGGAACCTCTACGACACGGTGATGAGCCATGATTGCGTTTCTGAGTCTTGTCAGAAAATCTGCTATTGGATCTGTCATTTTATATAAAAAGTTTAATTAATCGGGACTACCCCGACAATATTAAAGAAAAAAATTACCAGCTTGCTTTCTTTACTCCAGGAATGAGACCCTGTGAAGCCATCTCGCGGAACTGGATACGAGAGAGACCGAACTGACGGATATATCCCTTTGGACGGCCTGTAATCTTGCAGCGGTTGTGCAGACGGATTGGGTTTGCATTCTTAGGAATAGCCTGCAACTTGCGGGCAGCTTCGTAAGCCTCAGAAGGATCCTCAGTTGTAGCGATTACCTTCTTCAGAGCAGCACGCTTCTCAGCATAGCGAGCAACGAGTTTGGCACGCTTTACCTCACGAGCCTTCATTGATTCTTTTGCCATATTGCTTAATCGTTTTTAGCGTTTTTAAATGGAAGACCGAATGCCTTGAGGAGAGCGTAGCCCTCTTCGTCGGTGTTGGCAGAGGTCACGAATGTGATATTCATACCCTGGATGCGGTCGATCTGGTCGATGTTGATTTCAGGGAAGATAATCTGCTCCTGAATACCCAGTGTATAGTTACCACGGCCGTCGAACTTGCTCTCGATGCCCTTGAAGTCGCGGATACGGGGAAGTGCGATACGAACGAGCTTCTCGAGGAACTCGTACATGCGCTCACGACGGAGAGTTACCATAACGCCGATAGGCATCTTCTTACGAAGCTTGAAGTTAGCGATATCCTTCTTAGAATATGTAGCTACTGCCTTCTGACCTGCGATAGTAGAAATCTCGTTGATTGCAACGTCGATAATCTTCTTGTCCTGAGTAGCGTCGCCCAGACCCTGGTTGATGACAATCTTCTTCAGAACTGGAATCTGCATTGACGAAGAGTAGTTGAACTGCTCCTTCAGTGCAGGAGCGATGCTCTCTGCATAGAATTTCTTTAACTGTGCTGTATCCATTACTTGATTTCCTCCCCTGACTTTTTAGCGATGCGTACTTTCTTACCATCCTCGGTAACCTTGATGCCTACGCGAGTAGCCTTGCCACTCTTCGGGTCAACAAGGCTGAGGTTAGAGATGTGAATCGGAGCTTCCTGCTTAACGATACCACCCTGAGGGTTCTTAGCAGAAGGCTTGGTGCTCTTTGAAACCATGTTCACACCTTCAACGAGTGCGCGGTTCTTCTCAACCAGCACTTTGAGCACCTTACCAGTCTTGCCCTTATCCTCACCGGCAAGGACAACGACTGTGTCATTTTTCTTAATATGTAACTTACCCATTACTTGTTTGCGTTTTTAAATATTAAAGAACCTCAGGTGCCAAAGAAACGACCTTCATATTCACTGCACGCAATTCACGAGCAACCGGGCCGAAGATACGGCTACCACGGAGCTCACCTGCGTTGTTGAGCAGTACACATGCGTTGTCGTCAAAGCGGATGTAAGAGCCGTCAGCACGACGGATTTCCTTCTTTGTGCGAACGATCAAAGCCTTAGATACCGCACCCTTCTTCAAATCACTTGATGGGATAACGTTCTTGACAGCAACGACAATAACGTCTCCTACGCTTGCGTAACGACGGCGTGTACCTCCGAGGACGCGAATGCAGAGAGCCTCGCGTGCGCCGCTGTTATCACATACTGTAAGTCTTGATTCTGCTTGTATCATATTTTACTTAGCTTTTTCTACGATTTGTACTAATCTCCATCTCTTTGTCTTGCTCAAAGGACGAGTCTCCATGATAAGCACTGTATCGCCTACATTAGCCTCGTTCTTCTCATCGTGAGCATGGTATTTCTTTGTCTTCTGAACGAACTTACCATAAATAGGGTGCATCTCCTTGAACTTAGCGGCGATAACAATGGTTTTATCCATCTTGTTGCTAATAACGACACCCTGTCTTGTTTTTCTTAAATTTCTTGTTTCCATCTGGACCATTGTTATTTGTTAAGTTCTCTCTGGCGGATTTCAGTATTGAGGCGTGCGATATCACGACGAACTGCCTTAATCTGTGATGGATTTTCAAGTGGAGTAACGGTGTGGTTGAGCTGCATCTGAGCAAGCTTCTCCTGGAGGTTCTCCTTAGTTTCTGCCAATGTCTTGGCATCCATTTCTCTTACTTCTTTGATCTTCATAAATTAAGCGTTTTTATCGTAGTCACGTCTTACAACAAACTTTGTCTTTACAGGCAGCTTCTGAGCAGCGAGGCGAAGTGCCTCCTTAGCGATATCGAAGCTTACACCTTCTACTTCAAAGAGGATACGACCCGGGGTAACTGGTGCTACCCATCCTGCGGGATCACCCTTACCCTTACCCATACGTACGTCAGCAGGCTTACGTGTGATTGGTTTATCCGGGAAAATACGAATCCAGACCTGACCCTGGCGCTGCATGTAACGGTTTACTGCAACACGGGCAGCCTCTATCTGGCGGCTGTCGATCCATTTCGGCTCAAGAGTCTTGATACCGAAAGAGCCAAACGCCAACTGTGTGCCTCTGTGGGCGTTGCCTTTATTGCCACGTCCGTCTTGAGGTCTTCTATATTTTACTCTTTTTGGCTGTAACATGATAATCTTCTACTTTTAACGGTTATTGTTTCTCTTACGATTACCACGGTTGCCACGGCCATTGTTAGAGCCACCATTCTGCTTCTCCTGAGAGAAGTTAGGTGTGAGGTCACGATCACCGTAAACCTCGCCACGGCAAATCCAAACCTTGATACCGAGAAGACCTACCTTAGTGAGGGCTTCTGCCTGGCAGTAATCGATGTCTGCACGGAATGTGTGCAACGGGGTACGACCTTCCTTGAACATCTCCTTGCGAGCCATTTCAGCGCCGTTAAGACGACCAGTAATCTGGATCTTCACGCCTTCAGCGCCAGCGCGCATTGTGTTCTGGATAGCCATCTTGATAGCGCGGCGGTAAGCAATCTTACCCTCTACCTGACGAGCGATGTTGTTACCAACGATGTTAGCATCAAGCTCAGGTTTCTTTACCTCGAAGATGTTAATCTGAACATCCTTCTTGTAGAGCTTCTTGAGCTCTTCCTTGAGCTTATCAACATCCTGACCACCCTTACCAATGACGATACCCGGACGAGCTGTGCAGATTGTGATAGTGATGAGTTTCAGTGTACGCTCGATAACGATGCGTGAAACGCTTGCCTTCTCAAGGCGCTTGTTGAGGTAAGTACGGATGTTCTTGTCCTCAACGAGGTTGTCACCGAAACTCTTTCCACCGAACCAATTTGAATCCCATCCGCGGATGATACCGAGACGGTTGCTTATTGGATTAACTTTCTGTCCCATTCTACTTATTATTTTTCGTCATTAGTTTTGGAATCAACAAACAGTGTTACGTGATTGCTGCGCTTGCGGATGCGATATCCGCGACCCTGCGGTGCAGGACGCATACGCTTCATTGTCACGCCTTCGTCAACGAACACCTTAGTGATGAAGAGTTCGCCATCCTCAGCCTTGCGGTCGTTTTTAGCTTCCCAGTTTGCAATAGCCGAACGCAACAGTTTCTCAACGTCAGCAGCAGCCTGCTTCTTAGAGAAGCGGAGTACGCCGAGTGCGCGGTTAACCTCCATACCACGAACCATGTCTACAACGTAGCGCATCTTGCGTGGTGAAGAAGGAACGCCGTTGAGCTTTGCGAAGTACAAGTTCTTACGGGCTTCTTTTCTTTTTTCAGCCGATATATGTTTTCTTGCTCCCATTATTTATTTCTTAATTTTAAATGGTTTAAACCCGCTTACTTTCTGTTACCAGAGTGACCACCGAAGCGACGAGTCGGAGAGAATTCACCGAGCTTGTGACCAACCATGTTCTCTGTGATGTAAACAGGGATAAATTTGTTTCCGTTATGAACTGCAACAGTGTGTCCCACGAAGTCAGGTGAGATCATTGATGCTCTGGCCCAAGTCTTGACAACAGTCTTCTTGCCACTCTCGTTCATGGCGAGAATTTTCTTCTCAAGCGACACGTTGATATATGGACCTTTTTTTAATGAACGACTCATAATTTACTCTTGTTTTATTTGTTAGCTCTTTCGATGATATACTTGTTAGACTGCTTCTTAGGTGCACGTGTCTTGAGACCCTTAGCATACAAGCCCTTGCGTGAACGTGGGTGTCCACCAGACTGACGGCCTTCGCCACCACCCATTGGGTGATCAACAGGGTTCATAACCACACCACGGTTGTGTGGACGACGTCCCAACCAACGTGAGCGACCAGCCTTACCAGACTGCTCGAGAGCGTGGTCAGAGTTACCAACACTACCTACAGTTGCCTTACAAGCACTCAGAATCTTACGAGTCTCGCCTGAAGGGAGCTTAATTACACAATAACTGCCTTCACGAGAAGTGAGCTGAGCAAAATTACCAGCCGAACGAACGAGCAGAGCACCCTGGCCTGGACGCAACTCAATGTTGTGGATCACAGTACCAACGGGAATGTTTGCGAGCGGAAGAGCGTTACCAACCTCAGGAGCAGCCTCTGCGCCTGACATCAGCTTTGCGCCAACTTCCAGTCCGTTAGGAGCAATAATGTAACGTTTTTCACCATCTGCATAGAACAACAGAGCGATGCGAGCCGAGCGGTTCGGATCATACTCGATTGTCTTTACTACAGCTGGAACACCATCCTTCTCTCGCTTGAAGTCGATCAAACGATACTTCTTCTTGTGGCCGCCGCCCATGTAGCGGACAGTCATCTTACCGGTGTTGTTTCGACCACCAGTAGAACGCTTACCGAAAACGAGAGACTTCTCTGGCACGGATGCAGTAATCTCCTCGAACGTGCCAATAACCTTGTGTCTTTGTCCCGGAGTAACCGGTTTAAATTTACGTACTGCCATTTTTTATTTTAGATATTGCTGTAAAAATCAATTACATCGCCCTCCTTAAGAGTAACGATTGCTTTCTTGAACGAGTTCTTCTGTCCCTTCACGAGACCCTTGCGTGTGTAACGGCTCTGGCGCTTGCCAGCGTATACCATTGTGTTCACGTCAAGAACAGTAACGTTGTAGCGTGTCTCAATCTCCTTCTTAATCTGAAGTTTGTTTGCCTCCGGAAGCACGATGAAGCCATACTTTGTTTCTGCCTTCTTTGTGCGCTCCTGGCCCTTCACCTTGTATGTTTTAGCTACAGAAGACTTGTCTGTCAGTTTGGTCATCTTCTCAGTGACCAATGGTTTTACGATAAATGTCATGTCTGTTGCCTCCTATTATTTTGATAAGATTGATTCGATAGCCTTGAGCGAATTCTCAGTGATTACGAGCACCTCAGAATTGAGAACTTTGTATGCATTCACTGCTGTTGCTGTCATTACTTCAGCGCGCTGCAAGTTACGTGATGACAAAAATACGTTTTTATTTACTTCTGGCAAAAGAAGAAGGAGCTTTTTGCCCTCAACTTTAAGATTTTTAGTAATATTTACAAAATCTTTAGTCTTTGGAGCCTCCATTGTGAAGTCTTCGAGAACTACGATAGCGTTCTCCTGAGCCTTGTATGAAAGGGCTGACTTACGTGCGAGAGCCTTAACCTTCTTATTGAGCTTGAAGCTGTAGTTACGTGGCTTCGGACCGAAAACGCGACCACCACCTACGAGCACCGGTGAGTTGATATCACCACGGCGAGCACCGCCGCCGCCCTTCTGGCGTCCGAGCTTGCGTGTAGAACCGCTAACCTCGCTGCGCTCCTTCGACTTTGCTGTGCCCTGACGCTGGTTAGCGAGGTACTGCTTAACGTCGAGATAGAGTACGTGATCGTTAGGCTCGATTCCGAAGATTGCGTCGTTCAGCTGAACCTTTCTTCCGGTCTCCTGACCGTTGATATTTAATACGCTAACTTCCATTATTTCTTGATTAATACGGTTGAACCATTGCATCCGGCTACAGAACCCTTAACGAGAAGGAGGTTGTGCTCCGGAATTACCTTTAACACTTTGAGATTCTGGGTTGTAACGCGGTCGCCGCCCATCTGGCCGCCCATGCGCATTCCCTTGAATACCTTTGCTGGGTAAGAACAAGCACCGATAGAACCCGGCTTGCGTGCGCGGTCGTCCTGACCGTGTGTGCTCTGACCTACACCGCCGAATCCATGACGCTTAACAACACCCTGGAAACCTTTTCCCTTAGATGTGCCTACAATGTCAACAAACTCTGTGTTAGCGAAGAGCTCTACAGTGAGAACATCACCGAGGTTGTACTCCTCGTCAAACTTGAACTCGGCCAAGTGCTTCTTAGGTGTTGTACCAGCCTTCTTGAAGGTGCCCATCATAGGCTTTGTGGTGTTCTTTTCCTTAGCTTCACCATAGCCCAGCTGAACTGCCTTGTAGCCGTCTGTTTCAACGGTCTTTACCTGTGTTACAACACATGGACCAGCTTCGATAACAGTGCACGGTACGTTCTTACCGTCGGCACTGAAAACGGATGTCATTCCGATTTTTTTTCCAATTAATCCTGGCATTTCAAATGAATATTAAAAATGAAAATTACTATACTTTGATCTCTACTTCTACACCGCTCGGGAGTTCAAGCTTCATGAGCGCATCAACTGTCTTAGCTGTTGAGCTGTAGATGTCGATAAGACGTTTGAAGTCTGAGAGCTGGAACTGCTCACGTGATTTCTTGTTAACGAAAGTACTGCGGTTTACAGTGTAGATACGCTTGTGTGTAGGCAATGGAATAGGACCGCTAACGATAGCACCTGTGGCCTTAACTGCCTTCACGATCTTTTCAGCTGACTTGTCTACGAGCTTGTGGTCGTAGCTCTTCAGCTTGATACGAATTTTCTGACTCATAATTGTATTTAAAGTTTATAATGCAATTTAATGTGGCACGTTCAGCGTGATTATATTCTCAACTTGGAGTGCTGAACAGCCGAAAAAAGGAGGTGGGGTACGTCGCTTAAGAGTCATTCGCTAAGCGACGCCCCATGTCCCTTTAATATTTTTATCGTGAGAGAGGAGTCAGGAGAGAGGAGTCAGGAGTTAAGCCATTTGCTTGGTTTGCCAATCATTTGGCTTAACTTCTGTATTCTTCAATTCTGAATTCGTCTCGTTTAACGTGCTGATTACACGAGGTCTGCGCGACCCTTAACCTCCTCGAGCACTGCCTTAGCGATAGCACTTGAGAGTGGTGCATGGTGATCGTACTCCATAGAGCTTGTTGCACGACCTGAAGTGATAGTACGGAGAGCTGTTACGTAACCGAACATCTCTGACAGAGGTACCTGAGCCTTTACGATGCGGGCACCTGAGCGAGCCTCTTCCATGCCTTCTACCTGACCACGACGCTTGTTCAAGTCGCCGATTACGTCACCCATATTCTCCTCCGGAGTAACAACCTCTACCTTCATGATAGGCTCCATAAGAACCGGACCTGCCTTCGGGCAGCCGTTCTTGTAAGCGTTGAGGGCAGCGAGCTCGAATGACAACTGGTCAGAGTCAACCGGGTGGAACGAACCGTCGGTGAGGACAACCTTAAGGCCAGTCATCGGATAGCCACCGAGGATACCATTCTTCATGGCGTTCTCGAAGCCCTTCTGTACTGACGGGATGAACTCCTTAGGAATGTTACCGCCCTTAACCTCGTTAACGAACTGCAAGTCGCCTTCCTTGTAATCCTCGTCCTTCGGGCCGATTGTTACGATAATGTCAGCGAACTTACCGCGACCACCTGACTGCTTCTTGTAAACCTCACGGAGAGTTGTCGGCTTGGTGATTGCCTCCTTGTAGTTAACCTGTGGCTTACCCTGGTTACATTCAACCTTGAACTCACGCTTCAGACGGTCGATGATGATGTCGAGGTGAAGCTCACCCATACCAGAGATAATGGTCTGACCACTCTGCTCGTCGGTACGAACGGTGAATGTCGGGTCCTCTTCAGCAAGCTTAGCGAGACCGTTGTCGAGCTTAGCGATGTCAGCCTGGCTCTTCGGCTCTACTGCGATAGAGATTACGGTATCAGGGAACGACATTGACTCGAGTACGATCGGGTGTGCCTCGTCGCAGAGTGTGTCACCTGTGCGGATATCCTTGAAGCCTACACCTGCGCCGATATCACCAGCGTCGATTGACTCCATTGGAATTTCCTTATTTGAGTTCATCTGGAACAGACGGCTGATGCGCTCCTTCTTGCGTGAACGTGGGTTGTAAACGTAAGAACCTGCAACTACCTTACCTGAGTAAACGCGGAAGAATACCAGACGGCCCATGAACGGGTCAGTAGCGATCTTGAACGCGAGAGCTGATGTCGGCTCGTCCTCAGACGGCTTGCGGTCTTCCTCTTCCTCTGTGTCAGGGTTTGTACCAACGATAGCTGCTGTATCGAGAGGTGAAGGCAGGAATGCGCAAACGTAGTCGAGAAGCGGCTGAACGCCCTTGTTCTTGTATGAAGAACCGAGAAGCATAGGAGTGAGCTCCATAGAGATTGTACCCTTGCGGATAGCTGCGATAAGCTCCTCTTCTGTGATCTCCTGACCCTCGAGATACTTCTCCATGAGAGCGTCGTCAAAGTTGGCTGCGCTTTCAACCATCTTCTCGCGCCATTCGTTAGCCTCGTCAACGAGATCAGCAGGGATCTCCTCAACGTCGTACTCAGCGCCCATTGTCTCGTCGTGCCAAAGGATAGCCTTCATCTTGAGAAGGTCTACAACGCCCTTGAAGTTCTCCTCAGCTCCGATTGGAATCTGAATAGGACAAGGGTTAGCACCGAGGATGTCCTTCATCTGCTGCACTGTCTCGAAGAAGTCAGCACCTGAACGGTCCATCTTGTTTACGTAGCCGATACGCGGTACGTTATATTTGTCTGCCTGGCGCCATACTGTCTCTGACTGCGGCTGTACACCGTCAGCAGCAGAATATGTTGCAACTGCGCCGTCGAGTACACGGAGTGAACGCTCCACCTCAGCGGTAAAGTCAACGTGACCCGGGGTGTCAATCAAGTTAATCTTGTATGACTTACCAAGATAGTTCCAGTTACATGTTGTAGCAGCAGATGTGATAGTAATACCACGCTCCTGCTCCTGTGCCATCCAGTCCATGGTAGCAGCGCCGTCGTGAACCTCACCAATCTTATGAGTCTTACCTGTATAGAACAGGATACGCTCAGAAGTTGTGGTCTTACCAGCGTCGATATGCGCCATGATACCGATGTTACGAGTCAAATGTAAATCGCGATTTGCCATTTTTCCTTTTACCTTATTATTATATTAGAATCTGAAGTGAGCGAATGCGCGGTTAGCCTCTGCCATGCGGTGCATATCTTCCTTACGCTTGTAAGCACCACCCTGGTTGTTGAAAGCGTCCATGATCTCAGCAGCGAGCTTGTCTGCCATGCTCTTACCGCCACGCTTGCGTGCGAAGAGGATAAGGTTCTTCATAGAGATGCTCTCCTTGCGCTCTGCGCGGATCTCTGTCGGCACCTGGAAAGTAGCACCACCGATACGGCGGCTCTTTACCTCAACCTGCGGAGTGATGTTGTCGAGAGCCTGCTTCCAAATCTCGAGAGCCGACTTTTCCTCGTTCTGCATCTTTGCACCTACAGTTTCGAGTGCGTTGTAGAAGATTTCGTATGATGTATTCTTCTTACCATCATACATAAGGTGGTTTACAAACTTAGAGACCTTCTGGTCATTGAACTTCGGATCCGGAAGGATCACGCGCTTCTTTGGTTTTGCTTTTCTCATTTTGTTTGAAAAATTTCTGTCTGCATGGGGCTGTTTCTTACTGTTCTTCAATGTCCTCTCTTGGACATTTACTCAACCTGTCTATTAACAATTCTCCAGCAAAACGTTTTTAAAATTTGTTTCGTCCGACAATTTTCAGATTACTTCTTTGCCTTAGGACGCTTAGCACCGTACTTAGAACGACGCTGTGTGCGGTTTGCTACACCTGCTGTATCGAGTGTACCGCGAACGATGTGGTAACGTACACCTGGAAGGTCCTTTACACGACCACCGCGAACAAGCACGATTGAGTGCTCCTGAAGGTTGTGACCTTCTCCCGGGATGTAAGAGTTAACTTCCTTAGAGTTTGTGAGACGTACACGGGCAACTTTACGCATTGCCGAGTTAGGCTTCTTAGGTGTTGTTGTGTAAACGCGAACGCAAACACCACGACGCTGAGGGCATGAGTCCAAAGCCGGTGACTTGCTCTTGTCTACGAGCACCTTTCTGCCTTTTCTTACCAATTGTGAAATTGTAGGCATGATTTTAATTTTTTAATTTATATATTTTATTTTCAATTGTCGTGTTCATCAAACGGCTCTTTTACAAGCCGTTTTCGGGGTGCAAAGGTACTAACTTTTCTCGAAACTACCTAATATATAAAAACACAATCTCACTGCGGAATAAAAATTTTAATGTACTACAGGTTATTTTAACAACTGTTTACACAAACTTTTGTATTACTTCACTTCAAACACTAACCTCTTCTATAATCTGAACCACGAACTTATGCTATGCATTTTACGTGCTTTAACGACATTGAAGCATTGCGTTTTCCATCTGCGTCGACCGATGCGGACGTCTGCGTCGACCGATGCAGAAGTCTGCGCCGACCGGTGCGGATGTCTGCGTCGACCGGTGCGGATGTCTGTGCCGACCGGTGCGCAACGAAAAAGTGTGAGGTCCGCACTCAAAGAGTAGCGGTGTTTGACCACAAAAGGCGATAAAAAAAAGGCGCAATTCCATCGCTGGAACGCGCCTATGTGCATATTGGTTTGCCTAAGACTGTATTTAAGACAGCCTATAAGCTAATCATTGCGTGATTAAGCCTCCGGGTTATTGAACGGAGTAGCTGTGCGTGGCTGCTGTGCCTCTGGCAGATTAATCTTGCCGAAGTTCTGCTCATACTTCTGAATGTTGTCGTTGAGAGCCATGAGGAGACGCTTTGCGTGCTCAGGAGCCATTACGACACGGCTGCGTACCTGCGGCTGCTGCATACCTGGGAGCATACAAGTGAAGTCGAGGATAAAGTCGCTTGATGAGTGTGTGATGAGTGCGAGGTTAGCGTAAACGCCTACGCCGATTTCTGGCTTCAGTTCGATCTGAAGACCCTGGGGCTGCTGGTTCTTGTTCTCTTCCATTTTTGTTATTTTGTTTAAGTTATTAATTATGTGTTTTCCTTTTGTATCTGCAAAGATAATGCTTTCAGTTGGCTCGTGCAAATTATTTATTAGAAATATGCTTTTGTGCTTGCCAAATCTCTATGCTGTTAATGATGTTCTGCCACAGGATATAACAGCCAGGTCCTACCGCAGACAGGGGCGAGAGGTAGGTACAGGCTATCCATATGGCGAAGGCTGTGTTCTTCTGTCCGAGTCCTTGACCGGCGTTCACCGTCTCACCGAATTTGCTGCCTATGGCGCGTCCGCAAGCGAACTGAAATATGCAAAGCAACAACGACCCGATGGCGATGAGCAGCATAAAGACGAGTGTGGTTTCGGCGTGGAAGATGTTCTTCATCGTAGTGCCGGAGACGATGAGCAACGAGCATCCCCAAAGGTAGTATGAGAGGTCTTTTACGCTGACGATACGCCGACAGAGGTTCTTGACGTGATGCTTCACAACGTAGGCGAGCAACATAGGCACCACGAGCACCGTGAACACCTTATATAATATAAGGGCGAAGGCGGCGAGGAAGTGCATCTCGCGTTCGCTGTCGAGGAGCGGGAAGCAGACCGGTATCATCAGTGCCGTTATGAAGTTGGAGAGGAAGGTGTAGGTGGTCATCTCTTCGAGGTTGCCTCCGAGCTTCTGCGTTACGACCGGAGCAGCCGATGCACACGGACTGATGATGCACGTGAGTAGTGCTTCTGCGAGGATGAGCAGGTTGCCGCTCAGCCCGAAAGCGAGCACGGCTGCCATCACCGCGCCTACGCATAGCAGCTGAAACACGCCAACCCACCAGTGCCACGCTACGGGGCGTAGCTTACGAAAGTCGACCTTGCAGAACGTGACGAATAGCACGAGGAACATAAACATCGGAAGCATGGCATCGAACACGGGTGCGGCAGCTGTTGCAAAGCCGTCGAGCTGGGGCACGAGCGCAAATATTATATACACCACGCAGCCAGTTCCGATTGCCACGGGCAGCGTCCAGTCTTTCAATAAGCGTATAAGTTGCATAATCATTATGTTATATAAAGGCAAAAGTAGCTAAAATATATCAGATAGTAGCGATTGTTCGCATTAATTTAGTAATTTTGTACACATGAACGTAAAAATCGACAACTCATGGCGCGAGCATATTGGTGCGGAGTTTGAGAAACCTTACTTCTCTGCGCTCACCGACTTTGTACGCCACGAATATACCACCACGACGTGCTATCCGCCCGGGTCGCTCATCTTCAACGCCTTCAACCTCTGTCCGTTTGACCGTGTGAAGGTGGTGATAATAGGTCAAGACCCATACCACGAGCCCGGTCAGGCGCAGGGATTGAGTTTCTCCGTGCCCGAGGGTGTGCCTTTTCCGCCGTCGCTACAGAACATCTTCAAGGAGATACAGCTCGACCTCGGCAAACCCATGCCACCGACGGGCGACCTAACACGCTGGGCAGAGCAGGGCGTGCTGTTGCTCAACGCCACGCTCACTGTGCGTGCGCATCAGGCAGCGAGCCATCAGCGTCATGGCTGGGAACAGTTCACTGATGCTGCGATACGTGCGCTGAACGCCGAACGCGAGAACCTTGTATTCATCCTTTGGGGTGGCTATGCTCGTTCTAAGGCGCAGCTCATCGACCGCTCGCGCCACCTCGTGCTCGAGTCGGTACATCCCTCACCGCTGTCTGCCAACCGTGGCGGGTGGTTCGGCAACCACCACTTCTCGCAGTGCAACGCCTATCTGCGCGAGCATGGCGAGCAGGAGATTGACTGGTAACTCGCCCGCAGGCATTGCTCTACTGAGATATTCTCCCACAGAATTCACGGAATTCACGGAAGAGGTTGCTGAAAGTATTCTCCCACAGATTTCACAGATCGACACAGATAGGTTCTTTCAGGGGGTGCACTTGTCTCAAGTGCACCAACAGAGTAAGAAGTACACCAACAGAGCAAGAAGTGCAACAACAGAACGGGTTGGTGCACTTGAGACAAGTGCACCCCTTGAAAGCAGCATCTGTGAAAATCTGTGCAATCTGTGGGAGAACATACTGCAAGAAGGTTCTGTGTATTCCGTGAATTCCGTGGGAGAATATACAGCAAGAAGGTTCTGTGAAAATCTGTGCAATCTGTGGGAGAATATACAGCAAGAAGATTCTGTGTATTCCGTGAATTCCGTGGGAGAACATAAAGAAGAGTGCAATCTGTGGGAGAACATACAGCAAGAAGGTTCTGTGTGTTCCGTGAATTCCGTGGGAGAACAGACATAGCAAATAGAAATAATCATTAAGAAACAAAACAGAAATATGATACTCGACATTGAGAATATACTTGTCTCGTCTGACATCATCACCGAGCAGTTCTGCTGCGACCTCGATGCCTGCAAGGGCATCTGCTGCGTAGAGGGCGATGCCGGCGCACCCGTCACCCTCGAAGAGATTGGTGGCATTGAAGACGCGCTCGACACCGTATGGGGCGACATGTCGGCTCAGGCACAAGCCGTGGTCGACAAGCAAGGCGTGGCGTACACCGACCGCGAGGGCGACCTCGTGACAAGCATCGTGGGCGGCAAGGACTGCGTCTTTACGTGCTACGAGGGCGACTGCTGCCTATGCGCCTTGGAGCGTGCGCACCGCGCTGGCAAGACCTCGTTCATCAAGCCTATCTCCTGCGCCCTCTACCCCATCCGCGAGAAACGCTTCGCCAATGGTACCGTGGCACTCAACTACAACCGATGGGATGTGTGCAAGGACGCTGTGAAGAAGGGTCGCGAGCTGCAATTGCCCGTCTACAAGTTCCTCAAAGGTCCGCTCACCCGACGCTTCGGCAAGGAGTGGTACGCTGCGCTTTGCGAGGTGGCTGAACATTTCGACGAGCTTTGCGAGTAACGCTGTCGCCCACCCTATCCACTGATAGCAATACGAAATATACAATTACATAACCCGTTGGCGGAATTAATTTAGCGCATA
>NZ_JH379425.1 GCF_000235885.1 Leyella stercorea DSM 18206
ATAGTGATATGACTGTCTGCGAGTAACATGATTCATCCAATTATAATATTGGAAGAGATGTCCATTCCAATGTTTTCCATTTTTTTTTCTTCAATTTTTCTAAGAGTACAGATGTAAGTTCGTAATGAGAATTTTTTTTCTTTTTTTGAGGAATTAGAGTAAACAATGTAACTGAATTGTCATTTTTATCACATTCTAATGTTGTGTAATTATATTCAACAACATGAAAACCCGAATACTCTAATTGTGTATTATCACATATTTTATCAAGAGGAATAAATTCTCCATCGAAAAAAATACGACCATTTTGTAACCATAGAGACAACCATTCCATAATCAAATAAGGTAAATTTGAAGGTGCAATTCTTGAATATGGATTCCATCCTAATGGTAAAATCATTATAAATTCTGTTGATGGATTGCTATACCTATAATTACCTATGGTATATAAGAGTACGTTGCTGTTACTATTTGTTATTGCAATTCTATTAAATGTCCCATTTGACAAAATATTGAAGCGATTTGGTATTACTCTTCCAATATAGTAATCTATGTGGGCGGATATTCCTCCCCCATTTTCTGAAGTCCAATCATAATCCCTATTTACATTTGATAATGCTCCATTTTCAATTAGATAGTTAAATAGATGTTCATGTTTCCATATTATAGCTAAATCCAACGGACTCAGATATAATCCGATATTTAATCTATTTATATCTGCTCCACACTCAACAAGATACGCCATCATATCATAATGCCCTTTTGTGCAAGCTGTTCCAATTGCAGAAAGTTTTACTAAATCGTATCCATTTACATCTGCATTATTGTCTAATAATAATTTTACAATATCAATATTATTAGAAGATGCGGCACCTTCTAAAGGATAGAATATATGATCTTTTGTATAATTGACATCAGCGCCATAATCAATAAGAATTTTACAAATATCATATAAGCCCAATTTTGCAGCTCGATATAGCGGTGGATTTAAATTATACAATTCTCCATCATTTAAATTCAATGTGCTATTTTCTCGCAAAATTTTTTCCAAAGCAATACTATTACCTTGTGTTATGTATTTCTCAATTTTTTGATACAATTCATTCATGTTTTTTTATTTTATTTAAAACCAGTTCCAGAGAAGATCTCTCCAAGTGAACCTAATGTCTCTTTTATGGCTTCAGGGTTTCCTCTTACTTTGGATAATTCATCATATACTGTTTTAGCTGCTTTTTTAGAATGATTGCCTAATCCATTGGAAGCCCAAACAAAATTTTCAATAGACCTGTTGGCGGAATTAAAAAACCGCCTGAA
>NZ_JH379426.1:0-11479 GCF_000235885.1 Leyella stercorea DSM 18206
GGGTGTCAACCTTATTTAAAAAAAGACATTTTTAGTTGTGTTTATTTACGCTTCTGTTGTGTCAGCTATAATTTCCTGTTTGCGTTGTGCCGAGCGACTGATACTGAGTATAGCACCGATGTACACGCAGTTGATGATGGTCGACGTTCCACCCTTACTGATGAGCGGCAACGGCTGACCCGTCACGGGCACGATGCCCACCGCAACGCACATGTTGAACAATGCCTGCGTAACGAGCAGCAGGGCGAGTCCCATGGCGAAGAGTGCAGGGAAGTTGTTCTCACACTTGCTGGCAATACGTCCCGTGCGGAACAACAGAATGATGTAGAGCATGGCTACACCAGCAGCACCTACGATACCCATCTCCTCGATGATGATGGCATAGATAAAGTCGCTGAACGCCTGCGACACGAAGTCGCGCTCCTCGGAGTTGCCTGGACCCTTGCCTGTGATGTTCGAAGAGGCGATGGCAATGTTGGCGTGCGCTACCTGAGCATCCTTGTCGAGATCGATATCCTTCGGTGCTACATCCTTGTGTGCGAGGAACTTATTGATGCGCGACTTCCACGTATCGAAGCGGTGGAACACCTTCTCCACAACGTTCTTGTCTTCGGCTTTTTCTTCGACATTAGTGTCATTGACATCATTCGGCTTCGCTACTTGCTCGGTGAGGGTCTGACTCTCGGGCTTCTGCGCCTCGTCTTTACCAAAGGTCATCACGGCTCCAACGACGAGTGCTACGCTGAGCACTGCAAAGCCGAGCAGCTTGCCAAGCTGACGCATGGGCACACGTCCAAGCAGCATCATCATGAATATGACGATGCAGAGCAACAATGCCGTTGATAGGTTCTCAACCATGATAAGTGGCACAATGAAGAAGCACACGGTGAGTATGTACTTGAATGCCATCTTGTCGGCTCCATCCTCAGTCTGCAACGCACTCAATATCTGCGCCGTAGCGAGCACCATGGTGCCCTTGGCTATCTCCGAGGGCTGAAACTGTATGCCTACGATGCTTATCCAGCGTTGTGCTCCATTTGTGGAGGCACCGGCTAAAAACACCCACAACAGCGTCACCAGAGAGATAACGAGCATGAATGGCGTCGCCATCTTGAAGTACTTACACTTCACGTTGAGCGTCACTACCATGAAGAATATTCCGACTGCGAGCAGGAAGATATGCTTTATGACAGGAGCTGTATAGCTACCTCCCTTATACGTTAGCTGCGCAGAGGCGGAATATACCTCAATGACACTGATAACGCATAGGAAGAAGAACACCATCCATATTCCCTTGTCGCCTTTGAATATGTTGTCTAATGTCTTGTTTATCATTGCTTGTCATTTTTTATGGTGAGATGGTGAGGGGTTGAGATGGTGATGTGGTGAGATGTTGAGATTTGTATTGCTAATGTCAACACAACACCATCTCAACACCTCACCCCCCTATTACAATCCTCTCACCAGTGTCTTAAACTGCTCACCTCTGTCCTCCATATTCTTGAAGAGGTCGAAGCTGGCGCAGCACGGACTGAGCAGCACGGTGTCGCCGGGTTCTGCAAGCTCGTAGCAGGCAGCCACACAGTCCTTCATCGAGTGAGTATCACGTATCTCCACGCCCTGGTTGTCGAAGAAGTTGTGCAGCTTTGTGTTGTCGGCACCGAGGAATACGAGTGCCTTACACTTCTGCTTCACAAGGTCGAGTATCTCGTTATAGTCGTTGCCTTTGTCCTTACCACCGATGATGAGGATAGTAGGTGTCTTCATACTCTCAAGCGCATACCAGCAAGCGTCTACATTCGTAGCTTTCGAATCGTTGACATACTGCACTCCGCCCACCTTGCACACCTTCTCTAAGCGGTGTTCTACGCCAGGGAAGTCGCTCAGGCTCTGACGTATCACGTCCTTCTTTATGCCCGTGATGTTGCCAGCGATGCCTGCTGCCAGCGAGTTGTATATGTTGTGTTTGCCGGTGAGCGACAACTCCTCCTGCTCCATGTTGAACGGTGTAGGTCGTTCGATGGTGTACTCGCCGTCCTCCATGTAGCCGATGGAACCCTTCTCCTTCAATTCGGAGAACGGATACTGAATGGCTTTGATGTCGTATTTCTCCAGTTCGCGCTTGATGACGGGGTCATCGTTCCAGTAGATGAACGAGTCCTTGTCGGTCTGGTTCTGTATGATGCGCATCTTCGCGTCCACGTAGTTCTGCATACAGTAATCGTAGCGGTCGAGATGGTCGGGCGTGATGTTCAGCAGAATGGCGATATTGGCGTGGAAGTCGTACATATTGTCGAGTTGGAATGAGCTAAGCTCGATGATGTAGTATTCGTGCGGATCCTCTGCCACCTGCAAAGCGAGCGAGCGTCCGATGTTGCCGGCGAGTCCTACGTCGTAGCCTGCAGTCTTGAAGATGTGATAGATGAGCGACGTGGTTGTTGTCTTGCCATTAGAACCAGTGATACATATCATCTTCGAGTGGGTGTAGCGACCTGCAAACTCTATCTCGCTGATGATGTGTATGCCCTTCTCCATAGCCGCCTTCACCATTGGGGCTTCCTTCGGGATACCGGGGCTCTTGATGATTTCGTCGGCAGAGAGTATCTTCTCCTCTGTGTGCTGACGCTCCTCCCACTCGATGGCGTGGTCGTCGAGTAGTTTCTTATATTTGTCTTTGATGGCTGACATGTCGCTAACGAACACGTCGAAGCCTTCTTTCTTTGCCAATACTGCGGCACCGGCTCCACTTTCGCCGGCTCCAAGAATAACTATTCTTTTCATTGTGTCTATCTAATCTTTAACGTTATGATGGTCATCGCTGCAAGGATTATGGTTGTAATCCAGAAGCGCACCGTTATCTTCGACTCATGAAACGCAGTTCGTGGTCGGGTTATGAGATACTTACAGTCGGGGTCGAGCTGCGAAGCCTGTGTGCGGAAGTTGTCGTGGATTGGCGTGCGCTTAAAGATGCGCTGCTTAACGCCATGACGTTTACCGAGTTTGAAGTAGTAGACCTGCAGTATGACGCTTAGGCTCTCCACAAAGAAGATGCCACAGAGTATCGGGAGCATCAGCTCCTTGTGTATGATGATTGCCGTTACGGCGATGATGCCACCGATGGTGAGCGAGCCGGTGTCGCCCATGAACACCTGTGCCGGATAGGCGTTGTACCAAAGGAAGCCTATCAATGCTCCGACAAAGGCACTGAGGAATACTACGAGTTCCTGCGAATCGGGTATGTACATTATATTCAGATAACCCGCATATTCAATGTGCGAGCTGACATAAGCGAGTATGCCCAGTGCCACACCTATTATGGCGGAGTTGCCTGCGCACATGCCGTCCATGCCGTCGTTCAGATTGGCTCCGTTGCTCACTGCTGTCACCACTAAGATGGTCATAATGACAAACAGTATCCAGCCGGCTGCCACACGATACTTGCCGAAGATGCTCGTTATGCGCGAGTAGTCGAGGTTATGGCTCTTAACGAACGGGATGGTGGTTTTCAGTGACTTATGCGCTTCGCTCTGATGCTTCACCACGAGTTCTTGTCCTTGGCGTTCGTAGACGAGGTTCTCGTTCATCTTCACATCGGGCGATGCCCACAGCACAAGACCCACAATGAGTCCGATGCCCACCTGTCCCACAATCTTGTAACGACCTTTCAGTCCTTCCTTGTCGTGGCGGAATATCTTTATGAAGTCGTCCATGCCACCCAAGAAGCCGAGCCACAACGTGGTGACAATCATCAGGATGAGGTAGATGTTGCGCAGACGACCGAGCAACAGCACCGGCACGAGGATAGAGACGATGATTATCACACCACCCATCGACGGCACACCAATCTTCTTTACGCCAAACGGATCGATGCTTGCATCGCGTGCAGTCTCCGTAATCTGCTTACGCTTCAGATACTTGATAAACTTCTCGCCAAACCATGCTGAGACAACGAGTGAGATGATCAGTGCCAACAGCGAGCGGAATGATATGTAGCCCCACATGTGCGAGCCACTAATGCCGTATTCTTCGAGGAAACGGAAAAGATAGTATAACATTTTTAAGTTTTGAATTTTAAGCTTTAAAAGCATTCGCGCACCACTTCATGGTCGTCGAAGTGATGCTTCACACCCTTTATCTCCTGGTAATTCTCATGTCCTTTTCCAGCTATGAGTATCACGTCGCCCTTCTTCGCCATCATGCAGGCTGTGCGTATTGCTTCACGACGGTCGGTGATGGCTATCACCTTCTTCATCTGCTGCGCATTGAGTCCGGCAAGCATATCGTTGATGATGTCCTGTGGTTCCTCGAAGCGTGGGTTGTCGCTTGTGATGATGACGCGGTCGCTCTGCTTCACAGCCTCCTGTGCCATAAGCGGACGCTTGCCCTTGTCGCGATTACCACCGGCTCCGCATACGGTTATCACCTCTCCCTTGCCGTCGAGCACCTCGTGAATGGCGTTGAGCACATTCTCCAATGCGTCAGGCGTGTGAGCATAATCGACAATGGCGGTGTAACCCTCCGGCGAGTGTATCGGTTCGAGGCGTCCGCTCACACTGTGCAGCGTACTCATCGCCACGAGCACGTCCTCAGGCTTCTTGCCGAGCATCACTGCTGCACCATACACAGCCAGCAGGTTGCTGACGTTGAACTTGCCGATGAACTGCACGCCCACCTCTCTGCCGTTCACTTCGAGGTACATTCCTTCGAAGTGACACTCGATGATGCGCGCCTTGAAGTCGGCAACGCTACGTGTGGAGTATGTCTTCACCGTAGCCTTCGTGTTCTGCACCATCACCATTCCGTTCTTATCGTCGGCGTTGGTTATGGCGAATGCTGTCTTAGGCAGCATGTCGAAGAAAGCCTTCTTCGCGTTGCGATAGTTCTCAAATGTCTTGTGATAGTCGAGGTGGTCGCGTGTGAGATTGGTGAAGAGTCCACCAGCGAAGGTCAGTCCACCGATGCGCTTCTGCGCTATGGCGTGCGACGAGCACTCCATGAAGGCGTACTCGCAGCCTGCGTCCACCATGCGGTGAAGCAGCTCGTTCAGTGCTATCGGGTCGGGAGTGGTGTGGTCTGCCGGTACAGCCTCGTCAACGATGTAGTTGCACACCGTAGAGAGCAGTCCGCATTTGTGCCCCATCTTCGAGAACATATTATATAATAAGGTGGCGATAGTGGTTTTGCCGTTCGTTCCGGTCACACCGACAAGCTTCAGCTTTGTCGACGGATTGCCGTGGAATGTGGTGGCAACAATGCCCACCACGTCCTCGGTGTCAGCCACCTGCACATACGTCACGTTTTCTTCGGTTTGTTCTGGTATCACTTCGCAGAGCACAGCCTTCGCGCCGAGCTCCACAGCCTTAGGTATGAACTTGTGTCCGTCTACCTGGGTGCCTTTCATTGCCACGAACAAATGTCCTTCCTTGATGCGGCGAGAATCAATATTGACGCCTGTCACTTCTACATCATCGCTGCCTTTTATAGCAAGAACGGTGATGTTCTTAAGCAATTCTTTAAGTTTCATATATCTGGTTTTTACTTTTTTATATAATAGAGGAATTGGATAAACACCTCAACTCATCAACACCTCAACTCATCAACCGAGCCTTAGCGAGCAAACCATGCCCTTCTTTATACGTTCTCCAGCACCGATGCTTTGCTCCATGACCTTTCCTCTGCCATTTAGCTTCACCTTCACGCCGCGGCTTTCTATGAGATACACGGCATCCTTGGCTCCCATGCCGTGCACGTCGGGCATGGTGTTCTTGTCCACTTCTGGCACACGATGCAGCGCGATTGTCTTTCCGCTGCTCTCAAAGGCGTGTCCCCAGATGGGGTTGCCGTTGAGATATGAGCCGTCCCAGTTGGATTGCTGCTTTATGCCGAGATGGTCGAGCACGTAGCTTGCAGCAAGCATGTTGCCGTTTTTCACCTGCGGAATGAGTATCGACAGCGAGTCGCGTGCATCGGCAGCCTCCAGTTTCAGACTCTGTGCCATGATGCCCTCGGCGATGTCGTGGAACACCACGCCGCTCATGCCGCCACCCGAAGCCGGCAGACCCGACTTCTGTATGCAGACGATGCAGCTATAACGTGGCTCGTAGGCAGGGAAGAAGCCTGCAAACGAGAGCAGATAGTTCATCTGTCCGCTCTTGTATCCGGCTGCGCCCTTCGATATCTGCGCCGTACCCGTCTTGCCTGCTACGAGGAACGACTGCGAGCCGGCTTTCTTGCCGAGTCCCTGGCTCACCACGTGTTCGAGAATGGTGGTTATCTTCTTTATCGTTGTCTCCTTGGCGATGCGCTCGCGCAGCACCACGGGTTCAAATTCCTTTATCACCACGCCGTCCTTCATCACCGCCTTCACAAAGCGCGGTGCCATCATCTTTCCGCCGTTGGCGATGGCGTTGTAGAAGGTGAGTGTTGAGATTGGTGGCACCTGCGTTTCGTAGCCGATGCTCATCCAGGGCAGCGTTGTCTTGCTCCAGTTGACGTACTGCTTGCCGCGCGCGTCTTTCTTCGGCATACGTATGCGTGCCGGCGATGCTCCTTGCAGCGGTATGTGCAGGTCGTCGGCGAGTCCGAGGCGATAGATGCCTTGCACGAACTTCTCTGGCGTGTTGTGGTAGTGGTCGTCGATGATGCGACTCACACCGATGTTCGAGCTGACCATCAGCGTCTGTGGCAGCGTGAGCATACCATAGCCACCGCGTCGCCAGTTGTGGTCTTTCATCTCTCTGCCGTACATCGGCCACACGCCGCCGGCTGTCTCCACACGATAGGTTGTGTCTACCACTCCGTCGTCGAGCGCCACCATGATGCTGGCTGTCTTGAACACCGAACCAGGCTCGAGCAAGTCGCTGATGGCGTGGTTCTTTATCTCGTGATAGTCGTCGTCGGCACACTTCGTCATATTGACGATTGCCTTTACATCGCCCGTCTTCACCTCCATAACGATAGCCACACCCACGTTGGCATTGATGAGGCGCAGCTCCTTGAGCAGTGCGCGTTCGGCAAGGTCTTGCATCGACACGTCGATGGTGGTCATGATGTCGGCACCATTCACCGGTGGTGTGTCTACGATGTTGAGGTATTTGTTGAGCACTTTTCGGCGATGGCGTATGCCCTCCTCGCCACGCAGCAGCGAGTCGTATGAGAGTTCCAGACCGCACTGTGCGGTGTCCTTCGCACCGTACATCTTTCCGATGGTGCGTCCGGCGAGCGAGCCGTAAGCCAGCTTGCGTGCGTTGTGCTCATCCCAGTGAAATCCGCTTTGGTTCTTGCTGAGGTTGAACACGGGCAGGCTCTTCACCTCCGAGAAGGTGCTGTAGTTGATACGTCGGTTCCATACGGGCCAGTGGCGTTTGTTCTTTTCAAAGCCTTCCATGAGGTGCTTCTTGAACTCCTCTGCCGAGCGGTCGGGGAAGATGGCGTTCAGCCCCATGCATATCGAGTCGAGTTTCTGCTCGAAGAGCGTGTCTTTCTTCGCCTCGCGCAGTGCTACGAAGTCCATGAAGATGTTATACTGTGGCAGCGACGATGCCATGAGTTGTCCGTCGCAACTGAGTATGTTGCCACGAATAGGCAGTGTCTTCAAGCTGTCCACCTTCACGCGGTCAGCCACCTCTTCCCAGAAGGCGCGCTTGGCGGTCATTATGTATAGTGTCTTGCCTACGACAGTGATTGCCACCAACGTCATCAGAATGGCGAGGAAACTGTAGCGTGGCATCACTTTCTTACTGTCAAATTTGCTCATGCTTACTCGTTATTAGGGATTGTTATGATGTATGGGGGCTGCGTAGCAATGTGCAACGTTGAGTCTTTGTCGTTATGCAGACGTTCGAGCACCTTGCTCTCGCGGGTCTGCTGTGTCAGGTCGCTCGAGCTGGATAATGCGCGATACTTTGCATCTTCCAGTTCGTTCGTCAGCTTGTCTATCTTTATCAGGTTCTGCTGACACTTGTATCGGTTAGAGATATAGACGATGACGAACAGCGAGGCTATCACTATCACCCATATCTGTCGGCGCAGGAACTGCGTGTTGAGGATGTCGCCGCCGAGCACCTTCTTCAGTGTGAGGTTCTTCGAGAGTGGCAGCTCGTCCTCTATCGCCTGCTGACGTATGATGGTGCGCAGCGATGGCGCACCGTCTGATGCCGGCTCCGATGGGCTTCCGTCGGCTGTCGGTGTCTCGCCAGCTTTCTCGTCCACGGGCTTTGCCTTGTCAGCAGCGGGCGTTTCCACGTTCGTCGTGGCTGCGTCCGCGATATCTATTATGGGGTTGTCTTCTTTCATTTTCTTATTTCTTTTCAGCTATTCTTAGTTTAGCACTGCGACTGCGCGGGTTGTCAGCCTGCTCTTGGTCGGATGGCAGTATCACCTTGTTGTTGACCAATCGGAATGGTGTCTCTATCCTACCGAAGAAGTCCTGCTGCACCTTTCCTTCCACGTTGCCCGACTTCATCACGTTCTTCACCATGCGATCCTCAAGCGAGTGGTAGGTGATAACCGATAGTCGACCGCCTGGTGCAAGCAGCTCAGAGGCAGCGAGCAGCATCTCGCGCAGCGCGTCCATCTCGTGATTCACCTCTATGCGCAACGCCTGAAAGAGTCGTGCCATGTCTTTCTTCTCGCGTTCGCGCTTGAAGAACGGCTCTACGGCTGCCAGAAAGTCCTTCGTGGTCTTTATCTCCGCCGTCTGACGTGCCTTCACAAGAGCCGACGCTATGCGTCGCGAGTTCTTCATCTCGCCGTAGACGTAGAAGATGTCGGCGAGGCGTTCCTCGTCGTACGTGTTCACTATCTCGGCAGCGGTGCGTCCGGCGCGCTTGTTCATACGCATGTCGAGCGGTGCGTCGAAGCGGAACGAGAAACCGCGCTCTGCGTCGTCGAAGTGGTGCGACGATACGCCGAGGTCGGCGAGCAAGCCGTCGATATGCTCCACACCATAATAGCGCATCCAGTTCTTCAGATAGCGGAAGTTGCTGCGCACGAACGTGAAGCTGTCGCCCGCATCGGGAATGTTGCGCTCCGCATCAGCATCTTGGTCGAAGCTGTACAGATGTGCGCCGTCGGTGAGGCGCGACAGTATCTCGCGCGAGTGGCCACCGCCACCGAAGGTGACATCCACGTATATGCCGCCCGGCTTGATGTTGAGCCCGTCAACGCTCTCGCCTAAAAGCACTGGAACATGGTATGTTGCTGCTATCGTAGTATTGTCTGTTTTGTCCTTATACATTATATATGCGTATTTGGGTGTAAAGGTACACAAAAAATCGCATACAAGTTTACAAAAACATATCAAATTTGATTAAATATTACATTTCTTGTGCTAAAATGTTTGTATATAAAAAAGATATAGTATTTTTGCACTAAATTAAGAAGCACAACCAGCGTTTTCGGGTTTATGAATGAGATAACAGAAAAGACGATCGACATCGAAAAGATACTGCACAGCAAGCTGGGCAGCAAGGCTCGCTACGTGCCTCGCCTGCTTGTGAAATGGCTCAAGAAGATTATACACCAAGACCAGGTGAACGCTTTCATCTGGGAGCACCGCGACGAGAGCGGCGTGGAGTGGTTAGAGTCTACAGTGCGCTATCTGAAGATGGACATACGCATCATCGGCAAGGAGAACCTTCCGCCGAAAGACGACGGCAAACTATACACCTTCGTGTCCAACCACCCGCTCGGCGGTCAGGACGGCGTGGCACTCGGCTCCATCATCGGACGCCACTACGACGGACGCTTCCGCTATCTCGTCAACGATCTGCTGATGAACCTCCCGGGTTTAGCACCGGTGTGCATCGGCATCAACAAGACGGGGCGCCAGGGGCGCGACTTCCCGCGCATGGTGGAGGCTGGCTTCAAGAGCGACAACCACATGCTCATGTTCCCCGCCGGACTGAACAGCCGTAAGCAGAAGGACGGCTCAATCCACGACCTGCCGTGGAAGAAGACGTTCATCACGAAGAGCGTGGAGTGCCACCGCGACGTGGTGCCCATCTACTTCAGCGGACGCAACTCCGAACGCTTCTACCGCATCGCCAAGTTCAGCGACCGCTGGCTGCCGTTCAACCTCGCCATGATATTCCTCGTCGACGAGATGTACCGCAACGTAGGCAAACACTTCGACATATACATCGGCAAGCCCATCCCATGGCAGACGTTCGACAAGAGCCGCACGCCGCAAGAGTGGGCACAGTGGGTGCAAGAAGAGGCGTACAAGCTGAGCCCCTCCCAACCCTCCCCGTCGGGGAGGGCTCAGTTAGCCCGATTACCCAAGGCTTAGAAAGGCCTAAGAAGGCTTAGTTCGGCTTAGTTAGCTAAGGCTTAGAAAGGCTTAAAGAGGCTTAGTTACCCAAGGCTTAGGAAGGCCCAAGAAGGCTTAGTTCGGCTTAAACGCTGCCAGAAGAAGGCGCACCCCAACAAAACAGAGAAAGCAAGAAAACAACAAACAATGGAAGAACCAATCATAGAACCCGTCAGCAAAGAGCTGCTCAGAAGCGAACTCACTCCCGAGCGTCAGCTCCGCATGACTAACAAGAGCAACAACGAGATATACATCATCACGGCACACAACGCGCCGAACGTGATGCGCGAGATAGGCCGTCTGCGCGAGATAGCATTCCGCGAGGCAGGCGGCGGCACCGGCAAGCCGATGGACATCGACGAGTTCGACACCTGCACGAACTGCTACAAGCAGCTCATCGTGTGGAACCCCGAGGCAGAGGAGATCATCGGCGGCTACCGCTACATGCTCGGCACCGACTGGGAACTCGACGAGAACCGCCAGCCGAAGCTCGCCACAAGCCACATGTTCCACTTCTCCGAGAAGTTCATCAACGACTACATGCCCTACACCATCGAGTTGGGTCGCTCGTTCGTGACACTCGAGTACCAGAGCACACGCCGCGGAGCGAAGAGCCTCTTCGCACTCGACAACCTGTGGGACGGACTCGGCGCGCTCACCGTCATCAAGCCCAACGTGAAGTACTTCTTCGGCAAGATGACCATGTACCCGTCGTACATACGCCGTGGCCGCGACATGATCCTCTACTTCCTCAAGAAGCACTTCGACGACAAGGACAACCTCATCCTGCCGCTCCACCCGCTGAAGATAGAGACCCCTAAGGAGGAGCTCGCAGCCTTGTTCTGCGAGGACGACTTCAAGAAGGACTACCTCATCCTCAACCGCGAGATACGTGCGCTGGGCTACAACATCCCGCCACTCGTCAACGCCTACATGTCGCTCTCGCCCACCATGAAGCTCTTCGGCACCGCCATCAACTACGGCTTCGGCGACGTAGAGGAAACGGGCATACTCATCGCCGTCGACGAGATACTCGAAAACAAGCGCGTGCGCCACATCGACTCGTTCATAAAGGAGCACCCCGAAGCTCTCAAAATAACGAGCGGTGCCAACAACGTCATCTACAAAGAACGCCCATAGGAGGGTATGGCATCCTGCCATACCCAC
>NZ_JH379426.1:11489-14761 GCF_000235885.1 Leyella stercorea DSM 18206
AGGGTATGGCATCCTGCCATACCCACGCACCCCTCCACGCACTCCTCACACACCCCTCACACGCCCCTCACGCACCCCTCACGCACCTTTTTCCCCCACCCCCTCCGCATATTTTACCATCCGCATCGGTCGACGCAGACATCCGCATCGGTCGACGCAGACATCCGCATCGGTCGACGCGGATGCCCCTACCTACCATATAGCAATGTATTTTTCGCCCTAATTATTTGCAAATTCCAAATTATTTTACTTTATTTGCAGCCGTCAAGAAGACACAAACAACCAAATACTAATATTTTTTTAAACTATTTTATTATGAAAACCCAAATTTTACCCCCCCCCGATTGCTCGCCTTTTACTTGCAATCTTGATGTGCCTGCCCGTATGGGGTAGCCATGCGTTTGCCCAAAAGGCAGAGTCGTATGCCGTGTATGATAAAGGCAACAAAACATTGACTTTCAAGCACAATGTTTACAAACCCGATGGAGCGTTTGCGCTGAATGAGGGCGAAAATCTCCCAGATTGGTATAAACACGGTGACAATGGATACTATGAATACAATGCAAATATCATCAAAAAGGTTATCTTCGATGCCTCATTTGCAAAAGCACGCCCAACGAGTTGCTACAAATGGTTCTATGGTTGCAGAAGTTTAACAACCGTAGAGGGTATTGAATATCTGAACACAGAAAACGTGACGAACATGAGTGGCATGTTCAGGGAGTGTTCTCTAACAACACTCGACCTTTCAAGTTTCGACACTAAGAACGTGACGGACATGAGCAACATGTTTTGGTACTGTCCTAATCTCACAACACTCGATGTCTCAAACTTCGACACTAAGAATGTGACGAACATGGGCGAAATGTTCTATGGCTGTAGTGCGCTCACAACACTCAACCTTTCAAGTTTCGACACTAAGAACATAACGGATATGAACAAAATGTTCTATTGGTGTCATGCTCTCACAACACTCGACGTCTCAAACTTCGATACTAAAAATGTGACGAACATGGGCGAAATGTTCTATGGCTGTAGTGCGCTCACAACACTCAACCTTTCAAGTTTCGACACTAAGAACATAACAGACATGAGCCGCATGTTCGAGGAATGTTCCGCTCTCGAAACACTTGACCTATCAAGTTTCGACACAAAAAATGTGACAGACATGAACAAAATGTTCTATGGCTGTTCTGCTCTCACAACACTCGACATGTCATATTTCAATACTAAGAACGTGACGAACATGGGAAGCATGTTCTATGGTTGTTCTCATATTACAACACTCTACCTATCAAGTTTCGACACACAGAACGTAACGAGCATGCACAGCATGTTCAGGGACTGTGAAGCACTCACAACCATCTATACAACCGACAAGTTCGTGACCACAGCATGTAAATATGAGGATACCTATTATATGTTTGCAGGCTGCACTAATCTTGTGGGGGCCGTGCCTTACGATGAAGACAAGGTGGACAGAGAAATGGCGAATTACACCACTGGCTACTTCACATATAAAGCTCCCAAAATGAAAGGGCCCTATGCCGTGTTTGACGCATCCACGAACACACTGACATTCAAGCACGATAATAACGAGCCAACAGGAGTGGCGTTTGCATTGAATGAGGGCGAAGACCTCCCAGATTGGTATAAACCCAATGGCCATGGATACAATACAAATATCATCAAGAAAGTTGTCTTCGATGCTTCATTTGCTAATGCGCGCCCAACGAGTTGCTACAAATGGTTCTATCTTTGCAGAGACTTAACGACCATAGAGGGTATTGAATATCTGAACACAGAGAACGTGACGGACATGAGCTACATGTTCTATTACTGCCCTGCTCTCACAGCACTCGATGTCTCAAACTTCGACACTAAGAACGTGACGGATATGAGCACCATGTTCGGTGAATGTAATGCTCTCAAAACACTCGATGTCTCAAACTTTGATACAAAGAACGTGACGGACATGAGTGGCATGTTCTATCGCTGTTATGATCTCACAACACTCGATGTCTCAAACTTCGATACTAAGAATGTGACGAACATGGGCGGCATGTTCGGTGGATGTTCTCTCACAACACTCGATGTCTCAAACTTCGATACTAAGAACGTGACGAACATGAGCGGCATGTTCAGTCACTGTTCTACTCTCACAACACTCGATTTATCAAATTTCGACACTAAGAACGTGACGAACATGAGCGAAATGTTCCGTGGCTGCTCTGCTCTAACAACACTCGACGTATCAAATTTCGACACACAGAACGTGACGAATATGAATTTGATGTTCAGTAATTGTTCCGCTCTCACGACACTCGACCTATCAAACTTCGACACTAAAAACGTGACAACGATGGGCTACATGTTCATGGGCTGTGAAGCACTCACAACACTCGATGTATCAAACTTCGACACTAAAAACGTGACAACGATGGACTACATGTTCGCTGGCTGTGCTACTCTCACAACACTCGATGTATCAAACTTCGACACTAAAAACGTGATGTACATGGGCGACATGTTCGCTGGCTGTGCTACTCTCACAACACTCGATGTCTCAAAATTCGACACTAAGAACGTGCAGAGCATGAGCGGCATGTTTGGTTCCTGTCATAATCTCAAAACACTCGATGTATCAAATTTCGACACACAGAACGTGACGAATATGAATTTGATGTTCAGTAATTGTTCCGCTCTCACGACACTCGATGTCTCAAACTTCGATACACAAAACGTGACGGATATGAGTTGGATGTTCTGCAACAATTCTGCACTCAAAACACTTGATGTATCAAACTTCGATACACAAAACGTGACGGATATGCGTTGGATGTTCTGCAACAATTATGCTCTCACCACCATCTATGCAAGTGACAAGTTCGTGACAACAGCATGTGATAATGACTACGACATGTTTGTGGGCTGCACTAACCTTGTGGGTGCCGTGCCTTACAACCACAGCAAGGTGGGCAAGGAAATGGCGAACTACACCACTGGCTATTTCACATATAAAGCAGCTACTGGCATTGATGCGCCGACGGTGTCGGACGACACTGCAGCGGAGTATTACGACCTGCAGGGCCGCCGTCTGAACGCACCACAAAAGGGTGTGAACATCGTGAAGCGTGGCAAGAAAACAACAAAGATGCTCGTGAAATAAACATCAGGGGGTGCAGCGGTCTCCGCTGCACCAACCAAACAATAATAAACAGATAAACGAAGCAACAACAACGGCTCATATAATATTGTTGTGTTTTTAACAA
>NZ_JH379427.1:0-12385 GCF_000235885.1 Leyella stercorea DSM 18206
TGGCTACGGCAGGAATGCCGTAGCCTCCTACAGTTAGCCATTCTTCGCAATTCTATAGTTTTGACACACCCTCTTTTTTATCAATAAAAAGCAGTCCCTTTATTGTTGCAAAACCTAAGACTTAGTGTTGTAAAAGCTCATATTTAGTGTTGCAAAAACTCAGATTTAGCGTTGTAGAAGCTCTGCTCTACTCACCGGACGGCGGACGCGATCCGATCAGACGGCGGACGCAATCCGATCGGACGGCGGACGCAATCCAATCGGGCGGCGTTCGGTATACAATGACAAGAACATAGGCTTTACATTATTACAATGCAGCATTTGCATCACATAAGATCTGTTGCGATACCACAAAAACCCCACTCTTACCCAATTCTATTTCCACTCTCAAACCACTACACACCACTATACAATCACACAACTTACAGTTTAATATATCATTTTTCACAAAAAATCGGCAAATAATTTGGCAGATTCAAAAATAATGCGTACCTTTGCACTCGCAAAATTAACGCAGTTGGTGCCATAGCTCAGATGGTAGAGCAAAGGACTGAAAATCCTTGTGTCCCCGGTTCGATTCCTGGTGGCACCACAAGAAAGCAGTTAAGATAATGTCTTGACTGCTTTTTTCGTGTTGTATAGTGCTGAAATATGGTAGGAAACCACAGGTTGTTTTCTAAAATGTTTTCTAGAAAATGACGACAGTTGAAGTTGTATGTTACAAGTACACTCCATTAAAGAATGGTGAGTTTCCACTGAAAGTGAGGATTTGCAAGGACAGAAAATCAAGATACATTAGTCTTGGAATATCTGTAAAACCACAGCATTGGGATTTTAAGCGGAATGAGCCAAATGAAAAATGTTCCAATAGGGAGATTATAGAAAAATGATAGCCAACAAAATTTGTGAAGTCAAATCGGAAATAGTGAAGTTGAAAGCTTCTGATACAGAATTTACAGCTACTTCTCTTTTACATCATCTTGATAAAGAGGAAAGGGTTATGTCTGTTGCAGATGTATTTCAGCAGCACATAAATTTTCTCCAAGACATAAAAAGAACTCTAAGTTGAAAGGCTTTAGAGCACAACTACGCGATGTGCAGGATTTACCTTTCTTTATGTTCAGAGCGTCTATGATCTTTGGATAACATGATTATATTGCCACGGACTTATACAACTGTGCCCTAATATCACTGCCATATGATGTTTGGGCATTTTTTACTATTCTGCCCACACCAATCACGGCATTTATATGTCTAAAAGTCTAAAAATCACGGATGATAAGAGGTTTCCTTATGAAAAATGAGTAACTTTGTAGTCAGTAATCAATAAAATGATTTGCCAATGATATAAGAGACTATTTATAAGACATATTAAAGAAGTGTTTGCTTCTTACTAAGGATATTCGGAAAATCGCCAATTAGAAGAATATGTAACCTGTAGTAAGTAGGTGAATGCTCATGCCGTAAGGTGTGGGCTTTTCCTTATTTGGGTTGCATGGGTGTTTGGCGATACCTCCGAATTTCAAATAAAGGATTGCCTGCACCTATTTTTTATGCCCTTACGAAAACAGCAAAATAATATGTATATGAGAAAAATCGTATTGAAACACAAGGTGTTGTCCAAGCAGCAACCTTTATTGCAGAAAGCCTTGCTGACAGCTACATTCGCAATGCTTTCATCTGATTTGTTTGCCCAAAGATGGAGAGGGGAATATGACGACATTACTCCAACTCCTTGGTGGCTTAGTATGTTCATTGTCACTGCTTTCCTATTTTATTTATGGATTAGGAAAAGCAAAAGGCTTAAATATTTAGAGATTAAAAATGAGACCCCATTAAAGGTAATGTTGGGACAAATAATAAAGTGCTTTTTGCTAGACATTAAGGACAATCCTATCTATACAATAATTACCATTGCTACATTAGCATTATACACAATTATGCTATTGTATCAATGGGCATACTATATCTTTATTGCACTTTTATGTTTTGCTGCATTAGGAGTTGTTATTTATGTAAAGTGGAGTGACAAAAATGATAAAAATATAAATTAACAAATAAATATGGCATCAATTATCACAGTATTTTTCTTCTTGCTCACAATGTTTATTGGGCATGAGAAACCTCTCAACTACAAGCGAAGGAAGTTGAAAACATTTGGGGCTTGGCTTTTAGTGACACTATCTTTAGCAGACATGGCTTTGGTTGTTTGCATTGCATTAAAGGTACAAAGCACCTACAATGAACTTGATTACACATTCGAGTTTTTCAAGAGGTATGCACTATCATCCATTCTTATGTTTGGATGGGCAGTATATATTTTCAAAAGTGGACCTCTACGCTCGAAGAAGTGGAAAAGGGCAGTAAAGTCTATACTTTATTTCTTGTCAAGTTTTATGCTACTTGGTTCTTCAAGTTCTGACCCTACGGCAGAATATATGGCTATGGTTCTAACATTTGTTCTATTCTTTACGATATCATTGATAGACGTACAAAAAAAACAAGAAAATGAACAGATAAAAGGACAAGTTATTTCCAATTTTCAACAAGCATCACTTTGGAACATTATGGGTAAGTATGCAGTGAAAATCTGTGCAACTTGTGTAATGGCATTTTTCTTTATTGTATGCGGTATTGGATTTAAATATGATGATACGATGAACGTTTTGGGGCTTTTTTACTTACCCTGGTTTTTCATTGCGTTTGTTTACTATACCTATTTATTATGGAGCAAAAAGCCTGTTACAGGTGAGAAAATCCTCCTATTGCCATTGCTGCAAAAAATATCTTTATTTCAGAATTACTCCGCTGATAGTATTCCCATGAAGAAAGACTTGATAAAGACTGTGCTTCCATTTCTTCTTACATCGATAATTTGCCCTTTTATATCAATATTTAGTAATGATGGAGATAATTATACTTTCTCAGCATTGTTGTGTGCCATAGCACCTATTCTCCTCATAATTAATTTAACAAAATCATATTCTAACAAATGGCTTTATAGCCAAAACCAACAAAAAGACGAATAATATGAAATCAAAAACAATCACTCTATTATCCCTATTGATGATATTATTAACAGGTTGTACAGAAAATTGGCAATTAAAACAGGTGCAATCCGATATTTTCCTTATTGACTTGCCTGTAGGTACATCAGAAGTAGAAAAAAGTACAGATGGACTACATTATTACATTGAATATAAAGCTCCTATGCCGAATGACCAAAGCATCTATGTAGAAGCTTTCCCTTGGATTAAGACACCAAAAGAAGCAATGGAGATTGTGGGCAAGCACAGCTTTGCTTATAAAGGAATAAACCATGGTGAAGAAACTGATTTTGATTATAATACTATCAGCGGTGTTAAGTATGAGGGCGATGATGGAAGTCATTTACTCAAAGGAGAAATTTTCTGTTTCAACAAAGATGGCTATACGGTTATTATTTCAAGCAATGGAAGATATAGGGACTATCGTACTATAAGAGATATAGTGCGTAGCATAAAATTTGGTGTTCCGCCTATGACAAATGAGCAGAAAGAAAAGGCTTTTAATCCTAAAAAAATTGCTCAAACTTTATCTAAGCAAATTAAGCAAGCTCTTAATACTTATAATGGAAAAAGGCAAATATGTGACAGCACAAGTTGGGCATTAGAGATAGCAGAAGACAATACTATGCCTCCTACTGTACATGTTAATTGTTGGTTAAGCCCACAGGCAACAGAACGTCTAAAAGACCCTATAAGAAGAGATTATGCTTTTAAGTATGCTTTGATGTCGCCATTAGAACTCTTGAATATGCCTATTGCAAAAAGTTTACAAATGAGAGAAGACAATCTCTTAACATTGAATTTCAATTATTTTGATAAATATGGAAATTATTTAGAAATAGGCGAAGAAGATGAATAGTTTTCCTCTACATTACAGCCTAAGCAGGGATGGTTTGCCACTGATTGTAACATCAAGCAAGCCAACCCTTTGCTTTTTGATAGACACAGGAACAACTCATAATGTGCTTTTGTCTATGCTAAACTTCAACATCTATTTTCAGTTCTAGAACTAAACAATGATGTTGCCATTATGGGTATTGACGGCTCTAGAAAAAATGTCAGACAAGTAAGGTGTGCAATAGCCTTTGAGGGTAAGTAGAGTGATGTTACATTCTCTGTTGTGGATACAGAAAAAGCTATTTCTATGGTACAAAATGAAAGTGGAATACAGATCCATGGCATCCTTGGAATGCCTTTTCTCATTAAGAATAAATGGGATTTGGATTTCAAAAAACTCCAGGTAAGGACAGAGTAAGTATTGTATAAACCTATGTAGTCACTTCTTTTATTCTTATTATAGGAGAAGTGCCTACAAATAAACAAAACTTATGTTGTATGTGCAGACTACTACTCTACAAAGAGCCTTTTCTGCCATACAGCAGAGATAACAAACAAGAGTAAATAACCAAGGAAGCAATCCTGTTGTTTTCCAAAATGTTTCAACTACAAGACTGCTCTTTTTTGTTTTGCTACTAGAACTCAACCATTTGCAGGGATATACAACAAGGACTGAAAATCCTTGTGTCCCCGGTTCGATTCCTGGTGGCACCACTTGAAAAGAGTCATTCTTCGGAGTGACTCTTTTTTGTTTTCATTTTATCCATTACCTTTGTAATGTTTTTTCAAAAAAATCAATGTTTTGCTTAGTTTTTCGCTTTGCTCAACTGTATAGATAAGTATATGACACAAGAAAAGGACATAGAACAGATGTTTCGGCGGCACTATGAGAAGATGTACAATCTGGCCAGATACATTCTCTCGGATGACGACGAGAGCAAGGATGTGGTGAGCGAAGTGTTCACGCAGATTCTTGCTGATGATGTAGTCCTGTTGCCTGAGAGCGAAGAAGGCTATATGATGCGAAGCGTGCGCAACCGCTGTCTCAATCAGATTGCTCACAAGAGCGTTAAGGAAAGAGTGGCGAAGCTACTGTTGGATGATGCCGACGTGGTTCTTTCTGAAGACACCGACGAGCGTCTCGAACAACTGCTGCTTCTCATCGACGACCTTGAGCCTCCCATCCGTAAGCTAATCTTCCGCCTGCGCTATCTGCAAGACAAGTCGTATCAGGAGGTGGCAGACGAGGTGGGAGTAAGCAAAGTGACGGTGTTCAACCATCTCTCTAAGGCAATGGACTGGATTAGAAGACAAATTAAATGAGCAAAACAATGAGTACGATGAACAAAGACGAAAAGCGGTTGATGCTCTTCGATATGCAGGAGCATCCCGAGAAATATACCGACGAGCAGATGGAACGCTTGCTTGCCGACGAAGAAGCGCAGGAGTTCCTACGCGACTTGGCTATGGCGAGAATGGCTGGCAGGAAAGCCACGCCAAAGAAGGTGGATGTGGACAAGGCCTGGAAGGAGTTTTCGGAAAAGCACAATAAGGCTAAGTCTATTAGCAAAGGAACGAACACTTCTTACCACAACCGAATGCAGATCGCAGCCTCTATCATTGGCATCATCTTCCTCTCTGGCGTAGCCTTGGCTGCCGTGCAGAACGGCTGGTTAAAGTTCGCGGTTTCTGACAAAGTTGCGGACAATAAAGCCGTGACAGAACAGACAGACAAGTCTGGTCTGTCAGCCGACGACAGCCTTAAAGCCGTGACTGCAGAGCCAAAGGACTCGCTCGACATGAAACCCGTCGTATTCGACAATACCGAGTTGGGAACGATACTTACGCAGATGGCAGACTTCTATCACGTTAAGGTGAGGTATGACAACGCAGACACACAGCATGTGCGTCTCTTCTTCAACTGGAACAAGACGAAGACATTGGAGCAGAACCTGGAGATTCTGAATGCTTTCGACCGCATACAGATAGAGTATGCCGAAGGAGAACTGGTAGTGAAATAAGAACGGAGGACGTATTATGAAAAACATATTTAAGCAAACGCCCGACAGCAGCAAGACCATCTGCCTGCTTCTTTTCTTTCTGCTGGCTTTCGTACAGCAATCTTACGGCCAGCGCATCACCAGACAATATAATAATGTGTCGTTCTCTGAGGCATTGAAGGACTTGAATGCTCGTCAACATAAATACACCATTAACTTTGTGTACGACGAGTTGGAGGACTTCAAGGTGACAAAGAGCATACGCAACATGAGTGTTCCCAATGCCATCATGCAACTCATTGGCTTCTACCCTATCAGAATGACGCAGGTAGAGAACAACATAATGGTGGAATGTAGGCAGAAGTCAACGCTTCGATATAAGGGACGCATTGTTGACGAGCGAGGCAATGCAGCCGAATACGCCACAATAGCCTTGCTGTCGCCCATCGATTCCACCATCGTAGGTCAGGGCGTGAGCAATGAAAACGGCTACTTTGTCATTCCTTCCAACTACAGAAAGGTGTTAGCCCGTATCACATACATTGGCTATAAGACCGTAAACCGTATATTCAACAATACGGAGATGGGCATCATCAGGCTGCAACCCAAGACCATGACGGTTAAAGGTGTTGTGGTGAAGGGCAAAAGAAATACAGTGAAAGTAGGATTGAACAAGATAACCGTGGATGTAGCACATTCCTATTTGCAGTATATGGGAAAGGTAACCGACGTGCTCGGCATGATTCCAGGATTAACCTCCGACTTGCAGTTGTTAGAAGGTGGAACTCCAACATTTGTTCTCAACGGAAGACCCGTAAGTATGGCTGAGCTTAAAGCCATACCTGCGTCGCAGGTAAACAAGATTGTGGTTGATTCAAATCCAACAGTAGAATATAGCGCCAGCAATAAGGGCGTTGTGTACATCACCACCAAAACAGCATTGGGCAATACACTGTCTACAGAGTTAAGCAACACGTCTATTTTTGCCAGAAACTATGTGGATATGGCAAATGTGTCCATAAACGAGAAATACAAGAAGGTGAGCAATATTCTTACGGCAGGGTTTTCGTATTTAAGTACAACACAGATAGACAAAACCACAGAGACTGTATTCTTGCCACAAAAAGACATAGAGAGCGCAAAGGAGAGACATACGATAGGAAACGCTCGTACGTTCGAATGGTTCTATTCGATGAACTGGGAAATCAGCCGACAACAGTCGTTCGGCTTTCAATATACGGGCAACATAGGCAACACGCATATAAAAGAACCTACTTGGCAGACGATGAATGGAACCGAAATGACGTTCAATCAGAAGAAGCGAGGAGCAGACTATCTGCATAGTGCCAGCGTGAACTATAGAAACGAAATCGACTCTACACGCACACTCTCTATTATAGCCGATTACGCACAGAACCACTCCGATGAGACAGGATTGGCAGCCACTGTTCCTGCTGTCGCTACAGCAAGTGAGGGGAAATATCATATCGGAGGTACGCGCCTATCATACAACAGTCGTCGCAAGTGGGCTAACGTGTCAATGGGGCTTTTCTTCTCGACTATGAACAATAAAGGCAATTATGCCTACAATGCGGATGTAGAGACATACGATACTCACGAGAGTCTGTATGGTGCATATTTGTCACTTTCGAGACAATTCAGCAGCTTTTATTTGCAAGGTGGCTTACGCATGGAAGCCGACCGTAGAAAGTTGGAGACCGGCGTGTCTGGAACGTTCACCGACTCTACAGTATGGAAACTGTTCCCCAACTTGGTAGCAAAGAAGCAACTGACAGCCAAATCTTCTGTGAGCTTATCCGTAGGACAGACCATCGGACGCCCTTCGTTTTCCAACTTGAATCCCGGACTCTACTATTATGATGCCATCTCATATAAGGTAGGAAACCCGCAGCTGAAGCCAAATGTAACAACCAACATAAAGCTCAGCTATAACTATGGCAACTTGTTGGCATCAGTAGCCTACAACAGAAGTAAAGACAGAATAGTAGATCTGCCGTTCTGGACAGAAACGTCGGTTGACAATAAGAACATCAAGTTTATGCCTGTGAACTTTAACAAGTCAGAGAACATTGTGGCTACCGCTTTATATAACTTTTCGATAGGTCCGGTCCAGGTAGATCTGACTGGTTCATTCGTCCAGCCCTTTGTCAAGGCAAACTATTTAGGAGAAGAACACTCGTGGAACAAAGCTTCTTGGGATATTAATGCAAATGCGCAGTGGCCATTGAACAACCATTCAATTTTAGTATTCGATGCTTATTTCGACAGTGGCGGCACAAGTACGTTGTTCGACCATAAGAGTTGGTGGACGATGGATCTGGTATATATACTTCGCATAATGAAGGGCAAGCTGAACTTGACGGTTGCTGCTAATGACATATTCCATACCGACAGGTCGAACAACTGGACAATGAAATATAACAATATACGGACAACAATGGATACCAACGGCGACACTCAACGCCTAGTAGTGAAATTGAGCTACAATTTTGGCACGTTGAAACTGGACAGCACTAAGAAATCAGCTTCAAAGGATTTCCTGAACAGATTGTGACAAGCGGTTTCCTGTTCAAAGAAACCCGCTATAAAATATCGCAGCCCGAAATTAAGCCAGCGTACACCACATGGTGACGACGAACGGCACGGTGAAGTCGGTGACGAAGCCGTGGTAGATGCTGAGTGCGACGTAGCGCTGACCAACGGTCTGCGTGATGATGGGCAGTGTGGTGTCCATTGTCGTTGCACCGCCAGACGAGATAGGAGCCAGCGGACCGAACCACTTGGCGAGCAGCGGAGTTAGCAAAAGCGTAATCATCTCGCGTATGATGTTAGCCAGCAGAGCTATGGTGCCGAGTTCGGCACCGCGATACTCGGTGATGAAGATGCTCGAGAGCGAGTAGTAGGCAAAGCCACTGTCTACAGCCAGACAGTCGGTGAGCTGACGGTGATGGAGCAAGGAGCACACATCGTTGTTCATCAGGAAGAATGCCGCCATTGCCCCCATCCACGAACCGAGTATTGTGGCTACTGGCAGCAGGGCGATACGCGGATTAAGACTCTTTATATCGCTCTTCATGTCAGGATTGAGACCTATGCTGATGCCTACGCAGAGCAGCAGTGCGCACAGCGCCACGAAGCTTGTGCCGCTGCTCAGCATCCACTCGGGCATACCGCCGCTGCGTCCTGCCAGCACGCCGAGCACGAAGAACGCCACTACTATCAGACTACCTTTCATCGCTTCTCTCCTACTTTCATGCTTTTCCACAACGCCCACGCCAGCACGCAGCTGCCAAGCGTTGCGCTCACCGACAACACCATCGCCTCTACGCCCAACGTGGGCAGTGCGGCGATAAGCTGCTTGTTGCTGCCCACCTCAAGACCAAGCATGAAGAGCAGCAGCCATATCAGCCACGTCGTTATGCGTCCGTTCAACGCACCTATCACGCCGACCTTTGAAGCCAGACGGGTGCGCAGGGTATAACCCAAGGCTATACCGAGAAATATAAACAGTATTACTATAAACATTACTTTTGATGCATTAAGAGTTTGTGCGAAGTTACGACATTTCGGGCAGACTGCAAAGAAAAGAACTGAAAGTCTTTAGGCTTTCAGAATATTATACGGGAAGCCTAACGGCAAAACCTTTGCAATAACGTCACTTTCGATTTTTACAAATATTTGCAAGTGGTTCGCTTTTTACAAATAAAGGTTCGCTTTTTATAAATGCTTTGTCTGATATAAGCCGTAACTTTGCAAAGTAAAAGTTAGGAGGTATGGGCATCTTGCCCATACCACGCAGCCTAAAAAGTAAAAGAGTTTTAAAAAAAGAATATATAAACAATTTAAACAATACAACTATTATGGCAAACGAAAAGAAATTCAGAGTAGAAGCCGACCTCTTGGGAGAACTTCAGGTTCCTGCTGACGCACTCTACGGCGTGCAGACTCAGCGCGGTATCAACAACTATCATATCTCACGTAAGACGATGAGCGACTACCCCGACTTCATCATCGCCAACGCATACGTGAAGCTGGCAGCCGCACAGACCAACCACTCGCTCGGCGTAATCAACGACGAGATCTCGAGTGCGATATCTGAGGCTTGCCGCGAGATTATCGACGGCAAGTGGCACGAGAACTTCCCTATCGACATGATTCAGGGCGGCGCAGGCACATCAGTTAACATGAACGTCAACGAGGTTATCGCCAACCGCGCACTCGAAATCATGGGTCACGAGAAGGGCGAATACCAATATTGCTCGCCTAACGACCACGTCAACTGCGGTCAGAGCACCAACGACGCATACCCGACATCTATCCGTCTGGCACTCATTCGCATGAACATCCATCTCGTAGGCGCACTCACCGGCCTCATCAGCGCTTTCCGCTACAAGGCAGAGGAGTATAACGACACTATCAAGATGGGTCGTACACAGTTGCAGGACGCTGTGCCTATGACAATCGGTCAGGAGTTCAACGCATACGCCAACAACCTTGAGGAGGAGATTCTCAACCTCGAGCGCAACGTGAAGCTGCTGCACGAGATTAACATGGGCGGCACAGCCATCGGTACCGGTCTGAACGCCGTTCCGGGCTTCGCAAAGCTCTGCGCTGCCAACCTAAGCAAGCTCACCGGCGAGAACTTCGTATCGGCAAGCGACCTCGTAGAGGCTACACCCGACACCGGTGCATACGTAAGCTATTCATCAGCATTGAAGCGTTTGGCTATCAAACTCTCAAAGATCTGCAACGACTTGCGTCTTATGGCTTCTGGTCCGCGCTGCGGCTTGAACGAAATCAACCTCCCGCCGAAGGCTCCTGGTTCTTCTATCATGCCGGGCAAGGTGAACCCTGTCATCCCAGAGGTTACAAACCAGGTTTGCTTCAAGGTTATCGGCAACGATACCACCGTCAGCTTCGCAGCCGAGGCTGGTCAGCTCGAGCTGAACGTGATGGAGCCAATCATCACAGCGAGCCTCTTCGAGAGCCTCACATGGCTGAAGAACGCCATCGAGACACTCACCGAGGAGTGCGTTCTCGGCATCACCGTCAACAAGGAGCGTTGCTACGAGATGGTGAAGAACAGCATCGGCATCGTTACAGCCCTCAACCCCATCATCGGCTACAAGGCAAGCTCGAAGGTAGCAAAGGAAGCTCACGCTACGGGTCGCTCCGTGTACGACATCGTTATCGAGCAGGGCTTGATGAGCAAGGAAGAACTCGACAAGGCACTCGACCCGAAGGAGATGCTCCACTCGCACAAGTTCTCTTTGAAATAAAGCAATAAGGTAGGAGGGTATGGCATCCTGCCATACCCACGCCCCCTTCTACGCAGCCCTCGTAGGAGGGTATGGCATCCTGTCATACCCACGCAACCTTCTACGCAGCCCTCATAGGAGGTATGGGCATCTTGCCCATACCACGCCACCACAAAACATTCAAAAGCAGAGAGCTAATAATAAATAGACAAGTAAACCTGTAAGCGAAACCATATTTCAAACAAATGGTTTCTGCTTACAGGTTTTTTTTTATAATTTTGCACTACATCAATCAAAAGAAGACATATTCGATGAAAGTATACAACTTGGAAGAGTTTGCCACCAAATATAAGCTGAAGGATATATATGGAGCATACGCCGCCCACTTCTCCGTGAACGGAGAAGAGAGCGACAGCTTTTCCGGCTTTGACACATCCGAATACAACATATTTCATTGTATGGCGGAAGAGCGCACCCTGTTCACCAAACTACTCTTGGTGCATGAGGGCAGTTGCCGTATGCGCCTGCAGGGAAACAACACAGAGCAGAGCATACAGCTCTCAGCTCACAATCTGCTGATAACCACGCCACACGAAGTGGCACACATCGAACAGCTGTCTACCGACTTCAAGGCGGAAGCGATACTCGTCGACGAGAACTTCGCCAAACAGGTGCAACGCTACCAGCTCGACGACACAAAATACAAGAGCATAGCCGACATCTTCCACTTCGTGCGCGACATCGTGCGCCACCAGCACATCAACAAAGTAGAGATGATACGCAGTATGTTCAACGTGCTGAAGCTCATCATCGACGAGCTGCCCTACGAGCAGTGCTCCGTAACGCGCGACCTCGGACACAAGAAAGAGGTGTACGAGGTTTTCCTTCACCATCTCTACCGCAACTATCGCAAAGAACGTCAGATACGCTTCTACGCTGACCTGATGAACGTATCGACGGCTTACCTCTCGCGACTGGTGAAGGAGATAAGCGGTTCGACCATAAACGAGCATGCCACATCGCTCGTCTACAAGGAGATTTGCAACCTGCTCACGCAGACCGATATGACGATGGGCGAGATAGCCGACCACCTCAACTTCAGCGACCAGAGTGCCATGACCAATTTCTTCAAGCAGCACTCCGGCATGACACCACTCGCCTACCGCAACAGATAAAAGTAAAAAGGTAAAAGAGCCCCTCCCAACCCTCCCCGTCGGGGAGG
>NZ_JH379427.1:12495-21931 GCF_000235885.1 Leyella stercorea DSM 18206
AGGCTTAAAGAAATATAGTAAGGCTTAAAGAGACATAGTAAGGCTTAAAGAGGCTTAAAGAGGCTTAGTAAGGCTTAAAGAGGCATAGTAAGGCTTAAAGAAATATAGTAAGGCTTAAAGAGGCATAGTAAGACTTAAAGAGGCATAGAAAAAAAATGGAACAAACAGGATAACATATGAAAACACAACCAACCAAAGAACACGAACCTTCCGCCACAGCAAAGGCTGCATCGGTGAGCGATATGACGGTCGGATCGCCACTGCGCCAAATCACGAAGTTCGCACTGCCCTTGATACTTGGCTACATCCTTCAGCAGATGTACCTCGTCATCGATGCCGTCATCGTAGGCAGATGGATTGGTGTAGAAGCATTGGCAGCCGTAGGCGCATCCACCTCCATCACCTTCCTCGTTATGGGCTTCTGCAACGGAGCCTGCGCAGGCTTCGCCATACCCGTAGCGCAAGCGTTCGGGGCGAAGGACTACCGCAAGATGCGCATCTACGTAGCCAACGCTGTTAGAGTGTCGGCTGTCATAGCCACGGTGATAATGGTGCTCTCGCTTATGTCCTGCCACCGCATCCTGCAGATGGTGAACACCCCGACCGACATCTTCCACGATGCCTATACGTTCCTCATGCTGCAGTTCGCAGCCATACCGCTCACGTTCGGATTCAACCTCCTCTCCGGTCAGATACGCGCACTCGGCAACTCGCGCCAGCCGTTCTACTTCCTCATCACTTCCGCCCTCGTGAACATCCTGCTTGACGTTGTGCTCATACTCTTCTGTGGCATGGGCGTAGCAGGAGCCGGCATAGCCACATGGCTCTCGCAAGCTGTATCCGTAGCATTGTGTATATGGTATATACGCAAGCACATGCAACTGCTCATTCCGCAAGGCGACGAACGTCGCTACGACAACCGCCGCACGAGCATACTGCTCAACAACGGTGTGCCGATGGGCTTGCAGTTCTCCATCACCGGCATTGGCATCATCATGCTGCAGAGTGCCAACAACGCTCTCGGCACCACCTGCGTAGCAGCCTTCACCACCTCGCTCCGCATAAAGTATCTCTTCACCTGCGTCTTCGAAAACATCGGCGTAGCAATGGCTACCTACTGCGGACAGAACCTCGGAGCACAGCGTATGGACCGCGTGACACGCGGCGTGAAGGATGCCATCTGCCTCATGCTCGTCTACTTCCTCTTCACCTTCGTCGTGATATATCCCTTCGCCGACTATATGATGCAGCTCTTCGTAGACAGCGGCGAAGCTGCCGTGGTGAGCAACGCTGCGCAGTACATGCGCATCAACAACTACTTCTACCCCACCCTCGGACTGCTCACCATTCTGCGCTACTCCATCCAGGGGCTCGGCTTCAGCAACCTCTCCATGCTCAGCGGCGTGATGGAGATGATAGCACGCTGCGGTGTCAGCCTATGGCTCGTGCCAGCTATCGCCTGGACCGGCGTCTGCTTCGGCGACCCCATAGCCTGGATTATGGCAGATCTGTTCCTCGTTCCGGCATTTCTGTGGGTGCAGCGTAGATTGAAAAGCAATGTGACATAGTCGTACCCGATTTGAATTAATCCAACATGACAAAAGTTCGGCTTCGACAGTAGTTGTTTATATCATCAAAACACTACTTGTATTATGACTGTTTGCCGTTTCTATTGACAACAAATAGCCCTAATAAATTTAAAACTTCACAGCACAAATATTTTTCTTATTTTCTTTTTTAGTCTTGTTTAGTTTTCATATCTTTGCAGTCAAATTATGACAATTCTATAAAGAATAAGTCTATTGATTTTAATCTAACCTCTGAACAATAACATTGGAAGATAACACCAAACAGCCTTTAACGGCTAACGCTTCATTGTATAATGGGCAACCTACTGACACTGGTTCGTTGTGTTCAAGTGCAAGACTTACCTCTTGTACGCCCTCCATCTCAAAGAACAGAGGTGGGGTGTCGGTAGAGAATGTGCCTAACGAAAACAAACAGTGGTTCGTACTGCGAGTTTCGTATGGGGCTTTCTCGCAGACAAAATCTACATGAGCAAGGCAAGCCGGAAAATTCTCAAGGAATATAAGATAAAGACCTGTTGTAAACCATTAGGCCGACTACCCAAGGAACCCAGAAGTCTTGAACATCTCGAAAAGATGACTAAGGCCATCGGAGAACGAAATGAAGCCAAATGCTCTTTCGGCACAGACAAAAAAAATTATCGAGCCTACATAAGAGCCAAGTATCCCCAAACTGCAGTATGCAGGACAAGAATATGCTACTTTGTTAAGAACGTGATGAAGTTCATCAGAGAACTTTGTCTTGCTCTTTTCGAATTTTGGCTCAATTTATGGACAGATGCCATTGCAAAGTATAGAGTCCACGGCTTTGCTTCCATGGCAATTTATTAATCCAGTGGACACTGATTAGCATATGAATAAAAAACAAATAATAAGAGAAGTTGCAAAAAGAACTGGTTTTTCCCTTCGTCTTTCTTCAATTGTTATAAAATGCTGTATGCATACAATAATTTCAGAATTGAAACAAGGAAATAGAATTTCTTTAAAAGATTTTGGCGCATTTAGTGTTGTTAAAAGACATGGAAAGACTTATTTTGATTTTCGAGAAAGAAAAATCAAAAAATCACTATCCAAAAATTCTGTAAAATTTGTACCATACAAGAACTTCAAGAAGCAGTTATGTTTAAATGTTGTTGATATTCATTCTGTAAATGATGGTTCACTTGAGAATAAAATCACATTAGAAGATAGCGTATACAAAAGATCACTGCCCGACCACGGGAAAATTGATTCTAATAACTATGGGCAACAGAATATAGGGGAACGAACTATTCATAAGCAAGATTTGTCTGAGAATATACTTGTATTTAACGGAAATTTCCCTTATGACAAATTCCAAGGAGAACTTGACCATACAAATTTCCCTTCTATAATGATTCCACAACAAAATACTTCTATTCTTATTCCTCAACCAGATAAAACAGGAGCGACCATAGGTGTTATGGAACCTGTGTTGTTTAGTCGTTTACACAAGATGTGCGAAGAACTTAGCTGCATTAAAATTTTAGACAACGTAAAGTTACCAATATTGAATAGAAATTATTCGTATAGGCCAGATATATGTCTTTGTTGGGAAGAAAAAAATCTATATATAGATATTGAAGTAGATGAACCTTATGATATTGTAAGTCGCAAACCTATACATTATAAAGAGAGTGGTGATAATTTGCGTGATAGATATTTTATTAGAAATGGATGGTGTGTGATTCGTTTTACTGAGCAACAAGTACACGATAATATAGAAGGTGTAACCAACTATATTAAACGTTTGTTAAGATGGTTGACTAATGATGAACGTATAAAATTCGATGAGGATTCATTAAATTCTGTAGAAAGATGGTCTTATGATCAAGCAGAACAAATGGCATCTGATAATACAAGGGAAGAGTATCTTGATTTGCTAGATGATGTTTCTACTAAACACATACAAACGAACAATATTTCTAAAATTACAAATACAGGAAAAAATGTTTTCTTAAAACCTGATGAAGATATATTACTCCCCAAAAAAGAATCTAAATGGGTATCTATCATCAATGATATAGCCAAATCAAAATGTGATTATTGTAAAGTAATTCAAACGGATGGATATCAATGGATCTATGATAAACACATTACAATTATTTCTAAAAATGGTAATGAGTTTATAACAGGAAAGAGTCCATTTAATTACGATCTTGAGATTTCGATTGACAAAATTGCTGATTTAGTGCCATTGGAGACACTGTTCTCTGAGATTAAATGGAAGAAACATGATGGTATGTGTTTAAAAGACTTTCATAAAATGAGAGAAATTCTTTTTGATGCTATAGCAAATGGTAAACCGATATGGTGCGCTTATCGTTCTAATAACTCTGGATATAGCAAACGTTTTTTAAGTAATTTGGTGTATTGTTGGAGGGAGCCTAATGTACAATCTCCTCATATCGGGTTAGGCCATGGTGCTAAGTATGACTTGAGCTCATTATCCCATTTTTTTGCGTATTGTTCGAATAGACAGGAATTCAGAATGTTTGCTACTGATTACCGACTCGAAGAGTTAATAGTACTGAACTGTGATCATGTATATTTATGTCCTGAGGTATATGAAAGAAGTTTTGCAAGACTGATAATGTCTATATATGAAAACAATAATAGGAATGCCTTTTTTGAAAATGCAGATAAAATCCTAGAAATCATGCCAAAGAAGGAATTAGAATCTCCTATAACTCAGGTTAATTTAGCAGATTATCAAGTATTGAAAGGTAATATTGATAAGGCTGTAGAATTGTATCAACAAAAGCCCTATAAATACTTCCTTACACCTTCTTATACTTGGGGAGAGGCATGTATTGCTGATATTAAATATTTTATAAATTTATTCAAAGAGCATCAGACTAGTAGTCCTGATGCCAAAAAATTATTGCATAACTTTAGTGATGTTCTAAAACGGTTAATGCAATCTAATTGGATACGAACAAATTAAGCATTACTTAATGTTTACTGAATAAGTCATCACAAGCGAGTTCCTCAGAGATAATGATATGTGTCTGTTGAGTCGTTCCGCAAGGTTGTTGTCCAGACGATGATACCAAGAGCAGACGGCATCATCGGCTGGTTATGTGTTGCTACGTAATTCTATTTCTTGATTATCAAGCTATTGTTGTCCAACACAACATGATGGGCAAAAGAAAGGGTTGTTCCGTCGAATACTGCCGATACGTCTACGCCACGACGCACAAGCTCGTCGATAAGAGCCTTGTCATGGGCTGCTCGCATGGAGTTGAAGCCACGATTTCCTACCTGACTGTTAAATGATTCGACAAGTGAAGTGAGTGTACAAGCTGCGAAACACGCAGCGAAATCGTTGTAAAATGAATTGTTCATAATGACTTGTTTTTGAAATTAAACGTATTTCCACATCGTATCTTGACCACCGTGGCTGTCGTGCTCGGTTGGTGCAGATTTTAAACTGCTCTTGATGTTTCGGGTGCAAAGGTATAAAGAAAAATGTGATTGACAAAGAACGGGAGGGATAATGGCGCTATGTATTAATAACCATAATACAAACGATTCAATTCCCAATTATCATTCTATAGTTTTTTAGGATAATAGTCACCAAGGAATTACATTGAGCCAGCCATTCCAATAAAGAAATAGATAACACCTACAATGATACCAACGATGAGACCATACTGAGCATATTTCTTTGCATTATCAGCGGCTTCCTGCGCACCAGAGTAGTCTCCACTTCTATAGAGCCCATCAACTTTTGCAGCATGAATGATTGCTACAATACCAAGAGGTAAGCAGCAGAACAGAGTACTCAAAACCAGACCATATTGTTGTCTGGTTTTGAGTTTTGGTTTCCCATAAATAAAAAGTTTTAAATTAGTAAATTACTTGTGATGCGATATTTTCGCTTAACTATAGTTATATGTATTTTCTCATTAGTGTCCCGTAAAAAGAGGCACTAATGATGTTATTAAAACAATTGTGTCACTTGATGAAAACTCTTCCTGTTCCATAGCATCTGCTGCAACTATAAACATATCCGTCGTTACTTTGCACTCGTCCTCGTCCGTAGCATTGCATACAGTTTACCATTCGAGGCTGCGAGGTTGTTTGCGCATTACTTCGAGTAGTGTTATGCACGGCTCTGCTTCCTCCAATGATGACTCCACGTTGAATATTAGAATTTTTGGACATTTTAGTCGTTGCCTCGTTTAGTTCTTTAACCGCCTTATTTACATTTATTTCTGTCATTTGAGTTGCGTGGTTTAAGTTTCTTTCAGCGACTTTCGAAACTTTGCCCAGAGCGACAAAGAGCATCAACAATACTCCACCAATCCATTTTAGAATATTCTTCATAATCTTCAATATTTATGTCATAAATAAAAATTTTACTACAAATACTGCTATCGCAATGATAATCAGAATATACAGACATCCGACAAAACTAAACTCTGGTTCTTTTTCTTGTGTATCGTTTTGCCATAGAGTACTTTTTCTGTTATAGTAATTCCCCTTTTGAGAAACATTCGACTGATACTGTATCTTGGGGTTTTCAACAAAAACCGTTGCGTCTTCTGTATCATCTACAAGCACCGTTGTATCATCATATGACGATCCTGTCCATTTTTTTGATTTCATTATCGTCAGAATTTCATCAACGCTTTTAGGTCGTTTCTCTCTATCTGTATTCATTAGCCAAGCAACAAGGCATCTCATTTCATCGGATACACCTGGCATTGGCAATGCAATGTGCTTGTTGCGTGTTTTGTCCTCATTAAGTGCCGTCCATGTTGGTATCTCATTACAAGTAAGCAGATAATATATGGTGGCGCCAAGAGCATAGAAGTCTGACCATGGCCCCAATTTATCGTAACTTCCATCAATCTGTTCTGGAGGAGCATAGCGGTCTGTTCTTGCCATACCTGTAAGAACAGTTGCTCCAACGCCTCGCATGTAATCCTTACTTGCACCAAGGTCTATCAGCTTAACATAGCCACGTGCTGTCACCATAATATTCGCAGGCTTTATGTCAAGATGCAATAGCCCAACAGAGTGTATAGCTGAAAGACCATCCAGGATTTGTCTCAGATAATTCCGTACGGTTTTCTCTGAATATGGTATTCTACGTTGTTGCAGTCTTCCCTTTAAGTCATCACCGTCTACGTACTCCATTACATAATAGGCTGTTCCGTTTTCCTCGAAACAATCACAAACCGTCACCACATGAACATTGGAAATCTGTCTGAGGCGCTCATATTCTTTCTTGAACTTTGATAATTGAGACTTAAAAGCATTGGCATTCTCCTTAGTTCTGTCAACGCTTACAGACACGCCATCCGACTCACGCAGATTTGCCGTGTTCATAAAGAACTCCTTGATGGCGACCTTTGTGTCGTGAGAACCATACACGGCAAGGTACGTCTTTCCGAAGCCACCAGACGAGAGGTGGCTTACTATTCGGTATTTCCCTTTCAGGATAGTGCCAGAACGTAGTGCTTGATAGTCGCTCTTCATTTATCTTACTCTTGTATCAGTCACTGTTATCTTTCTGCCATCATCATCTATCGACTCCGTAACATGCTTGTTCTCTTGCAGCATCAGTATTCGTTCGGTTGATGCTTCAAGAAGTCCCTCTTTCAGTTCGTCTGCAATAGCACTTGATGTCTCTGTCAGTTCGCTTCCCGTGAGTTCTGCAATGAACGAACCGTCAGAAGGGTCATAGTATTTCAAACTGGTCACTTTTACTCCTGCGGATGTTGGAGTGGTAACAATCTCTTTGTCGTTCACCGTCCATTCTCCGCTATCCTTAAAGCTAACCCCCATCTTTACTTGGACATTAACACCTTCAATCTCTGTGTCAACCGTATAGACAGCATTTGCGACACCAGAATAAGTGCCGTCGTCATTATTCGTTTCAGTTCCCTCAAATCTCACCATTCCACCATCAATGGTCATGGTCTTGACACAATGCCAAGTTCCGACCAACTGGTCTTTAGTGGATCTCTGACAAGCAGTCAATCCTATGAGGATTGCTACGATTGCAATAACGATTTGTAATTTCTGTTTCATGTTGTTTATTTGTTTTACTATGTGTGAAACTTTGGTTAGTGCAATTCTATTTTGTCTATCTCTTTTTTTAGAAAACAGGTGATATTCTTCATTCCGTCTTGAAAAAATTTTTCTGTAAAAGGATATTCTTGGACTATTTTATCTATGATTTTCCTCAAATTGTTAGCATCATCTAAATTCTTTCCTATAGTATTATTAATCGGAAATGAACCATTTGTGAGCATATCCCAATAGATTTGCACCATTTCCTCATTCTTCACTTCAGAAATAAGCAATATGGCATAGACTATATGGGGTAACAAATTGTCGTCTGCTTCACAATATAAAGAGAATGATTGTTCATATATATCACCATTGTCTATCTGCCAATTAATTGTGAAGTTATGATGGCAACCATTGCGTGAAAGATAAAATTTCAAGATGTCCTTGACGACATAAAATATAGTAATTCCATTTAATTTTATATTGTCTTGTTTTCCATCAAGGCACAATGAAAGACGTCTTTCGTTGAATTGACCATAGTCTGACCAACAACGTATCGTTCGTACCGATGCAATTAACCTATAGATACTCACATCAACAAAACGAAATTCTTCCTCATCGCCCAAATCAATTTGGCGAAGCATTCCTAGATTTTTTTCTAATGCGTATATTCTTTCTTTCATATTTCTTATATTTATTATTCCATGACACTATTGCCCCATTAAAGTGGACAAACCATTCTTTCTTTACCTGTTTGACTGTTTACTTCGAACAGGTCGTATCGTAAATCTCAGAGTAGGGTCAGAGTTATGAAATCCATCTACAATATTACAGCTCAACGCGTGGTCTCCTTCTCTTGTATCGGTCCATGACATTTGGTATTCCCATCCCAAAAAATACTCATCTTTATAAAGAGAGGAAAAAGGAAAAAATAACGTATTCCCATTTGGTCCAGTTACAAGATAGCCTTTTATATTGTTCTTTTCTATCTTTTTAATACTACATTGATCATGTAATTCATTGAACTGTTCTAAATTAGGCATACACCAATCTTCTCCCCATTTCTCTTTTACAATATCATATTCTGTACCTGATATATTATACACATTGTCAGGCACTTTTACTGTATCATTCATTCCCGTTGGATCACCCCAAATAAACAGCATTCCTTCATCTGTTTCATCTAATGCATCTAAATTTCTATCTGCCCATAAGGTTCCAGAAGGCAATCCCAAATCAACAGCTTTACCAGAAGCATTTTGGGGATATTCAAAAGTATTCTCTATAGAATCAGCACATTGTTCAGATGTCAGTTTTTTATTACCTCCACATCCTCGAAATCCAGAAAATACGAAATATAGAATCACAAGAGGTACAAGACATGCAATGAAATATTTTATTTCTTTACGTGAAGTATCTTCTTCGTCATCATCTTCGTCATAAGTTTCTTCTACTGCTTTTTTATTGTAGGGCAAGCTACTATTCTTCGTACCTTTATCTGCAACGACTGTTTCCTCACCATCTGTCGTTTGTGTTACTTTCTTTACAACTACAGTTTCTTCTTCTGTTGTCGATTTGATCGGGGTAGACATCTGTACAGAATAATTTGTTAATGCGTCCCTAAACTCCCTGACGCTCTGCGTGCGCTTCCTTACATTCGGATACATCGCCTCGGTGACAACCTCAATAAGATTGTCAGACACTCCCTTTTCACGAAGTTTGTTCTCCAGCAGTTCGTCATCACTGACGAGGTCAGAAGCTGGCGGTGGCGTTTCACGGGTGAGAAGCTTGTAGAATGTAGCACC
>NZ_JH379428.1 GCF_000235885.1 Leyella stercorea DSM 18206
GGACACGTTGTATGTGGCGTTGGTGTATACCGTATGCGTGAGCGACGAGTTGTGAGTGCGCGTGTCGACGTCTATATCATAAACCTGGTCGCCGACAGTGTGGTGGCTGAGATATTGGGAACGGCTTATGCTCTTGGCGTCTGCGAATGTATACATACTGTACAGCGACCACTTAGGCGTGGTATAGAACAGGCTGCCCGACTCCTGAAACGTGTTGTGATGGTTGTTGAGATACGACGACTTCAGCTGACCGGTCAGCTCGCGTCCCTTGTTGTCCTTCAACACAACGTTTATGACGGCTCCCGTAACGTGCATGTCGGGCGAAGCATTGTAAAGCAACTCCACCTTCGCCACCTTTTCGGCAGGCAGCGTCTTAAGATACTCGAGCACCGAACCGCCATTCCACACCTTGCCGTTGACAAGCACAGTGGTGGACATGGTGCCTGCCAGAGAGAGTTCATTGTCGTTCTTGCACAGAATGCCTGGTACATACTTCGCCACGTCGAAGGCACATGTCACAATGCGGCTCTTTATAATGGACGATGCGTCCGCCACTATTCTGTCTCCCTGCACATTGAGCATCGGACGCTTGCTTTTTATCACCACGTCGCCAAGCACATTGGTCTTAGTTGCCAGCACTACGTCACCCACAGCGTACGACGCACACTCGGGCATCACCGTTTCATAGCCGATGCTGCTCACGATGAGGCGGAACGGCAAAGGTATGGAGTCGGCCGTCAACACGAAACGTCCGTCAACATCGGCTGTAGTTGCGCAAATGTTTATACTGTCCAATGTCTGGAGCGCAATGGTTGCCATCACCACCGACTGCTTCTCGCTGTCGACGATACGACCCGTTACGGTCTGTGCCTTAGACTGCACAAACAGCAGTAATAATAATAATGTAATGAGTGTGGTTTTCTTCATAGTGGGTTAAAATTAAAGTATGTTATACATTGCAAATGTAATGTTTTTTTCTTAATAAAACAACACTTAAAAAACAGAGTCGGACAACAAAAAAACGTAACGCATTGATAATCAACAGTGGCGTTTCAAAAACGCGTTGAAAATGTCCGAAAGTTTCTTGTAGACAACTGATTGTATTAAAGAAAAAACGTTTAACTTTGTCTTTAATTAAACAAGCTATTCAAATGAAACGATTCGTTCTTTTATACATCCTCCTACTGTCGCTATTTTCATGTTCAAACAACAACAGAATGTCCGAACTATCCAGTATAGACAATATGCTGGATAGTCTTGATTACGCTTCTGTTTCAAAAGCTCTTGTCAAAATAGAAACAGAGAAATTGTCGGGAGAACAAAAAGCCTATTATCAACTGCTGAAAACAAGATATGCTTTCGGTAAAAACAGCTTCATTGACGATTCGTTGTCATTGAACGCTTGCATAGACTACTACAAAACCAAAAACATGAAAGACGAATTGGCGAGAGCATACTTCTATAAAGGTGAGATGTATCGACTTGCGGGCGACATGGCGAAAGCACTTTTCTACGAAAAAGAATCGGAACTCATATTCAAAGACTGCGATCTGAACAAACGACGCAACTTGGACATCTACCAACAGCTTTGCGAGGCTTTGGCGTATATAAATATCATATTCGACGAAGACAAGCTATCACTTCATTATTGCAAGTTGTCTCTACAAAGTGCGCAAAAACTTGGCGACAAGAGATATCAGGTGTTTACGCTTGGCATGGCTTCGTCATGTTGCAGCACTTTGGGAATGGAAGACAGTGTGGGGTATTACAGATTGCTATGCATTCCTCTTTTGCCATATACACACAACAGCTGCAAGGGATATGCCTACTCTATCGTTGCCGACTATTTCATAAATAAAGATAATAAGAAAGCGAAAGATTATCTTGACAGCGCATTATACTACAGCAAGGATGCGGTATCATATAGAGTTGCAGGCTACTACAACAACGCTTTAGGAAACAACGCCAAGGCAGAAGAGATGTGGAAGAAATCCATTGATTGCGACCCGAACTATCTGACTCAAGCAGAAACATGTAAAAAGATAGCGGCTTTGTATTACAAAAGAGGCGATTTGAAGAATTACGCCCTTTATATGTCGAAAATGTCGGAGGCAAAAGACAGTCTTTATGCAAGAAAAAAGAAATATAACATGAGTGAATTGCAGTCGAACATAAATTCGTCACTCTCAATGAAAGACTTGCTGGACACCATAACATCTGCATCTATGGGCATACTTATTATTATATTATTATGTATAATGGTATTCTCGTTAATACTGCACAGAACAAGAAAAAGGCTGATTGCGGTACACAATAGACTGAAGACAGAAAAACAAAGTCTGGAACAAGCTAAGACGCAGATTAAGTCGCTGAAAAAGGAAAGTGCAAAGAAATCGGACAAGATAGAGAAACTGAACAACGACATAATGGTGGCATCGCAAAGCAGCGAAGCAAACGCACGATGCGGCAAGGAACTATACCTACATATCAAGAACGGCGGCACAACCGTGACGTGGACCAAGCAAGACTACGAGCTGTGCATGGCTTACTGCAAGATAGAGTTTGCGGAGACAATGGCGGAGATTGAACACTGCTACGGCAAGATCGCTCCTCGAAAGCAACTGATCATGCTGCTGCAACACCTCAACTACGACTACGCTGCCATAGGCAGGGTACTCGGCATAAACAGCGACTCTGTAAGAAAGAACATTGCACGCATCACGCCGCTTACGAAATAAGCGTGATGCGTGCAGACCGATAAAATGACAGAAGCCGAAATAAGGTATTGACTTTAGTGGCTTCTACAAAAAAAGACTTTGGATGTAACGGTGTAAATCGTTACATCCAAAGTCTTTTTATGTTATTGTTATATGAGTCTTAGAAGAAGAGGTAGCGGTTGTCCACTACGTTTGCCTTGATGTAGAGCTCGTTCATAAAGTTGCCTGCCATCTGCATCTGACGCTGGCTGAGACGCTGCATCTCTGCCTTCTCGTCGAACTTAGCAGGACGCTGTGTCTTGTTTGTTACCTGGAACACGTAAACACCTGCATTGCCCTTAACCGGCTGCTTAGAGAACTTGCCCTTTGCTGTAGCTGCGATAGCACCGCTCAGAGCCGGCTCGCTTGCGCCTGTTGCTGCTACGAACACCGGAGCAGCGAATGTAACCTGAGCAACCGGAGCTACTGTAGCACCCTTAGCCTTAGCGTCAGCAACTGACTTAGAAGCCTTTGCCTTAGCCATGAGCTGCTCTGCCTTCTTATCCTTGATAACCTCTGCCTTGATGTACTCTTTAACCTGAGCATCCTCAAGTGAGCGGTAGCCAATCGGGTTGATGTTGTTGAGAACTACGATGAGAAGGTGGTCGTTGTCACCGCACTCGTAGAGTGAAGAAACGGCACCCTTCTTAGCCTCGAACAACCAACGCATTGCGTCGCGTGTAGCGTGGATGCCAGCGAGGTAGTGCTCAGCTGTTGTAACGTCCTTACGCTCCTGAACGGTGTAACCGCTCTTTGCTGCGTTCTTCAAAAGCTCGTCGGCTGTGAGGTTAGCACTTACGAATGAGCTAAACTTATTGTAAGCTGCAGAGTAGGTATCCTTTGTAAAGGTGATATTCTTCTTAACAACGGCTGCTACGTACTTTGTAGTCATTGCCTTGCGGTCTACTACCTGAAGCACGAGGTTGCCCTGTGCGAGTGTGAGGTTCTTGAGCTCGCCTGTAGCCATTGTGTTAAGGTTCTCGATATAGTTCTTTGTATCCTTATCGAGCGATGGTGCGTTCTGATACTGACGTGTTGTCATCCATGTCTTCTCGCCGGTCTGACCGTACTTCTTGGCTACAACCTCGAAGTCGGCACCTGCCTTAATGGCGTTGAGGATAGAGTCGGCGCGTGTAGCTGCCTCGGCTGCTGTAGCACCGCCCACCTGGATGGCACGGAACTGGATTGAATCAGGGAGCTCACGCTTAGCAATGAGCTTCACGAGGTTAAGTGTGTTATCGTTCTTGTTCTCGATCACCTTGCTTGTAGAGCCTACAGCCATTGAGTCGAGACGCTGTGCGATGTCGTAAGGAAGGGCTTCCTTCTTCACTGGCACACCGAGGTAGCTAACGAGCGATGTGCTCTTACGCACTACGTCAGACGGGTCGGCTGCGGCTGCGAGTTCTGCGCTGTAGCCTGCGAACTCCTTCTGGAGAGCTGCACGATCGGCTGCAGAAGCCTTTACCTGAACGTCGATGTACTTGATATCGCGTGTCTCTACGTACTGCTTGAAGATGCTCTTCTTCTCGTCGTACTTAGCCTTGAGGTCGGCGTCAGTAACAGTAATCTTGTTGTCGTCGATGCTTGAGTAAGGGAAGGCTGCAAGCTGCACCTGACTCTCGTTGTTCTGATCGTCGAACGCCATCTTTGCTTCTACCTTGTTAGAAAGGAAGCAGTGAGCGAACAGACCCTGATACTTCTGCGAGAGGAGCTGCTGACGCAGTGTCTTCTCGATGAATGTCCAGTACTTGTAAACTGTCTCGTACTGCTTAGCCATCTGTGGATTGGCTGTCTGCTGTGTCTTGTATTCTGCAAGGAACTTCTTCAGAGCGTTCACGTCGAAGCGACCTGTCTGCTGGTTGAAGAACGGAGTCTGCTGAAGCATAGGGTTAGTACCCTCGGCAAGAACCTGCTGGAGCTCAGCATCTGTTACAGTAAGACCGAGCTTGTGTGCCTCGTTCTGTATGAGTTTGGTCTGAACGTATGTGTTCCAAACCATGTCCTTGACCTGATTGAGCTGGTCTTCGTTGAGGTTCTCCTGTCCCTGCTGCATCTTGATGACTTCTGTGTACTCGTCAACAAGTTTCTGGAACTCTGTTACGTTGATTTTCTCGCCCAACACTTCGCCTACTTGCTGATGTTTATCAGCGCTTGCAGAGTCGCATGAGCGGAACGCCTCTTCGGCGATGAAAGAGAAAAGGCCTAAGCCGATAATGCCTATCAGCAATGCGCCTCTGCTTCTAATTTTTCCTAATGCTGCCATTTTTTTGTTTTTATTTTTTATTTATTATTTCGTTAGATGTAGGTTTGTGCATCTGTCTTGCACCAGTTGCGGAGCTTGCCCCGTGAGGCGGCTCTAAGCGTGATACCACAAAATGCGTACAAAAATACTAATTTATTGCCAAACGAGGGCATGTTTGCACGAAAAATTGAGTTTATCGGGCTACTTTTAGGTGCTGTAGCTTTATTTAGCGACTAACTTTTAGCTTTACCAACTCTATTTTCGTCATCGTACTCTTGATGATGCGGAACTCGTAGCGTCCTATAGTTATCACTTCGTTGAGTTTTGGGAAACTCTGATATTCGTGTAGGATATAACCACCGACGGTCATATAGTCGTCGCTCTCGGGCAGACCGAGATCGAAGAGGTCGTTCACCTTATCAATCTCAAGTCGAGCAGAGAGCATATACTCGTTCTCGCCAATCTGTGTGGCGATGTATTTCGTCGAGTCGTGTTCGTCTTCTATATCGCCAAAGATCTCCTCAACGATGTCTTCGAGGGAGACGATACCACTGGTTCCGCCGAACTCGTCAACCACCACTCCAAGACTCTTCTTCTGCTGCAGGAAGATGTGCATAAGCTTCTGTGCAGCCATCGTTTCGGGCACAAAGGGCATCTTGCAGACGCACTCGCGCCAATTGTCGCGGTTGCGGAACATTTCGGAACTGTGTATGTAACCAATGATATGGTCGATATCGCTATCGTAGACAATAATCTTCGAGTTGCCACTCTCCACAAACTTCTGCATTAGTTCGTCGACGGTGCAATCGTTCACGTCTACGGCGTTCACCTCGGTTCGCGGCACCATGCAGTCGCGCACCTTACAGTCGGAGAAGTCGAGTGCGTTTTGGAAAATCTTAACCTCTTCGTTTATCTCGTCATCGCTCTGCGCATTCTCTATGCTCGACTGTACGAGATAGTCGAGGTCGACCTTAGAGAAGCCATCGTCATCGGATTCTGTCTCCATACGTATACCCACGAGGCGCAACAAGCACTTCGACACAAGTGTAGAAAAACGGCTTATAGGCCAAAGAATTATATAGAAAAGATATGCTGGCACGGAGAAGACTGAGAGCAACCTATTGGCATTATTCTTGAACAAAATCTTCGGCAAGAACTCACCAGTGAAGAGAATAACAAGCGTGGATAGCAATGTATCTGCCGTGACTTTCATACCATCGTCGAGCGAACTGAAGATAGTATTGTCAAATAGACGTGCCACAAGGATACCATAAACAACAAGCACGATATTGTTGCCTACAAGCATCGTACTAACAAAGCCGTTGGGATGGTTGTAAAATCGGGAAATAATATTCTTGGCTATGCTATTTCCCTCGCGATCCATCTCTGCGAGCATTCGGTTGCTGGACACGAAGGCTATCTCCATTCCTGAAAAAAATGCAGATAGTGCCATTGTTACAGCTATGCTAATTAAAAGAGGTATGTCTACTTCCACTATAGTTTAAATATTGGTTCTTATTATTTATCACGCAGGCGACGTTGCGGTTTTGTCTGCAGACGCATTGTTGCCTTCACTGTATCGGGCGCGGTAGTGATGGTGTCGCCATCGCTTGAGAGCTGACCTTTCTCGAACGAGCCAGAAGTGTTGGATACGTAATAGTTGGTCATGCGCTCATCGCTACGAAAGTATGTTCCCTCAAGCGTACGCTCGGGAGTAACGAGTTTCGATGGCTTATTAGAGTAGAGTTCGTGCTCCGCCTCGTCCCAAAAGAGTTCTTCGCTGTTGAATTTCAAGCCGTCTTTGGTGAGCACACTTACACGGCTACGCAGTTCCCACAGCTTCTTCTGGTCGTAATAGTAGGCTGTGTCTGCCTGTATGTACGACTGCACATGGAATTTCTCATCGAACTGCTCAAAGAATACACCTTTTTCAAATATCCATCGTGACGGGTTGCGCACGGTGTTCACTTCCCATCGCTCAGTTACGATGCGGTATTTGATGACCCCGGAGTCAGAGATAAGGGTGTTGACACCGTAACTCGTCATCATAGACACCGAGTCGCGGTCGTGTATGGCTGGCGCCGTGTGCTCCTTCTGCTCTTCGCACGAGGCAAGCACCACGATGCACACCACAATGATTACTATGTACTTAGATAGTCTCAACGCTTATTTTAAAAGTATTGTTTTCTTACTCCATCTTCCACTTAGCGAACCAACGCTCATTGAACGTCAAGCCGATATTTATGCGGAACGAATTTTCGGTGACAAAAGTCTTTGAGTCCTGACGCACCCACTGTGCCGAGATATTGAGCAACGAACGGTTGTTGTAGCCGTTAACGATTGGAATGCCGAAACCTGCACTCACGCTATACTCTTTCGGTCCGTTCTGACCTTTTATCTTCAGATAGTCGGTGGCATAAGATGCTCCCATGCGGTAGTGAATACGTTTGAAGAAGTTGCGACCGCGCTCCTCTGGACAGAACTCGCCACCAACGGTCAACTTATGACGATCGGCAAACTGACCGCTTGCCAACTGATAGCTATTTGTGGACATATCGAACTTCGGATAAGCTACCGACGACCATTTCTGCAAGGTGTAGTCAACACCAATGCGCCAACGATTAGCGCGGTTCCACATCAAGCCTGCACCAAAGGTGTGAGGCAACGCCAATCCATTGCCAATGGTGTGTGTTGTTGTGTCGGCAACAGCAGTCTGAGCATTGGTAGAGATAATCTGACACTTAGGGTCGGCACCAAGTTTGTGACCCAATCCGTAGGTAAGACCCAACGTAAGAGCGTCCTTCTTTGTCAACTTCTGCGTGTACTGCAAACCAAAATCAAGTTTGTAGCTATGCACTTCCGCTGTATAGTACTTCGATAGCGTGTTGGCATAGACATCTGTATAGGAATTGACAACTGAACGTGTGTAGTCGCCCCATAGGTAAGCAGCATTCACACCAATAGCCAATCCCTTTATCGGACTCCAACCCGCACCCAAATAAACCTGGTGCAAGCCGCCCGAACCAGAATATGCATTATTACTATACACAACAGTAGTACTGCCATCGGTGCTATTGAGCGGCTTCTTGTTAGAATACGAATAGCCAATGTTGCTATACGGCAGCAAACCAAAGCTCAAGCCAAGACGTTTCGCAACACGAAAACCGGCAATGACATACTCGAAGTTGGCGTTTTTAGCGTTCACCTTAACACCACTCTCGCTATAGTTCGTAATTTGTCCAGACACACCTGCATCGAAGATGAACGACAAGGAGTCGATGGTGGCATACGAAGCAGGGTTAAGACAGTTCACTTGGTTGTGCTCACTAAAACCAATACCAAGTCCGTTCATGCCACGATTAAAGCCTCCTGACTGCTCGCCAAGCGTACCCAAACCATATTGACTATAGGGAGAATTAGTGCCACTTTGAGCTGCCGCAACTAAAGAGACCGCAGCAAAGAAGCCTGTTGTGAGTGCTTTCCTCATTTATTTATCTAATTAGATTTTAGAAATTCTATTATATATATAATATGTATATAGAGGTGTTTTTACAATCCTTTCCAGGATAATGCTTGCAAAATTATCGAAAAAAAACGAGATAATAGCAGAAAAGTGAGAAATTAAAGTTATTTTTGCACCATGAAACTATTTGAAAGATTATTTAAACACATAACATTAGCGTTTTTGCTGTGCTTTTTCGTCCCCTCCACAGCTTCTTCACCGAACAACGAGCCGACGCTACAAGCCGACTCGATAGAGATCAGCCTGCTCACCTGCGGGCCGCGCCAACAGGTGTATAGCTTGTACGGACATACGGCGATACGCTTTCAGGACAAGCAGACCGGCAGAGACATCGCCATCAACTATGGCGTTTTCTCGTTCGACAAGCCCTTCTTCGTGCTGCGGTTCGTGTTCGGACTCACCGACTACGAGATGGGTATCGCACCCTTCGACATATTCGAGTGGGAATATGACCCCACGGGCTGTGGCGTGAGACAACAGGTGCTCAATCTGACGGCACAGGAGAAGATGGCGATAGCGCAAGCCGTAGACCGCAACATGGAGCCACAGAACCGCGTGTACCGCTACAACTTCTTCTACGATAATTGTACAACACGTGCTCGAGACATCATCGCAAACAACCTTAACGGACGCATCGTTTATGATAGCTCAACACCTCAACACCTCAACACCTCAACACCCCAACATCACAACACCCCTGCACAATACCCCACATTCCGCAACTTGATACACAACTACAACGAGACGCATCGCTGGGCACGTTTCGGCAACGACCTGCTTCTTGGCGTGAAAGCCGACTATAATACAACATTCGAGCAGCAACAATTTCTACCAGAGCGTCTGTGCGCCGATTTCGAGCGAGCATGCATCATATCCGCAGACGGCACAAAGCGCAATCTGGTAAGTAGTTCGTTTTGGCTTTTTGAGCCCACAACGAAGCAACAAAGCATCCAACAGACAAACATGAGCATACTGGATGTATTCTCACCGTTAGTTACTTTTAGTATTCTCTCAATACTCACGCTGATTATAGCCATCGTGGAATATCGACGCAAACGCATAATATGGGTGTTCGATGCAAGCATCATGCTTACTACTGGTGCATGCGGACTACTCTTGTTCGCCATGATATTCTCGCAACACCCCACTGTAAGTCTCAACTTGCAGATACTGCTGCTAAACCCCATTAACATCTTCATGCTCTACAGCGTGACGAAAGCAGCACGCCAAAACCGCATACATAGGTGGACTAAGGCGTGGAGCGCACTCATACTGTTGCTCCTCGCAGGCTCTTTCTTACAGTCGTATGCAGAGGGCATCACAATTGTGGCATTATCTTTGCTATTAAGAAACATATCGAATATTTACACATTTAAAAATACGGGCAGCAAACAGCCCGAAGCATAAAGCATTAGACACACAAATATGAGCAAATACATATCGACGATAATGATGTTGGCAGCACTTGCTGGCACCGAGATGCAAGCGCAGACTTTGCAGTCGGCACCGCGTCTTGTGGTGAACATCACTATCGACCAGCTGCGCACCGACTACATTGAGCACTTCTCCCCACTCTATGGTGAGGAAGGCTTCCGCAAACTATTGCAACATGGTTGTGTCTACGAAGCTGCCAGCTACCCATTCTCGCCCATCGATCGCGCATCAGCAATGGCTACAATAGCCACTGGTGCCACACCTCACTATAACAACATCGTTGGTACGAAGTGGCTCGACCGCAACACGTTACGACCCGTGTTCTGCACCGACGACCAAACCTATGGTGTGTCACCACAGAAAATAGCAACCACCACCGTCAGCGACGAACTGAAAATATTCACCAGAGGTGCTGCGCTTGTCTACTCTACAGCTATGGAGAAAGACGCAGCTGTCATCTCTGCAGGACATGCTGCCGACGGAGCCTTCTGGCTGAACGAGGAAAACGGACAATGGACCACATCCGCATACTACCCCAAAGGCGCACAAGCATTTGTGCGTGCCTACAATAGTATCACACAGAAACGTACGAATGGAGACAACGACGCTGTTGCCGACCTCTCCATAGCTTGCGTCAACGACTTAATGCTTGGTCGCGACAATATTACCGACATGTTATCTGTCACACTGTCAGCAAAATGCACCGACGTGACCCATTGGCAGACCGAGATGGAGATAGTGTATCTAAAGCTCGACCGCACTTTAGCATCACTCATCAAGCGCATCGAAGAAAAGGTAGGACGCAACAACGTACTCTTTGTGCTCACAAGCACAGGATACACCGAAGACCAGCGACCCGACTACGAGCGTTTCCGCATACCTTCGGGCACGTTCTACATGAACCGCTCGTGCAACTTGCTCAATATGTACCTCGGTGCCATCTATGGTCAGGCGAAGTACGTAGAAGCGAGCTTCCGCAACCAGATATACATAGACCATAAACTCCTTGAGCAGCGTCATCTGAGCTACACCGACGTAATAACACGCTCGAAAGAACTGCTTGCGCAAATGTCTGGCGTACGCAGCGTTATATCAAGTCCATACAATTCAGCCGTATCGGGCGACCTCCTCATAGAGACCGCTCCTGGCTGGAAAATCATAAACGAAGACACAAACGAGAATTATTTTTCGCGTGCCGCCTTTGTACCCTTCCCCATCATCCTGTACGGAAGCGGAATAAAGGCAGAGCACATCAAGACACCGGCTACGGTAGATCGCATTGCGCCTACCGTAGCTAAGGCTATTCGTATACGTGCGCCTAATGCCTGTTCGGTTGCGCCATTGCAATAAAAACCAACTTACACCTATATTAATGGTGATATATGGATTTTTTTTAGTAATTTTACACCCGAATAAGTATTTAAGGAAAAAATAAAAATAATATACAATGAATTTCAACAAATTTCTACAGTCATTGTTTGGCAACAAGTCATCAAAGGACATGAAGCTTATCCAGCCACTCGTAGAGAAGGTGAAGGAAGCATATCCAGAGATTAAGGCGCTGAGCAACGACGAATTGCGCGCACGCACAAAGCAGCTTCAAAAGTACGTTCAGGACTCTGCCAACGAGGAGAAAGCAAAGATTGCCGAGCTCAAAGCAAAGATCGAAGACACTCCTATCGACGAGCGCGAGAGCATCTTCAACGCTATCGACAAGTTGGAGAAGGAAGTGCTTGAAATCTACGAGAAGGCACTCAATGAGGTGATGCCGGTAGCTTTCAGTATCGTTAAGGATACAGCGCGCCGCTTCGCAGAGAACGAGGAGACTGTGGTTACAGCCACCGACTTCGACCGCGAGCTGGCTGCCAACCCGAAGAACGACTTCATCACCATTGACGGTGACAAGGCTATCTATCACAACCACTGGACAGCAGGCGGCAACGACCTGAAGTGGGAAATGGTTCACTACGACGTACAGCTCTTCGGTGGTACAGTACTGCATCAGGGCAAGATTGCGGAGATGGCTACCGGTGAGGGTAAGACTCTCGTGTCTACACTTCCTGTATTCCTCAACGCACTTACAGGCAACGGCGTTCACGTCGTAACCGTCAACGACTACCTCGCAAAGCGCGACTCTGAGTGGATGGGCCCGCTCTATATGTTCAACGGTCTCTCTGTCGACTGTATTGACAAGCACCGTCCTAACTCGCCAGAGCGCCGCAAGGCTTACATGGCAGACATCACATTCGGTACGAACAATGAGTTCGGCTTCGACTACCTTCGCGACAACATGGCTATCTCGCCTGCCGACCTCGTGCAGCGCAAGCACAACTATGCTATCGTCGATGAGGTCGACTCAGTGCTTATCGACGACGCACGTACTCCGCTTATCATCTCTGGACCTATTGCCAAGGGCGACGACCAGATGTTCGAGGAGTATCAGCCGCTTGTAGAGCGTCTCGTAGACGTTCAGCGCAAGCTCGCCACACAGTATCTTGCTGAAGCAAAGCAGCTCATCAGCGAGGGTGCTGCCAACAAGGACCAGAAAAAGATTGAGGAAGGATTCCTCGCATTATACCGTTCGCACAAGGCTCTTCCGAAGAACAAGCCGCTTATCAAGTACCTCTCAGAGGAAGGTATCAAGGCTGGTATGCTTAAGACCGAGGAGTACTACATGGAGAACAACAACCGCCGTATGCCGGAGGCTGTTGAGCCGCTCTACTTCGTTGTAGACGAGAAGTTGAACAGCTGCGACCTCACCGACAAGGGTACTGCATGGCTTGCAGGTCAGGTGAACGACAACGAGCTCTTCGTGTTACCAGACATCACTTCAGAGCTCTCGGCTCTCGAGAACGAGAAGGACCTCAGCGAGCAGGAGCGCCTCGACAAGAAGGACGCCATGCTCAACCACTATGCCGTACAGTCGGAACGTGTACACACCTTGCAGCAGTTGCTGAAGGCTTACACCATGTTCAACAAGAACGACGAGTACGTTGTTATGGACGGCGAGGTGAAGATTGTCGACGAGCAGACTGGCCGTATCATGGAAGGCCGCCGCTGGAGCGATGGTCTCCACCAGGCTGTAGAGGCTAAGGAGCACGTGAAGGTGGAGGCAGCCACACAGACATTCGCTACCATCACACTGCAGAACTACTTCCGTATGTACCACAAGCTCGCCGGTATGACCGGTACTGCTTCTACTGAGGCAGGCGAGTTCTGGGATATCTACAAGCTCGACGTTGTTGAGATTCCTACAAACCGTCCGGTACTTCGCAAGGACCTCGACGACCGTGTGTACAAGACCAACCGCGAGAAGTATGCAGCCGTTATCGACGAAATCGTGGAGATGCGCAACAGCGGTCGCCCGGTGCTCGTAGGTACCACATCGGTAGAGTTCTCTGAGCTTATCTCTAAGATGCTCAACATGCGCAAGATTCCTCACCAGGTGCTCAACGCCAAGCTCCACAAGAAGGAGGCAGACATCGTGGCAGAGGCTGGTCGCAGCACAAAGGGCATGGTGGAAATCACCGAAGAGGACGGCAGCAAGCACTTCGAGGAGCGTATGCTCGGTGCCGTAACCATCGCTACCAACATGGCTGGTCGTGGTACCGACATCAAGCTCACCAAGGAGGTTAAGGAGGCAGGCGGTCTTGCCATCATCGGTACAGAACGCCACGAGAGCCGCCGCGTCGACCGCCAGCTGCGTGGTCGTGCAGGTCGTCAGGGCGACCCGGGTAGCTCAGTGTTCTACGTATCACTCGAGGACAAGCTCATGCGTCTGTTCGCTTCAGAGCGCATCGCAAGTCTCATGGATCGTCTCGGCTTCAAGGAGGGCGACCGTATCGAGAATCCGATGATCTCTAAGAGCATCGAGCGCGCACAGAAGAAGGTTGAGGAGAACAACTTCGGTATCCGTAAGCACCTGCTCGAGTATGACGACGTGATGAACAAGCAGCGCACCGTAATCTACGAGAAGCGCCGCCACGCACTCATGGGTGAGCGTATCGGCATGGACATCACCAACGTCATCTGGGACCGCGTGGTGAACATCATCGAGACAAACGACTACGCCGGATGCCGCGAGGAATTCCTCAAGATTCTGGCTATGGAGTGTCCGTTCAGCGAGGAGGACTTCGAGAACGTGCGCCACGACGAGCTTGAGGAGCGTGCCTTCCAGAGCGCAATGGCTACCTTCAAGCGCAAGACCGACCGCATCGAGAGCGTTGCTTGGCCTATCATCAAGGAAGTAGAAGAGAACCAGGGTGCTATCTACGAGCGTATCATGGTGCCTATCACCGACGGCAAGCGCGTCTACAACATTCCGTGCAACCTTAAGGAGGCTTACCGCACCGAGGGTCGCGACGTTGTTAAACAGTTCGAGCGCGTCATCATGCTCCACATCATCGACGACTGCTGGAAGGAGAACCTCCGCCAGCTCGACGAGTTGCGCCACAGCGTGCAGAACGCTTCTTACGAGCAGAAAGACCCGTTGCTCATCTTCAAGCTCGAGAGTGCTAAGCTCTTCGACTCGATGGTGAACGATATGAACAACCGCATCGCTTCTATCCTCACACGCGGACAGATTCCTGAAATGCAACAGCAGCAGGAGGTGCGCGAGGCAGCTCCCGAGGAACGTACACAGCGTCAGCAGTACACCGAGCAGAAGGCCGAAATCAACGACCCTGCACAGCAGGCTGCCGCACAGCACGACACTCGCGAGAACATCGAAGAGAACCACACTCCGCTGGTTAAGGACAAGCTCCCGGGACGCAACGACCCGTGTCCTTGCGGTAGCGGCAAGAAGTTCAAGAACTGCCACGGCAAGGGTCTTGAGTAAAGAGCATAGGAGGCTATGGCATCCCCGCCATAGCCACACACCCACAAGGTGATTGATAGGAGGCTGCGTGGGTATGGCAAGGATGCCATACCCTCCTACTATAAGTACAGAAAAAAGGCTGAGTTCCATACGGAACTCAGCCTTTTTGTTTGTTTGTTTTCAGCAAGCAAATCGTTACGCCTATCCCTCTACAGCCGAAATAGTGACGTCAGCAAAACCGTCCATGTAACCGATGACCCTCAAATTGTCCGTCGTGCCACGCTTCACCTTCAACTGTATATTAGCCTCGACAAACTCGCCTTGCGATGTGCGTCGTTCTTTTATCTGATATGTCTGCACCTCAATGCCGTCGTGTCGCATAGTCGCAATCAACACTCTAACCTGCTCTATCGAGGAGGCGGAGAAGGAGATCTCGATGGTTGTGGTGCCGAGCTGCGGTATCATAGCGTTTATCACCTCCAGTCCGAGCAGCATCATCGCCGTTACTATAGTAGCAGCCATAAACATACCCGTGCCGCACGCCAGTCCGATGGCAGCCGTCACCCATAGTCCGGCAGCCGTAGTGAGTCCGCGCACGACGTTTTTCTGAAAGATGATAGTTCCGGCACCGAGGAAGCCGATGCCCGACACCACTTGCGCTGCCACGCGCGAGGAGTCCTTCAGGTCGATACCGAAGCCGAACTGCGACACGACGCAGAACAGCGCACTGCCCAGAGCCACAAGAAAATGTGTACGAAATCCGGCTTCCTTAGCTCTATACTCGCGCTCAAGCCCAATCATTCCGCCAAGCACGAATGCGAGCGAAAGACGCACTATTAATTCTATATACGAAGTTCCCATAATTGTCCCTCCTTTTGATTTTATAATCAGATTGTAGTTTAATTGAGATTACAAACTTACATAAAATTGACGAATAAAACGAGAGTTTTTATTGTAAATAGTCCTTTGGCTGCGCTATCCATGCTTATTTAGAAGAAAATAGAGGGCAAAACTTGCGCTATTCCAAAGAAGTTGTATCTTTGCAGACGAATCTAAATATTAAGAATTATGAAGAACAACAAATATGTTGTGCGTATATATAATGTGTGCAACGTTCTGATGCATGAAAAAATGAAGCCCTTTATATTATTGTTGACACTTACTTGTATTGTTTCGTGTGGAAGCAATCGTCGTGCAAATGCGTTTCTGTCGCATATGGATACCCTATATCAGCAGAATCCTGCTGAAGCCATTATTGCTATAGATAGTTTTATGTCATGCCACAATGATATGTCGCAACATAATCGTATGCTTCTGACTCTATATCGTTTAAGGGCTCAGAATTCTGTCGGTGAGCCGTTCGCTTCTGATTCTCTGGCACGTAAAGTGGTGGAGTATTTCGACGACAACGGCAGCGTTGAAGAGCAAATGTCCGCCTATTATGTGCTTGGAAGCGTTTATCGCGACCTTGACAACTATCCAGAGGCGTTGGCCGATTATCAGAAGGCGGTTGCGTTGGCTGACACAACAGACGGCAATAAAAACAACGCTTTCCTCAATCGTGTGTATGGACAGATGGGCAACGTGTTGTTGAGACAACTTGCTTTCAACGAGGCAGGCGTTGCCTACTCTCTGGCTGTACGTTTTGCTTGTAAAGACAAGGATACGCTTGGTGTGTTGCTCTCAAAAGAACAGATAGCTAATGTGCTTTATTTGCAAAATCGGCGAGACGAGGCATGTAAGTTGAGAGAGTGGCTGCATGATGAATACCTGAAAAACGGTCTTGTACGAGAAGCTTCAAAGGTTCTTGTACCAAATGTGTCTACTCTGCTCGGAAGAGGTAAGGTGGAAGAGGTGGGTCGTATATTACGCTCTTACGAAGAGCATTCTGGAGATGTGGATAGTCTGGGCAATGTAGTTAGTGGACTTGAAAAATACTATAACGACAAAGCCAATTATCTTTTGGCTAAATCGGATGTGTCAGGTGCTTTGGGTTATTATCGGAAAGGCATGCGCTCTACCGACGACCACGAATACAGAGAAGCGTTTCTGCGAGGACTTGCGCAAACTTACAAGAAGCTGGGCTTGTCCGATTCCGTAGCTAAATACTCTGAGCTTGCTCGCCGTGAAAACGATTCTGCCTATGTCGAACTGTCTACGTTGAGAATGCAGCAGATGCAAGCGGCATACAACTATAGCAGTAAGGAAACAGAGGCGCTTGTGGCTAAAAGCAAGGAGGCAGAAGCCACAACACGATTAAAAACGGTTGTGCTCTCATTCCTCGTATTGTTGTCTGTGTTGGCGTTGCTTTTTTTGAGAGAAAGGCACAAGAAATCAATGGAGCGCATACGAAGAATGCTACAGATACAACAGTTGGAGGCAGAGAATGAATCAAAAAGAAACAACCTTCTTGCACTCGAACAAGGAAAGAAAGACCTCGACATATTGATGTCTAAACAGCAATCAAAGATAAATGCTCTTATCGAAGAGAAGAAAGAATTGGTTGCAAAGCTTCAAGGAAAAGGACGTTCTTCTGCCGATTCGTCCGATGGTACAGACGATCAGAACGGCTCTATAATCAGCTTACTCTGGCATATCGTTGACAAGACTCCGAGAGCCGCAACAAGAAAAGAGTGGAAGCAACTGAAACTATACATAGAGGAGTTCTATCCGCAGACTTTTGCTTTGAAATCTGTAGTTAGCCCATTCGAATTTGATGTGATGATCCTTGTCAGATTAGGTTTTAAGCCGTCCGAAATAGCTGTGCTTACAGACAGTTCTTTGCCGAATGTATCTAATGCACGCAAAAGAATGCATGAAAAACTGACAAAATCGAAAGGTTCTGCCAAGGATTTCGATAAGTATATTAAGACACTGATATAGAATTTGTTATAATCTATCAAGCTATTAATTTAATGAAGTTTTGTGAAGTATTGTGAACTTTTTGTTAAGTAATAAAAGTCGTTTTTAAAACTAATGTTGGATTAATTGTGTTACATTTGCAGCGTATACATACTTTAATTTCAACCCACTATGAAGAAAACCACACTCATTACATTATTATT
>NZ_JH379429.1 GCF_000235885.1 Leyella stercorea DSM 18206
TGAAACTGGATGCGGCGCTGTCGCTTTGCTGCTTGCGTTGGAAATAGGCATCAAGTTCACCCTTATTGGTTATGCGCGGCTCCGCCCGTTGGACAGCGGGAGCGGTAAACAAAGCCAATGACGAGTCAAAGGCCGCTTGTCCCAATGTGTTTTGTCCGGCTGCGGTATCGGGGGATTGGCCGTTATAGGTCTGGTCGTTCACCGAATGGTAAGAACTTCCCTTTATGGGTCGGGCAAGTGTCTGCGAACAGACATCGAGCACAGACAGTTCCTCACCGTATGTCAGCTTGGTCGTCGAGCCGGCCTGTGGCTTCCCGAAGACAAGGTTCTGTCCGTCGTAGTAGAGCCATTCCTGATATTGGCGGGCAAGCCGTTGTATGAATCTGAAGTTGGTTTCCTCGTACTGGCATTCGTATTCCAGCTTCGATTTCGTTTCCGGATTGACAAGAGCTTGTACTCCTGCCTTGTCTGTAAGTTCCTTGACAATGTCAGACAAGGATTTGTTGCACCATGAGGCACAGGTGTGGTCCGACTCCAGCAGGAATGTTGACGAATATCCTGTCACTTTTATATTTCCATGTGTCCCACCGGAACGATGAAGCCCCACCATGGTGGCCACGCCGACAAAAAAAGTGCCGCCGAAGTCCATGATTACTTTTTTTCCGACCCAGTCTTTTGATGCCTCCGGGATTTCCACGCCATAAATTTCTACGGCCTGAATATCCAGCGTTATCTCAAAGTAGTGGTGCTC
>NZ_JH379430.1:0-21596 GCF_000235885.1 Leyella stercorea DSM 18206
ACGGAATCTGATCGGGTGGCGTACGGAATCTGATTGGGCGGCGTACGGAATCTGGTCGGGTGGCGGACGGAGCACGATGGTAAAAGTTGTGCTAATTAGGGAATTTCCCATTACCGATTAGGGAAAATCCCTTTGGCTTGCAGTAACAAAAGCATAACTTTGCAAGCGAAAGGAAACCTCAAGGGGGTGCAGTTAAGGGGGTGCAGTTGTCTCAACTGCACCAACAGAGCATTCTACTTGGTTGGTGCACTTGAGACAAGTGCACCCCCTGAGAATGACAAGTGCACCCCATGGGAGGCACCCCCTTAAAATAAGTATAACTTTTAAAAACAGAGATATTATGAAACGGTTATTCGCAACAATAGTAATGGTGCTCGGCTTCGCGGTAGCAGCCAGCGCAATGAGTTACAGTCAGGCACGCGAACAGGCGTTGTTCCTCACCGATAAGATGGCTTACGAGCTGAACCTCACCGACGACCAGTATGAGGCGGCTTACGAGATAAACCTCGACTATCTGCTCAGTGTCAACTCCGACGACGAACTCTACGGCGACTACTGGCGTTGGCGTAACATCGACTTCAGCTATGTGCTCCTTGACTGGCAGTACCGTATGTTCTGCGAGGCAGCCTACTTCTATCGTCCGCTCTACTTCAGTGCAGGCGTTTGGCACTTCGCTATATACGCTCGCTATCCGCACCGCGACTACTTCTACTTCCATCGTCCGACGGTGTACGTGAGCTATCGTGGCGGCCACTCGTGGCGTCAGAACAACGGCAGCTCGTGGTACAACGGCAGAACATTCGGTTCGCGCCGTGGTGGCGATGCCCACTTCGGTATGCGTGACGGCTTCAAGCGTGGCGACTACGGACGTGGCAATCGCCAGTCGTTCGGCTCGCGTGGCAACCGCCAGGTGGAGAGCAGAGGTAACAGTGGGTTCGGCTCGCGCCGCGACAACAGCGGAAGCGGTTTCGGCTCGCGCAGCTCGTCGGGCTTTGGTTCAAGCCGCAGTTCATCGGGCTTTGGTTCAAGCCGCAGCTCGTCGGGCTTTGGTTCAAGCCGTGGCTCTGGCTTTGGCAGTCGTGAGAGTAGCACGCGCACAACGGTGCGTCAGCCCGAGAGCAATAGAGGCTCTTCAAGCAGCAGCTTCGGCTCGCGCCGCGACAACTCGTCGGGCTCGTCAGCCCCACGCTCAACGTTCAAGCCGTCGGGCTCGTCAAGAAGCGGCGGTTTTGGTTCGCGCAGATAAATTATAGGGGGTGCACTTGTCTCAAGTGCACCAACAAAGCGGAATGGTTATTTGCCAAATTATAAAGTTAGATAAGTTGGTGCACCTTCTGCTTGGTTGGTGCAGTTGAGACAACTGCACCCCCTTGACTACTTCCTCATGCTCTGCTCCTTGCGGTATTGCGTTGGCGACATGCCGAGGTGGCTCTTCGTGAACTTGCCGAAGAACGAGAGGTTGGGGAAGCCCAACAGCTCCGATATCTCTTTGATGGAGAGGTTAGAACGGCGCAGATACTTTTCTATCGCCTTCACCGTGTAGCTATGTATCCAGTCGAGCGCCGTGCGCCCCGTCACCTGTTTCGTGATGTTAGAGAGATACTTCGGTGTGATGCACAGCTCCTGCGCATATTTCTTCACGGGCTGCATTCTGCCGTTGTTCGCCGACAGCATCTCGATGAAGCGCTGGAAGAGCAAGTTGGCCTGCTTGAGATTGCCCCCTTCGATGCTATACTCCACGTAAGGCGTGATGATGGCGAACAGCTCGTAGATGGAACTTTGCAGCAAGCAGTGCATAATCTCCTTATGATAGAAACCATGCGGATTCTTTATCTTGTGTGCAATGATGGCGTAGTACTTCAAGAACATCTGTTGGCGTTCCTCGTTGAGGTGGATCACGGGGTTGTGCGATACGTAACCGAGCAGATTAAGATAGTCGCGGTTCACCTGCACACTGGCTTGGGCTGCCTTGCTCGACACGCCGACACTTTTCGAGTCGTAGTCGGGCGATACCATCACGTTTTCCCATGTGCTGCTGGGCAGACAGATAATCACGTCGCCCGCCTTTGCGGTATATGCGTTGGAGTTGGTTTCAAATTGTATACGTCCCTTAGTGCAGTAGACCATCATAATCATATCAAACTTGAACGTGCCGTCTACCTGCAGCACCTTGTCGATGCCGTCGAGCACAACCATGTCGCCATCTATGTAGTCGGCATTGCCGTAATGAGCGATGAGTCCCATGTCAATCTTCAGTTCTGTCATTTCGTTAGCCATTATGTTTCATAATTAAGATTCGTATGCAAAGTTATTTTGTCATCCGCAAAGGTAGTCATTATTTCCATACCGATATTATTCCGTTTTGCCGATTTTGTATTCTTTAAGTCAGATTTTATAAAATTACTGAACTTTCGCAAGTTCAGAGAATTCAGGAGTTCAGGAGTTAAGGAGTTAAGCCAAATGCTTTTAATGCTGTAAATCAAGCAAAAAACACTAATGGCTTGACTCCTTAGCGACCGAAGGGCGCGAAAACTCCTTAACTTCTTAACTACTTATTAGTAGAAAAAGATGTAAACCGATCATTAGATGACAGAAAAGTTGTAACTTTGCACGAACATTAGGCAATTAGTAAGCAAATACATATAAATAAAAACAAAAATAAGAGAAAATGAATGTAGCTATTGTTGGTGCGAGTGGCGCCGTAGGACAGGAGTTTCTGCGCATCCTCGCCGAGAGAGAGTTCCCCATTGACAATTTAGTGTTGTTTGGTTCTGAGCGTTCGGCTGGAAAGAAATACACGTTCAAAGGTAAGGAGTATGAGGTGAAGCTCTTGCAGCACAACGACGATTTCAAAGACATCGACGTTGCGTTCACATCGGCTGGTGGTGGCACCTCTAAGGAGTATGCCGAGACTATCACTAAGTACGGCGCAGTGATGATCGACAACTCGTCGGCGTTCCGCATGTGCGACGATGTACCATTGGTAGTGCCAGAGTGCAATGCCGAGGATGCTCTGAAGCGTCCGCGTGGCATCATCGCCAACCCTAACTGCACCACTATTATGATGGTGGTAGTGCTGAAGCCGCTGGAGCAGCTCAGCCACATCAAGCGCATACACATCGCCAGCTACCAAAGCGCATCGGGCGCAGGCGCAGCTGCCATGGCAGAGCTGCAGGAGCAGTATCGCGAGCTGGTGAACAACGAGCCTGTGAAGGTGGAGAAATTCCCGCACCAGTTGGCGTATAACGTCATCCCGCAGATTGATGTCTTCACCGACAACGGATACACCAAGGAGGAGATGAAGATGTTCAACGAAACACGCAAGATCATGCACAGCGACGTGCGCTGCTCTGCGATGTGCGTGCGCGTCAGCTCGCTCCGCTCTCACTCTGAGTCGGTATGGATTGAGACCGAACGCCCCATCAGCGTCGAGGAGGCTCAGAAGGCAATCGCTGCGGCTCCGGGATGCACACTGAAGGACGACCCGCAGAACCTCGTCTACCCGATGCCGCTGGAGACAGCCGGCAAGGACGACGTGTTTGTAGGACGCGTGCGCAAGGATCTCGCCGACGACTGCGGACTCACGTTCTGGCTCTCGGGCGACCAGATCCGCAAGGGTGCTGCGCTCAACGCGGTGCAGATCGCGGAGTACCTGTATAAGGTGGGCGACCAGAAGTAAGCGGTTCTCCCACAGATTTATTCTGCTGAGATATCCTCCCACAGATTCCACGGATTTACACAGATGGGACTTATACAAAGAACTCCCACAGAATTCACAGAATACACAGAAGTTTAGGTGCATTTATTGCAGTGTGGGTATGGCAAGGATGCCATACCCTCCTAAGAAGCTTCTGTGAATTCCGTGAATTCTGTGGGAGTTTTCTCTATAAGTATTTCCGTGAATTCCGTAGAATCTGTGGGAGTTTTTCTCTATAAGTACTTCCGTGAATTCCGTGGAATCTGTGGGAATGTTTTGTTTTCCTCTATTCTGTGGGAGCGTTAGAACTTGAGTTTCACGCTTGCACCAGCCATAACCCAGATGCCCGGTTGCTTCACGTTGCCCAGGTCGTAGTAGTGGTGGTTGGTGATATTGTCGGCCTTTACATATATATTGTATGTAGGCGCAGACCACTGCAAGCGCACATCCACCTTAGTGTACGGATGATAACCGTTCATGCGCTCCTGCCAACGCAGCGCCCACGATGCCGTGAGCTGTCGCCAGATGCGATGGTCAACCTGCAGCGTAGCCTTGTGGCGCAGATACTCTAAGGCGTAGAGCGAACCGAAGACATCACCGTCGGTAGAGTGCTTCTGATGGATGAACGCATAGCCAGCCTTTATGCGCGTGATGAAGAACTTCGGCAGCAACTCCTGCAGGTGCAGCGCAGCATCAACGGAGTAACCCATGTTGTCGAGCTTACCGATGTTCATAGCCTGATACTTCTTGCTCTCAGCCGTAGGGTACACCCAGTCGATGATGTCCGTACCTTTCGAGTAGAACCCACTCAGCACTGCCTCGAAGCCGTGCGTGCGGTAGCGCGTGCCCACCTTGAACGCCTCGTTCTTCTCCGGTCGCAGCGCAATGTCGCCCTGCTGCACCGAGTTGCTGGTATAAAGGTCGGTGTACGTAGGTACGCGCAACGCGCGGTTCCACGAAGCATACACCTTCCACTCGTCGTTCGGGCGGTAGCTCACGTCCACACCAGGGTAGAGGCGGAACTTGCCGTCGAGCGCCGTGTTGCGGTTGGCGAGCAAACCAGCCGACAGCGTGAAGCCGCCCACTATCACGTTATGTTCGAGGAAGAGACTCGTGTTGGTGCGCTCGCCGAGTCGGTTGTACTTGCGGTCGGTGCCGCCGATAGACACCCATTTGTCCTCCGGCTGCACATCGCCGTACGCCGTGCTGAGGATATGCTCGCGGCGCACGTCCACGCCAGCCGCCGTCTTGCCGAGCAGCCACGAGGCATGAGCGTTGAGCGAGCCGCCGTAGGTGTCGAGCCGGTGATAATTCTCGCCGGCAGCAGCACCCTCCTTGCCCTTTATAAGCTGGTAGTGGTCGACATCCTTATGCCAGTAGACCATCGGCGTAAGCACGAAACGCTCGTCAGCCCACGGCTTTATCTCCGCCTGTGCCGACGCAAGGAAACGGCGTGTAGCCTCAAACTGATTCTTGAACTTCGCACTGTAGAACGTAGACGCACCGAAGTCCTGCGACGAGAAGCCGCCCTGCCACTGCATGTCTACGTAGCGCGACTTCCAACTGCCCGTGTAGTAGGCGCGACGACGACGGAAGTCGCTGTTCTCCGTGCCTCCATCGCTCTGCGTGTAGCCACCGCTTAGCTTCTGACGCACCGCACCCGTAGCAAGATTAACGCTCGCGTCGCCACCGAACGTGCCGAACGAACCGCCCTCGGCAGCCACCGTTACGTTGTTCTCGGCATCGGCACGCGTTACGATGTTGATGGCACCGCTGAACGCCGACGAACCGAACACACGTGCCGAAGCACCCTCGAGAACCTCGATGCGCTCAATGTCGGAAAGCGAAACTGGAAAATCGGCAGCGTTGTGACCCGTCTGTGCACTCGAAAGGTTCATGCCATTCAATAGAATGGTGATCTGGTCGAACGTGCCGCCGTTGATGGAGATGTCCGTCTGTACACCAAAGCCCCCGCGCTGACGGACATCCACGCCCGGGACTAACTTTAAAATGTCGTTGACACTCGCTGCTTCCGCACGCTGAATGTCGTCGCGCGAAATGACAGCCACAATCTTTGCCGACTGCAATGCAGTGAGCGGAGCACGCGAACCCGTTACGAGCACCTCGTCGAGCTTCACCTCCTCACGGCTCAATGAGTCGAGAGCCAGAGCCGACGCTACAGGCTTCGTGCTGATGCCATCTGCCTTGGCGTTGGTGAGCGTAGCCACACTGAGCGTGCAGATGAGCACCTCGCGACCCAGGCAGCTGAAAAGAGCGTAGCTGCGGCGCGTGAAGTGCTTGAAATGCAATGCCACAGGGCGTGCGTTGAAATTGTTTTTGAACATAAAAAATATAAATTGTTAATGATGAAAGGGGTGTTTTGAGCGTGCAAAGTTAGTATAAACTCGGCAAATTACAAAATAAGCAGGCACGTTTTTCACCTACTCGTACACGCCGTACACCATGTAGCTGCCGTCGCCACGCAGCGTGATGCTCTCGCCCGTTGCCTCGTTGAGCGTGCCTTGCCACATCGCTGCGAACGCATACGGCTGCCAGCGCAGACCGTCGCCCTCAAGGTGCGAGCACGTGAGGTTGAAGATGCTCACTTGCTGTCCGGCAAAGGTGGCAAGTTCCGTTGTGCCGGAAGCCGAAAGGAACACGCCGTGGTCGGTAGCCATCAACGCCGCGATGTGCATCTCGCGACGATAGAAGTCGAGCAGCGATATGTTGCCTAATGTGTGGTCCTCGCGCTTGCCCGTAGCTCCGACGTAAGCAATGCGGCGGCATCCACGCTCCACGCAGAAGCGCGTCGCCTTCGTAAGGTCGTTGTAGTCCTGCTCCTCCACCTTATATATAATGTCGCGGTGCGCTGTCAGGAATTCCTGCGACATCGAGTCGCAGTCGCCTATAATCGCCGTCGGCATGTATCCGCGTCGTATCAGCTCTTCGCCAGCCGAGTCGCACGCCGCCAGCATCCTCGCCTGTTCGACGAGCGTGAGCGGCACGGCATGAGTGGGGAAGTCGCCACCGGCTACGACGACCGCATCGAAGCCGTCCGGCTGTAGCGATGCAAAGCTTTTGGGAGTGTGTGGTTGGTTGCACATGTTTATTATGTTTTAGTTGGCAGTGGTTGTTCGTCAACTGTACACTTTGTTTTGAGCAAGCAAAAGTACGCAATAAAAAGCACTTTTTATTGCTTTTTTCTTTATATTTGCAGCACCAAATCAAACTATTCATCTATTATTCTATTATGGCAGAAACCTCGAATACTCAGCACGTGTTGAAATCGCAAGCCAATTGGGATGCGCTTTATTTCTATCAGAAGTCGGATGTGATATATCAGCTTGCGTTCGCCTTCTGTGAGCGCTTCATACATTTATACAAAGACCGCACGCGCGACCAAGTGATACAGGCAGCACGTTCGTGTAAGCAAAATATAGTGGAAGGCTTGGCGGACGGTGTCGCCTCCACGGAGATGCAACTGAAGCTACTCAACGTGGCTCGCGCTTCGCTGAAGGAGTTGCGCGAGGACTTTGAGGACTATATAAAGTCGCGTCACCTACAATTCTTCGTTAGCGGTGAACCGCGCTACGCTGATATGCTCAACTATTGTCGCTATCATAATCGCCTGTCCGATTATGAGCCGTTCTTCGCGCAGTGGACTGACGAGCAGATGTGCAACTATGCCATCACGCTCTGCCACTTCATTGACCGGATGATGATGTCGTTCTTGAAGAAACTGGAGCAGGAGTTTATCACTGAGGGCGGCATAAAAGAGCGTATGCACCGCGCTCGCACCGGATATCGCCAGCAGCAAGACGAGCGTTTGAAACAGCTGGAGGCAGAGCTGCCGCGTCTGAAGCAAGCCCTCGCTGAGGCGCAGGCGGAGGCTGCGAAGTGGAAGGCTGCCTTTGAGGATCTAAAGCAAAGAGCGCTAAAGATGTATTATGAAAAGGAAGAGGAGATAAAGAGACTGAAGGAATTGCTGGGGGAGGAGAATCTATAGCTTTTATAGACGTTTTAGGTATTCTATAAACTCTAGACATTCTAGATGTTCTAGAGTTTCTAGATGTTCTAGATTCTCTATACCTGCACCTTTTTCGCAAGCCCCTTCCACTTCCAATATCCCATGACCGCTATCACCACGTATAGCCCATAGAGCCCAGCCTTGAACGGTATGCCCTTGACCACGTACAGATAGCAGCAGACAACGTCGACGGCTATCCAGAAGAGCCACTGCTCAACATACTTGCGTGCCAATGCCCATAAGCCGACGAAGCTCAGAGCGTTGGTGAAAGCATCGAGCAAGGGAACCGTACTGTTGGTGTAAGCCACCAAGACATAATATGTGGCAGCCCAGGCAAGGAAGAAAAAACCGAGCGTGCGCAAGATGAGGCGGCGAGGAAAGAACGTTATAGGAAGATCTTCGGAAGAACTGCTAACCGCGCTTGCGCCTTCTTTCTTGTCAGAGCCTTTGCGTTTAATCATTGCCTTCCATTTCGCTCCGAACTTCCACACGGCATAGCCGTATATTGCGGCAAGCGTGTAGTAGACAGCCATGCCGGCATCACCATAGAGACCGTGGCTCCAGTAGAGGTAAATGTCCATGGCTGGCATCACGATGCCTACAACCCACAGCGCGATGCTCGCACGGTATTCGAGAACGAGATAGATGAGCCCGAGGATTGTTGTGACGATGTCGAGCCAATGAGTGGAGAGAAAATCTGTCATTTTATCAAAAAAAAACAGCCCCTCCCCGATTGGGGAGGGACGAGGTTTTAGAACTTCAGTGTTACGGTTCCCATGCAGTTGAAACCAGCCATTGGGATGTAAGCCACGGTAGAGTTGCGCTTACCCTGGTTGTACCAGTCGTAGTAGACGTAGCCAGAAGCTGCATAGTGACGGTTGAAGATATTGTTGAAGTCGGCACCGAGCACAATCTGCTTCAAGCCAAGCATACGCTTCGCGAAGTTGAATGTGTACGAAGCGTTCACGTTAGTCTGCGAATAGCAAGGCAGTGAGCGGTCAGAGCTCTCGGTGTTGTCGAGATACTGCTTGCTGACGAAGTTGGTGTGCCATGTGGCGCGGAAGCCAGCGAAGTGAACATCTACGAAGCCGTTGAGGATAGCCGACGGCGAGAAAGCAATGGTAGAGCTCTTGTATGTGTTCCATACGGCAGCACCATCCCAGCTCTCGACACACTCCTTGAAGTTATGCAGACGGTTGCGGCTCAGCGCGGCGTTACCCTCTACAGAGAGCCATGAGAGTGGGCTCCAGCCTGCTGACAGCTCAGCACCGAGACGATAAGAGTCCTTGATGTTGCGTGTCAGTGCCTCGCCGATGTCGCTCTTCTCACCAGTCATCACGAACTGGTTGACGTACTTCATGTAGTAGAAGTTGACACCTGCGAACCAGTTCTCGCCCTGATACTGATAACCCCACTCGATGTCGAGCAGACGCTCAGGCGACGGATTGCCGTAGCCGATGTTGTCGGTGAAGTTGTTGCGCTCCGGTTCGCGGTTGGCGTAGGCGATAGAAGCGTAAACCTTATGTCCGTTAGCGTCGTAGCTGATGCCAGCCTTCGGGTTGACGAAGAAGTAGTTCTCGTTGATGTTGATGCTCTGGTTCTTGTAGTTGCCGTCAGCACCCTGCTCGAAGTGGTCGTTGATGCCGTCGGTCTGATAGTTGACATAGCGCATCTGCATATCGAGGAACCAGTTCCATCCCTTGCCGAACTTGCGGTTAGCCTTGAAGAACCAGCTCCAGTCGTTCTTATCTGCGTCAGAGTCGTAGTACTTGTAGCGACCATTAGTGAAGTACTTTTCCTCGAGAGTCTTGTCAGCGATGTATGTCACCTTGCCCCAGTGGTTGCAACGGAAGAGCTGCATACTAAGACCGCCCGTAACATCCCACAGAGCATCCTTATAGTTCACGTTGTAGAGAGCGCCATAGTTGTTCTGTGTGAGTCCTTTCTTGCGTATAGCATCCGACTTCACGAGCTTCAGTTCGCCGTCCTTTACGTACATCTCGTTGATGCCAAACTTAGAAGCCAACTTTGTGTTCTGCTTGAACTCGTTATAGTAGCCGTAGCCGTATGTGTAGTGAGCCGTTATGGAGTGGCTCCAACGGTCGGTAGGCTGCCATGTGAAGTTGAGGATGTTGTGGCTCTGCTCGAAGTTGTCAGTAGTCTGATCCCAGTATGAGCCGTCGCGCATCTTGTAACGCTCTGTTGTAAGTGGCTGACTTGGGTCGGGTGCCCAGTTAGCGTCTACCGGGATGTTGAGCGACTCGTAGAGCGGGTTGAACTTGCCCAATCCATGCTTCCACATATCCTTATAGCTCTTGATGCCCCATGCCTTGAGGTCGGTATCGCCGTCGTAGTTACATGCTGGCACGCCGTTCCATGCCTGACCTGTGTGCTCGAAGTTGCCGATGTTCTTATACGAAATCTTGAAGCGGTCGCCGAACCATGTCAGTCCGCCGTAGTACGAACCTGAGCGTCCGCTTGTGCCGTGGATGTATCCGTCGGTATTGGTCTCGTGGTAAGCACCGTCGAGTACGAGGTGATCCCAGAGCAGACCCGTTGAGAACTTGCCGCCAAAGCGGTATGTGTTGAACGAACCGTAAGAGCCCGTAACCTCTACGGTTGGCTTCAGCGACGGTGCAGCTGTAGCAAGCGACACCGCACCACCGAAGGCTCCGTCGCCGTTGGTTGATGAACCGATGCCACGCTGAATTTGTGCGCTACCCATGAGGGCTGCATAGCTGTTCATGTTTGCCCAGAACACGCACTGGTCCTCAGGCGAGTTGAGAGGCACGCCGTCTACCGTTACGTTAATGCGGCTACCGGCAGCACCACGCATACGCATATAAACAGTACCAGTACCCACGCCGTTCTCGCTCCATGCAAGCACGCCCGGTGTGCGAGCGAAGAGCATAGGCAACTCTCTACCAGAGGTAGCGAAGCGCTCAAGCTCAGGCTTATTGATGTTTTCTACTGCAAATGGTGAACTCTTCGGGGCTCTTACAGCCTTTACTACCACCTCGTTGAGGTTGTTAACACGGGTAGTGTCGAGCTTGTTCTGCTCGCCAGCAGCTTGCGAAGGGCAAGTGCACGCAGCAGCCAAGGCTACTCCAATGATTTTCTTCATCTTTTTTAAAGTTGATGTTGTTATCCAATAATAAGACTATAAGGGCTTTTGAAATAAAGAAAACCGTTCGTATCTGTACCTTATCGCTACGCCGGTATTATCCGGATCAGCTCTGAGGGTATGTTCTCAGACGGTAAATATTCCGCCACCCCTTAGTCTACACTATATAAACTGGGTGCAAAGTTAACTAAATTTTGCATATTCAAACAATTTGTTTGTATAATAAACCCTAAAAAATGTGCGTAGCGGGCGGAATATGAAAAATTTGTAGTAAGTTTGCAACACTGAAAAGGCGAGCCAATAAAGGGTTGATGCGCCTTTCGATATTCACACATTATATATAATATAGAACGAAAATGGGGCGTCTGAAACTCATTTTGGCTTTGATAAGCCATTATAAATATGCCATAACCATAATCATCGGCGTGCTCACCGTGGGCTTTGTTGATGAGAATAGTTTCCTGCATCGTTTCCAACTCGAGATGCAAATCAGCGACCTGGAGGAGGAAATAGCGAAGTATAATGCGCAGAACGAAAGCGACCTGAAGAAGCTGAAGGAGATGCGACAGGGTCCGCAAGCGTTTCAGAAGATAGCACGCGAACGCTACTTTATGAAGGCTGACGACGAGGATATCTATGTGCTTAGCGACGACCCCCAACCTGAAAAAGCAAAAGAGTAAATTACAATGAAACAACTAAATACTATACAAAGCGCGCTATTCCTCATCGGAGGCGTATTAATGGTGATAGGAGCTGGCTGCTTCGTCTTTATGTTCGCACAGCAGATTGTATGCTGGATATTCCTTGTCGGAGCATTACTGTTTGCAGCGATGCAGGTGAACCAGGCATACGAAGGACATAACCCAACCATCAAGCGACTCAAGAAGATAATGACCTTCGCCGACATCTTCTTCGTATTGGCTGGTCTGCTCATGGTAGACAGTGCTAACATGTGGCTCAAGGACTACTTCGCCGACACCATTACTTACTTCAACGTAGTTTACAACAAATGGGTGTTGCTATTGCTCGCTGCAGCCATACTCGAGATGTACTCTATGCACCGCATAGCATCGGAGTTGAAGAAAGACGCAGTGGAGGACGAAGCCGACAGTGAAGAGCAGGACGATGCTCCAGCCACAGACAGACAATAAGAAAACAATAAGAACCCAATAAAAACTCAAGATAATGAAGAAGCTACTTTACGCTTTACTCTGTATAATAGCATTGGCATCATGCTCCAGCTCGTACAACATACAAGGCTCCTCGAACGTGTCCACACTCGATGGTCGTATGCTCTACTTGAAGGTGCTAAGCAATAACGACTTCAAGAAGATTGACTCCTGCGATGTCGTACACGGACAGTTTCAGTTCAGCGGAACTTTCGACACCGTGCGCCTCGCCAATATCTTCATGGACGACGAGAGCATACTGCCACTCGTAATCGAAAGTGGCGACATCACTATAAAGCTCGACAACACACAGCAGAATGTGAGTGGCACACCGCTCAACGACGAGCTCTTTAAGTTCTTCAACAAGTACAACCAGCTGAAAAATCAGGAAGCCGAACTGCTGCACACTCACGACCGCGCCATCATGGACGGTAGCGATATGGAGGCTGTGACACGCCACATCAACGCCGAGGCAGTGCGACTCATGGCAGAAGAGGACAAGCTCGTCACAACATTCGTCACCGAGAACTTCGACAATGTGCTCGGTCCGGGCGTGTTCTTCATGATGACCATCGGCTATCGCTATCCTGAACTCACACCGTGGATTGAGGATATCATGAGCAAAGCCACCGACAAGTTCAAGAACGACCCCTACGTGAAGGACTACTATCAGAAGGCTCTGGAGAACCAAGCCATTATGAACGGCATGAAAGAAGTGAACGCTGCGCCTGCCGGTGCTGCTACCGTTCCTTCGATGCCCGACGGACCGACACCGAACGAGCTGGCACAGCCCGCTGCCAGCGAATAGCATACGCTAACAACGATCAGTAACTATATCTAAGAAATATGAAAACATTAGTATTTGGTGGTAAGCTTGTCAACGAGGGAGCTACGCGCGTAGCCTCCCTCGTTGTCGACGGCGACACCATTACAGACATTATAGAAGGTACAGAAACACCTCGTGGCGACTACGACAGCATCGTAGATGCCACGGGGTGTTTTGTTATGCCCGGAGTGATCGACTGTCATGTACACTTCCGCGACCCCGGACTGACCGAGAAGGCGGACATGGAGACCGAGAGTCGTGCTGCGGCTTACGGCGGTGTCACCACCTACTTCGATATGCCGAACACTAAGCCACAGACCACAACCGAGGAAGCACTCAACGCTAAGTTTGAGGACGCTGCCACAAAGTCGCACGTCAACTACAGCTTCTTCATCGGAGCTACAAACGACAACATCGACTGCGTCACCGGTATCGACCCACACCGCGTGCCGGGCATAAAGCTCTTCATGGGTTCGTCTACGGGCAACATGCTCGTCGACAGACAGGACGTGCTACACGAACTGTTCAGCAAGGCGACACTGCCACTGATGGCTCACTGCGAGGATACCGACATCATCAACCGCAATATGAAGCACGCACAGGAGCAGTACGGCGACGACCCCGCCGTTGAGCACCACCCGGAGATACGCTCCGAGGCAGCGTGCTACGAGTCGACAAAGCGCGCCGTAGACCTCGCTGAGCAGACAGGTGCACGTCTGCATGTGGCACACATGACCACAGCACGCGAGCTGGAGCTGTTCGGCTCTTCGCCACGCATCACGGCAGAGGCAGTCGTCGCTCACCTCGTATTCACACAGGACGACTACGCTCGCCTCGGCACACGCATAAAGTGCAACCCTGCCATCAAGACCGCTGCCGACCGCGACGCACTGCGCCACGCTCTCACCGACGGACGCATAACAACTATCGGCACCGACCACGCACCTCATCTGCTGAAGGACAAGGAGGGCGGATGTGCACGCGCTGCTTCGGGTATGCCTATGGTGCAGTTCTCGCTTGTCACAATGCTCGAACTTGTGGACGAAGGTGTGCTCAGCATGGAGCGCCTCGTCACACTGATGGCGCACAACCCAGCTACGCTCTTCGAGGTGTCGAAGCGTGGCTTTGTGCGCAAGGGCTACAAGGCAGACCTCGTCATCGTGAAGCCCGACGCTCCGTGGACCGTAACGCCGGAGACGATACAGAGCAAGTGCGGCTGGAGTCCAATGGAGGGTCATACCTATCAGTGGCAGGTGCGCACCACGATGTGCAACGGACAGATTATATATAACAACTGGGCGTTCGATGCGTCGAGCCGTGGCGAGGCGGTGCGCTTTAGAGAGTAGACCGATGATGCTGCAATACACCGATTATAACATCTCCACCCTGCGTCCGTACATCAACTGGCTCTACTTCTACTTCGCCTGGGGGCTCTCGGGCAAGCCGCAGGAGGCTAAGGACCGAATGCGGGCGGAGGCAGAAAATATGCTCGACAGCTTTGAGACGCGCTACCAGACACACGCTGCCGTAGGCCTGTTCGAGGCTAACAGCGACGGCGACGACATACTCATCGGCGATGTGCGGCTGCCTATGCTGCGTCAGCAACATCCCACACGTGAGGGCGAGCCGAACCTATCGCTTGCCGACTTCATCCGTCCGCAGGCTTCGGGCGTGACAGACCGCATCGGAGTGTTCGCCACTACGGTCGACCTGGCGTTGGAGCACGACTTCCTTACCGACGACTATCAGCGTATGCTGGCGCAGACGCTTGCCGACCGACTCGCCGAGGCTACGGCGGAGGTGCTTCACATGGAGGTACGTCGCTCGCTATGGGGATATGCACCCGACGAAAATCTGTCTGTAGCCGAACTCCTGCGCGAGGATTTTCAAGGCATACGTCCGGCTGTGGGCTATCCGTCGATGCCCGACACGAGTGTCAACTTCATCATCGACCGGCTCATCAACCTCAAGCAGATTGGCATCCGGCTCACCGAGAGTGGTGCCATGAAGCCCCACGCATCGGTGTCCGGACTGATGTTCGCCCACCCGAAGGCGCATTACTTCGAGTTGGGGCGTATCGGCGAAGACCAGTTGCGCGACTATGCGCACCGTCGCGGACTGCCCGTGGAGCTCATACGCAGGTTTTTGAAATAGATGAAAACTCTGTAACAACACTATCGCAAGTTTATAAGGAACGTTTTCGTTAAGCCAAATGAGCAGAACCGAGCTTGCTCGAGTTATGCCATGGCGAGAAAACGTGCCATAAAATGGAACATAATGATTGCAAGGATATCAATACTCATACTGCTGCTCACGCTGCTGCCCGACCTGTACATATACCGACGCTATCTGCGCTGGCGCTTCGACCTGACGCTGTGGATGCGTCTGCTGTGGTGGGTGCCGGGAGCCGCCATGATAGCCTGTACCGCAGCCTATTCGATGATGCGCAACTTCGCGCCCGATAACCTCACGCTCTTCAACGTGTATCTGTTCATGCTCGGGTTGCTCATCGTGCCGAAGGTGGTCTTCACCTTGTCGTCGCTCGCCGGACTGGCTGTTAAGCGACTGCTGAAGTTGCGCACCAACTGGGGCAACCACATCGGACTGGTGCTTGTGCTCGGATGGTTCTATGTGCTGTTCATGGGTACGATGGTGGGTCCCGACCAGCTGCACGTGAAGCGCGTTACGCTCGAGTTCGACAGTCTGCCGAAAGCCTTCGACGGCTATCGCATCGTGCAGCTCTCGGACATGCACCTCGGCTCGATGAAGCAGGAGTTTGCTCAGCGCATGGTGGCACAGGTGAACGAGCTACATCCCGATGCCATCCTCTTCACCGGCGACTTACAGAATATGCGCCCACAGGAGTTGGTGCGTCATGCGCCCACGTTGGTTCATCTGCATCCGGTCGATGGTATCTTCTCCGTGCTTGGCAACCACGATTACGCCGACTACGTGAAGACAGCCACGGCGGAGCAGAAGCGCAGTATGGAGCGTATGACACGTTCGTTCGAGGCTTCGCTCAACTGGGACTTGCTGCTCAACGAGCGTCGCATCTTGCGCCGCGGAGCCGACTCGATAGTGATAGCCGGAACGGAGAACGACGGTCGTCCGCCGTTCCCCTGCAAAGCCGACTATCGCAAGGCGCTGCACGGCATATCGCCCGAATCGTTCGTCATTATGATGCAGCACGACCCGTCGGCATGGCGCCGCCACATACTGCCACAATGCACAGCGCAGCTAACGCTGAGCGGACACACCCACGGCGGACAGCTGTCGCTCTTCGGCTGGCGACCCACAAGTCTTGTCAACAGCGAGGATGCCGGACTGTATAGCGAGGGCAAACGCTTCCTCTTTGTGTCTACGGGCGTGGGAGGTTTCCTGCCGTTCCGCTTCCATATGAAACCGGAGATTGTGGAAATCACGTTAAAAGTAAAAAAGTAAAAAGCAATGAAATATCTATATCGTACATATCAGCTCTTGATAGCTCTCCCTTTGATAGCTATCTACACCCTCATCACCAGCTTGATGGTTATAATCGGTTGCACCTTAGGCAACGGTCACTTCTGGGGCTACTACCCCGGCAAGTGGTGGGCGCAGTTCATCATACGCATACTCCTGCTGCCGGTGAAGGTGGAGGGACGCGAGAATCTTGTGAAGGGACAGTCGTATGTGTTCGTAGCCAACCATCAGGGAGCGTTCGACATCTTCCTCATCTACGGCTTCCTCTCGCGCAACTTCAAGTGGATGATGAAGCGCCAGCTACGCCAGATGCCGTTCGTTGGCAAGGCGTGCGAGTCGGCTCACCACATCTTCGTCGACAAGCGTGGCGCAAGCAAGATACGCGAGACCTACGACCGCGCTCGACAGACGCTGCAGGGTGGTATGTCGCTCGTGGTGTTCCCCGAGGGAGCGCGCTCGTTCACAGGACACATGGGCGTATTCAAGCGCGGAGCCTTCATGCTCGCCGACGACATCGAGCTGCCCGTTGTGCCGCTCACCATCAATGGCTCGTTCGACATCATGCCACGCACTCGCGACATGAAGTGGGTCGTTTGGCATCCGCTCCGTCTCACCATACACAAGCCGATACTGCCTGTTGGCAAGGGTACGGACAACATCAAGTATCTTGAGGAAGAGAGCTACAAGGTGGTGATGGGCGGACTGGAGAAGCAATATCAGGGCTTTGTGGAGAACCCCGACCAGTAAAACTCCCGAAAACACGTTTTTTAACGCTACGGCGGCACTCGTATCGAATACATTTAGTATATTTGCATATTAGTTGACGAGTTACAAGTTACAAGTTGACGAGTTGACAATGTAAAACCATTCAATAGCAAAACAATGAACAAAAGCGATAGTATAGTAATCATACCGACATATAACGAGAAGGAGAACATCGAGAAGATCATACGCGCGGTGTTCTCACTTGAGAAGTGTTTCCACATCCTCGTCATCGACGACGGTAGTCCCGACGGCACTGCAGCCATCGTGAAGCACCTCATCAGTGATGAGTTCGGCGACCGCCTCTTCATCCTCGAGCGCAGTGGCAAGTTGGGTCTTGGCACGGCGTACATCACAGGTTTCAAGTGGGCGCTTGAGCACGGCTACGACTACATCTTCGAGATGGATGCCGACTTCTCTCACGACCCCAACGACCTGCCACGCCTCTACAGTGCTTGTCACGACGAGGGCTACGACGTGGCAATCGGTTCGCGCTACGTGAGTGGCGTGAACGTTGTCAACTGGCCTATCGGTCGCGTGCTGATGAGCTACTTTGCGTCGAAGTACGTGCGTATGGTTACGGGCTTCAAGGTGCACGACACCACAGCCGGCTTCAAATGCTACCGCCGCTGCGTGCTCTCGTCTATCGACCTCGACAAGATTCGTTTCAAGGGCTACGGCTTCCAGATAGAGATGAAGTTCACGGCTTACAAGATGGGCTACAAGATAAAGGAGGTGCCGGTCATCTTCGTCAACCGTCGCGAGGGTGTCAGCAAGATGAGCGGTGGCATCTTCGGCGAGGCGTTCTTCGGCGTGATGCGACTCAGATGGGACGGCTGGTTCAGAAAGTATCCTGAGGCGAAGCACTAAACTACCCACCCGATTCTATGGAAATAAGAAACATCAGCAACATTTATACAGCCCTGCCACAGTGCGGGGCTTTTTTGAAAGCTATCAGCGACGAGTCGGTGAGACACGTATTCCTCGGTGGACTACTTGCCTCATCGGCTCCTGTGTTTTTCTCCGCCGTAGCCGAACGCTTCAATTCAAAATTCAAAACTCTTACTGCTGTTTTCATCCTTCAAGACAACGACGAGGCTGGCTACTTCTATCACGACCTGACGCAGATACTCGGCACCGACAACGTGCTCTTCTTCCCGTCGTCCTACCGTCGTGCGGTGAAGTACGGACAGCGCGACGCAGCCAACGAGATATTGCGCACCGAGACGTTGAGTCGTCTCGCGGCTCTTACCTCTGTCGACACGCAGAAGGCATCAACGGGCAAGGGCGCAGGCAAGAATGCAGACAGTGCTGCTGAAGCTCTCTACGTTGTGACCTGCCCCGAGGCGCTCAGCGAGCTTGTCGTGTCGAAACGTCGCCTCGACGAGCGCACCATCAACATCGCTGTTGGCGACATCATCGACTTTGCCGACCTCGGACGACAGATGCGCGAGTTCGGCTTCAAGGAGGTCGACTACGTCTACGAGCCGGGTCAGTTCGCAATGCGTGGCAGCATCATCGATGTATATTCCTACTCGTCGGAGCTGCCGTTCCGCATCGACTTCTTCGGCGACGAGGTGGACACCATACGCACGTTCGAGGTAGCCGACCAGCTTTCGAAGGACGCGAAGCAGCAGGTGCGCATCGTGCCCGAACTGGCGCAGCTCACCGAGGAGAAGCAGCCGTTCACGTCGCTACTGCCCGACGACGCGCTGCTCGTGATGAAAGACCGCCTCTATCTCTGTTCTACCATCGAGCAGATATACAGCGACGGCTTTTCGCAGCAAGCCATGACCGAGCGTTTGGAGGGTGCTACGGAGGTGGAGCAGCAGCAGATAATGCGCGATATGCGCAAGGAGAACAACCTCGTGGCACCGTCTAAATTCCGCGAGGAGATCTGCCGCTTCCGTCTCGTTGAGTTCGGCGCAAAGCCTACGGGCACGCCGCAGGTGTCCATCGAGTTCCACATCTCGCCGCAGCCGCTCTTCCACAAGAACTTCAGTCTGCTCACCCAGACCCTCGACGATTATCTCTTGCAGGGCTACCAGCTCTATATTCTCGCCGACTCGGAGAAGCAGACGCAACGCCTGCGCGATATTTTCGACAGTGAGGAGTTGCAACAGATGCGCAGGAATTCTCAACACCTCAACACCTCAACACCTCAACACCTCAACATTCAACATTCAACCCTCCCCTTCACTCCCGTCAACCGCACTCTGCACGAGGGCTTTGCCGACAACGATCTTCGTCTGTGCTTCTTCACCGACCATCAGATATTCGACCGCTTCCACAAGTACAACCTGAAGTCGGACGCAGCCCGAACGGGCAAGATGGCACTCACGATGAAGGAGCTGCAAGAGATGGAACCCGGCGACTTCATCGTGCACGTCGACTTCGGCATAGGCAAGTTCGGCGGCTTGGTGCGCGTGCCTGTCGGCGACTCCTACCAGGAGATGATACGCCTCTACTATCAGCGTGGCGACATCGTCGACGTGTCTATCCACTCGCTCTACAAGATATCTAAGTACCGCCGCAGCGACACGGGCGAACCGCCCCGACTCAGCACGCTCGGCACCGGCGCATGGGAGAAGCTGAAGGAGCGCACGAAGAAGCGCATCAAGGACATTGCGCGCGACCTCATCAAGCTCTACGCCAAGCGTCGCCACGAGAAGGGCTTCGCCTATTCTGCCGACTCCTATCTGCAGCACGAGCTTGAGGCATCGTTCCTCTACGAGGACACGCCCGACCAGCAGCGTGCCACGCACGACGTGAAGGTCGACATGGAGTCTGCCCGACCGATGGATCGCCTGGTGTGTGGCGACGTGGGCTTCGGCAAGACCGAGGTGGCTATACGTGCAGCGTTCAAGGCGGCGTGCGACTCGAAGCAGGTGGCAGTGCTCGTGCCCACAACGGTGCTCGCCTTCCAACACTACAAGACGTTCTCAGATCGTCTGAAGGGTATGCCGGTGCGTGTCGACTACCTCTCGCGTGCCCGCACGGCGAAGCAGACGCGCGAGGTGCTTGCCGACCTTAAGGCTGGCAAGATAGACATACTCGTTGGCACGCACAAGCTGATAGGAAAGACTGTGGAGTGGCACGACCTCGGACTGCTCATCATCGACGAGGAGCAGAAGTTCGGCGTGTCTACAAAGGAGAAGCTGCGCACGCTGAAGACCAACGTCGACACGCTCACGATGTCGGCTACGCCGATACCGCGCACGCTGCAGTTCTCGCTGATGGGCGCACGCGACATGAGCATCATGCGCACGCCGCCACCCAACCGCTACCCCGTACAGACCGAGCTGGGCGTGTACGGACATGAGATAATAGCCGACGCCATCAACTTCGAGATGTCGCGCAACGGACAGGTGTTCTTCGTCAACGACCGCATCAGCAATCTGCCCGAGATTGCCTCGCTCATAACGAAATACGTGCCCGACGCGCGTGTGGCTATCGGACACGGACAGATGTCGCCCGAGGAACTGGAGAAGATTCTCATCGGCTTTATGAACTACGACTACGACGTGCTGCTCTCAACGACCATCGTCGAGAACGGCATCGACATCAGCAACGCCAACACCATCATCATCAACGATGCCCACCGCTTCGGACTCTCCGACCTCCACCAGATGCGCGGTCGCGTGGGTCGCTCCAACCGCAAGGCGTTCTGCTATCTGCTTGCACCGCCTAAGTCGGTGCTCTCCTCCGAGGCACGCCGCCGACTGGAGGCTTTGGAGAACTTCTCCGAGCTGGGCAGCGGCTTCAACCTCGCCATGCAGGATCTCGACATCCGCGGTGCCGGCAATCTGCTCGGTGCCGAGCAGAGCGGATTTATGGAGGACCTTGGCTACGAGACGTATCAGAAGATTCTCAACCAGGCGGTCACCGAACTGAAGAACGACGAGTTTGCCGACATGTACGCCGAGGAGATAGCGCAGGGCAACAACCTCACGGGCGATGCCTTCGTGGAGGACTGCGCCGTGGAGAGCGACCTCGAGATGTACTTCCCCGATACCTATGTGCCGGGCAGCGCAGAGCGTATGCTGCTCTACCGCGAGCTCGACAACATCGACAACGACGACGAGCTCGACGCTTACCGCCAGCGACTCATCGACCGCTTCGGTGCCATACCGCACGAGGGCGAGGAACTGCTGCAGGTGGTGGCGCTGCGCCGCTACGGCAAGAGCCTCGGCTGCGAGAAGATAATACTCAAACAGGGACGTATGCAGATGCAGTTCGTCAGCAACCCCAACTCTGCCTACTACCGCAGTGCCACATTCGGCAAGGCACTCGACTTCATCGCTGCCAACGCACGCCGCTGCAACCTCAAGGAGGTGAACGGCAAACGCTCAATGGTGGTGAGCGGTGTGCCGACAGTGGGCGAAGCGGTGAAAGTGCTTTTAAAAGTAAAAAGCCCCTCCCAACCCTCCCCGTCGGGGAGGGCTCGAGGATACTTCGGCTAAGGCTTAGAAAGGCTTAAGAAGGCTTAGCAAGAAGGCTAAGAAAGCCCTAAGAAGTCTTAGTTAGCAATG
>NZ_JH379430.1:21777-24445 GCF_000235885.1 Leyella stercorea DSM 18206
GAAAGGCTTAAGAAGGCTTAGTTCGGCTTAGTAAGTAACAACAACAACCACAATATGACAACCCTTCTCCTTGTGCGCCACGGCGAGACCGTCGACAATGTGCGCCAGATAATGCAGGGGCAGACTCAAGGCGAGCTGACCCCGAACGGCATCGAGCAGGCACGTGCTCTCGCTGCCGAGCTAAAAGACACGCCCATCGACGTGTTCGTGTCGAGCGACCTTAAGCGCGCTTTCGACACGTGTGTGATACTGGCGGCTGCGCATGGCGTGACGCCCGACGCTATCGTGCAGACAAAGCTGCTGCGCGAGCGCGACTGGGGCAGCTTCACCGGCAGATACATCCCCGACCTAAAGGATGCTCGGTGGACCGACGACATCGAGTCACTCGACGCTCTGAGGGCGCGTGCCGCTGCGTTCCTGCAGTTCGTGAGAGATAATTATGATGGAAAGACCGTGCTTGCCGTGGGACACGGAATAATGAACAAGGCGATAAGAAGCGTACATAGCGGCACGCCGATGAACGAAACGCCACGCATGGCGAACGCCGAAGTGGTCACGATGCAGCTATAAAAAGCGTTGTTGCACACCCATAAGCGTACCCTTTTTGAGTACTACCGCAGCAGTACTGGAGTAATCTCACCACAGTACTGGAGTAATCTCGCTGCTAAACTGGAGTAATCTCTCTGCGAGTACTGGAGTACTACCGCAACAAGTACTGGTAAGAGTAAAAGTAAAAAAGTAAAAGAGTAAAAAAGTAAAAAAGTAAAAAGGCACTTTTGCCTCTTTACTTTCTGATCAATTCGCGTGCGAACTCGATGATAGTATCCTCACCGCGCAGCCAGTCGGCTTCTTTCAACGCGACATTATGGTCGGGCTCTATGCCGAACTCCGTTGAGTTCTTATCCTTGTCGTACATAGGGCAGGCAGAGAAGCGCACGCTCCAGCCGTTAGGCAGTTCGGTAGAGTAGGGCATACCCGCTCCACCGCCTGTGCGGTCGCCCACGACGGTCACGTTCGGGCAGCAGCGCATGTACTTCACGAACTCGTTGGCTGCGCTATACACCGCGCGGTTGGTCAGCACCACCACCCGTTTCTGCCATCTGATGCCTTTCGACGGCTTCAGGCATTGGCTCTTCATCTCCGAGAATGCCGTGTGCGCTTTTCCCGTTTTGTGCTGCATGTAGCCCACCAACAGTCGCTCGTTGGTGAAGCGTGCCGCCAACTGTTCTGCAGCTGTGAGCTGTCCGCCGCCGTTGTCGCGCAGGTCGATGATCAGTCCGTTGCACGGTGCGAGGTAGAGCATTATATTGTCGAGGTTGCCCTCGCCGAAGTTGTATGCGAAGGTAGCGCAGCGTATGTATCCCGTGTTGTCGTCGAGCACGCGGTAGCGCAGTCCGGCAGCGATACGGTAGTCGGTGCCGAGATACTTCGAGAGCAGCGTGTCGCTCACGTTCGACGGGTAGTCCTCGTGCCACGACCAATTGCGTGCCACGTCCCACGCCGAGTACATGTTCACGTGTCCGTCGCGCAGCTCGCCGAGCATATTGCCTAACACCTCGAACAGCTGCACTGTCGTCATGTCGTCGGCAATCTGTCGGCTGTACCGCTCGTGCACCTCGTCCCAGTCGAGTCCGTACTGCTCGTGTTTGTAGTCGAAGAAGCAGTAGTGTTCGTCGATGACACGCCACAGAGCCTCGAAGTTGCCGCGCGGATTGTCGGCATACTCCGTTTCGTCGACGCACGCTGTGGTCAGCAGCAGTAGCGATGCAAACAGTATAGTGATTATTCTTCTCATTCGCATTTGTTTTTATTGTTATACTCTTTAGGAGGTTGTGGCATCCTGTCATAATTCTTTAGGAGGGTATGGCATCTTGCCATACCCACTCCGCCCTCTGAACATTCTAAAGGGGGTGCAGCGGTCTCCGCTGCACCAACCGAGATAGTATCGCCATCTTCCCACAGGTTTCATGGGAGTTTGGTTGCATAAGTCCTCCCACAGAATTCACAGAATTCACAGAAGTTAGGTTGCATAAGTCCTCCCACAGATTTCACGGATTTGCACAGATGGCTTGGTTGCGTCTGTCCTCCCACAGAATTCACAGAATTCACAGAAGTTAGGTTGCATAAGTCCTCCCACAGATTTCACGGATTTGCACAGATGGCTTGGTTGCGTCTGTTCTCCCACGGAATTCACGGAATTCACAGAAGTTTTGTTGCGTTGGTTCTCCCACAGAATTCACGGAATTCACAGAAGTTTTATTGCGTCGGTACTTCCACGGAATTCACAGAATTCACAGAAGTTTTGTTGCGTCGGTCCTCCCACGGAATTCACGGAATTCACAGAAGTTTTATTGCGTCGCATTCTTCTATAAACTTAGAGAGTGTTCTGTGGGAGGTACTTCTCTGCCAGAAGGTTCCGTGTGTTCTGTGCGTTCTGTGGGCGATATCCCTGCTTGTTTTGTTGGTGCAGTTCTTGCTCTGGCAGTCGGCAACGTCGAGCTAAGACTACTGGATTCCGAAGGCAGCGTGGGTACGGCAGGATGCCATACCCTCCTAATCTGTGCGCATCCGTGCCAATCTGTGGGAGGTGCTTCTCTGCCAGAAGGTTCTGTGTGTTCCGTGCGTTCTGTGGGATTTATCCCTGCTTGTTTTGTTGGTGCAGTTCTTG
>NZ_JH379430.1:24504-28804 GCF_000235885.1 Leyella stercorea DSM 18206
CTGCTTGTTTTGTTGGTGCAGTTCTTGCTCTGACAGTCGGTAAAGTCGAGCTGAGACTACTGGATTCCTGAGGCTGCGTGGGTATGGCAGGATGCCATACCCTCCTAATCTGTGAGCATCCGTGCCAATCTGTGGGAGACTCTTCTCTGCAAGAAGGTTCTGTGCGTTCCGTGGGTTCTGTGGGAGCCACTTCTCTGCCAGAAGGTTCCGTGTGTTCCGTGCGTTCTGTGGGAGGTTTTTCTCAACCAGAAGAGTGAGTTCCGTGGGCGACTACAGTTTCTCGATGCGGAAGCGTCTGACGATGCCGAAGACGAGAGCATGAGTGTAGGTGTGCTGCTTGAGGTTGTTTACGCTTGCCTGGCGCCAGTCGCCGAGGTAGCCGATGCGCCACGTGGTGTGCAGCGCACGGAAGTCGAGCGTGAGCATCTGTCGGAGCGACGGCGTGGAGGCGATAGTCGTAGGCACGCAGTTGTGGTCGTAGTTGCCACGTGAGAAAATCTCGTAGTACGATTGCCCGTAGTTGGGCGAGAACATCAGACCGCAGAGCGGAGCCGATGCCTCGTAGTGCAGTGTGAACGGTCGTTGTTGGCGGCGGAACAGTCGGAAGTCGAAGTCGGTAGCCACGGTAGGCTTCAGCTGCAGTGCCAGTCGTGCCTGTGCCGGGTTGTTGCTGCCCCGTGTGTTATACAGAAAGCCCACGCTCAGTTCCGCGGTGCCACCGGCGAGCAGTCGCAGATGACAACTGCCCACGGGCATCTGCCACTTGCGCAGCAGCGAGTAGGCAAAGGTGTATCCGCCCCCTATCTCGCCCCCATTGCCCGAGCGGTTGTCGGCTGTGGCGATGCTGCCCTCGTGCAGCAACTGGTGCACGAGGCAGGTGGAGTCATTTTCACGGCGCGTGTGCGACAGAAAGCGCAGGTCGGTGCCGCGGTATTTCTCCGGCGAGAGGTAGGTGTCGAGAATGTCGGTGTAGCCTACCCCCAGCATAAGAGCATTCTCCCTCAGGGGGTGCTGCTTCAGGGGGTGCAGTTGTCTCAACTGCACCAACGTATCTGTATTTAAGTAATCTGGTGCAGTTCTTGCTCTGGCAAGCGGCAAAGCCGAGCGGAGACAACTGCACCCCTCTGGGATACTTCCGTGTTGCTTGGTTGGTGCAGTTGAGACAACTGCACCCCCTGAGGCAGCACCCCCTGAGGTACACCATAGCATGGCGAGCAATAGACTACAGATCCTCATGCTCGGTGAAAATATTAAGTTGTCCGGTCATTTCGTCAATCACCTGCTGCTGACTCTTGCCAGCATCAGGGTCGAGGTTTACCTCTTCAGCTTCCTCCTCGTTCTCCTCCGCTTCGGGTTCGGGGAAGCGTGTTGGTTCCAGCTCCTTCACCCCCAGCACGTCGAACGTGGTGACACGCTTGCCCTTCGCCTTGAAGCCCTTCACGGCGATAAACTCCTCCGCGTCTATCTCCAACGACGGGCGTTGCGTCTCAGAGCCGTCAGGCGCAGTGGTCGGTGCGAAGTCGACCTCTATGCGTGGGAACGGCGTGTCGGTGAGCAGCAGTAGCTCGCTCTTCGGGTTCTCGCCGATGTAGTTCTGCCAGCGTTTCGTCGCCTCCATGCGGAAGCGTTTGAGGTAGAGGTTGTTGGCGTTGTCGGCATCGAACAGGGCTGCTGTCCATACCTTGTCAGGGTCCCACTTCTCGATAAGTTTTATGTTGTCCTCATAGTGGTTGTTGGCATCGAACGTAGAGATGTAGAAGTTGCCGTCGTCGAGCACCACGAGTATCGAGTCGTCGTCGAAGAACTCGCCCAAGAGTCGTCCGTGCTCGTCGTAGTTGAGTCGGTTTACGTCCGGGTCGTACCACACCTTTCTGCCACCAAGCGTAGAGTGGCCGTGACTCTTCAGTCCGATGCGGTGGATAGGGTTGCGTGTGAGCAGGTTGCCCTTCGAGGCGCGTCCCTTGATGGCGATTTCGGAGAAGTCCTTCTCGATGAAGATGCGCTTCAGGCGTGGGTTCGCCTCCAATGTCACCTTTATCACCTCCGCCTCGCCGTTCGGGTTGGCGGTGAAGTAGAGTATGCGTGAGCCGGCAGTGCCCTGCGTGCAGTCGTACTCGCGACCGGCAGTCATCGTCGGCACGAAGAAACGCTTGATGTATGCCGCGCCAGCCTTGCCGTCGCGGTACACCACATTATATATAGTGCGCTTGTCGTTCTTCTTGAACACCTGCACGTGCAGGATGTTCTTGCCCACGAATATCTTGTCGGCAGCATGCACCATCTTGTACTTGCCGTCCTTGAAGAACACGATGATGTCGTCGATGTCCGAGCAGTTGCACACGAACTCGTCCTTCTTCAGACCCGTGCCGATGAATCCCTCGGTGCGGTTGATGTACAGCTTCTGGTTCGCCTCCACCACCTTCGAAGCCTCGATGGTGTCGAAGTTACGTATCTCGGTGCGGCGCGGATGATCCTTGCCGTACTTCTCGCGCAGAAACTCGAACCAGTGTATCGTCACGTCGGTCATGTGCGCAAGGTCGTACTCTATCTCAGCCAGCTCCGCCTTGATGCGCACTATCAGCTCGTCTGCCTTATCCTTATTATATTTAAGTATGCGCTGCATCTTTATCTCGAGCAGGCGCAGTATGTCGTCGCGTGTTATCTCGCGGTGGAACGAGTACTCGAAGTCCTGCACGCGGAACACCTGGTTCTTGAACGGCTCCAGCTTCGAGTCGATGAAGCTGACCACCTCGTCCTGCGACTTCGCCTGCTCGAACTTCTTCTCCTTGTAGATGCGCTCCTCGATGAAGATGCGCTCGAGCGACGAGAAGAACAACTGCTCCTCCAGCTCCGACTGGCGTATCTGTAACTCGCGGCGCAGCAGTCCCATGGTGGAGTCGGTAGAGTGGCGCAGCACGTCGCTCACGGTGAGGAAGCACGGCTTGTTGTCCTCTATCACGCAGCAGTTGGGCGATATGTTTATCTCGCAGTCGGAGAAGGCGTAGAGCGCGTCGATCGTCTTGTCGGACGATACGCCCGGCGCCAGGTGCACCTGTATCTCCACCTCGGCAGCCGTGTTGTCGTCCACCTTCTTCGCCTTTATCTTGCCCTTCTCTACAGCCTTCAGGATGGAGTCGATGAGCGTAGATGTGGTTTTCGAGAACGGTATCTCGCGGATGACGATAGTCTTCTGGTCGAGCTTCTCTATCTTCGCACGCACCTTTACGGTGCCACCACGCTGTCCGTCGTTGTACTTCGCCACGTCGATAGAACCGCCCGTGGGGAAGTCGGGGTAGAGGTGGAACTCCTCGCCACGCAGGTAGGCGATGGCAGCATCGCATATCTCCACGAGGTTATGCGGCAGGATTTTAGAACTCAGACCCACGGCAATGCCCTCCGCGCCCTGCGCTAACAGGAGCGGAAACTTCGCCGGCAGCGTAATCGGTTCCTTGTTGCGTCCGTCGTAGGAGAGCTGCCAATCGGTGGTCTTAGGGTTGAACACCACGTCAAGCGCGAACTTCGAGAGTCGTGCCTCGATGTATCGCGGTGCAGCCGCACGGTCGCCCGTGAGGATGTTGCCCCAGTTGCCCTGGCAGTCGACGAGCAAGTCCTTCTGTCCCATCTGCACAAGAGCGTCGCCGATGGAAGCGTCGCCGTGAGGGTGAAACTGCATGGTGTGTCCCACGATGTTAGCCACCTTGTTGAAACGGCCGTCGTCCATGCGCTTCATCGAGTGGAGTATGCGTCGTTGCACAGGCTTCAAACCGTCCTCGATATGAGGCACGGCACGCTCTAAGATTACGTATGAGGCGTAATCCAGAAACCAGTTTTGGTACATACCACTGAGGTGATGCACTGCTGAAGCGTCGAAACGGTTGACAGGTTTGTAGTCGGAGTGATCGCTTGGCATGATGTCTTTTTTCTCGTCGTCCATGTTTTTTATTTTTTTAGTTGACAAGTGTACAAGGCGTCTATTTTTGTTCAAAAATCTTGTCAACAGGCAAAAGTACAAAAAAAAAAACAATTATTGAGTTATGCTCCCGTCTTTTTGTTGAAAATGCCGTATTTACGAGGGTTTTTGCGTCCTATGACACAACGAAATGGGGGGGGGTAAATGCGCTTCTGCAATAAAATATTAATAGGGGTAAGGTGAAAAATTAAGTCTAAAAATTAGGTTTAATTGAAAAAATAGCTTAACTTTGCAGCCGTGACATAACTATTTTTTAGTTATAATTGATGAAATAGAGTTGTTATAATGAAAATCAATGCGTAAGCACTCAAATTAGGGCTTAAATTAGAA
>NZ_JH379431.1 GCF_000235885.1 Leyella stercorea DSM 18206
CGTGAAATTGGCGGAACGGCATTTATGGCTTCGTCCTACCTTATGTTTGGGGGATTCATGGTGAAGTTTCATCGCGAAGCCGGGTTCTGCCATGATTTGTTTGACAAAGGGATAGCTTTGGTCCTTCCCAAATACCATGATGAGCAGGATTGCGCACAAATCCTGTTACAACTCTATAATTACAAAGGAACTGTACACAGTTACAATAAAGATATAACAGAAGCCATCAAACAATTTATGACAGCCGTCAGAATAGCCAAGGAGGTCAATATGAAAACCGAGGTTGTAAATGAATACAACTATGCACTACTTATGGCATTGAAAAAAGACAGGCTTACATACGAACCGATCTTAAATGAGGCATTTGAGTATGGATACTCATTTTCTGACGAAGACTTAAAGATCATCAATCTCTCATTTATTGCCTCTACCTATCTTGACAAAACATACAGCCTTGATTCGTCAAAAAGAGACGAAATCTCAAAACGTATGTCTGACTTATATGGCGAGGACTGGCAGCTTTCCACAAAGGAACTGGCAGCCAAACTCGATGCGGAATACTCACTGAGAAACC
>NZ_JH379432.1 GCF_000235885.1 Leyella stercorea DSM 18206
GGATATCATATTTCGCAAATATAGAATTTTCCTTTGAACATAACAAACAATCAATTAAATTTATTAACCAGCAAAATCGAAGAAACTCTATTTACAGGCTATCCTCCCTTCTAAGTATTATTTATACAAAGTAGAGAAATACTTGCAAGTTCAAGATATACCACGAGATTAAGACTTGATGTAATTTTTCAAGTTGAGAGCCGAGCTATCCGTGTAATAGCTCGGCTTATTTTTTTTTAAATGAGGGAAAGGTTATTTAGGTAGATGATATTTGTCCTTTATATGCTCGGCCACGTGTTCGACTTCTGGGAACAACGTTGATTTGTCTATGCCGAGGGCTTCAAGCTGCTTCCTGATTTTCTGCTTCTGCGCTTTATTGATGATGTACACTTTGTAGCTGAAGTTGAGTGATGCTGGTTGGCTTTTATTGCCATTGATACCATAAAGGAAAAATGCCCCGGACTGCCGGATTATACGAGGATTGTCAAACATCGGTTTTACACAAAAGACTCTCTCGATATCCTTTGAGTCAATCACATTCTGAAAATGAGGTTTCTCGTACTTAATTTCATGCAGAAGATATTGGATTTCCTCTTCGGAGTTGAACTCATTCCTATCCAGTTCTCTCAAATCTTCGATACTGAAATCTATTGGACGTTTGGCGATATTAGAAACAACACTGACAGCATCACTGTCGAAATATTTAATATCTGATGTTTGAACTTCGAATCGGAACAGTTTTCCGTC
>NZ_JH379433.1 GCF_000235885.1 Leyella stercorea DSM 18206
AGGGTTATGCCCTAAATTGAGTACTAACAACATCTCAATATGTAGGCCTTGTAAAAGTGCCTATACAAATGGCTATGCCCTAAATTGAGTATTAACGTACTAACTTAAAAGTACTATGAAACGTATTTATGTTTGAGGAGAGTTTTTTATTACAATTTTTAGGGATAAAGTATATTTGTCAAACCTATATACAAATCATTTTGTAAACTCAATGCATTACAATATAGTTATAGTATCCAATGAAGGATATATACAACATGCAGCAGTGATGCTTACCTCGCTGTTTTGTACCAACAAGGATAAGCATTTCATTGTTTATCTCTTGACCGATGGAATAACGAAGGAAACTATGAGTAAGTTGCAAACCGTGTGTGTCACTCATGGAGCAGAACTAAAGGTAATCACATGTGGCATAGATAACCTTGGCGATTTCCCTGTAGGTCAATGGAATCCCATTATGTATTTCAAGTTGCTGATACCACAGCTATTACCAGCAACAGAGAAACGGTGTCTCTTCCTTGATGTCGATATGATAGTATACGATGACATAACATCGTTGTACCATTGGAATCTACAAGACAAGGTTATAGCGGCAGCCGAGGACATGCCCGATTGCATAACCTTCAAGCCACGGTTAGGACTCAAAGACACCGATTTTTGTATCAACTCTGGTGTTATGGTTTGTGATTTGGAGAAATGGAGATTAATGGAGCAGGAACAGCCAATTATGGCCTATGCTACAAATATTATTTCCATAATAGTTAACGAGCAAGATGTATTAGCTTGTTATTTCAAAGATAAAATAGCGCTTCTGCCTATTCGCTGGAACATGACAACTTTCTATTTTAATCGTAAGCCAAAGATTTTCTCAAAGTATTTGCCAGAATTAGAGGCTGCAAAACGATTCCCTGGAATTATTCATTTCGCAGCACCAATCAAACCTTGGTTTAAGGATTGTCAGCATCCCTATCGCAAACTCTACAAGAAATATCTTATGCTTACCCCTTGGAAAAAGTATCATTTCCCGATATTTGAACAGTTAAGTTGGTGGGGTAGGATAAAGAAAACAATCCGTAACTGGTTAAATCGTATAGGAATCATACGAGACGGAATATTTACGCCACCTATATTGTCATAAATTGCTAATATAGATCAAGTTAAGATATAATTGTATTAATGAAAAGATAACGGTAACAAGGCTCATATTTCTTTTTATTATGAGGATTAGAGTATTATGTAGTAAATGATATTTAAAACGATGAAAGTATCAATAATATTACCAGTTTATAATGCAATACAAACAATAAATCGCATGCTTGAAAGTCTAAGAGTTCAGACACTCACAGACTTTGAGGTATTGATGATTGACGATGGTAGTACTGATGGTTCTGGCACTATCTTGGATGAATACGCTAAGAAAGATATTCGATTTCAGGTTGTTCATAAACAAAACGGTGGTGTAAGTGCAGCTCGTCAAATTGGTATAGAGTTGGCTAAAGGAGAGTATGTTATTCATGCGGATAGTGACGATTGGGTCGACCAAACTATGTTGGAAGAATTGTATGCAAAAGCAGAAAATGACGATGCAGATGTTGTGATATGTGATTTTTTCAGTAACACAGACACAGAACAAACACTTTGTAAGCAACAGCCATCGAAATTAAAAGCCGAATCAGTTCTTCGAGAATTGTTCCAACAGCTGCATGGCAGCTGTTGGAACAAGCTCGTAAGACGAGCTTGTTACAACAAGTATAATGTGAGATTTCCAAAAGGCATTAACCATTGTGAGGATTTGTTGTTTTGGGCACAGCTTTTGCAACATACTGATGTGAAAGTTTCATATCTTCCAAAAGCATTTTACCATTATTATGTTAATTCTAATTCAATTACTCGCCATTTTACCCGTTCCACGTATGAAATGCGGTTGAAATATCTCGACAAACTCTATGAAATACTAGGCTTAGAACATGAAGATATTAAACGGCAAGCAGCTTTTAGCGTGTTTACAGAAGCTGTAATGTTTAATGTGTTAACGCGTACAGAAGCTTTGGCAGGATTGTCTGCTTTCCGTAGTAATATATTTAAACTTAATAGCATTAAATGGAAAATAGGTTTTCTATTCTTATGGTTAAGGCAGGGGTGGATTGCGAGTAAATTAGTTCATTATTAGCATATAAATACCTGTTGGCGGAATTAAAAAACCGCCTGAA
>NZ_JH379434.1:0-8725 GCF_000235885.1 Leyella stercorea DSM 18206
CAAAGTTTTGAGCTGCAAAGACAGCTAAATCCTAGGATTAAGAAGCCTGTGGGGCACATAGCTTTGAGCTTCAAGCCCGAGGATAAGCCACGTTTGACGGATGATTTCATGACTAAAATAGCCATTGAATACATGCAGATGATGGGGATAATAGATACCCAATTCATCATCGTAAGGCATCACAATACGGACAATCCACATTGTCATATCGTGTATAACCGCATCAACAATGAGAGCAAACTCTTATCAGACAGGAATGATTACAGGCGTAATGAGCAGGTGACCAAGGCTCTAAAATCCAAGTATGGACTGACCTACGGAACGGACAAGAGCAATACTAATACTCGCAAGTTACGCAATGCTGAGCGTGCCAAATACGAGATTCACAATGCCGTCAAGGATGCCTTGAAAGGCGCTGATAGTTGGCAGAAGTTCAAGAATGAACTTGCAAAGCGAGGTGTTCTCTTGGAGTTTGTCTATAAGGACAAGGAGCAAACCAAGGTGCAAGGTATCCGATTCTGTAAAGACGGATATAGCTTCAAGGGTACGCAGATTAGCCGAGGCTATAGCTTTGGCAAGCTGAATGCAAGGTTTGAGGGAATGGAGAACCATGTATCACCAAAATCCAACTCTACTCTGCAATACGAGCAAGGCTATCATAAGAGCAACCATGAGCCATCCATGTCGGATAGCAGCCAAGACCCTTGGGACGGCATTTCTTCCATTGGACTTTTTGCTTCTGCCAACGCTCAGACCTTTGAGTCTTTCCCAGAGGACGAATCATCCAAGAAGAAAAAGAAGAAACGCAGAAAGGGCTTTAGCTTTTGATGCAAGTTACAAACCATTCAAACAACAAAAGTAATATACAATGAAAGAAGAACTATTGGAAGCCATCTACGGCACAGTTGAGAGATTGGAGCAGAAAGTCGATGAACTTTCTGACTCCACAAAGAACGCAGGAGCGGAAACAGTTCTCAGCCCTGCAAGTGTTGACACAAGCAAACTTGAAAAAGCCATCCTTTCTGTATTCGCAAGAGAAGAGGAAACTATTGGCAATTTAGCAAAATTAAGAGAGGCGATATGCGTCTATATCGACCTTACCAAGAAAGAAGTAAGCAAAGAGGAACAGCGAAGTAAACTCTTGTTTGATACCATTAATATGGTGAAACAAGAACTGAATGCCACATCAAAAGTTGTGCAGGACAAACTTCACGCAATAGGTTACACACCTCAAAAGAAGGTTGTCACCCACCGCTTAGAACCAACTTCAAAGTATGTTCTTCTTTTCATTGCAGCCTTGGCTCTATCCCTTGTTATCTCCATTTGGGGCAATCTAACCCAATGGCGAGAGCATCAAGCTTGGGAGGTGGCTGACTTGAAATATCGGGCATTGAAGATGGTTCTTCCATCTGACGACCCCAATGTTCGATACATCGAAAAGAACTTTTCCGTATGCCCAAATAAAGAAGTTATTGAGAATGTGAGAACTCGTGTAAATATTTACGAGGACTCAATTCGCTACCATAACGAAATGATACAGATGGCAGCAATTAAAGATAGCATTGCCAATAACCTATTTAAAGAGGCGAATGAAATTACAAAGAAAATTAATCAGAAATAATAGACAACGACCATCGGGTACAAGCGCATCCTTCGTTTCGACAAGTTTAAGACCAACGGCATTCGCATCGTTTTCGATAGCGCAAGGGCTTGTCCATGCATCAGCAACATAGCAGAATACTGACTTTTCATTAACTCTCAACTGTTCATTCGTGTCCGTGATGCCACTTGCTTGACATTGCGGACACTTTTTCTTTTATGGTAGCTATAAAGAGGAAATTGATAATTATAGCAGTTTTGGTTATCTCACTTGTTGCATCTTATATCTTATGTGAAACGAAACAAAATGATGCCGATATTGATCCTGTAAAAGTCGAAGAATATACGGCAGTCTTAGAAAACAGTGTTGACTTGGATTCCATTGCAGGAACATATTGCGGTGTATTGCCTCCTAATGTTGAAACAATACTCACGCTAAATGCAGATGGCACCTATCGTTTGAAGCGGAAATCTGCAAACGAATCGGATAGTTGTGAAGTGTTGAATGGCATCTTCAAAGTAATTGACGGCAGTATTTTGATGCTTGAACATCCGGCAAGTGGTGACAACATATTTTATAAGGTGAAGAATGACAGCGGTATTATTCTGATAGATTCGTTTGGGAATGAGCCAAAAGCAAGAGACTCTAAATTATATATCTTGAAAAAATAAAATGGACTTCATTTTTGAATTAATATCAGAATATAGTTACATATACATAACTTATATCGTATTATTGCGTTAAAAATTAGCTTTTCCTCAGAAAAATCTTACATAAAATATATTTTTATCAAGGATTTGCTATATTTTTGCGAGCAGATTTAGTAATTAATATAATATGGTGTATATGAAACTTAAAAGATTATTAAAAATCACAGTTTTTGCATGCTTACTATTTTCTGTTGTGAGTTGCCAAAATGATTCGCCAGAAGAAGTGATGTATAGCAAAACTTCAATGGAGCAACAGACAGAACAAAAGTTGCAATGTCTTTATGAAATGTATAAAGACAAGCCTATTCAGTCTCTTTTCAATACAACACGAGCAACTCGAGAAGTATTAAATGGAGAATGTGTTATCGGTGCGATACAATATTGTGGAAATCATTTTAACGAGAACATCTCAAAGAATGAAATTGTGAGATATTTCGGAGACAAGGTTCAAAGAGACAGAAATGGCAACATCACAGGAATAGCCTTAAATACGTCTGATTGGGATGCTGCATTAAACAATTGGTTTACGGCTACATATCCTTATAGCCAAGCTTACCTGATAAACGAAATAGCCAATGGTAAAATAGCTTGCTGTAGATTGGGGAGTGATAGAAGTCATGCCGTTGTTTTATTGGGAGTTGATGCAGATGCGGGGAAATTCATATATTATGATCCTGTTCTTGGTGGCGAAAATAACAAGGCGGCTTTTACTGAAATATATGATCCTAGAATTATTACAAAAAAGTAAGATGTATAGCTTAGAAAGATGCAGTTGAAACTCTATATATTTTAAACCAAAGAGTCATGGATGTTATAAAAATATCCAGGACTCTTTGATTATTTATAAAAATACTTAAACTATTTCATCAATATAGGTATGTCATAACTTCCATAACCAATAATTTCAACATCTGTAAGAGGATGGATCGGGGTCAGTGAACCTTGTATTTTATACTGAAAATAAATGGTGTCTGTTTGTTGAAGTTTATTAATTCGGATATTCTTTACTTTATCAAAAGCCTCCAATGTTGCACTCTTGAATTTTTTATTGTTGCAATCCACAACTTTTCTTTTGACAACATTTCCCTTGTTATCTGTTTTATATTCAATAGCAACAATTGCCTCTTGGTTACTGGCTTGAAGCTTTATAGGATATTTACAGATATGGCTTAATTTTGATACAAGCAACTGCTTATCTTCACAACTGCGATACCCTTGAGCACTGGCTTGTAAAAATAATAATACCGCTATAATAATCAATATTTTTTTCATACCACAATTTTACAATAAGATACTAATTCAATTTTACAAAAATACATAAAATATTTATAAAATAAGAAAAGTTTTCTGTAAAATAGCTTTTTATGTAGAAAAAAAGATATAATATTTAGTATATTTATGAGATTTTATAAATATTTTACATAAATTTCGTGTCAATTTTGTATTTTTGTGTCGTTTTTTGGGTGGTATTGTCTATTGACTTTCCACATTAGTTATGGGACTTCATGAAAAAACGACTATTGTTTCTCTTTTCTTGACAGACCTTTTCCTCTCGTCATTCTCTCCCTTGTGGCAGAGTCTATTCGCATTGTGTTTAGCTTAAAATCTACAAATTGACTACAAAATGAGAAAACTCACCTTGTTATTGTTGTTGGGTGTCTCTCTTGGCACCTCAGCCCAAACGCCAGGCGGAGTTGATGGCAGTCAAGTATGGAATCACCTTGAAAGGCTCGTACCTTGATAGTGAGGGTAACCTGCTATGGGACATTGCGGAGAATGAAGCCTACCACCACCGTGTTATCGCTTTCGGCACAGTTGCAGCGGGCAGTCTCATTCAACCTCTCTCGACAACCTCGTATGAGGAAAGTCACATGTATTCGGCATTGAAGGACAATGGAACCTATTATGACTCCAATCCTTACAACCCTTCATCCGCTTCCCGTCTGCTTGTGATGGGACGTGAGGCAGGAAGCGCAATTCCGGACGAGGGATATACATTCTGGGGTGACGATAACGCATCGCTTGCGACATACACATCTCCTACCGATTCTCTGTGGCATGTTTTGAAGCGCAAGTGGATGATTAAGACTAATGTGCCTTCCTCACCAGACAGCACAATGACACGATGGATAGGAGAAGGACTTGAAGTGTTCAAGAACGGCTTTATCGACAACCTAACACAAGAAGCGGCTGCATCTGGTGCATACGCCGTAACTCCAGCCTTTGCAGAAGGTGGCGGAGCGTTTGAGTTTACTTGTCCGACAAGCCATCCGACCTTGGACATGGGCTTTGCTGGCAATGGCGGAAACACCTGTAAATACGAATTTAGGTTTGGCAACGATGGCAATGTGTATGCCATCACTGACGGAGTTGTTTCAAAAGCAACCACAGCAACAGATGTTGACGGAACAGACATCTCCATACGCAAAGAAGGTAAAGTAATATATCTGCGCATTGACGGCATCGGAAGTGCCACAAGAAGCATCACCATTCCCGAATCAAATTCAACGGATGCAAGCATGGGCATCTTCAGAACCGAAACTTCGGATGTGTCGTTGGATTTATATGGATTGCGTACAGGAGGCATCGGCGATATTGGTAGCTTTGCAGAACTCAGTTACGACCTCATGCCAAGCAAGGAGTTTGCCGATTACAGCCGCAAGCGTACCATCATGCTTATTGACCCAAGCGGAGAAGGTGAATTTGACACAGGCTGTAATAGCAATGTCAGATGCTCCAAACCGGACATTGCCAGAGGAAAGACCGTTTTCTGAAACATATTCTGGGATGCAGACGGCAGCGGAAGCGATGTCTTCACGTTCGCCTATTATGACGGCATTGCCGTAGAAGCCCTTGCCGTCCACATAGTCGTTGTTGTCCTCGCCATTGTACGGCACTGCAAAGGTTGCATGATTATCCTTGATAACCTGCAACTGCTCAGCATATTTAACCTTATAGTCAACAGAAAGTCCATCAGTCTCGCTACCTGCATACTGGATGCGGCGTGGGTCTGAACCGTAAGAGTCAAAGTTTCCAATCTTGCTGACTACACGCTGGCTACCAATATAGATGTGCTTGGTATAGCGTCCGCCTTGGTTGGCAACCAAATATGGACTAACGTAAAGAGAGAACTTGGCTGTATTTGTGCGACCACCAGCAAACTCGGAGTTTACATAGACTTGGTTACTCTCGCCCGATGTCTTCACCGTGCGCTCTCCGTCTGCGTCATACCAATAATTGGTTACGAAACCGTTATCATCAGAAGCAAGGAGTCTGTTCTCCTCATCCCATTTCAGCTTGCGCTCTGCGGCTTTCTCGTCAGCAATTCCGTCCTTTTTGTGCGGCTTGTGTTGACATAAACAAGGTTGCCGTTGGCATCATACTCGTAAGCATGGCTGTTGTTCACATTCTCGCTCTCAGATGGAGTCTCCTCTGTACGATAGTTCACATCCTTAACGTTGGCGAGTTGGAACTTCTTTCCAGTGTCTGTGCCGTATGTATAAGTAAGGTCATAGCCTGCATTCAAAGTGCCGTCAAACTGCACGTTGTTTTGCGTGAGGATTTGACGCTTAGAGGTGATGCGGTGCATATTGTCATAGCCCATTGCAAGAGTGTAGCTTGCGGTCTTGTTGTCCGCACCTGTATAAGTGCCAGTTGCGCTGACAAGACGATAGAGTGCATCGTATGTATAGGCATGAGCCATCTGTCTGCCAGCCTTTCCACTCTGTGGAACTGACGCACCGTTTACCACGCTGAGCACATTGCTCACCGCATCGTAAGTGTAGGCATTGTCCATGGTGGTATTGCCACCACTGTTCACGGTGAGATTCTGCAATCTGCGACGCTGTGGGTCGTAGGTGTAGAAAGTCTCCGCACCGTTGCAGTACTTCAGGTTGGTGCGCTGCTCGAATTTGTCATAGCCGATACGGTTCACGTAGTCATAGCCGTAAGACTTTCAATATTTCATAATCAGGTTTGCTATCTTATAACAACTCAAACGATTTCTTTTTATAGCATTATGCTAAAAAACATCAGATTTTTGAATCGTATTTATGTGATAAACGAGTCTTTTATTTATGGAGCAGAAGGAAGATATCTGTAATTTCTGTATCCCCTTCTGCTCAACTGTTTACTTTAAAACATGCATTATATCATGTAATATAATATCACCATTATCCCATAGAATATAAAACCAATACCGCCATAGTAGCCCTTAAGAACTGAAGGATGAGGAATTGTTATTTTGAAATAAGTCCTATTAACAGGACTCTTTTTCTGTTCCATATATGTATCAATAAATATTTCTATACCAAATAATATTGCACAAAATGCATGACAGATGTAATAAAAAAAACTTATCACACCTAAGAACAGTCCTATCAATGAAGCTATTCCATATATATATGTGGAAAAACTTTTTTTACTCCTATTTCTGTATAAATATATAAGTATCCATACACTACTCAAGAGCGTTATGCAATTAATAAATATTATGCACCATAGAGGTATCGTATCCATTATTTATTATCTTTTGTATTATTATTTTTAGAGTCCTTTTCTTCTATTACCTTATCGGTGATTTTTTCTGCTCCAGAGATTTTAAGTTGGCGATTTTGATCTAATATTTCAGTTCCTAAGTCAAAACCTTCTTCACCGATTTTTTTGTCATGACTAGGCAAATATTTATGAAATAATTTTCCTGTTGCTTTGTCAATAAGTACAAAAACACCACTCTTAAGCACATCAGCCCAATCACCATTTACTGCATCAATGAGCATTCCTGTAATACCTGCAGCACCAGAAATTGTGTTTCCAATACCAGCCAAAGGTACACCAACTTCAGCACCAGCAACAGACAGTGTTAATGCATAGCCAGCTATAGCAGCAGCATCTCCGACATTCTGGGCTGCATTGACAAATTCTTTACCGACTTTGTAATGAAGAGTTACAACAAATTCACCATTTTCATAAGAACATACCTGATAAGAATATCTAAGACTGGGATTCTTTGTATCTCTGTTCTCAATTACTTCAGAAGCTTTGTTCTTGTGCCATAGATTGTACCATTTACGCGAGGCTTCAGCTAAAGCTTTCCATCTGAAATTTCCATCAGGATCTATATATATGATGGGATTGTTATCTGTATAAATATACGGTGATACATTTGGAGTTTTTTCCTTTAATGCATCCGTAGAAATCCACAAACTCAACCTCGGGTCATAATACCTCGCTCCAAAGTAGTACAATCCTGTCTCCTCATCGAATTCCTTCGCATTGAAAAGATAAGGCGTATTCCAAATGTTATTGCGCTCCTCAACGAACACTTCACCGAAAGGAACATATTCAATATGCTGCACCACCTCGCCATCAAGGTTGGTGATGTAACTACTGCTACCCAAATGGTCTGGGTGGTAGTAGAACTGCATCTTCTCGTATGCATCGCCCTCTTGGAAATTGTTCATCATTGCTCTTGCCATTACACGTGCCTGCGCAGCCTCCAAGCTGCCGTCATTGCAGCAGAAGCCCTTGCCGTCCACATAGTCGTTGTTGTCCTCGCCATTGTACGGCACTGCAAAGGTTGCATAATTATCCTTGATAGCCTGCAACTGCCCGGTATATTTAGCTTTATAATCAACAGACAAGCCATCTGTCTCACTACCTGCATACTGGATGCGGCGTGGGTCTGAGCCGTAAGAGTCGAAGTCTCCAATCTTGGAAACGACACGCTGACTACCTATATAGATATGCTTTGTATAGCGTCCGCCTTGGTTAGCAACGAGATAAGGTGATACATAGAGTGAGAACTTGGCGGTGTTCGTGCGACCTCCTGCAAACTCAGAGTTCACATAAACCTGGTCACTCTCACCTGATGTCTTCACCGTACGCTCACCGTCAGCATCATACCAATAGTTGGTAACAAAGCCGTTGTCATCAGAAGCAAGGAGGCGGTTCTCTTCATCCCACTTGAGTTTGCGTTCCGTGGTCTTCTCGTCAGCCACGCCATCCTTCTTGGTACGGCTTGTGTTGACATAAATGAGGTTTCCGTTGGCATCATACTCATAGGCATGATTGTTGTTCACATTCTCGCTTTCTGAAGGTGTCTCTTCCGTGCGATAATTCACATCCTTCACATTGGCAAGCTGGAATTTCTTGCCTGTGTCAGTTCCATAATTGTACGACAAATCATAACCTGCATTCAATGTGCCGTTGAACTGTACATTGTTCTGCGTGAGAATCTGACGCTTTGATGTGATACGGTGCATATTGTCGTAACCCATCGCAAGAGTATAACTTGCGGTCTTGTTGTCAGCACCAGTATATGTACCTGTTGCACTGACAAGACGGTAGAGGGCATCGTATGTATAGGTATGTGCCATCTGTCCGCCAGCCTTTCCACTCTGTGGAACTGACGCAC
>NZ_JH379434.1:8735-38026 GCF_000235885.1 Leyella stercorea DSM 18206
ACCACGCTGAGCACATTGCTCACCGCATCGTATGTATAGGCATTGTCCATAATGGTGTTGCCACCACTATTCACCGTGAGGTTCTGCAATCTGCGACGCTGTGGGTCGTAAGTGTAGAAAGTCTCCGCACCGTTGCAATACTTCAAATATGTGCGCTGCTCAAACTTGTCATAGCCGATCTTGCTCACATAGTCGTAGCCGTATGACTTGTAGCCATGAACCTTTTCAAGCTGACCACCGAGATTGTAAGAATAGGTGATTTTCTCCTCATCAGGATAAATCATCTCCAACAGACGGTTGTGGCTGTCATAAGTCCATTGCGTCACATAGGTTGCTATCGCCTGATTAGGCACAATCATCGTGCGGCGGGTCTTTGTCACCTCGCCCATCTTGCCATAGAAGTATTCAATGGCACCTGTTCCATCCTCGCGGAGCATCAATCTGCCGATACGGTTCTGAGAAGCGTTGCGACCACCGTAGTAATACTTCACGTTGTTCTCCGGATGATCTGGGTAGTTGATACCCGTCAGACGCTGATAGTCGTAATCGTAAGTAATGAACTTGCCTTCCTTTGCAAGATTGGCAGTCTGCTTGGTCAGCACATTGCCGAGTGCATCGTAAGTGAAACTGGTGATGCCGCTTGCTGGATGGTTCACCTCTGTACGGCGGTCGCCCATGTCGTAAGTGGAGGTCGTCACGTTGCCCTCCGTGTCGGTGACACGAACAAGGCGCTGTATGCCGTCATACTCAAACGAGGTGGTAATCTCACCGTCAGGACCGCTCTTCTGGATGGTCTTCAAGGTCTTGCCACTGCCATTGGTATGGGTAGCCTGCACATTATGGAGTGCGTCTGTTACGGTTGTAACAAGTGCATGACTGCCGTTGTCAACAGTATATGCCGTAGTTGTCGTAGAGTTGTCCGGCAATGTCACTGAGGCAGCACGGTCGAGCACGTCATAAACAGTAACCGTTGGAGATACATTGTCAAATGACTTGCTGAATGTGGACTTCGATCCGGTTCCTTCCGTTGTAGGATAGAATGCCTTTGCCACACGTCCGAAAGCGTCATACACGTTTCTTCCGCTGACTATCATCACGTTCTCGTCCTTGGCAGAGTTCCCCTTGGATGCACTTGTCACAACACCGTCCTTCTTCACCTGCACGGCTCTTCCGAAACCGTCAACGAACGTAATGGTCTCCAAGTCATCGTTAGGGTGCTGGATGTCGTAGTGCTTGGTCACTGCGTAAGCAGGTGCGGTAATGCCACTCTCACCAAAGGTAGCCAAAGGCTGATATTCAAAGGCGATGGCATAAGGCACGCCCGTAGCCAACTCATTTGGACCACGCACGCCAGTAATGCGACCGAGGTCGTCAACATCAGTCTCATAGTAGAAGTTGTTGAGGTCACGATGCTCCTTGGCAATGCCATAGCGATAGTCAAAATTGCCTTGCTCGCTGCGGTAGCCCCACGCATCGTCAATGCGCTCAACATACATGTTCATCTCAGGCTCATAGCGGTACTTGTACCACATACGCTGTCCCTTGCCGTTGGCAGGGAGAGTCTTCTGGATGATGTTGCCGTAAGAGTCGTACTTGTAATCCGTAACAGCCTCGCCATCATTCAACTGCTGTGTAATCTGCGTGATGTGGTTGGCGTAGTTGGTATTATACTTCGCCGTCACATGGTGATAGAGTGAGCCGTCACCGCCTGTAACAGTAACATCAACAGGAAGTCCGAAGATGTGCTTGCTTGCATTGTCCGTGTATTTAATGGCGGTTGCATAGTCAAACTTTCCGTTTCCGTCCTCGCCAAGGCTTCCCTTGTCGCTGTACTTGTAGGACTTCAACTCACCATGATAGCCATTGAGGTAGTATTCATTCCATGCTTCGGATGTAACCACACCGTTTGCAGCACCCTCATACTGCAAGTTTGCCGTATAGCGGAGAGGGACGAATGCAGAGGCACGGTCGCTCCAAAGGTTCACGTCACGCTTTGCGAACGTGTACTTGTCACCGTCGGCAGTCAGATAGTAGCTGTCGTAACGGTTCTTTGTCTCGGTGTACTTGTTGCCGTTGGCATCCTCTACGGATGTGGCGGTAACATTGCCCTGCGTGTAGTAGTTGGCAACATCGTAGTTCTCAACAGCCTGTCTGTAAACAGAATTGCCTTTCTCCGTGTCAAGGTTCTTGGTGATGACCTCACCGAAACCGAGGAACTCACGTTCATGGCGGTCACGCTTGCCGTCCTTATACTCAAAGGCGGTAGTCATGACAGGTCCATCGTCATGGATACCATCATCAACGGTAAGGGCAGCCATTACCCACTTGCCACCAGGAAGTCCGTAGGTAGGAGTGGTATGCGCATAGTCGAGCGTGAAAGTACCGCCCAAGGAATTGGTGACAGACTTCAACATGTTTGTTCTGCCAATGGCAGAGCGTGTAACCTTCAACTCGCTTTCCTTCTCAGACTCAACGATGTCAAGATAACCGTCACCATCAACATCCTGCAAAGAGTAGGTAGGACGATTGATACTGTGCGAGGTTGATGCACCAGGGTTGGTTGAAATCTTGATGCTTATGACAGGAATGTTGATGGTCAAAGTGAACGCTGCATTTGCAGACTCTGATGTAGAGGCAGATTCACTAAGCGCACTTGCACCCTTCCAACTGATAGGCTCGTCAAAGCCATTGCCTGTATTGAGGGCAACAGTTATACCGTCACCATCCTTCCATACCTTATCAGGAAGACCGTCAGAGTTGATGTCGATAAGGTTGTATTCCTCTTCACTTTCAGAGGTTACGATACCGAAACCTGCTGAGAAACTACCAGAAGCCTTGTTTATATCCTTATACTTTTCATCTTGAAATTTACCCCAACCTGCCTCAGGAGTATTACCACTTGCACCAATATTATAAGAAAGACTCTTACCGTCTTGAACACGGTCAAGTTCCCAATCTATAGGCTCAGTGAAAGCATAGCCAAGATTCAGTTTTACTTTCTTGTCTGAAAGAATCTTGTCGGGAAGTCCATCGCCATTGATGTCAATGAAAGATTCAACTGCCTCATCCGTATTCTTTGGCGCACTGCCAGAAATGGAGAATTGAGCCAGCCATGCAGTCTGCTGGTTCAGTATGGTTGCTTTGCCCTTGGAGATTAGATTTGTGATGCTTGACGCTGAAGCCACAGGGTTGCCGCCATATCCCCATGCCTGTGAAGCATTGTCGGAGTTGCTGGAGCCGATGCCCTTATAGATTTCGCCGCTCAGTCCACCAAGAGAGTTGGTGTATTGAATCGTACCACCAGCGATGATGTCAGGGAATCCGTCACCATTCATGTCCATCATGGTGACCTCTGTCTTGGCATTACCGCTCGCATCGTTGTGTGTGATACCAAGCGCACCGCCTTGCACTACCGTGCTCTTGCTGGACATCACTTGGCTTACTGCCGCAGCACCAGTACCTTGCAAATACTCACCTGCAAGTCCTGCTACCTCGGTATCGTTCTCCAACGGATTGGAGAGAAGAACATCCTGCTCGGTCAGTCGGGCTGTACTTGCCTCGGTTGCAGTAAGATAGATGTCCTGTCGCTGACCGACCCACTTGTCCATGGAGGTCTGGTCGGTACCCAATGGGGTGAATGCCATCGTGAGCGGATCAACCTTGTCGTCCTCGTTCTCTGGCAATTTCAGCAATGACTCGTCAATAGGCTTGGCGTATCTGCCCTCTGCCGCATTATAGACAAAGCCGCCCCAACCTCGGTAGAGCATACCGAAGCCATTGTTATCGCTTTCTGCATAGAATCCAGCAGGAACACTTTCAACAACAAGTCCCGCAGCATCTTTCTGAACAGAAACAGAAGCAGAGGTCAACGCTCCGTCAGAAATGGTTGAAGGATAACTGTATTCAAACCAAATCTTCTTTCCGCCAAAGTTTGAAAGGCGTAAGGTATCGCTCTGTAAAATACCGTTCTGTATCTTGAATATCTTCTTGCCGACAAGGGCATCAACAGTCTTTGCCGTCAATACCACCTCACCATTGAGGGCATTGTCAGAAAGTGCGAGTACAGGAGATACTACCAAAGCAGTGTCTGCCGCTGTGGTTAGATATGGCTTACCCTCCTTCAAGGCATTGGCGAATATCTTGTAATGTGCAGGAACTGCCATGGTCTGCTCAACATTGGCAGAATCCTTGTAAGTTACAGACGCTTGCCAACCGATATTCTTCCAATCAACATTTGAGGTAGATGAAATCTCAAAGCTGAAGTTGGTCAGCTTTTCTGTATTCTCCAGACTGATGTTGAGAGAATCGCCACCAAAAGCCTCATTAGCCTTCAATGTACGAGCAAAGACAGTCTTCTCGATATAGTTCGGGTTGTCGTTTCCGTCACTGTCTTTCTTTTCATTGCTGCCGATGATGCAGAGAACAACATCGTCGGTTGTTACAGGCTTGTGGAAGGCACTGCGAACTTCCACGCTTGAACCATTCTCCACATTGGCAGAGGTGTTCACATCATAGATGGCACCATCCTCAGGCTTGTACTCTGTTGAAGAAAGCCCGTTAGGCAAGATATTTGACTCGCCAGCGTATGTAATGGTAGGCGACCAGCTCACCTTGTCAAAAGAACCGTTGCTTGTTTCCTCAGAGCCAGACTGGACACGGAAATAGATTCTGTCACCACGCTTGACGGCAACAGATGATACGGCTGCGCTGTATGGACTGTTGTCACCCTTGGCTATCGTCTTGTTCCAAAGTTCATTGCCTCCCTTTTGGATGGCAATTCTTACGCCGTCTGCCTTCTGATACTCGTCAGCATCATAGTCATCTGTTGGTGCAATGAGGCTTACTTGACCAGTTACGCTGACAGTTCCGTCCTTAGGAGCCTGCCATACACGCACAATATCCTCCATCGGTGAGTTCTTGATGGCTTCCGCCTGCTCATCCTTACTGACCTCCATGACAGAAGTGTCAACCTTGCCACCATAGATAATTGGGCTTGGCGTGTCGGCACTGCTCAATGTAAACGTAGGCACGGCATTGCCAGACTGATCAAACTCCAAATGGTTGAAATATACCTTGCCATTGGAAACGAGGTCAACAAGTCCGTCACCGTTGATGTCGCTGAAATACTGAGTGGTCTTTGTCTTAGTGGTTGACTTGTCCGTTCCGACAACGGCAGTCAGAACATTCCAACCGACAACGGCTTTCGCACCGAAAGAGTTCGTAGAACTTTTGGTTGTCGAGAAGTTACTGATACCCTTTACCTTGACAGGCTCACCATATACTACTTCTCCGTTGTCAGTCTTGACCTGTGGACGATAATATACGGAACCACCAGACTTGTATACCTTGTCAGGAAGTCCGTCACCGTTCAAGTCAACGAATGCGGAAAGTCCCTTGCTGGTATCGCTGGAGTAGCTGTAAGAACCTCCTATTGTATTGCTTTTCCATTTGCTTCCGTCCCAAGGTCCCACACCTGCATAGAACGAACCGCTTACAGAAGAACTTGTCGTTCCGCCAAGTGCAGTTGGCTTGTCGCTGAAGCGCTTGCTGACAGTCTTCAATGGATTGACAAAACCAGCGTCAAGTCCATCATCGTGCGTGTTCCATTTCTCGGAATCGTCCTTGAAAGGAACATAACCCTTGTCTGCCTGCACATCATCATAATAGTCGAAGTTCTGGAAAGCCACTTCCTTTCCGGTGTTGTCATACTGTCTGACACCTGTGAGCATTTCCTTGTGGAATGCACCTTCCTTGTAGTCAAAGGCATAGCTGCGCAATGTCTCGCCCTGGAAATTCACGGTCACTTTCTCCAACAGCCTGTTGGAGGAGGCGAGGAATCCATAACGGGCATTGTTGGTCTTTACCTGCTTTACCTTGTTGCCATCAAAGAGTACAACGGTGTGCGGTTCCTGTCCTGCATTACCTGCGTGAACCTCCTTCAGATATGCAGCCTTGGCCTTCAAGCCGCCACGCACATCCTCATCCACGATGTCATACACATATTCTATATAGTCACCGTGGAGTTCCTCGACACGTTTCAGCTTCCATTCGGCAATCACCTCACGGGTATTGCCCGAAGCATCGGTGACATTGCCCTTTACAACAGCTCCGTCACCACCATAGATGTACTTGACACCCTGCTTGTCTGTAACCTCCCAATAATAGTTGGCAGGACTGTCACCCTTGCGGATGATACGGTTGAAATCACCGCCTTGGCGGGTGTAGAACTGGCGGTCCGCCTTTCTGTTCATCTTCTCGCCACGGTGTGCGACTCCCATCTGTCCGTTGTCGTCCATGGTGGAGAGCATTGAACCGGACAAGAGATAAGTCTCCGTCTCTTTTGACAGGTCATAACGAGGCACGCCCCACCGGGTGTCAAGCGTAATGCTTGGCACGCTGACGTTCCAACCCTCGCCAAGCCAACCGCTACCGCCCTCGCTGCTGTACTGCAAACCAAGGCTTGGCTGCATACCGTTTCGTGCTGGCGGCATCTCGAACGGATACTGCAGGTTGGCAGAGCCACGGTTGTTTGCGCTTGGAGGCGCAATGACATTGAGCTTCGCCGTAGGGTCTGCCGCCTTGATGTCGTTCATCATCGTCGGGGCAAAGCCTTCGGTCTGCGGAGACTCCGGTGCCTGTATCACACCGTTGATCATGTCGGTGAAGTGGGTCGTCTTTGAAACGACACACTCTTCCTTCTTGTCCACACGCACACGCTCCAACGCAACCCAATGCTTCTCGGCCGGGTCGTAGTAATAGGTACGGATGTCGTCCTCGGTATAGCCGCTTGGTATCCTCGTGCGGTCATACTTTATCTTGACAGTCGCGCCCTCGCCTGTGAAGTGTGTTCCGTGAGGGAGAAAACGGTAGCCATGTCCTCCTGCCGTGACATTGGTCATGGCAAAGTCAAGCTCAGGGACATTCTCCTCTCCGATAGAGTTCACGGAAAGGCTTCTGTTCCGAATGAGGTCTTTCTGAAGAACGACCAGTTTGCTACCTCCTACGGAGATACTGTCAGAGACACCCTTCTTGAAGAGCTTTCTCACGGCTGTCCCGTCCTTTGCCGAAAGGGACAGTGTGGCGGCAAGCAGTAAAACCAATGCCCACGCCACCTTCTGTATATAATTCTTCATGCGTATCTTCCTTTAAGTTACTTTACTGAGATTTTCCTTGTATGCTCCCCATTCTCGGAGATTGCCTTCACGACATACACACCCGATGCGGGAACCTTGAAGTCGGCCTGCTTGACGCTTTCGCCTGTCATTTGGCGTGACACTACCAGTTTGCCTGATACGTCAAACACCATCAATGTGGCTGCAGAAGGCTTGTCCTGTGTGAGTTTAGCCTCGTAGATGCCTGTCGTAGAACCGTTGCCATTGACAGTGAAATCCTCGTCTTCTCCAGAAATGAAGGAGTTGTCAGCCTGTCTGTCCGAGCTGCCCACATGGCTCTCCCTTGCCTGTGTTCCGTTAGGCATACTTGCATCACACTCGCTGCCGACATAGACGGTCATCGTTGTCGTACACTTCTTGGGTGTTTCTATCTGCACGTTGCCCCTTGTGGTGAATGAGGTTACAGGCGTACCGTTTACGGTAAGGTCGGTGATATGCGTCTCGCCCTTTCCGTACTTGATGCAGAACCGCCATGCACGAAGTGACCAGACATATTCATGATGCATGGTCTGTCCGTTCAACTTGTATGTGACCTGCATATTGCGGACTGTAACACTGAGCACATCGCCAGGCTTGATGGTGACATATTTGGTTAGGCTTGTATATCCACCGGTTATGATATGCGCCTTGTCGCCCCGCACGTCGAAGCCATATTGGGTGATCTCGTCCGTGAGGCTTGGCTCCAATCCCACACGGTAGTTTGATTTTGTATCGTTCACCGTCCATGAGATGTCGCCAGACAGATAGGTCCTGGTGTCATGCGAGTATGAGGTGTAGAGTGCGTTGCCAGTGGCATAAATCTCGTTGCCTCCACCTTGTGATACGGACAGCGCATAGGCGCCGGGGGCAAGATTCGTGATTCTATGCGTGTCACCGAAGAATGTTCCTCTGGCAATGGTTTCTCCTTTTACTTTTCCTGCAACGGTGTCAACGCTGAGCACATAGGAATAGACTGGTGTACCGATGTTGATGCCGATGTCGATATACCCGTCATTGCGTGGAACTCCATTCTCGCAACTTGACGGCGTAGGAGTGGCATCATAGGAAATGCCGTCATAATAGGCGAATGTGAACACATCGCTTCCGCTTCCGTCTGCATCCCATAGGATATTGCGGAATATGGTCTTGCCCCTTGTCATATCAGGCTTGGAGCATCTTATGTTGCTATTGCTGTTGATGTCGAAATCACCTTCACCGCTTGGGTCTATGAGCATGACGGTACGCTTGCGGCAATAGTCCGAGAACTCCCTGTCCGGTGTGAGGTCATAGCTCAGCTCTGCCATATAACCGACATCATCTATTCCTCCTGTCCTCAAGCCTGCCATATTCAAGGCGGACTCTGCTCCTTCCGTTCGGATAATGCCCACATTTGTGTCTGTGTCAGTTGCATCCGAAAGGGATATGGTTCTTGTCGCACTTCCTGTTCCGTCAACACGCAGATAGATGTTTTTGCCTTCCTTGCGGATAGAGATGTCCGTTCCGTCAACATCCGTGGCGATGTATGAATTTGAGACCGCTCCGTTGATGATCGGATAAACAACTCCAGCATTGGTGAACCGGAATCCATACTTGCATGTGCTGCCACCGATGCTTCCGAAGCCAACGTCAAAAGTCGGGTGACTTGTCGGACAGGTGAACTCAAAAGCACCGCCACCTCCAACAAGGGCTGGGGTCGTGGCATAAGCTCCGGAAACGGCTTTCTCTTGGATGATATTGTCAGTAAAGCCATTCCTTGACACTTCAAGTCCTTGCGCAGTCCATCTTGCCACTGTACTGTCGGGCTTTGACGGCACGTTGGTCTTGACCATCCATGTACGTTTCATGACATGCCACAGGGAATCTGTAGGTGAGGTATATGTTGCAAGTGCCACATCATCGTCGCCCCAGAAAGTAAAGCCTCTGTCCGGCATCGGATTGCCGTTTTCACGTCCCATGACAAGCAGACGGGAAGCGGATGAAAGGTTGTATGGATTTGCGTCATGATAAGTTCCGTTCTCCTTCAAGGCCGAATATACCGGACTTTCCTCATATGATGTTGCGGAAAGCGGTTGGGAGAGACTTCCTGCCATGTCTGTTCCAACAGCTGTGACCCTATGGTGGTAGGCTTGGTTCTCCGCCATATCCCAAGTCAGGTTTCCGTCGCTGTCAAGATACGAGCCTTTGAGGGTGATGCCGTACTTTACCGCCAGATAGCTCTCCACTTTTCTGCGCTCATCGGGTGTAAGCATCCTGCTGAAAACAATAAGTTCAGGGGCATATCCCCGGATGGAAGCATTACCGAAGAGCGAGGTCGGGATATCCGTACCGAAACTGCCCGAGGTGGAAGGTGTTCCTATGAATAAGGTGGTGTTGGAGTTGTCTCCCCACAATGTTGTTGAAGGATTGCTTACCTTGAAGTAGGACACAACGCGCAGAGCGCTTTCCTTAAAACCGTTCTCGGACAAAGAATCGCTTGATTGATAAAGCAGGTCTTCACCCGATGCTGAACCATAGTCCAGTGGTTCAACGCCTCTACCCCTTACGGCTTTGTCCTTGCTCAGAATGGCTCCGTCGCCCTTGCGGCCGTCAAGAGCATAGACAACCATATCCTTGCCGATGGTTGCCAGTTCCGGTGCAAAGACACCGATGACGGTAGCCTGCGAGAGGTTGCCGTGTTTGAGTTTGGCACTCAGACTACGAAATCCGTCTGCGAGCCAGAGACTCGGATTGAAGTTGAAGTAATGGACTGAACTGTTCGGAAGAGTAAGTTCAGACTTGACGCCACGGCTGTCCAATAGCATCAGCCGTATGGAATCCCCAGAGAAATCCTGCCAACAGTAATAACCTTGCAGGTCTGAGTTCAAAGGCGCAGTCTTGAACCATAGTTCGCTTCCGCTGACTCCTCCGGGCGTTTGCGCGAAACTGCCGAGAGCGAAGCCTAACAGTAACAAAGAAGTAAACTTTCTCATGCGCTGTCAATTTGGAGTGTTTGAAAAATATAAAAACGTATGCCTCTGCCGCGCAGGGAGAGACCAATGAGAGAGAACGGACTGTTACTACGGAGAAGAATTGTGATATAGGCTTGCTCCGTAAAGTCCTATTGTCACGTGGCTGGCCAATAGGCTTTACCACCAAACTAATGCTGCAAATATACAAAAATAATCTTAATAAACGGATATAATCTTTAAGAAATTTGCTGGTTTGGTGTTTTTTTTTATGATTTCGGTCGATTTTGCAGAAATCTTTTACATCTGTTGTATGTACTGGAGTTAGTTTGGCAAAAATACACAAATGGTCACGGATTCAGTTTCTTATGTTAGAATGTGAATCATGGTTTGAAACTGTACACACTCGGGGTACAAATGAAAACACTATATGCTTGTGTCGGAAAGGTATATATGAGCTGATGGTAGAGTCGTCATCAACAACAATGCTCCCTGATGTGATAAAATCAGCAGGAATACTTGCTATTCATTTTACGATGGGGTTATGTTCACAAGTTTGAGATTTCATGTAAAAAAGTCCTAATTTCCATATTTCTCTTCTTGTAAATTATGGGATATTAAGAAAAATATCGTATCTTTGCCCCCGAATTGAGGCGTTCTTTGTATATTGCAAGGTTGTGAAAGAAAAAGAATATAGCTCGTTTCTAAATCGTTAGCAGTAACATTCTTTAAAGTACTTAACTTACTGATATTCAATCAATAAAAGATTTTGTTGTGACTCGCCACGTGGAAAGTCAACTTCTGCCTGAAGTGCAGCTCCATCTGTATCACATGAAGGTAGTCGTTGGCTTTCTGGTTGCTTATCTTAGGCAGTTGGTAGTCGTACTTCTCAAGCACCTTCATCGCAGGAGAGAGGATAGGCGTGAAGAACTTCGTATCGGTCTTGATACGGCTACCATCGATGTAGTACATCTTGCCTTCCTTCTTCGTCATGCTCTCGAAGTCGAAGGTCTGTGTGTCGCAGAACGACAGACCGGTGTAGGCAGCGAAGATGAAGAGGTCGCGCACCCTGGCAAGTTTGCCCTCGAACTTGTAGTTGCGCATGAGCTTCAGTTCAAGTTCGGTGAGCGGTTCACGTTCACGGCACTTGCCTCGCTTCAACGTCACCACTTGATAAGGATCCTGTGGAATTTCGCCCATCTGATAAAGCTGGCGAACCCACTTGTGGATTTTCTTGTGGTAGCCGTAACACGTCACATCGGTACGGGTGCCATCATGCAGCCAGTTGTCAAAGGCGATGATGTTCTTCGGAGTCAAGTCGCCATAGGTGTTGAGTTTACCGAATGTGCGCACGGTTTCAATGGCACAAATCTTGTGCTTGCGTGTACCTTCGCGCAAATCTTCATTGGCGAGAGCTTCCTCCATAAAGTCGAGAAAGCTCTTTCCACTTTTCTCCGGCTCTTTTGGCTGCTCCTCCTTTACTTCCACCTTAGGCTTCTTGTCTTCGCCATTGAAGTGATACATGAAATTGTCGTAGGTTCGCTCTTCATCAAGAACGTCCATCGCAGCAATGATTTTCTTACACTTTGCTACCAGAGCTTGTGTTTCGGGCGAAGCTGCTGCTGCTTGCCAGTCGTTGGGTGAATACTTGCCAATCATAATGTATTTACGAGTGGCACGTCCAAGATAAACTTGCACTTCCAAAAATCCGTAACCCCTCTTCTCGGAGTTTTTTCTACGGTCGAAGACGACCTCTACCAATTCCTTCTTCATCGTTAAAGTAGGTTTTAGTACAGCGGACAAATAAGTGGAGGAGATGAGAATAATGGGAGTTTAACAATTTTTAATTGGCTATCTTGCCAATTCCAGCTATTTAGTGGCTGAAAGTGTCACACGTTTTTAGAAAGTGTCACACATTTCAGAAAAGTGTCACACAAAGTGTCACACATTTATGTATCGTTGTGTCCCGTTATGTCATCATCAAAGCACCAGGTTCAAATCCGCTGCGTTAATTAGACATTACGCTCGTCCTCTAAATAACTGTCTGAATTCCAAGCTACTCGCTCGTAACTAACTGTATATAAGCAACAAAGAGGATACTACCGAAGTAGAATCCTCTTTGACGTTGTTTTGTTCCGATGTGACCCGCATGGGGTCACAAAGTGATTCCGTTGGGGTTCGAACCCAAGACCCACAGCTTAGAAGGCTGTTGCTCTAATCCAACTGAGCTACGGAACCTCCAAATCGACTGCAAAGGTAATATTTTTTTTTCAAACACAATGCTTTTTTGTAATATTTTATTGGGTTTCATATAAAAGTTTATGATTTTGGGTTTGCAGATTGTGTGTCACACATATATTTAATAAAAAGACGCTGATTTGTCGGATATATTTTTTAAATTTGCAAAAAGAAATCTTAAATCTTATTTATCACAATGAGTCATTTTCAACATTCTCTTAATGACGATAGCGACTATAAGCGCGAAGAAATAATTCGTAAAATAGAACATGCTATAGAGCATATGACGCTAAAAGAACTTGAGGCTTTATCCTACGATATGTTCACAAAGGGATATTTCGATAACTTTTAATTTAATCACAGATAAAAAACTATTTATATAAAATGGCAACAGTAGACGACAAGAAAATTATTTTCTCTATGGTTGGGGTGTCGAAGATCATCCCGCAGAATCGTAAACAGATATTGAAGGACATTTATCTCTCGTTCTTCTATGGTGCAAAAATAGGTATCATCGGTTTGAATGGTGCAGGTAAGTCGACATTGATGAAGATTATAGCCGGACTGGACCAACCTACTCAGGGCGAAGTGGTGTGGAGTCCGGGCTACTCGGTCGGTTATCTGCCGCAAGACCCACCGCTGAATGAGGCGAAGACGGTGAAGGAGAACGTTATGGAGGGGGTGCAGCAGGCGTATGATGCTCTGAAGGAGTATGAGGAGATAAACGAGAAGTTTGGCCTGGAGGAGTACTATGGTGATCCGGAGAAGATGGACAAGCTGATGCAGCGCCAGTCGGAGGTGCAGGACATCATTGACGCGACGGACGCATGGAACATGGACTCGAAGCTGGACCGCGCGATGGCTGCGCTGCGTTGCCCGAAGGGCGACTTGCCGGTTACGCATCTCTCGGGTGGCGAGCGTCGCCGTGTGGCTCTGTGCCGTCTGCTGCTGCAGAAGCCGGATGTGCTGTTGCTGGATGAGCCGACGAACCATTTGGATGCGGAGAGCATCGACTGGTTGGAGCAGCACTTGCAGCAGTATGAGGGTACGGTTATCGCTGTGACTCACGACCGCTACTTCTTGGATGATGTGAGCGAATGGATTTTGGAGTTGGACCGTGGTGAGGGTATTCCTTGGCATGGCAACTACTCGTCGTGGTTGGAGCAGAAGACTACGAGAATGATGCAGGAGGAGAAGCAGGCTTCGAAGCGTCGCAAGGCATTGGAGCGTGAGTTGGAATGGGCACACATGGCTCCGAAGGCTCGTCAGGCTAAGGGCAAGGCTCGTCTGAATGCTTACGAGCAGATGCTCGGTGAGGAACAGAAGGAACGTGAGGAGAAGCTGGAGATATTCATCCCGAACGGTCCGCGTCTTGGCAACAAGGTGATTGAGGCGCAGCATGTGAAGAAGGCTTTCGGCGAGAAGGTGCTGTTCAAGGACTTGAACTTCATGCTTCCGCCTAACGGCATCGTGGGTGTTATCGGTCCGAATGGTGCGGGCAAGACTACGCTTTTCCGCATGATTATGGGATTGGAACATGCTGACGGCGGTACGTTTGAGGTTGGAGAGACTGTTAAGTTGGCTTACGTGGATCAGCAGCATAAGGATATTGACCCGAAGAAGTCGGTGTACGAGACTATTTCGCAGGGTAACGAGACGATACGTATGGGTGGCAGGGATGTGAATGCGCGTGCCTACATCTCGCGTTTCAACTTTGCGGGAACGGACCAGAGCAAACTCTGCGAGACTCTTTCGGGCGGTGAGCGCAACCGTCTGCAGCTGGCGTTGGCACTGAAGCAGGAGGGCAATGTGCTGTTGCTCGACGAGCCGACTAATGATATCGACGTGAACACGCTGCGTGCTCTGGAGGAGGGTCTTGAGGGTTTCGCTGGTTGTGCTGTAGTGATTAGCCACGACCGTTGGTTCCTTGACCGTATATGTACGCACATTCTTGCTTTTGAGGGTGACGGCGAGGTGTTCTTCTTTGAGGGAAGTTATTCGGACTACGAGATCAACAAGGCTCGCAGACTCGGAAATGAAGAAATAAAGAAGGGTCGCTACAGAAAATTGATGGAGGACTAACCCATTTATAATACGCCACAATGTTTCTGAAAGAATTCTTCTATATGACCAGAGCCGACAGACGCACTTTTATATGCTTATGCTCTTTAGCGTTGGTTGCAATCATCTTCTTTGGTGCGGTGTCGCTAACTGATGACACCAGCAACAAGATTGAGGAGAGAAAGGAGACTGCCACGGTAAAGGACGAAAGCCATGAGAGTGCTGACGGGCAAGGTTATGTTGTGGAAGAGACGAACAAAGGGTCGAAGTTGTTTTACTTCGACCCGAACACTGCGGACAGTACGCAACTTCTTCAATTGGGGTTGCGTCCTTGGCAGGTTCGCAATATATATAAGTACAGGGCGAGGGGCGGTGTGTATCAATGCAAGGAGGACTTTGCATATGTCTATGGACTGACTGTTAAGGACTACAAGCGTTTGGAGCCGTATATACGTATCGGTGCGGACTACTTGCCTGCGAGTTCGCTGGCAGAAGTAAGAAACCGCAAACGAGGATACGAACGCAGCAGCCGATACGCATCGGATAATGGCGAAAATGCACCGAACATGGAACATAAAGCCTATACACCTAAAATACGCATTGGAGAACACATTGAGATAAATGGTGCTGATACTACAGAACTGATGAAGATACCGGGTATCGGCAGCTATTACTCGCGACAAATTGTAAGGTACCGCAACCAATTGGGCGGTTTTGTAAGTAAGGAGCAGTTGTTGGAAATAGAAGGTTTCCCAGAGGATGCTGTCAAATACATCAGTATTGACGAGAGTAGCATCCGTAGATTGCGCATAAACCAATTGACGCTGTCACAACTTAAGCGACATCCGTACTTGAATTATTATCAGGCTCGCGCTATAAGCGACTACAGACGTTTGCGCGGAAATATCCGTTCGATATCGGAGCTGAAACTGATGAAAGAATTCTCCAGCCATGACATTGAACGGATAGGTCCGTACATTGAGTATTAAAGCGTTGTGCTTTGAACGTTGCGGTAAGACAGGGCTGCACCAATGGCTGTGCAGAATTCGGAATAGCGCGGTATGCGGAACTTTACGCCGTACAGACGTTCGGTTGCGGGGAAGACATGGCGCACCTGCGGAAGAAGCGTAAGATTGCCTATCATCACAAACTCCTTTATGCCGCTGCCCAACGACGAGAGAATCGTTGCGCTACAAATTGACTGCAGCACCATCCAGATTAGTCCGAGGGCTATGTCTTCGCGAGAGGCATTCATCTTGGCGTTGCCGAACAATGAGGCAATGGCATCCATCGGAAGCCCCTGCAGAGGGTTTGTGCAGATATCCTTGATGAGCACATTGATATGCGAGAGATCGCCCTCTTCTGCCAACGCTGCCACCTGTTTTATATCGTCGGTCTTCAGTAGCAGGCGCGACAAGCCCTGCAACGTACCGCCGCCGATGCCGATACCGCCGATATGCTTGATGTCGTCGCCGTCGCACTTCACAATGGATGTGCCAGTGCCAAGGCTGACGACGAGCATACGGTCGAGATGTGTTTCGTAACGAGCACCCAAACCGTCGGCGAGAAATTCTTCAGCCTTGTCTGTCGGCAGCCCGTACACCGGCTCGTTGATATATGCGCTGCCTACACCGGTAAGCATGACTTTCTCTACATCATGTAACTGGATGTGGTTGTCGTGCAGGTACTTTCCGAATGCGCCATAAAGCGAGGTGACGGGATCGGTAGCACGTATTCGGATTGGGGACACGACATCGCCTTCCTCGTTGATACCTACGATTTTTGTAGTGCTAATGCCTACGTCTATACCTATTACTATTTTCATATTCTGAATGTATGGTTTCTACATTATTACTCTAACATACTGAGGAACGTATCCTCGTCTATTATCTGCACGCCCAGTTTTTCGGCTTTCTGCAGTTTCGACGGTCCCATATTCTCGCCTGCAAGAATGAAGGAAGTCTTGCCACTGATGGAGCCGACGTTCTTGCCTCCGTTCTGCTCTATCATAGCCTTGTACTCATCGCGACTGTGCTTGGAGAAGACACCGCTGATAACTATGCTCTTACCTTCGAGTTTGTTCGTTGCGCTTGCTATCTGTTCAGAAGAAAGCTGCATCTGCAGACCATAGTCGCGCAAACGGTTGACAATCGCCATGTTTGCAGGATTGTGGAAGTAAGCCACAATGCTCTTGGCTATCACCTCTCCCACTCCATCGACCTCCATCAGCTGCTGCAACGAAGCGTTCTGCAATGCTTCCATCGTTTTGAAATGGCGAGCCAGCTGGCGTGCGGATGTCTCGCCAACAAAACGTATACCGAGAGCGAAGACAACGCGCTCGAAGGGCACTTGCTTGGAAGCCTCTATGCTTGATACTATCTTGCGTGCCGAACGCTCGCGATTACCGCTGCCATTAATATCCTGCACTTGTATGCAATACAGGTCGGCTATGTTATGTATTAGTCCACGACGATAGTAGTCGTCAACTGTTTCGGGACCTAACGAGTCGATATTCATTGCTTTGCGAGCAATGAAGTGCTCTATGCGTCCTTTTATCTGCGGCGGACATCCCGTGTCGTTCGGACAATAATACGCAGCCTCCCCTTCGTAACGCACAAGCGGAGTGCCGCACTCAGGACAGCAATCGACAAACTCTACCGGCTGTGCTTCAGCAGAGCGTTTCGTCACATCAACGCCTACAATCTTGGGGATAATCTCGCCCCCCTTCTCAACATATACATAGTCGCCGATGTGCAAACCGAGATTCTTTATGAAATCTTCATTGTTAAGCGTGGCACGCTTGACCATTGTACCGGCAAGTCGCACTGCATCCATGTTAGCCACCGGTGTTACGGCTCCGGTGCGTCCCACTTGGAACGACACGCTTTCCAGACGTGTAACCGCCTGTTCTGCCTTAAACTTATAAGCGATAGCCCAACGTGGCGACTTTGCCGTGTATCCCAAGTGCTGCTGCTGACGAATAGAGTTCACCTTTAGTACTATTCCGTCTGTTGCCACGGGTAAGTTCTTGCGTTCTGCATCCCAGTAATTAATAAAGTCGTAGATCTCCTGAAGAGTCTTTACCTTACGCATACCCTGTGAGATTTTAAATCCCCACTTCGCAGCCTCAGCCAGGTTCTCGTAGTGTCCGTCGGAAGGTAGAGTTTCGCCAAGCAGATAGTAGAGGTAGCAATCAAGATGACGGTCGGCCACAAGGCGTGGATCCTGACTCTTTAATGTGCCACTTGCTGCATTACGCGGATTGGCAAACAATGGTTCTTCTGCTGCCTCACGTTTTGCATTCAGATCGTCGAATACGCTCCACGGCATAAGTATCTCGCCACGAATTTCAAACGCCTCCGGGTATGCAACGTTCTCATTGAGCACAAGCGGTATGCAACGGATAGTCTTCACATTGGTTGTCACGTCATCGCCATACACTCCATCGCCACGTGTGACACCACGGACAAGACGTCCGTTCTCGTATGTGAGCGATATCGACAATCCGTCGTACTTCATCTCGCAGCATACCTCGAACTCCTCGCCTTCAAGTCCACGCCTAACCGACTCGTACCAATCCTGCACATCCTGCTCATTGTATGTATTAGCCAATGAGAGCATCGGATATTTATGTTCGACCTGCGCGAAGCCCTGTGTAAGGTCGCTACCCACACGTTGTGTCGGCGAATTGGAGTCGTAGAGTTCCGGATGTTTTTCTTCAAGCCGCTGCAATTCATGCATCAAATCGTCGAACTCACGGTCGGTGACCGTGGGCATATTCAGCACATAATAGTTGTGGTTATATTCATGCAGCAACTGACGTAGCTGTTTAATACGTTCTGTTTCGATCATAACGAGTAGCTTTTTCTTGATATTACATATAATATTATTGGTACACCCAAGAATGGTGTCACCGCATTCAGCGGCAGTATTCCGCCATTGCTTGGCAGTACGCATACGAAATTGCACAGTAAGGCGACCAAGGCACCAATAAGGATTGTGGTTGGCATAATAAACCGGAAATCGTCTGTACGTAACAATAAGCGAGCCAGATGCGGAACAGCCAAGCCAATAAAGGCTATCGGCCCGCAGAAAGATGTTGACAAGGCAGTCATTATTCCTGTCAGCAACAGTATCGTCGTCCGCAAACGCTTTATGTTTACTCCCAAATTCTCTGCATATCTACTTCCAATAAGCATCAGATTCAAGGGCTTCACAAGTAGGGATGAGACAACTATGCAAATCATGGAAACAGCAGCATATAATGGCAACATCGTTTCGGATACGCCCGAGAAATTGCCCATTCCCCATTGGACGTAAGCTCTTATTCCATCAGCCGACGCAAAAAAGTTCAAGAGCATAACCACAGATGACGTGACATAACCGAGCATAACGCCAGCTACCAAAAGCAAGGCGTTATTACGAATAACACTTGAAAGAAAAAGCATTATAAACGTAACAGCCAATGCGCCAGAAAGAGCTGCAGCAAACACTGCAGCGAACCCTCCAAACGACAAACCGCCTATATACAAGCCTCCACCGAACAACAGCATAACGCAAGCCACGCCCAATCCGGCTCCACTGCTTATGCCAAGAATAGAAGCATCGGCAAGCGGATTGCGGAATATAGCTTGCAACATCAGACCACATACCGATAACACGCTACCCGTAAGCAACGCCGTAAGAGCCTGCGGAAAGCGATAGCTCATAACTATGTACTGCCATGAGACGTTGGAAGCAATGTCTCCTTTTAATATTCCTAACACTTCGGATGCTGGTATTTTAACTGCTCCGTAAAAGATATTAACAAGAAAGATTGCTAACAACACTATGCATAGCGTAGGAAATATGATAGCCTTGTGTGTCAAACCACGTTAATGTTCGTACAGCAAAATGCTGTGAGTTATATTTTCAGAGTTTTCAGTATCTCTGTCATCTTCTGAAGAGTTGTGATACGTGTCGGAACAAGCGGTAGACGCAACACGTTCTCTATAAATCCCATTTCATGCAGCAGTGCTTTCACACCTGCCGGATTTCCATCAATGAAGAGCAACGAGTACAACTCGGTGAAACGATGATGTATTGTGCGTGCTGCCTCATACTCACCGTTAAACTCTAAGCGAATCATACGCGACACTTCCTTGGGCAAGGCATTGCCTATAACGGATATGCTACCGGCAGCCCCGCTCGCCACCATAGAGAACGTGAGAGCATCGTCACCGCTAATCACGTCGAAACGAGCCGGCTTGTTCTTTATAATCTCGTCAACTTGCTCCAAGCTGCCGCTGGCTTCCTTGATTGCAATGATATTCTCACAATCGTTAGCCAAACGAACTGTAGTATCTGCCTTAAGGTTCACACCGGTACGTCCAGGTACATTATAAAGAACAACCGGCAGCGGACTTGCCTCTGCTATTGCCTTGAAATGCTGGTAAAGACCTTCCTGCGAGGGTTTGTTATAATACGGACAAACACTCAACACACCATCTATGCCACGCCAATCACTATTCTTCAGTTCGTCAACAATAGCCTTTGTATTGTTGCCACCACATCCCATAAGTATTGGCAAACGTCCGCGGTTGATGTCAATCACATGTTTTTTCACCTCTTCCTTTTCATATGCCGACAAGCAAGGAGCCTCACTCGTCGTGGCAAGGATACAGAGGAAGTCTGCGCCATTATCAATCAGATGTTCCACCAAACAGGTCAACGATTTAAAATCAACACTACCATCTGAGGTGAATGGCGTTATAAGTGCTACACCAAGTCCTTTAAATATATTTCGTGCCATAGATATTGTCTTGTTATATTACGATTTGCCTACAAAGTTAACACTTTATATTGGATTGCCGAATAATGTAATTACTAAAAAACGTAAATTCAATTAATGCGAACCTATATACAAGAATACCATTCCGAGTATAACAAACAGCATATCAACCAACTTGCTTGTCAGATTCTTCTCCTTAAAGATCATCGCACCACAGAAGAAGCTCACTACCACACTGCCTCGACGCACCATTGACACGATAGATATCATTGCACCCGGCAAGCTCAAAGCGTAGAAATAGACAAAGTCGGCAATACTTAGGAACACACTTATCAGAATGATGCTCCAACGCCACTTGAAAGGAGTAGTTTTCTTGCGTGTCGGGTACCATATAGCAAACATCGTAACCCCCATCAAGCACAACTGATAGATATTGTACCAACTCTGCACCACCATTCTGCTTAAGCCGACTCCTCCATTCGCAGGCGGAGCCATGAGGTACTTGTCGTACAAACCGCTCACGGCACCGAGTATGGCTGCTGCAACAAGAAAGAATATCCAACGGTTATGCGAGAAATTAACACCTTCTTTCTTACCGCTTCTGCTCAACAGAAAGAATGAAACAATCGCCAAGAGCACACCAATCCACTGCCATACGTTCAAACGCTCGCCAAAGACGAGCATCGCACCCACAAGCACCATAACCGGGCGCGTTGCATTGATCGGTCCAACGATGGTTATCGGCAAGTGTTTCATTGCAAAATAGCCAAACACCCACGATGACAACACTATACACGCTTTCAGAATAATATATTTATGTTCTGCCCAAGTGCTCGGCTCTACATAAAAAGCAGTACCGTCAAGCACACTTGTTCCTAACGAGAGAACAATGAACGGGATGAATATAAGCGAACAGATTACGGTGTTCAAAAACAGCACTGGCAGAACAGCATTGTCAAGCAATGCCTTCTTCTTGCATACATCATAGAAGCCCAGCAGTGCTGCTGAGCAAAATGCCAATATTAGCCACATAAGAAAAGGAAAATTGTTGTAGGGGTGAGATATTAGAATTCTAAATATTAATACTTTACATCCTCCAGGAACAATGCGTTACCGGGCATACTCTCACCTGCCGACGAGCGATTGCCACTGGCAACAACCTCGCGGAACTGCTCAAGCGTGAGCCGATGGCGACCCACTTCTATAAGTGTGCCCACTACGGCACGTACCATATTGCGCAAGAAGCGATTGGCAGATATGCGGAAATGCCAAGCATTCTCACCATCGCGCACCCATACGGCTTCAGACACATCACAAAGAGTGGTCTTCACGTCGCTATGAGCCTTGCAGAACGACCCGAAATCCTCCACTTCAAGTAAATAGCCAGCTGCCTTGTTCATCAAATCGAAGTCGAGATCATAGTGCATCTCGCAAGAATACTTTCGCAAGAACGGATTTTTCGAGGTATGTATGTAATAATGGTATGTACGGAGCGTAGCACTGAAGCGTGCGTGCATGTCACCGGCAACGGGGAATACCGAGCGGACGGCAATATCGCGTGGCAACAAGCGGTTCAACTTGTACACCAGCTGGATGCAATCAACCTCAGTGTCGGTCTCAAAATGTGCCGTCATCCGACGTGCGTGTACGCCGGTATCTGTACGTCCTGCACCTACAACGCTTATCGACTGACGCAATATTGTGGACAAGGCTTTCTGCAATTCTTCTTGCACCGAATTGCCATTGGGCTGTATCTGCCAGCCATGATAGTCGGTTCCGTCGTATGCAAACTCTACAAAATATCTACCCATCACTTCTTTTTACTATTCTTTTCCTTTACTTTACAGTTTTTATTTCTTCTGTGGTTTTGCCTTTCTAAAGCATTGTCTATGGAACTTTCGCTCTGCCTTCAATATTTTAAATACTTTCGTGGCTGGTAAAATGGTCAGAAAACGCTCATGATAGTTTTTCTGAAGGACCTTCAACTCTACCTCATTCTTGTCGCGTTTACGTATTGCCTCTGCACAAGCCTTCTCGTCCTTGGTATCCACTTTCCTAAAGCAACGCTCTTTCCTAAAATACGCCAACTGTTTCTTACGCATTTCGCGATAAACTGGAAAGAACTCGGAAGCTTCAGCGGGGGTTAGTTCCACTTCGGAAGCTATGAATTTTTCCAGATCAGCTTCAAATTTTACGGGGTCGAATGCTCGCTTTTTCTGCGCATTGACTGGTTGGCTACAAAACACAGCTATAGCCAAAAACACAAACACGCTACGTACATTCTTACAAAAAAGTGCTATCATTGTATCTGTATCTTTAAAATCGGTTACTATAATGATTTTAATTATTTGCTAAAAACGAATATATATCGTCATTATCGAGCATTGTATAATCGGCATATTCATCGTCAGAGAAGTCATCATCGACCGTAGCATATCCGGCAACAGCCACATGTGTATCGGCAACGTCTGTCGTTTTTAAGCCCCAATAGGTAGCAAGCCCAACAGTAACCACACCCACCAAACATGCCGCAGCCACATAACCTCGCCAACGCTTCCAAAGAGGAATTGCTTTTGTGGTAGTTGTAGCATGTTGCATAAGTCCTGTGCGCAGACTATCGAAATAGCCGTCGGGCACAGTAAACGGGTTCTGCTTACCGCAACGATCGTATATATACTGTTCTTCTTTTTCCATAGCATCTTTGTTTTGATATTATGACGCAGCGCAGAGCTTTTGGTTTAAAACCTGTAAAGGAAAAATATTGATTTTAACAATATGAGGCTGCAGCTTCCACGTCGTAGAAACCACAGCCTCTTATATTCAACAGTTATATTCCTCTGGAATTACATTCCGAGATTGATTGTACGCGAAAGCACGTCAAGCTGCTGCTCGCGTGTGAGCTTCACGAAGTTCACAGCATAACCGCTGACGCGGATGGTGAGCTGCGGATACTTCTCAGGATGCTCCATTGCGTCGAGCAAGAGGTCGCGATCGAACACGTTCACATTGATGTGCTGTCCACCGGTCGGTGTGAAGTAGCCATCGAGCAAGTGGGTGAGGTTCTCTGCCTGCATCTCCTTTGTCTTGCCGAGAGCTGACGGAGCGACTGCGAATGTGTAAGAAATGCCATCGCGCGAGTGCTGGAACGGCAACTTAGCAACAGAAGCGAGAGCTGCCACAGCGCCCTTGATATCGCGTGCGTTCATCGGGTTTGCACCCGGAGCGAACGGAACGCCCTTCTCACGACCATCGGGTGTAGCACCTGTATTACGTCCGTACACAACGTTCGATGTGATAGTGAGCAAGCTCTGTGTCGGAATAGCATCGCGGTATGTACGATGCTGACGCAGATACTCCATGAATGTCTCTGTGAGCGACACTGCTATCTCGTCTGTCTCGTCGCAGTTGTTACCGAATGGTACATACTCGCCCTCCTCTATCTTATAGTCGACAGCAAGACCGCTCTCGTCGCGGATGATGCGGATGCGGCAGTTCTTCATTGCAGCAATAGAGTCGGCAACGATAGACAGACCTGCGATACCTGTAGCACGTGTACGTTCTACATCGCCATCGTGAAGCGACATCTCGAAAGCTTCGTAGTCGTACTTGTCGTGCATGTAGTGGATGATCTTCAGAGCATTGACGTAAGTCTTTGCCAACCAACGCATCATCTGCTCAAATTTAGGCATGAATTCCTCATATGTGAGGTAATCGCCAGTGATAGGAGCAAAACGCGGAGCGATCTGTTCGCCCGACATTTCATCGCGACCACCATTGATAGCATATAGCATACACTTAGCAAGGTTTGCACGAGCACCGAAGAACTGCATTTGTTTACCAATCTTCATTGGCGACACGCAGCAAGCGATGCCGTAGTCGTCGCCGAGGTCAGCACGCATAAGGTCATCGTTCTCGTACTGGATAGCACTTGTGTCGATACTTACCTTTGCACAATATTTCTTCCATGCCTCAGGCAGGTGCTCACTCCAAAGCACAGTGAGGTTTGGCTCTGGTGACGGTCCCATATTGTAAAGTGTATGGAGGAAACGGTAGTCGGTCTTTGTAACCATCGAACGACCATCAATACCCATACCTCCAATAGAAGCAGTAGCCCAAATCGGGTCGCCAGAGAACAAATCGTTATACTCAGGTGTACGGAGGAAGCGTACGATGCGTAACTTCATAATCATTTGGTCGATAAGCTCCTGAGCCTCCTGCTCTGTGAGTGTGCCGTTCTTAAGGTCGCGCTGAATGTAGATATCCAAGAATGCGCAGACACGACCGAGCGACATGGCAGCACCGTCCTGGTCCTTAACCGCACCGAGATAACCGAAGTAGGTCCACTGCACTGCCTCACGAGCGTTTGTCGCAGGCTTGGTAACGTCGAAACCGTATGCAGCACACATGCGTTCAAACTGCTTCAAAGCCTGGATTTGCTCCGAAACCTCCTCGCGATGGCGTACAATTTCCTCTGTAAACTCCTGAATATCGATACGTTTGAAATAACGCTTCTTCTCCTCAATAAGGTTTGCTGTACCATAAAGAGCTATACGACGATAGTCACCGATGATACGTCCACGACCATAAGCGTCGGGCAAACCGGTGATGATATGAGCATGGCGCGCAGCCTTGATGTCATCATTGTAAGCCGAGAATACGCCTTCGTTGTGTGTCTTGCGATATTTTGTAAAGATAGTCTTTGTTGCAGGATCAAGATCGTAGCCGTAAGACTTCAGAGCCTTCTCCACCATGCGGATACCGCCCTTCGGGAAGATACCACGCTTCAATGGCACATCAGTCTGCAGACCAACCACCACCTCGCTATCCTTATCTATATAGCCGGCACCATAAGTGTCTATACTCTGAGGCAACTTTGTCTCTGCGTCGTAAACGCCCTTCTCGCGCTCCACCTCGAACATCTTTGAAAGCACATTCCAAAGATGGTTTGTACGCTCTGTAGGACCTACAAGGAACGACTCGTCACCGTCATAAGCCTCGTAGTTAGACTGAATAAAATCACGCACGTCGATTTCGCGCTTCCAATTAGAACCTTTGAAATCGTTTTGCAAATTTTGAAGAATCATAAAATTTGTATTAAATGAATATTAGTGTGTAATCGATTGCAAAGGTAGTAATTTTTCCAAACATACACAATACTATTCTGTTTTTCCTACTTCAAAATTGTCAATCTTGCGAATTTCATGAGCAGAGTCTTGGTTCCGGCGTTCTGAAACTCTATAGTAGCCTTTTCGTTCTCGCCCACTCCTTCCACGGCTATCACGCTGCCTATACCAAAGCGCTGATGTTCAACACGCGCACCTACATGTATCGTTTGCTTAGCAGAGACGTCGCTCTGTGTACGCTTAGGCGTAGCCGACACCTGCCGATACTGCGATGTAGCGGTAGATATGCGACGAAATCCAGAAGGCGCTGAAGACTGATGCGAACTGCGCAGCGGAGACTCTGGACGCTGTGAATATTGCTGAGCTGGCGACTGAAAGCCTCCAACATTACCCTCAACAATCAAATACTGCTTATCAATCTCCTTCAAGAAACGACTTGGCTCATTGAACATCATACTGCCATACTGATAACGACTCTTTGCGCACGACAAGAAACAACGCTGTTCGGCACGTGTTATGGCTACATAAAGCAAACGACGTTCCTCCTCCAACTCTCTGAGCGATGAACTTGAACGCGGACTCGGGAAGATATTCTCCTCCAAACCTACAACGAAAACAGAGTTGAACTCCAAACCCTTTGACGCATGTATTGTCATAAGCGACACACGCTCGTTAGAAGAAACATCGTCGCTATTTTCTTCATCGCTATCTGTAAGTAGAGCTACCTCTTGAAGGAAGTTGGCGATATACACTTCATCCTTATAACCCTCCTCACGCTTAGTGTCAACAAAGTCGTGCAGACCCGACATAAACTCTTCTATGTTATCCTGTCGCTCCACTCCCTCCATCGACTTATCGGCAGCCAGTTCCTGCTTCAATCCCGACTTCTCCAAGATGGCCTTACCCAATACGTATGCATCAGTTGTATTATTATCTCTTATAAACTCATCCATCATACAATAGAAGCCTACAACCTTCTTTTCTGTAGCCGCTGATACTCCTGCGTTATACATGCTCGGATTACCTACAACGTTCCACAAACTTACATTACAATCGCGCGATGCAGCGATAAGCTTTGACACTGTTGTATCGCCGATGCCACGCTTCGGATAATTGATGACACGCTTCAACGCCTCTTCATCATTCGGATTGGCTACTAAACGGAAGTAGGCTATCACGTCTTTTATCTCCTTATGCTGATAGAAACTCATACCACCATAAATGCGATATGGAGTATCCTGCCGACGAAATTCCTCTTCAAACAAACGGCTCTGCGCATTGGTGCGATATAGCACAGCGATGTCACCATACGCCACACCATAACGGTTATGCAAACGCCGAATTTCGTTGCATACTACGCTCGCCTCCTCCTTGTCTGAATAAGCTATATTCAAACGTACCTTTTCGCCATCGCCATTCTCACTATACACATCTTTACGTATTTGACGTTGATTGTTGACAATGACACTGTTAGCCGCTTTCACTATAGTTTGTGTAGAACGATAATTCTGCTCCAACTTAAATAGGCGTGCACCTTCGTATATGTTCTGAAACGTTAGAATATTATCAATGTTTGCGCCACGGAAAGCATAGATACTCTGCGCATCATCACCAACAACACAAATATTGCGTCGCTCCTTAGTAAGGAGGGTCAATATTGACTGCTGAGCATAGTTTGTATCTTGATACTCGTCTACAAGAACATAACTAAATCGCTCTGCATATTTTTGCGCAATCTGCGGATTATCTGCAAAGAGTTTATAGGTAAAGAGAAGCATGTCGTCGAAGTCGACTGCATTGGCAGCCTTGCAACGTGCGGCATAAAGAGCATATATCTGTCCCACTTTGGGCATACCCGAAACCTTATCGCGCTCCGCAAGATGCGGATCGGACATATATATATCTGGTGTAACCAAACTATTCTTTGCCGCCCCGATACGCCCTAAAACGGAAGATGCCTTGTATTGCTTGTCATCGAGTTTCAGTTCTTTAATAATTGAGTTTACAACCGCACGCGAATCGCCATCATCATAGATAGAGAAGTTGCGCTCCAAACCTACGGCTTCTGCCTCAGCACGCAGTATGCGCAGGAATACAGAATGGAACGTACCCATATTCAGATAACGCGCACGCTCCTCACCGACAAGGTCAGCGATGCGGCTCTTCATCTCGCGTGCTGCCTTATTTGTAAAGGTAAGAGCAAGTATAGACCACGGGGCAAGTCCCTTCTGCAAGAGATATGCTATCTTATACGTCAAGACTCGGGTTTTGCCAGACCCTGCTCCAGCTATAATAAGTTCTGGTCCATCGGTATATTCTACAGCTGCAAGCTGATTGGGGTTCAATGATTTAAGAAGAGTATCCACTATTTTTTTTATTCGTATTTAAATGCAATACTACAAAGTATTTATTAAGACTACTGAACGTTTATCAACAAAATTAATTATTCTTGTAAATTCCACCCGATGCTGTCGATGGATCATAGTCCTCTCCTTCTTTCGGAAAAAGCGGCATAAACTTCATCTCAAACTCAATTTTTCCGCGACGCGCACGCAAATAGGCTGTAGGATTACTACTATCAAACTTACGCGGATTAGGCAAAGTAGCAGCAATCAAAGCACACTCCGAACGAGTGAGCTCTTCTGCCGTCTTACTAAAATGATACTTAGCAACAGCATCTGCACCATAAATACCATCACCCATCTCAATTGAGTTCAGATAAACCTCCATGATACGATGCTTTCCCCACAACATTTCAATAAGAGCCGTAAAATACACCTCAAATCCCTTGCGCACCCAACTTCTGCCAGGCCACAGAAATACATTCTTGGCTGTCTGTTGCGATATTGTACTTGCTCCATACTTATGCTTTGCTGCTTGCTTGTTGCGTTTTGCAGCCTGTTGTATAGCACCAAAGTCGAAACCATGATGCAGAAGAAAACGCTGGTCCTCGCTCGCCATCACAGCAACAGGCAATGACGGTGAAATATTGTCAAGTGGTTTCCATTTATGGTGCATCGTGAGCGACTTTCCGTCTGCTATCTGTCCCACACAACGTATCACCATCAATGGAGTAACATATACTGGCACGAAACGATAAACAACTACAACGAGAATTGTGCTGCTAAAAAACAACGCCAATCCCCATCGCAAAATCTTATAAACCAATTTCAATTTAGTTTCCATATCATCCTTAAATTAGCAGACTTGTTATTTTTACAAGAAAGCAAGTCATTGGATAACAATAAATTAGCCAATGCTTGCATATGTCAGAAAATTCACTCACCTTAGTGCTGCTTAAAACTCAAATAAAGAATATCTAACATATGGCAAAGGTAAACATAAAATCTGACAAAATCACTCCTTTCGGAGAAATTTATAACCAATGACTGGGACAGTGAAAAGAAGAGCGTTATCGAAACGTACAACAAGCGTGGGGCGAGAGAGTGCGACGTGTCCAAATTTGAACGTCTTTGGATTTTTATCGTGCAGATATGCGTATGCGCACGATAAAAATCTAAAGATTTTACGGAAAGACTTTATTGTATATGCGCCCCTTTATCCTACACAAATATTTGCTCAATAAAGCCGACTTTCTTGTTAACATCTATTAAAATCTATCTAATACAAATATAGTCTCGCAAAATGTTAAAAATGCAGTTTGAACACGGATATTACATTTTGTTCATGAAAAATGCCAATTCGGTTCACAAAAATAATACATTTCTGTATATTTTCACAAAACCTCGTTTGTTAAATATTGTATTTTTATCGCTTTTCCCTTTCATTTTCTTGTCAAAGTTTAAAAAATATATTAATTTTGTTGTAGACGTTAACATCTGTTGCACCTTTCAACACATCCAATTAATTAACGTTATCTTTACATATCAAACATATAGACCTCATAAACAGTGTCTATTCATGAGTGCATTGTCTAATGCAAAAATCCGACGAGGCGGAACCAATCCTCCTGAAGGTGTGTCAAAACTCCCTTATTCTAAAA
>NZ_JH379435.1 GCF_000235885.1 Leyella stercorea DSM 18206
TAGGGTGTCAACCTTATTTAAAAAAAGACAATGTGTGGGAGAATACGATCATGGCAGGTGGCGTGGGTATGGCAGGGATGCCATACCCTCCAATGTGTGTTCTGTGGGAGGACACTCGCGGCTTTGTTAGTGCAGCTGTATTCATAAATTTGTATGTGATTTTTGGAATTGCACAGGTTTTTCTGTATCTTTGCAAGCATAAAATAATATTATATGAACCCTTCTGAGATACAGCAAGCATTAGCTTTTGCAGCTATGTGCGTTGATGCCACTGCAAAGGTAGAGGGTTGTAGTCGTAGAGAGATGTATCGACGCTTGCGAGACGTAGGTTTGATACATGGGCTTACTTCTCAACTTGACCCATTGCATACCCAAAGTATGGAGTATGTAGTAGAAGATTTGTTAAAGGCTCTCCATCGTCTTGAGTCGAGTATTAACTAATTAATTATTAGCTATGCGTAAGGTTTATCATGGCGGAACATGTATCGTAGACATGCCTTTGTGTCATGTTGGTCGAAATAATCTTGATTTCGGCAAGGGTTTTTATGTTACAGACATAAGAGAACAAGCTATTGGTTGGGCAACACGTATCGTGAATTTAGGGTTGCCACAATGGCTGAATGTCTATGAACTGGATATGGAATTTATTCAAAATAAAGCTAAGGGTATAGTTTTTAAAAGTTATGATCAAAAGTGGCTTGATTTTATTGTAGACAGTAGAAATGGTAATAAACCATGGTTAGGATACGACTACGTCGAAGGGGGAGTTGCAGACGATAGGGTAATCACAACGATAGAGGACTATATCAATGGTGATATATCTATGGAGTTTGCTTTAAAACGTTTGTCAGAACACCAGCCAAATAATCAGATTTGCATATTGTCTCAATCTTTAATTGATAAATGTTTACAATATATAAAGTCAGAACCACTTAATGAATTTGCACGAAAGGAGGTAGAACATGCTTAGAGATTCTCAGCTGTGGATGAAGATAGGTCGTGTATGCGCCTTGCTTGCTGAGCGCCTTGATATATCGCCAGAAAGAGCTTTTGATATATTTCAAAACAGCAAAACTTGTGATTTGCTGCATGATGAACGCTCATTATTGTATCTTATGAGTGACAGATATATTGTAGAGGATGTAGTTAATGAAATTGCTTTACAGGCATAAGTAGATTTCCTCTCAGGGGAGGGTGTGCAGTGGTCTTCACTGCACCAACCAAGCAGCCACTGCATATTCCCACAGAATGCACCGAACCCACAGAAGTTTAGGGGTGTATGGTCCTCCCACAGATTGCACAGAGGCGCACAGATGTTTCTTGCTGAGAAGTCCTCCCACAGATGACACGGATGCACACAGATATTTCTTGCTGAGATATCCTTCCACAGATGCCACAGATGCGCACAGAATTTTAGGACACCCAGTCTGTGCAATTGTAGGAGGGTGTGGCATCCCTGCCATACCCACGCACCCTCCCAGGGGGTGCAGTGGTCCCCACTGCACCAACCACAGCAAGAGACTTCCGTGCATTCCGTGCATTCTGTGGGATAACGCGCCCCCTAACCATCTGTGCACATCCGCAATCTGTGGGAGAATATCTTGCGCCAGAAGTTTTTGCAATCTGTGGGAGGATTGTAATGTTGGTGCACGATTGCTTTGTTGGTGCAGCAGAGACTGCTGCACCCCCTTGTAGGATGCAAAAAGTGCATTGATTTCTTTGTCGTTACGAAGTTTCGTTGTATATTTGCAATGTAAACAATACATTCGACTATGGGCAAATACATCAATCCGTTCACCG
>NZ_JH379436.1 GCF_000235885.1 Leyella stercorea DSM 18206
TTCAGGCGGTTTTTTAATTCCGCCAACAGGTTCTTTAACCAAGATGTTCAAGGCAAAATGAAAGATACAGAAAAGAATAAACTGTTTACTGAATTGGTTGCCCAATATAGCGAAAAACTATATTGGACGATACGTCGTATTGTGCTCAATCACGACGATGCCAACGATGTAATGCAGAATGTCTTTGTAAAAGCATGGAACAACCTTGATCAATTTGAAGAGCGTTCGAAACCATCCACCTGGCTGTATCGTATAGCCATCAACGAGTCGCTCGACTTTCTACGCCGTAAGCGCGACTTCGTAGCTTACGACTCCAATCTTACCGATGGAGTTGGCTCGCGCCTTGTTGCCGACGAATATTTTGACGGCGATGCCACGCAAGCAGCTTTGCAAGAAGCTATTGCAAAGCTGCCCGATGTGCAGCGCGTTGTCTTCAATCTTCGCTATTACGAAGAAATGAAGTATTCGGAAATGAGTAGCCTGCTCAACACCTCAGAAGGCTCCTTAAAAGCAAGCTACCACATTGCCGTGAAGAAAATCTACAACCATCTTCTTTCAAAAAACACTTAACTTGTTTTCTGTTTATGCAGAGATGACCCCATGAATCTGCTTGATGAAATCCTTTAGATTTACAAAATGGTCGCCGAAGATAGTACGCCAGTTGTATTGTTTTAGCGGATACTCCATAAAGTTTTTTGTTTCAATATCGCCATTCATACTTACGTAGTCGAGGATATTCTTCAGATACTGCTCCTGCTCCGATGTGAGATCATAGCCATCTACAAACTGCTGATATATCTGTAACGCTTTCTTGTGGTCGATGCCGTTGATGACACGTATGAAGGCAGCCACATTATTCTTGTACGGATGTCCCTCGGTGAGTGCGTTGTACTCGTCCTTGGTGCCCAACTCCTCGAAGAAGATGCGCTCCAACTCCTGTATATCGGCAGCGGTGAGCTGCTCAAAGTTCTGTATCTTTCGCAGTGTTTCGTTGTTGCTGTTCTCTGCCAAGTAATCGATTACTCGCTGCTTGTACGTAGTCTGTATAACCACGTTGACGGGGGCTTTGGAGGTGGTGTATTCGTCCTCTATGTCGATGACGAACTTCTTGTTTTGGCGTTGCTCCTTCAGCAAGTGCACTGTTTCGCGCAGCTCTTTGCGCACACCCTCCAATGCGTCAAGCGACTCGTTCTCCCAAAACTGTGGTGTCTGCACCATTCGTATGGTGTTGTATTTTTGTGATTTTGTTACAAAGTTAATAATTCTTTTTGTTATTTTGTTGGCTGCAATAAAAAATAATATGTACCTTTGCTTGTGAAAAAACCTACTAATGGACGACGGAACTTTGCACACACAATCTGCACAAACAGGATGTGCTGCTCAATAGTCCCCAAACTAATCATTCAGTTATGTTAAAACAAATAATTAATGGTCGCGTTCTTACTCCACAAGGATGGCTTGAAGGCGGCTCTGTAATCATTGACGGTAATAAGATTTTAGCCGTATCGAACAGTGATTTGCACATCGTTAACGCTCAGATTATCGACGCCAAAGGCTGCTATGTAGTACCAGGCGGAGTAGATTTGCACGTGCATGGAGGAGGCGGACGCGACTTCATGGAGGGCACAGAGGAGGCGTTCCGTGTAGCCATAAAAGCACACATGAAGCACGGCACAACCTCTATATTCCCAACCCTCTCGTCTTCTACCGTGCCAATGATTGAGGCAGCTTGCGAGACCTGTCAGAAACTCATGGAAGAAGAGAATAGCCCCGTACTCGGACTCCATCTCGAAGGTCCATACTTCAACCCGAAGCAGGCAGGCGCACAGATACCCGAATGGATAAAGCCACCGGTGGCAGAGGAGTACGAGCCATTGCTCGACAAGTATCCATGCATTAAGCGTTGGGACGAAGCTCCGGAACTGCCAGGTTCTGTGGAGTTCATACAGTCGTGTCGTAAGCACGGCGTAGTGGCATCTATCGGTCACACACGCGCCACATACGCAGATGTTGTAGCCGGACACAAGGCTGGCATGATGCACGCTACACACTTCTACAACGCAATGCCAGTGGTATATAAGGAACACGAGTTCAAGGTGCCGGGCACCGTGGAGAGCGTGTACGCCCTTCCAGATATGACCGTAGAGGTGATTGCCGACGGCATACATGTGCCCCCAGTGATGCTCCGCGTGGTTTATCAGATAAAGGGCGTAGAGAAGACTGCCCTCATCACCGACTCGTTAGCATGTGCTGCAAGCGACGAGGGCGTAGCGTTCGACCCACGCGTGATACTTGAAGACGGCGTGTGCAAGCTTGCCGACCACTCAGCCCTCGCTGGTTCTATCGCCACAATGGACCGCCTCATCCGCACGTGTGTGCAGATGGCAAACATACCGATGGAGGACGCATGTCGTATGGCGAGCGAGACTCCTGCAAAGATTATGGGCGTGTTCGATCGTAAGGGCTCGCTCGAGGACGGTAAGGACGCAGATATCATGATGTTCGACAAAGACCTTAAACTCACCTACGTAATGCAGATGGGTAACGAGGTGACGAACGAACTCTAAAAAGAAATAATATGTTGAAACAATTTGTCAATGGTCGCATCCTAACACCTAAAGGATGGCTTGATGGCGGCTCCATAGTGACGGACGGCAACAAAATCAGAGCCGTCTCGAACATCGACTTGCATGTTGTGGGAGCTGAAATCATCGATGCCCAAGGAGGCTATATCGTACCAGGCGGTATTGATATGCACGCTCATGGCGGAGGCGGTCGAGACTTCATTGAAGCCACGCGGGATGCTTTTCGTGCAGGTGTCAATGCTCATCTGAAGCATGGCACCACCGCAATATACCCAACATTATCGTCGTCGACAATACCTACCATTGAGGCTGCCTGCAACGTGTGTCAGAAACTCATGGCGGAGAAAGACAGTCCTGTGCTTGGATTGCACATCGAAGGTTCGTATATCAATAGAAAGCAAGCTGGTGCACAAAACCCAGTGTTGATAAAGGCACCTATTATATATGAATATGAGACGCTGCTCAAAAAGTATAAGTGCATCAAGCGTTGGGATGAGGCACCGGAGCTGCCCGGTTCGGTGAGATTTATCAAAGAGCTACGCAAGCATGGCGTGCTTTCTGCTCTCACCTGCACACGCGCTACCTATGAGGATGTGGTGAAGGCGCATGATGCCGGAATGACACATGCCTCGCACTTCTACAACGCAATGCCCGTAGTGTACAAGGAGCACGAGTTCAAGGTGCCAGGTACCGTGGAGAGTGTTTATGCGCTGCAGGATATGACGGTAGAGGTGATTGCCGATGGTATACATGTGCCACCAGTGATGCTTAAGATTGTATATAAGATAAAAGGCGTAGAAAGAACAGCCCTCATCACCGACTCTTTGGCTTATGCAGCAAGCGAAGGTGATGTGTCTCCGGAGGCTCGTGTGATTATGGAAGACGGTGTGTGTAAACTCGCCGACCGCTCGGTGCTTGCCGGCTCCATTGCCACTATGGATGTGCTCATCCGCACATGCATACAAAAGGCTGAAATACCGATGATAGATGTGTTCCGCATGGCAAGCGAGACACCTGCAAAGATCATGGGCGTGTTCGACCGCAAAGGCTCAATAGAGGAGGGTAAGGATGCCGATGTCGTTGTCTACGACAAGGATATAAACCTTACCTACGTAATGCAAATGGGCAAGGAAATTGTCAATAAATTATAGCTGCGAGTTTGCCACGCTACGGCAACATTGTTGTTGTGCTACCGAAACTTTATTGCCGTAGCGCGACAACAATGTTGCCGTAGCGTGGCAAACTCACAGCGTAATTTTGTGGATGTAATGTTGTCTATTCTTGCGTTGTGTCGTTGATGTTGTCTGTGTGCAGAATGACACTCGTAGCACCAATTGTGAACAATGTGCCGTCCTCGATAACGCGTTGCTCGCGGTCGCCAAGAATAACGTTGTCGACGAAGGTACCAGTGTAGCTCGGTCCGTCCTTAAGCACATACTTCAAGTTGCCCTTTTTGTCGCGGCTTACTGTGATAGAACAATGGTTGATGTCGATGCTCGGGTCGTTTGTCTCGATAGCGCAGTTTACACCGCTATTCTTCATGTAGCGTCCGACGACGTTCACACCCATGTGTAGCGGAATGACCTGCTTGTAATGGAATACGTTTTCGATAACGGTGATGTAGCCACACTCGCTTCCTTCTGCATTTTCTTCAGGAATATCCTCTTTCTGCGTGTTGCGCAGTTTTGAAACACCAATGCGTATGCCGAATTGCTTGCCACAGTCGGGGCATTGGAATACTAACGACTGTCCTTCGGTGTATTTCTTCTCGTCGAATGTGATGAAGTTATCACATTTTGGGCATCTTACTCTTTTCATTTATTTTATTTCTGTTATCCAAGATCCTTCAAATTCGATGTTGTCTGTCAGCATGTTCTTTGCTTTGTTTGCCTCTTCGCGAGTGCTGAACTTGCGATATATCACCTTTACGTGGCCATTGGCACCGATATAGATACGAGCTTCTTTCATGCCTTTACGATGAAGTTTGCTTACGTACTCCTCTGCGTTCTTTTTTGCTACACGGCTTGCAAGCACAATGCTGAAGTATCGCTCTGATGTTTGCTCGTTGGTGTTGTTGATTATTGTTGCAACTTCTTTGTTCTCAGCGTTATTTGCTGTGTTCGCTTCAGTGTTTGTTGCGCCTTCTTCTGCCGCTTCGGTTGCTGTCATGTCGTTCAGTTTATCGGGCGTGCCACTGGTTATGTCTTTTGGCATAATCTCGTAGAACCAGTTTGCGTTTATAGCACTTTGGTTGATGTTGGGCTTGCTCGAATCGCCCAACTTGGCAGGCATTGTGAGCATGAAGATGATGGCAATGCAAGCTGCAGCCACATGTTTGATGTAGCGCAACGGAATGTGTACAGATAGTGTTTCGTCTGCCACGTCCTCTTCCGTTTCGGTCTGCTCGATAGTTTCGCTTACTTTTGCTGTAGCTATGGCTTTTTCCTCAACAGTATTTGCCACAGGGCGTATGTTGATAGCGTCAAGTCCGTAGAGCGCAGGAGTGATAACGCCAGTCTCTTCGGGGATGAACTCTAATGTGGAGCCGTTGATGACAAATTTACCGATTCTTAATAGCTCGTATATGCGCTCTTCTTCGATGTGACGTTTGAGACTTTCAACATCTGTTGCTATCTGTTTAAGTGCTTCAGGGAAACTGATGTCGTATGTGTTGACATATTCCTGGGCTAAGAGCGAGTCGTTCATAGTCAGCTGCGGATTGAAGCCAACAATGCGCATCGGAGGAATAAAAATGCAGTTCTCTTCGTCGTATTTGGCAGGAATATTGTGAGCCATAAATCCACCAAAGCCCGGAACAATGACACAATCATTGTTCAACAGTAACCTTGCTATATGTTTCTCCAAATATCTCATATCTGCAAATTTACGAATTTTTAATTATAACTTTGATATAAATGAATAAAAAGTGAATGGAAAAGATTAAAATATGCTTATTGTTTTGGTTTTCTTGCGAAATATGCTAACTTTGCAAGTGTTATGGCTGTGAAATCAGCATTGAGTAACGTGTAATAATTATGTATAAAAATATAGCAAAAACTTTATTTGTTCTGCTGCTTGTCCTCAAGGTAAGTGCGTGTGGAAATCGTCAGAATAAGGCGGTAGAGCCGACGGAAGATTTAACAGCAAAGCATGATTTGCAAGGAATATGGCTTGATGAGGATGGGGAAGATGTGGCTTTTCGTGTGAAGGGCGATTCTGTTTATTTCCCCGATTCGACCAGTGTACCTACGTATTTCCGCATCGAGAACCACTCGTTTGTGCTCATAGGAGGCAAGACTACTAAGTATAAGATAATGAAGCAGACACCAAATGTGTTCGAGTTTAAGAACCAAAGTGGTGAGATTGTGAAGCTTTACAAGACTAACGACGCGTCGTACATGGATGCTTTCGTGCCAAAGGCGGTGCAGAATATTAATCAAAAGAAAGTGGTGAAACGTGATAGTGTTGTCTTCTTCAACGATGAGAAGTATCATTGCTACATACAGATTAATCCAACAACATATAAGGTGGTGAAGCCATCGGTTAATGATGACGGAGTAGAGGTGGACAATGTGTATTATGACAATATTGTTAACCTAACGGTGTTCAATGGAAATAAACGCTTATTCTCTGCCGATATGCGTAAGGAGGCGTTCGTCAATGAGGTGCCAGAACAGTTCCTGAAACAAGCAGTTTATAGCGATTTGTATTTTGATCGTATTGATGCGGAAGGTTTACATTTTTTCTCTGTTCTTGCTATGCCAGAGACATCAATAAGCTATATGGTAGAATCTATTGTAGAGTTTAATGGTAAACTTATAAAGCGGATTAAAAAGTGATTTAGTCCGCTTCACTATTTTTCGAGTTGTATTATCAAGAATATTTCATTTGGATATAAAACAAAAAACATAGATTGTCTCACGACAACCTATGCTTTCTTAACCTTAATAATCTAATACCATGAAAAACACGTTGCAAAGATAGTCTGAATTTATAATATAGACAAGTGTTGTTCTAAAATAACACATTGAAAATAATATAATTTAAGTAAACGGACATACTTTGTATGGTGCTTTTAATATCGTTTTACAATATTTGTCTTATATTGGAAGTGTTATTTCCATTGTTTTTTATAGCCCCAACATAGTTCCTATTTGATAGACCACAGCCGATACAATCCATGCTAATGCTGTTGTGTAAACAGCTGCGAATGATGCCCACTTCCAAGAACCAGTTTCGCCTTTTATTGCAGCAATGGTTGCGATGCAAGGGAAGTAGAGCAGAACAAACAGCAAGAAGCAATATGATGAGAGCGGAGTGATGCCGTCGGCTACCATCTGCTTGCGCAGATTAGAATAAGACTCTTCGCTTCCTTCCTCTACCACATCGTCGTTGTGGTAGAGAATTCCCATGGAAGAGGCTACAATCTCCTTTGCACCGATGCCTGAAATAAGACCTACATCAAGCTTCCAGTCGAAGCCTTGTGGGCGGAAAACGGGTTCTATGGCGCGACCGATGTAGCTCTGCTCCTGCTGCTCTACGCGCGAAAGTTCTTCGTTGTGTGGAAAGTAGCCAAGAGCCCACACTATGATGCTTGCAACCAGGATGATACCACCCATCTTCTTCAGATATTCTTTGCCTTTCTGCCAAGTGTGTCTGCCGATAGCTTTCGCTGTTGGGAAGCGATAAGGCGGAAGCTCCATTACGAACGGAGTGTCTTCACCTTTGAACAACGTCTTGCTGAAGAGGCGACTCATGAGTATAGCCATGATTATGCCTACGACGTAGAGAGACATCATCACACTGGAGCGATATTGCTGCGCAAACATCGTTCCTATAATCATTATATATATAGGGAAGCGTGCAGAACAACTCATAAGTGGAAGTATCATCATGGTTATGAGTCGTGAGCGGCGACTTTCAATGGTGCGCGTAGCCATTACGGCTGGCACATTGCAGCCAAAGCCCATGATGAGCGGTATAAACGACTTGCCATGAAGCCCCATTTTGTGCATCAGTTTATCCATGATGAAAGCAGCACGAGCCATGTATCCACTGTCTTCCATGAAAGATATGAAGAAGTAGAGTATCAAGATTTGTGGCAAGAAGACAATCACCGAGCCAACACCGCCGATGACACCGTCGATAAGCATGTCCTTTAGAGGACCGCTTGGCATGGTGCCGGCTATTGTTGTTCCAATCCACTCAACACCACTCTCAATCCACCCCATAGGGTACTGACCCAAGGAGAATGTTGCTTCAAACATTATCCAAATCATGAGGATGAAGATGGGGAAACCAACGTATCTGTTGGTGATAATTTGATCTATGAGGTGTGTCAGCTGGTAGGTGTCCTTTTTGTTGCCAGTTTGGTAGCCTGCCTCTTGCAACGCACCGTGAATGAAGCCATACTTCGCGTCCATGATGACCGTTTCGCAGTCTTCATGGGTGTAGTTCTGTACATCAGCAACAGCCTTGTCGCGCACAGAGAATATCTCTTCTGCACGGCTTGTTGATGAAACGATGAGATGCTCGGTCTCCTTGTCTTTCTCCAAGAGTTTTATGGCGAGGTAGCGAGTGGAGTAGCGATGTCGCAAATCGTTCTCCTGTTTTAGTACGGCTTGTATAGCCTCAATACCTTCCTCTACGTATGGACCGTGGTTGATGTGGATATGACGGAACACATTGTGCTTAGGCTTTACACCGCTTGCAAAGTCCTCCTCGTGCTCTGCATCCTCCTTCTCCGATTTGCGGTATTGCTCGTGCCACTGTCGTATGCCCTCAGCTACTTCAGGGTCGAGATTGCCTTTGTCGTCGAGGAAGTCGAGGCCCTCGTACATATTAATAATAATGTGGAAAAGCAGCTCGACACCTCTGCCAGTGGTGAACGTTGTGGGAATCATTGGCACACCAAAGAGTTCGCCGAGCTTCGCATAGTCGACATTGTCGCCACGCTTTTCTGTTTCGTCGAACATATTTAGAGCACAAACCATGCGTAAGTGCATGTCTATGAGTTGGGTTGTGAGGTAAAGATTGCGCTCAATGTTGCTTGCATCAATCACGTTGATAACAACATCAGGCGTGTGCTCAATAATCTCTTTGCGCACATAAAGCTCCTCTGGAGAATATGCTGAGAGCGAGTATGTTCCAGGCAAGTCGACTATATTGAAGTCGTAACCCTCAAAAGAGGCGTGTCCCGTCTTTGCGTCAACAGTAACTCCTGAATAATTGCCAACTCGCTCGTGAGCTCCAGAGGCGAAGTTGAACAACGATGTCTTTCCGCAATTCGGGTTGCCAACCAATGCTACATTAATGGTGCGACGCTTTTTCATCGCGGCATCGCGTAGCTGTGTGTCGCTCAAGCTATCGCTTCCTTTCTCAAGTGGTTCTGAAATCTTGGGTCTATTCTTTTCTATTTCGGCTGCTTCTTCTACCGAAATCACTTCTATCATGTCTGCTTCAGAGCGACGAAGAGAAACTTCGTAGCCCAGAATCTTGTATTTTACGGGGTCTTGCAGTGGCGCATTTAATAGCACGTCAACTACTTTTCCCTTGATAAATCCCATCTCGACGATACGTTTGCGAAAGCCTCCGTGTCCCATGACCTTCACAATTACTCCGCGTTCGCCAGTCTTTAATTCAGATAATTTCATATTGTTTCAATATTTGTTCGATGATATTATCCCTCTTGAAAGTGAATGTTATTAATATACGATGTCTTATAAGGGCACAAAAGTACACATAAAAATTGAAAAAGAAATAACTTCATGTCGTACATTTTTTCAAATACCTAAAAATGATTAATGGATGTGTTGTGTTCAAATACAAATTAAAATTGCTAACTTTGCATTTTGGAACAAATAAAACAAATAAATAAGAAAATGGAAAATCATTTCTTTTATTATCTTTTATGCATATTGGCTGCAGTGGTCGGCTTTCTGGTAGTTAAGAAAATTACAAGTTGTATGATAAAAGTTGTAATAGCACTTGTAGTGTTAGCTGCTATAGCATTCATGTATTTCAAGTTTATTGCTTAACCCCAAAACATTTAGCTCTAAGATGAAGTTGATTGTAGACAGCGGAAGTACCAAGACAGACTGGTGCTTTGCGCAATCTTCCGATACATATGTATTAGTGCAGACAGACGGAATAAATCCCATTGTGCAATCATTCGATGAGATCGTGTCTGTTGTGCAAGATCAAATGCTTACTCGCGCTAAGCAGCAATTTATAGATGTGGCATCTTTGGAGAATGTGTTCTTTTACGGAGCAGGTTGTACACCTGAGCATAGCCATATTGTGGAAGAGGCGTTGCACTCGGCTCTTGGTGAAAGTGTTTCGGTTTATGTTGAGAGCGATTTGTTGGCAGCAGCACGTGCGCTTTGTGGTACGCATCCTGGTATAGCATGTATATTAGGAACCGGCTCTAATTCGTGCTACTTTGATGGTGATAAAATCAAAGAACATACACCTGCGTTAGGATATATCTTGGGTGATGAGGGTAGTGGTGCAGTTCTGGGACGCACTTTTATTAATGGTATATTGAAAGGCACTCTGCCACAAGAGTTGCGTGACGAGTTCTTTGAAGGGTATCATACAAGCCAAGCTGATATAATAAACAATGTGTATCATTCTGCTTTACCTAACCGTTTTCTTGCATCGCTTTCTAAGTTTATATTGCCACGCATTAGTAATGAAAAGTTGGAAGCACTTGTCGTTCGGAACTTTGAAAGTTTTATAATTAATAATGTTAAAAACTATGCGTATGCAGAACCAGTGATAAATGCTGTGGGTAGCGTGGCTTACCTATATCACAAACAATTGGAACAGGCTGCAAACAGACAGGGTTATCGATTGGGAAAAATATTAAAAAGTCCGCTTGAAGGCTTGCTTAAATATCATTTTGTAAATAATTAAATATAGACAATGGGCTACAACGGCTATTTGCGTGCATAAAAAAGCAAATTGCTACTGATGTGTTTGCGTGAACAATATGAAATGCAACATAGACTTAGCAAATTTAGTTGAAAAACTTTGGCGTTTTGCGAAATACAGATTATCTTTGCAGTTAGATAATGCAAACGTTCTCAATCGTATTGAAAACGATATGCAAACGCTTGCTTTGACAGAAAGATATGATGTAATATCAAGAAAAAATATTAACGTTTTAGACATATAATTACTATTTATGAGCGAAAAAAGAGTTTATACTTTCGGTAATGGACAAGCCGAAGGTGATGCTTCAATGCGTGAGGTACTCGGTGGTAAGGGTGCAAACCTTGCCGAGATGAACCACATCGGTGTTCCTGTGCCTCCTGGTTTTACAATCACAACAGATACCTGTAACGAATATTATGAGGTAGGTCAGGATAAGATTGTTGAGCTGCTTACTGCTGAGGTTGACGCAGCTGTGGCTCACACTGAAGAACTGATGAATTGCAAGTTCGGTGACCCGAAGAATCCTCTGTTGGTTTCTGTACGTTCAGGTGCTCGTGCTTCTATGCCGGGTATGATGGATACCATCCTCAACCTTGGTTTGAACGACGAGGTTGCTGAGGGTATGGTTGAGAAGACTGGCAACCCACACTTCGTATATGATAGCTACCGCCGTTTTGTTCAGATGTATGGTGATGTTGTTCTTGGCATGAAGCCAGAGAATAAAGAGGATATTGATCCGTTCGAGGCTATTATTGAAAAGGTGAAGGAGGAGCAGGGCGTTGTTCTTGACAAGGACCTCTCTGTAGAGTCGCTGAAGAAGCTCGTTGAGCTCTTCAAAAAGGCTATCAAGGAGCAGACTGGTAGCGACTTCCCAACTGATCCGAAGGAGCAGCTTTGGGGTGCTATCTGCGCTGTGTTCCGCAGCTGGATGAACGAGCGTGCTATTCTCTATCGTAAGATGGAAGGAATTCCTGACGAGTGGGGTACAGCAGTTTCTGTTATGGCTATGGTGTTCGGCAATATGGGCGAGACATCTGCAACAGGTGTATGCTTCAGCCGCGACGCAGGTAACGGCGAGAACCTCTTCAATGGTGAGTACCTGATTAATGCTCAGGGCGAGGACGTTGTTGCAGGTATTCGTACTCCGCAGCAGATTACAAAGATTGGCTCACAGCGTTGGGCTGAGCGTGCTGGTATCTCAGAGGAAGAGCGCGTAGCAAATTATCCTTCAATGGAGGAAGCAATGCCAGAGCTCTACAAGGAACTCGATTCACTCCAGGATAAGCTCGAAAAGCACTATCGCGATATGCAGGACATGGAATTCACCGTTCAGGAGGGTAAGCTTTGGTTCCTCCAGACACGTAATGGTAAGCGTACTGGTACTGCTATGGTTAAGATTGCGATGGATCTTCTCCACGAAGGTATGATTGACGAGAAGACAGCCCTCTTGCGTTGTGAGCCGCAGAAGCTCGACGAGCTCTTGCATCCAGTATTCGATAAGTTGGCACTCTCAAGAGCTAAGGTTATTACACAGGGTCTTCCAGCTTCTCCAGGTGCAGCTTGCGGTCAGATCGTATTCCACGCTGACGATGCTGAGGTATGGCATGAGGACGGCAAGAAGGTCATCATGGTTCGTATAGAGACATCTCCTGAGGACCTCGCAGGTATGTCTGCAGCAGAGGGTATCCTTACAGCTCGTGGCGGTATGACTTCTCACGCTGCCGTTGTTGCTCGTGGTATGGGCAAATGCTGCGTTTCAGGTGCTGGCTCTATCAATGTTGATTACAAGACTAAGACCGTAGAGATTGAAGGAGTTGTGTACAAGGAGGGTGATTACATCTCTTTGAACGGTACAACAGGTCAGGTTTATGCAGGTCAGATTGAGACCAAGGCAGCTGAACTTTCAGGCGACTTCAAGGAACTCATGGACCTCTGCGATAAGTACACAAAGATGGAAATCCGTACCAACGCAGATACTCCACACGATGCAAAGGTAGCTCGCACATTCGGTGCTAAGGGTATCGGCTTAACACGTACAGAGCACATGTTCTTCGATGATCAGAAGATTGTTGCTATGCGTGAGATGATTTTGGCAGACTCTGTAGAGGGTCGCGAGAAGGCTCTTGCTAAACTTCTCCCATATCAGAAGGCTGACTTCTACGGCATTTTGAAGGCTATGGATGGCTGCCACGTAAATATTCGTCTGCTTGATCCACCTCTCCATGAGTTCGTACCGCACGATAAGGCTGGTCAGGAAACAATGGCTAAGGAAATGGGCGTAAGCGTAGAGGAAATCAAGAAGCGCGTAAACTCTTTGGCTGAGAACAACCCAATGCTCGGTCACCGTGGTTGCCGTCTTGGTATCACATTCCCTGAGATTACAGCAATGCAGACTCGGGCTATCCTCGGTGCAGCTTGCCAGTTGAAGAAGGAAGGCTTCAACCCACGTCCTGAGATTATGGTGCCACTCATCGGTACAGTTCAGGAGCTCAAGCAGCAGAAGTCTATCATCCTTGCTACTGCTAAGGAGGTATTCGTTGAGTATGGTGTAGAGGTAGAGTTTGAGATTGGTACAATGATTGAGATTCCACGTGCAGCCCTTACTGCAGGTAAGATTGCAGAAGAGGCTCAGTACTTCTCATTCGGTACAAACGACTTGACACAGATGACCTTCGGTTATTCTCGTGACGATATTGCTTCATTCCTCCCTGCATACATGGAGAAGAAGATTCTGAAGGTTGACCCGTTCCAGGTTCTTGATCAGGAAGGTGTTGGTCAGCTTATCAAGATGGCTGTTGAGAATGGTCGCGCTACTCGTCCGAACCTCCGTACTGGTATTTGCGGTGAGCACGGTGGTGAGCCTTCATCAGTTAAGTTCTGCGCAAAGGTTGGTATGAACTACGCTTCATGCTCTCCATTCCGTGTGCCTATCGCACGTCTCGCAGCGGCGCAGGCTGCTGTAGAGGAATAATAAGATAAGCCCTCGTAACTAACGAGTTAGGCGGTAAGTTTCTGATAATAAAGAGACTTGCCGCCTAAATTGTTTTTGGTGGGTCTGCACGTTCTGCGCACTAAGATAATTCGCTTCGCTCGTGAAATGAATAGACAAGTGCCCCCGAAATAAAGCGGTTGCTTTTTCGAGGGCACTTTTATAAGTGACAATCAGTTCGGAAGCTAACTGTTCGCCACTTACTGAACAATTAAAATTTAGCCTAACCTAAATACTTCATCAAAATCTTTGCGTTACCGCTATCGCGGAGTTTCGCAATGCTCTTCTCGCGAATTTGGCGTACACGTTCACGTGTCAGACCGAGCTGGTCGCCAATCTCTTCAAGACCTTTCTCGTGGCAGCCGATGCCGAAGCACTCGCGAATGATTGTGATTTCGCGATCCTTGAGCACTTTGTTAAGCACCGAGTTGAGTTCTAATGCCATTGACTCGTGGTCGACTTGACGGTCTGTTCGGCTGTCTTCGCCACTCGGCATGACGTCGAGCATACAGTTGTCTTCGCCATCTTGGAAAGGAGCGTCGATACTTACGTGGTGTCCGTCTGCCATGAGGCTTTGACCGATTTTCTCTTCGTCTATGTTTGTAGCTTCAGAAAGTTCTGAAACAGATGGGTGTCGCTGGTTTTCTTGTTCAAACTTGTTAATCTCGTGGTTGATTTTATTCAATGAACCAACTTGGTTGAGTGGCAGACGTACGATGCGACTCTGTTCTGCAATGGCTTGAAGTATGCTCTGACGAATCCACCATACGGCGTATGAGATGAATTTGAAACCGCGAGTCTCGTCAAACTTCTGAGCAGCTTTTATCAGACCTATATTGCCTTCGTCGATAAGGTCGGTAAGGGTAAGTCCTTGGTGCTGGTATTGTTTGGCAACAGATACCACAAATCGCAGATTGGCTGTTACAAGTTTGTCCTTGGCGCGTTCGCCCTCCGGACCTCCTTTTTTGATTTTTTGCGCAAGCTCAATCTCTTCATCAATGGTTATCAGCGGAGCACGACCAATTTCGACAAGATATTTGTCAAGTGCTTCACTGGAACGGTTTGTAATACTTTTTTGAATTTTAAGTTGTCTCATCTTATATACCTAAACTTTCTTACGCGTAATAAACTGATGTCTGTTTTCGCAAAGGTTACGAAAACCCTGCAAAGGTACGATTTTTTGCCGATACACACAAATCTAAATATGCAAAACTTATGCGTGGCGTGTATTTTGTTCTTCATTCTTGTTGTATTTTTAAAAAAGATTGTACCTTTGCGAAATATACGGCTACGAATTGGGTCGTTAACCTCATAATCAGAAAACAAATACTATTACAATTATGAATATTAAAGTGCGTTTGGCATTAATGAACTTCTTGGAGTTCGCAGTTTGGGGTGCTTACCTCACTTCTATGGGTAATTATCTTGGAAAGGCTGGTATGGGTGCCGAGATTTCTTGGTTCTATGCGATACAGGGTATCGTTTCGATTTTTATGCCTACCTTAATGGGTATTGTGGCTGACCGCCTTATACAACCTCAGCGTTTGCTTGGTTACTGTCATTTGCTTGCTGGTGTGTTTATGGTTGGTCTGTTTATGATGGGCATGAATAGCGCGACTCCAGACAAGACACTCTTTATGTCGTTGTACACGTTGAGTGTGGCTTTCTATATGCCTACGCTTGCGTTGTCTAACACAGCTGCTTTTGCTATTCTTACTAACCATGGTCTTGATACGGTTAAGGATTTTCCGCCGATACGTGTGTTTGGTACTGTTGGTTTCATCGCTACGATGTGGTTTGTGAATTGTGCTGTCGTAGATGGTGGCTCGTTTGGTTTGACACTTGCTGATAACGCTAATAAGTTTCAATATACTCATTTGCAGTTTCTTGTTTCGGGTGTGTTGAGCTTTGTGCTTTTTGTTTATTGTATGACGCTGCCGCAGTGTAAGCTTCAGGCAAAGAAGGCGCAGTCGCTTGCGGAGGCGTTCGGCTTGAACGCGTTCAAGCTGTTCAAGACTAAGCGTATGGCTTTGTTCTTCATTTTCTCTGGTTTGCTCGGAATGTCGCTGCAGGTGACGAATGGTTATGCAACACCGTTTATTACAAGTTTTAAGGGCATACCAGAGATGGCAGACTCTTTCGCTGCCAACAATGCTACGCTGCTCGTTTCGATCAGTCAGGTGGCAGAGGCTTTGTGTATTCTTCTTATTCCATTCTTTCTGCGTCGTTATGGCATAAAGATGGTTATGCTCATCGCGATGTTCGCCTGGGTGCTGCGCTTCGGTTTCTTCGGTTTGGGTAATCCGATGATGCCGGGTGTGCTGCTTTTCGTGTTGTCGTGTGTGGTTTATGGTGTGGCTTTCGACTTCTTCAATGTGTCGGGCGGATTGTTTGTTAACGCGGAGTGTGATGAGAATGTGAAGGCTTCTGCGCAGGGTTTGTTCATGTTGATGACTAATGGTTTGGGCGCAACGGTCGGTACGTTGCTTGCTGGTCAGGTTATCAATCATTATTGCCATTGGACAGAGGGTGGTTATCTGTTAGGCGATTGGCAGACTTGTTGGTTCATTTTTGCTGGTTATGCGCTTGTTGTGGCATTGCTGTTCCTTGTGATGTTCAGAACGAAGAAGGAGGTTAAGGCTTAGGGCATGAAGGAAATCAGATATTTCTATGTTCCCAATGCTGCGAGCGTTGGTGAACTGCCGGAAGAGGAAGCGAAGCACGCTGTTAGGGTGCTTCGCCTTCAAAGTGGCGACCGTATGGTGCTCGTAGACGGCGAGGGGGGATTGTTTGACGCTGAGGTTAGTGTGGCATCGGGCAAGCATTGCTTGTACAACATTCTGGAGACTCTGCCGTATGAGCGTGAGTGGCGTGGACGTATAAGTCTTGCCATTGCGCCTACGAAGATGATGGATCGTATGGAATGGATGGCGGAGAAGGCCACTGAGATTGGCTTCGACGAGATTAGCTTCTTGGATTGTAAGTTCTCTGAGCGCAAGACGTTGCGTACGGACAGGGTGGAGCGTATCGTTGTCTCGGCAATGAAGCAGAGTCACAAGGCTTGTAAGCCTGTGGTGAACGAGATGTGTGGCTTCAGGGAGTTTGTTGCGAGGGAACGCGAGGGTCGTAAGTTTATTGCTCATTGTTATGAGGAGGTGGTGCGTCGGGATTTGTTCGACGAGCTTTCTGCGATGGACGCGGAAACGCCGGTCACGGTGCTTGTCGGTCCGGAGGGTGATTTCTCTATCGATGAGGTGAGGTTGGCTATGGAGCATGGCTACGAGTCGATATCGCTTGGCAGAAGTCGTTTGCGTACGGAGACTGCGGGTCTGAGTGCGGTGATGATGGCAAATCTTTCTAAGCGGAGGGGGTGAAGGAGTTAAGGAGTAGTTAAGGAGTAGTTAAGAAGTTAAGAAGTTAAGAAGTTAAGCCATTAGTGTTTTTGCTTGATTTACAGCATTAAAAGCATTTGGCTTAACTCCTTAACTCCTTAAACTTCTCTGAACTTGTGAGGATTTTATTCTTTATTGATGTATTGCAGGATCTGTTCGGCGTGAATCTTCGTCTTTATCTCTTTGGGTGTGAAGATTTTCTGGATGATGCCATTTTCGTCAACGAGGTATGTTGTGCGCAGGATGCCGATGGTTTTTCTGCCGCAGGCTACTTTTTCGCCCCAGCAACCAAGTTGCTGCAAGAGTGTGGTCTCGGTGTCGGCGATGAGCGGGAACTGCAGTCCCTGAGTGTCGGCGAATTTCTTCTGTAGGGCCTGCTTGTCCTTGCTGACGCCTATTATGTCGTAGCCGGCAGCTGCCAACTCTTCTTTGTGTGCCTGGAGGGAACATGCCTCGGCTGTGCATCCGCTGGTGTTTGCCTTGGGATAGCTGTAAAGTACGATTTTGCGACCTTGATAGTCGCTTGCCTTGATTTCACGTCCGTCTTGGTCTATGCCAAGAATCTCGGGTATTTTGTCTCCTATGTTCATAATTGGGTTGTTTTTGTTTTTTATTTTGTTTTATGTTGCAAAGATATGTATTCAATCTGAGATGAGCAAACTCTTTGCGCTCTTAATGTCGGATGTTTACTTGTTGCATGTATTCTTGCTATTTCCCTTTTTGCAACATCTTACGCGACTTCTCCTTTGCGAAAGCCTGCATGTCAACAGCCACGTCATCCTCGTCCACAATCTCTACGCCGGTCATGGTTTCTATGATGTCTTCCATTGAGACCACGCCACGTAGGCAGCCGTATTCGTCGAGGATGATGGAAATGTGTTCGCGCTTCTCCAGCATCTTCTCCCATATTTGATATACCGAATCGTCTTCGTTGAAAGAAAGTATCGGGCGCATGAGGTCGGAGAGTTTTGTTTCAAATTTGTCGTCCGACAACTTCTTCAGCACCATGTCTTTCAGCACGTAGCCGATGATATATTCCTTACTTTTGTCGTAGACGGGTATGCGTGAGAAATTCCATGTCTGCTGCTCGTAGAACTCCTTGATGGTAAGGTTCACGTTGGCAGATTCTACCACAATGGATGGTGTCATCACCTCGCGTGCCTTAACGGCAGCCAGACGGATGCAGCTTTTGATAATCTTGCTTTCTGACTCGCGGAAGATGCCCTCCGTGGTGCCTACGTCAACCATCGCCGACACTTCTTCGCGGCTCACGGAAGCTTGATGCGCCTTCGGGGTGAAGACCTTTGTGATTAGCTCTGAGAGCAGAACGAGCGGGTAGGTGATGAAGATGAGCACGCGGATAGTCTTGGTGGAAGGCATGGCGAGCGAACGCCAGTAGGATGCTCCGATGGTCTTGGGTATGATTTCGGAAAGCACAAGGATCAACAGCGTGAGAATGGCTGATATCAGTCCGAAGTATTCTTCGCCGAAGAGCTTCATCGACTCTGCGCCGACACCTGCCGAACCGATGGTGTGGGCAATGGTGTTGAGCGAGAGGATTGCGCCTACGGGACGGTCCACGTTGTTCTTGTACTGTTTCATTAAGGAGGCAGTCTTGCTGCCTTGACTCTCCTTCATCGAGATGAACGACATAGGAGTGGATAGGAGTACTGCCTCGAGGACGGAACATAAAAAGGATAGTGACAGAGCACTTAAGAAATATAAAATGATTAAGCCCATGAAATATTTGATTCGTTAATAATAAGTTGTCTGCAAAAGGGGTGTTTGGACTACTTACTATAAACGAAGGGCGTTATGGTGTATGTATAATCGGTGTGTCATTTACAGCGCAAAGATATCTATTTTGTGGGTATTTTTATTCCTTTGATGTCGGATGTTGGTATTCTTTAACTAAATGCCGTGGAATTTCTGTTTTGTTAGTATATTTCTTTTACCCCATCACTCCATCAAGCACCATTGTTGGCATAATACAGACAATATGCCATATCTACATTTGGGCGTTTTTAGTGAAATACCTATTTTTGATGACGCTCCGAATTTGGTGGTTTCTCTTATGATTACTATTTTTGCACTCGGAAAAGAATCGTATTTACACGACCGATAGTTGTGTTCATGCGGTTTATATAAAAGTTTTATAATTATAAAGATTATTGTATTATGATTATCGAAAATGTTCATGCAAGAGAGATCTTGGATTCTCGTGGCAATCCTACAGTAGAGGTTGAGGTGTCATTAAAGTCTGGCATCGTTGGTCGCGCATCAGTCCCGTCTGGTGCCTCAACAGGTGAGAATGAGGCTTTGGAACTTCGTGATGGCGACAAGAGCCGCTATTGTGGCAAGGGAGTATTAAAGGCTGTAGAGAATGTGAATAGCGTGATTGCACCGGCTTTGGTCGGTTTCTCTGCTTTGGAGCAGCGTGCTATCGACTATAAGATGTTGGAGTTGGACGGCACCAAGACCAAGTCAAACCTGGGAGCCAATGCTATTCTTGGCGTATCGCTTGCAGTGGCTCATGCTGCTGCGGAGTATCTCCACATCCCGTTGTATCGCTATATCGGTGGTTGCAATACTTACAGCCTTCCCGTTCCTATGATGAACATCATCAATGGCGGTGCTCACTCTGATGCGCCAATCGCTTTCCAGGAGTTTATGATCCGTCCTGTGGGTGCTCCTAATGAGAGAGAGGCCATCCGTATGGGTGCAGAGGTGTTCCATGCCTTGGCCAAGCTCCTGAAGAGTCGCGGTCTTTCTACTGCTGTCGGCGACGAGGGTGGTTTCGCTCCTGCACTCAATGGTATAGAGGATGCGCTTGAGAGCATCTGTCAGGCAATCAAGGATGCTGGCTATGAGCCGGGAAAGGATGTGAAGATAGCAATGGACTGCGCTGCCAGCGAGTTTGCTGTTCAGGAGAACGGTGAATGGTATTACGATTATCGCCAACTGAAGGACGGCAAGAAGAAGGATCCCAACGGCAAGAAGCTCACGGCTGCAGAGCAAATAAGGTTCTTGGAAGAACTGATCACCAAATATCCTATTGATTCCATCGAGGACGGTCTTGATGAGAATGATTGGGACAACTGGGTGAAGCTTACGGCTGCCATCGGCGACCGTTGCCAGCTGGTTGGTGACGACCTCTTTGTTACGAATGTGAAGTTCTTGGAGAAGGGCATCAAAATGGGTGCTGCCAACTCTATCCTTATCAAGGTGAACCAGATAGGTTCGCTTACTGAGACTTTGGATGCGATAGAGATGGCTCATCGCCATGGCTACACAACTGTTACATCGCACCGTTCTGGTGAAACCGAGGATACGACTATCGCTGATATCGCTGTGGCAACTAACTCGGGCCAGATCAAGACTGGTTCGATGAGCCGTACTGACCGTATGGCAAAGTACAACCAGCTTATCCGTATCGAGGAGCAGTTGGGGGATAACGCTGCTTACGGTTACAAGAAACTAAAATAGACGTGGTTAATTATTGAATAAATCATAATCGACGTTAATGGGCATGAACAACCGTGACGGTTGACCATGCCCATATTTTATATTTTCAAACAGGGCCGGGTGTCACACGGCTATGTTTGCACTGCCTACAAAAGGGATGCTGCTATAACGAGAGATGTTACATCGTATCTTAACCGGGAACGACATGCGGGACTTATCCTGCCGATCAGTCGATATCAATGAGTTGGAAGCGGCGGTTGAAGGTGAGGTCAATTCCGTTTGTCAGTTCCACTTCGTATTCCTTCGTGTTCAGCTCTATCTTTCTCACAGTTTCTCCTCTATAATTCTCCTTCAAGTAGTTCTTGATGGGTTGCGGGATGAGCTGGCTGGGCACGATGCCTTGTTTGCAGTCAATCTCAGTAAGGTTGCCCTTCTTGTCGAACTCCAGCTTCGTGCCATTCCGCAGAACGACGTCATAGCTTCTGCTGAGAACGCCGGACTCAATTGTGGCGAGCATGACCTTCTGACCCTTGAAGTGTTTGCTGAGCAGGGTCTGGGCCTTGGCAGGGAGTTCTTTAACGTTGATGGGTTTGTCGTTGTCGGCATTTGCTACGAAACTGAATGACATCATGCAACAAACGGCAATCATCAAAATTCTCATAATTCTTTTCATAAAGCTACAAATTAAAGATTTATAATATATGATTGATGTTTTGAAGTAAATTCTACTCGTTCTTGAAGCGGACAGAAATCTTCAAACATCACACATTCAATTAGACGCAAATCGTTCGCGAAAGTTTATTACAAACATCCTTTTTCTTTCTGTTCTTCCTTTTTGTCCACAATCTGCGTGATGCGCCTGATGCTTCTGTTACGTTGGTTGATGATGAGCGGCACACGTTCTACCACCACCATAGAAGTGTCGAGGCCCAATGCCTTAGGCTCGTCGATGCCTATCTTGCTGATAAGAGCGTAGAAACTCATCAACAAGTTCTGCTGACGGTTGGCGGAACTCTCTGGATAATATACACGATGAATGATGATGAACCGGAAATCGCCAGGTATTCCGTTCTTACGAAGCGAAGGATAGGTGCTTTTTAAATCTACCTTCTTGCTTGCCACAAGGTCTTCCACCACTTGTCGCAGATAAAGACTCACACGTGGTTCTATGCGGAAACCTATGTGCATCGTCACACTATAGAGAGTGTCTGGCACCAGAGTTTTGCAGCTGTACTCAAGCGTGTCTGGAGTATCTACAAACTCCATATTTATAAACCAGTAATGATCGGCACGCTTGGGCTGCTTGTTGATGATGGAATAGAGCAGTTTGTCGTCTACGGCGCCTTCCTTGCTGGTATGGTTTACATAGACAAGGTTGGACGCGTACTTAGGTATGCTCTCGTCGGCTTTGATGTCGGAGATAATCTGATAATAGTCATCCAGCGGTTTGGTGCAGACATAATGGCGTCGTATCTTCATGGCCCGAACCCATACATACATCATTAGGAACAGGATTCCGCCAATGAGCATCGTACACCATCCTCCAGCGAGAAACTTTGACAGGTTGGCTGCCAGAAAGATGGCTTCGATGGTGCAGTATGCGCCCATAAACAGCAGCGTGAAGACTCGTGCCACGCCCTTGCTGTGCAGGTAGAAACCTAGCAGCAGGGTAGTCATCAGCATGGTGATAGTGATGGCGAGTCCGTACGCAGCCTCCATGTGTGAGGAGTCGCGAAAGAGAAGGATGATGAGAACCACGCCGATGTACATGGCAAGGTTGATCATCGGGATATAGAGTTGTCCTTTTACATGAGTAGGATGCTTTATACGCATACGCGGCCAGAAGTGCAGGTTCATGGCTTCGCTCAATATGGAGAAGGTGCCGCTGATAAGTGCCTGACTTGCCACGATAGCCGCACCCGTGGCCATGATGATGGCGAAGATCAACATGCTCTGCGGCATTATGGAAAAGAACGGATTCACGGACAAGGCTGTTGGCACATGGTTCAGCACCCAAGCGCCCTGTCCCAGATAGTTGAGAATGAGCATGGTCTTTACAAATGCCCAACTGATGGTGATGTTTTTTCTGCCACAATGTCCCAAGTCGGAGTAGAGAGCCTCGGCACCGGTAGTGCAGAGAAACACGGCGCCAAGGATTAAGAACCATTCAGGCGATTGTGTTAGCAGAACAACTGCGTAATAGGGATTGAAAGCCTTCAGTATCATGGGGTAAGACGTGATGCTGAAGGCTCCCACCACGCCCAGCAGCAGAAACCATAGCAGCATGAATACTCCAAACGACTTGCCTATGCTCTCTGTGCCAAACCGCTGTACGAAGAAGATGATGGTGATGATGGCAAGTGTAATTGGGATGACCGGCAGATCAGGACTGATGCTTTCGAGTCCTTCGATGGCTGTGGTAACCGTGATGGCAGGGGTGATGATTCCGTCAGCCAACAAGGTGCTGGCGCCTATGATAGCCAATATGTATATCCACTTGCTCTTGAGTCGACGCAACAGGGCGTAGAGGGCGAGAATGCCTCCTTCGCCATTGTTGTCGGCACGCAGCGCCACACATACGTATTTGATGGTTGTCTGTAGGGTGAGTGTCCAGATGATGCAGGATAATGCGCCCAGTATGGTGCTCTCGTCGATGGTCTCGCCTGTATGCAGGATGGCCTTCATCACATATAGGGGTGATGTTCCGATGTCGCCAAACACGATGCCTAAAGTGACGAGCAATCCCAAGAAGCTTATTCGATGATGGTTGCAGACTACCGATTTTTTTGTATCTTCTCTCATGTTTTTCTCTTTTTTATTAAACAATGTTATCCTTTAGATTATCAAATTGTCCGCAAAGGTATAAACATGAGAGGTAAGATATGATTTGTTTAACAAGAATTATCTTATTTAACATCTTGTGAAAGATATGAAGCTGGTAAAACTTTTCAAACAAAATAAATTAAGGCTGATACTTCTCACGAGGTATCAGCCTTTCTTGTTACCTTTGTTTTTGAAAATATTAATTCAAGTAACTATGAAAAAGGTGCACATTTTAGCGGACAGCCGATGTGTGGACAGCTAATAAATTTGCTCAGCAAGGAAGAAATTCTCAAATTCAGTCGCGAACATAACGGAGAACGCTACGTTAAGCTTTTTGATGCCTACCAGCATCTGGTTATAATGCTTTACGCCGTTATCAAGAGATTTAACTTATTGCGTAAAATTACCGACTTCATGTTTCCCGAGGCACGTAAGCTCGCTCATCTTGGCATAAAGACCATGCCAAGGAGCTGCACATTGTCGGACGCCAACGCCAGCAGGCCCGCAGCCATGTATGAGGACACATACCGCAGCCAGTATGTCAGATACAATGACGAACTTTCCTCGGACAGCCGAAACCGGCAGGTCTCCTCATGGCTCACCCGTCTGCAAATCATCAACTCCACTATAATAACCTTATTATTGCTGTCCGCTAAAACTCCAAAGAGCATAAATTTCCTACCGAAGTCCAGTTTTAACGGACTTATAAGCGTAATATCCGAATTTATAACGACTATTCGCACGTTTCAATATAGAATGGTAAATGATTAAAGCTATAAGTTTATTGCTTATATAGGCAAATCAGGCTCTATTGAAGAGAATGGCTCAAAGATGTATGAACGGTATAAGGTCCAGTTACAATTCTATTCAACATCTTTATATTTCCATATATACCCACCTGCAGATTTTCTTTGTCCTTTACATACTGCAGATATTTTGCCATTTGCAATCGAATATTTTATTTCTGCTTTCCTTATGCTATTCCACTCTTTAACAAATTTTCCTTCTTTCGTGTATTGTAATACAGCCTTTGGAGTTGGTTGATGTGTAGGCGTAAATTGATTTATATCAGTATTATCATCTTCGTATCGAAATACGTATCCATGCGTACTTTTTGAGTCATGTCTTGCTGTAGATAAAATATATTGTCTATCAATTCCTGTCGCTATCGCTGCTTTCTTTGGAGAGTCATATCTAGCAATTTCATTTAGTTTTAAATCAAATTGGATTATTGTTTTTTTCTTTTCATTAAGGCTGTACTTACATTTAGGACAACATGGATACAATACCATTTTATTCACTCGTTTAATCCATTGATGCCCGCATTTTGGACATTTCCAACTTGCCTTATAATCACACATTGATGTTACATCATCAGCAGTTTTTTCTTTATTATTTTCAATATCCCAAAAGACAGCAATCTCTGGATTCTTTTGTAATAAAGACCCATGTCTTGCTAAAAGAACCTCTCTCATTATTTGTGAATGATTATATTTATAACATTGGGAACAACCTTTTCCATTTGCTCTATTATCTGGTGTCGCTGTCCATACATAACCACAGATATGGCATTTCCACTAAACGACTTCCGAATAGTGAGACGGGATTTTGTTAGGAAATACATTCAAGGTCTCATTTTTCTCATAAAACCAATCTTTCAATAATTCTGGATATTTTTCAGCAAAAGATCCATTCTTTTTTACATATGTTTTGCGTTTGGTCACTTTGCGTAGCTCTTCTGCACAATATGGGCATCCTGTTCCTTGAATCCTATCAGCAACAGTTGCCGTCCATTTATGTTCAGGAAAATTCTTGCAAATCCAATATACTTTTTGTTTACTATTACCGGCGGATATATTGTTTGGCATTATACCCTGTTTCCCATTCTCTTTGTAATCCCATTCGTCAAGTAATTGAGGACTTTTTGTTGCAAAGTCATTAAATCCAATCAGTAACTTTACACCGGCACAATATGGACAACCATAGCCTTGTGTTCTGCTTGAAGAAGGTGCATACCAACTATGTCCATTCTTGCACTTCCAATATAGTTTTAAACTTGAGCCACGGCTAATACATTCTGGGTCTATATTTCCGTTCTTTTCATAGTCCCATTCAGTAAGCAAATGAGGATAAAGTCTTGCAATGCTATTCTCTTTCTTTCTTGTGAGATAAGATTCCTTTATGGCAACTTTGTTTTTCTCTACATCAATTGCAACATATGGAATACCTATCAAATAACAAAGATTTTCTATAGCATAATTTAAATATGCGTAATTTTTGTCATAAATAACATGAACAGCATCTTTTTTCACACTAAAATATTCAGACTCTATAACTCTATATAACTTTATTCCCATTTTTTGCAGAAGAACTTCTTTTCTTTCGTCTCTTGCCTTCTGTTTAGGTGTTTTATGCTTTGGCCCATCATATTCAATTCCTATCATTTTTGAGGGAATAAATATATCTATATGAGAATTGTTTTCTAATTTATATCCATTTATGCATTCTATATGTTGGTTAAAGTAAAAATATAACACTTGCTCAGGAAATGATGTATGCATCTCCCTCTGACAAATAGGACATTCACCAGACGTTCTATGCAATCTGTAAGACACACTATTCTTCCAATGATGCCCACGTTTACATACCCAATGAACTTGTGTCTTGGTGTCATGATTAGTAACATCCTCCGAGAATATGCCTTCTTGTTCGTTTTTCTCATAATCCCATTCCTTTAACAATTCTGGATTTGTTATTGTTATAGGATCTTCTCCATATCGCTGATTAGTTCTACCTTTTATTGCACATCTCTTACATGGGAACATTTTCTTAGCATGGCTTTGAATACTTGTCGGAGTTTCACTTTTATAGCCACACACATGACATTTCCAATAAATAAGTTTATTTGACCCAGATAGAAAATCAGATGGTTTGTATGGTTGATTCCTTTCATCATCATAGTCCCAATCTAATGCTCTTTCTGGATAGTTATCTTCAAAACTACCCTCCTTTAGGATTCGTTTCAATATATATGATTTCTTGTAAGGATCATTCATTTTATCACACTTCTAAGTTTGTCAATCCAAAGCTATTCAAGGAAAAGACCTTCCATAACACGAAGTCCATTACTGGCATATTCGTTATCAGGAGAAATATAAAAGCCTTTTGACATTAGTTTTGAGGCATATTCGTTGGCTGTGCCATCTATAGGGAATCCAAGGAACTTCAAATGTTCCTCAGAAAAAGTTTGTGTGAAGCACAAAAACGAAATGATAAATATTATAAGTCGTTTCATATTTTAATGTTTAAATGTATATTCAATAATTACCCTTATAAGGTGGATTAACCATTATAATATCTATATTATGTAAAACTATGGTGTTTCCTGCAATTCACGAATAGCATTTGGATTTTCTTTTTCTTTATTATATAATTCACGAGAAACTTTCTCGTACTTAGTTTCAACTGCAAGAAAATCGTCAATATCTTCTTCCAGAAGTTGGTCTAATATCAATTGGGTGCGTTCTATATAGTCTTGAAAGCATAACAGCATAAATCCTGGAAGTCTTTTATGTTTATTATGTCCATGAAATTGATATATTGCATCTTTAATACTATTAGAATCATACATGAACATATCGAATCCTTGAAGCTTTCTTTTAGTATCCGTGTGATAGAAATTATATACAAGAAGACCAATAGTAGGTTTAAGTTGTAGATAAAGAAAACGGAGTTTTTCAAGCTTATTATTTCTTACGACAGTTTCATATTCTTCCACAAATCCGTATTGTGAAAGTAATAAGTTCGTTTCAAAACAGTCTTTATTATGTTTGTTAGTAACATCTTTCATGTTTTTTCTGTGTTTATATGATTTTAGGGCTTGAAACATAGTTCTTCAAACCTATGCAAAGTTACAAAAAAACTTTAGATAAGCACTAAGATATAAGGCAATAATAATTAAGAATAGCATGAGTATAGTCAACCATCTTGTTCTCGCAATCTTAATCTCCGCTGTAGAAATAATATATTTAGGATCAAATGCCTTATCATTCAATTCCAAATCGCACAGATTAAGTATTATTATTTCCGTCGAAACGTCACCGTTCGCGTCCGCCGTCCGATCAGATTGCGTTCGCCGTCCAATCGGGTTGCGTTCGGGGTCTGATCGGACGGCGTACGGGTGCCGATGACTTTTGCAAAGAGTTGCTATAGTCCGCAGAGCATTCGGTAGGGGCAAAGCTCGCACTTCTTTCTGTCGTCAGTAGGTGTGAAGGGGACGTTGGGGGAATACATGTCGGCTACGGTCTCCTTGAGTTTTGTGAGGAACTCCTCCTCGTAGACCGTCACGTCGCTTATCGGGTGTTTGTCGATGCAGAGCGTCGGGTCGTAGTGGTTGGCGGGGGCTTGCTTTATGAAGAGCAGGGCTGGGCTGACGGGGTGGTCAGCGGGGTTCCAACGCTTGGAACGGCTGACGATGAGGGAGTAGAGTATCGCCTGGAGGTAGTAGTTGGAGTGTTTGGTGCGGATGTTGTTGGGGTCGAAGATTTCGTCGATGCTCTTTATTGGGCTGGAGGGTTGGTTGCCGGTCTTGTAGTCGACGACGCGTATGCGTGGCTTGCCGGTCTGCTTGTCGGTGAGGATGTCGAGGCGGTCGATGATGCCGCCGATGGTGAGGTGGTGGTGAGATGGTGAGGTGGTGAGGTGGTGAGATGGTGTGGTGGTGAAGGACAGCTGCGTGTACACCTTCGCTTCTTCCTCCATAGCCAGGATGCTGAACGGGCAGAGCTGCTGGTCGATCTTGAGGAGCTTGGTGATGTACTGGATTATCACCTCGCGGTTGATAATCTGCAGTCCGTTGTTGGTCTTGCATTCCTCCTCCTCGAAGGCGCGGTCGACGACGTTTGCCAGGAGGGTGCGGTTGCTGAGGTAGGCCTGTATGTGAGCCTTCTCGATAACCGGACTATGGTCGCTGATGTCCTTATATATAAGGTATGCCGCGCGGTGGAATATGTTGCCGAACATGCGGTTGTCGATAGTCTCGGGGTCGCTGTCAGGTTCCTTTATGTGTGCTATGTACTGGTAGTAGAACGCCAGTTTGCAGCGTATGTACGTGTTGATAGCCGAGGGCGAGAGGCGGCTCATCTCCTCGAGCTTGCTGAGGGCAGTCTCGTCTTTCTCTATGGGTTTCGGCATCAGAGGCGTCGGCTGGTTCTTCGCCGTCAGACTGTAGTAGTCTATCTTCTGTCCGCTCTCCACGAGCAGCTGCAGCATGAAGCGGCTCATCTCGCCGGTGTGTCCGTTGTCGGTGGAGTTGTTGTAGGCGATGGTGATGTCGCGGGCGCGCTGCAACAGGCGGTGGAAGTAGTAGGAGTAGAGGGCTACCTTGTTGTCGATGGTGGTGAGTCCGTGCGCCTTGCGTATGGAGTAGGGTATGAACGACGAGTCGTTGATGCCCTTGGGCATGTTGCCTTCGTTGCAGGAGAGGAGGAGGAGGTGGTCGAAGTCGATGTTGCGCGTCTCGAGCACGCCCATTATCTGTACGCCCACAACGGGCTCGCCGTGGAAGGGTATGGACGAGGAGCTGACGAGCTGGGAGACGAGTCGGCGCAGCGTGGTGTTGTCGACGAGGAGGTCGCCGCTGTCGGCTAATGTGGCGAGGCGGTTGAGTATGGTGTACATGCGGAAGACTGACTCCTGCGTGAGTGGGTCGCCCTCGGGCTTTGTGGCTATGCCCACCTGCTTTATGAGGGTGGCGATGTGGTGAAGGATGGGTGAGGTGGTGAGGTGGTGAGATGGTGAATTTGGTTGGTGCACTTGAGACAAGTGCACCCCCTGAATGTGGTGTGCGTAGGGGTGCGCCATGAGCTTCTTAAGGTAGTGGGGGTTGAGGGCGGTGCCCTTCTTGCGCAAGCCGAGCGTGTAGAGGTCGAAGAGCAGCATCACGAGCGAGGCTACGGGCGTCATGGCGAGGGGGAAACCGCTTGTGATGTTGACCTTGTCGGCTTCGGGCGGCAGGCTGTGCATGATGGGCAGCAGTATGCTCTCGTCGCACATCACTATGGCTGTCTTGCGGCCGGCACGGTAGCGGTGGTTCTCGAGGAGCCAGTTGCTCGCGAAGCGCGCCTGCGCGTTCTCCGTGGGCGAGGAGATGAAGCGTATGCGTTTGGGTCGGCGCATGTTGGCGTAGATGTCGGGGTCGGTGTTGTCGAGCTCGTTGGGGAAGTCGGAGATGTTGAGGTGTTGAGATGGTGAGGTGGTGAGATTGGTTGGTGCACTTGAGACAAGTGCACCCCCTGAGAGGTGGTGAGATGGTGAGGTGGTGAGGTGGTGAGATGGTGAGGTGTTGAGGTGGTGAGATGGTGAGGTGTTGAGGTGTTGAGATGGTGAGGTGTTGAGGTGGTGAGATGGTGAGGGCATGTAGTATTCGTCGAAGTCCCAGTAGAACTTCGCCTTGCCCTCCTTCATCAGTCGGCTGAACAGCACGCGCTCCACCTTCTGCAGGAGGTTGAAGCCTACGAACAGATACTTGTCGTACTTCATCTGCAGCGTCTCCTCGCTCACCACCTTTCTATATATGGCGCCCTCGTAGCCTATGCCCTGCTCGGTGAGGCGGCGGTTGTAGTCGTGGTAGATGTCGCCGAAGTGAGACCACAGACTGAGGAAACGCTTCTTCAGTTCGGAGTCGATGTCGTCGCTGAAGTTGGCGAAGAAGCGCGCAAGCATCTCCTTCTGCTCGTTGTCGAGATAAGATATGTCGTCGAGCTCGTGAATGTCCTTAAGGTTGCAGAATATGCTGTCGGCGTCAGCCATGTTCTTGTCGATGTCGTCGAAGTCGGCAAGCAGCAGCTGTCCCCAGCCGTAGAAGTGGTCGAGTGTCTCGTCGATGCCCGTACACTTCGTGAACGACTTGTGTATGTCGCATATCAGCTTTATAGGGTCGGCGGTCTTGAGGTCGGTATGCTGGCGGAAGAGGTCGCTGATGGTGATGTACGCAGGGCTCCATATGGGCTGACCAGCAATGCGCGCAAGATGCTCGTTGAGGAACAGAGCGGCACGCTTGTTGGGGAACACGACGGCGATGCGCGAGAGGTCGGTGCCGTACTTGCCGATTATATCTTCTGCGACATATTCTAAGAATGTCTTGTTCATGTTGTTTTCCTTTTTTGTTAAACTTCAACGATGTTGTCCGAATAGACGTACCAGAGGTAGCCCTTCACGTCGGTGTAGCCCATGTTGTGCGTGAGCGATATGTAGCGCTGCACCTGGTCGGTGTGCTCGGGCTGCGGCTTGCCGAACTTGAAGTCGACAATCTGCACCTCGTCGCCGCGTTTCATCACGCGGTCGGGGCGGTGCTCCGTCAGCTTGTCGGTGTGTGGGTCGTAGCTGAGGATGGAACACTCGTTGAAGAGCGTCCAGCCGCTACCGAACCACTCCTTCACCTTTGGGTTAGAGAAGCGCTTGTGGAGCATGTTCTTCAGTTTGTTAGGCGTGATGACGCTTTCGTCGAACAGACCTTCCATCTCCATGTCGTGCAGACAGCGGTCTACGTCGGCGGCGGTCTCGATGTTAGAGAACAGATAGTGGAGTAGCAGACCCGTCTTGATGTACGACTGCTGCTCTGCCTGCTCGTCGTCAGCTTCGTCGTTGATGAAGTCGCGACTCTTGTTGCTCTGCTTGAACTCTACGTTCGAGGCGTAGGTCTTCATCGGCAGCAGGAGGTTCTCTACGTGCGGCGTGAAGATGTTCGGCTCCTCAGCCTTTTTCTTCTCCTTGGTGGTGTCTATCTCGCCGTAAGTGAGGGTGAGGTGGTGAGATGGTGAGGTGGTGAGGTCGCCTTCGAGCGAGCAGTCGGGCAGCTGCATGTCGCTTATCGCTTGCTCTATCACGTACGAACGCAGCGACGCGTTGCCGCGGCGTGCGAATACGATTAGGCTGCGCTCGGCGCGCGTGAACGCCACGTAGAGCAGGTTGAGGTTGTCTACGCAGTTCTGCAGATGCTCCACGATGTAGTCGCGCTCGTATATTGTGCCCATCATCTGTTTTGCGCTGAAGTCTACCGGCACAAGCGGCAGCTCGTTGAACGGAGCCTCCGTAGGCTCGCACCATATAGTGTTGGTCTTCTCCATGCGCCAGTCGCAGAACGGAATGATGACGTGCTTGAACTCCAGACCCTTACTCTTGTGTATGGTGATAAGGCGTATGCCGTCGATGGAGCGTGCCTGGATGGTGTTCGACGCGAAGTTCTCGTTCCACTCCTCAACGAAGTCGTCGAGTGTGGCCGTGTTTGAGGTGAGGAAACTGGTGAGGCAGTCGAAGAAAGCGTATACGTAGGCGTCCTCGCCCACGATGCGCTCAAGACTGAATATCTTGTAAAGACGTTCGGCAAGTTCGTAGATAGGCATCTGGAGCAGTTCGTCGTTGTGGTCGCGGTAGTTGGCAGGCAACGCTTCCTCTACGCCCTCCTCGGTAGAAACCATGCGGTTGGCAGCTTCGAGGTCTACGCCCTTCACCTTCGTGAGGTAAGCCTTTGCGATGTACGCCCGTGTCAGTTTGTCGTCCTGGTGCGTCAGCGAGTGCATCGCCGCTACGAGGATGTTCAGCGCCGTAGAGTTGTCGAGACGGAAAGCCTCGTCAGACACAATCTTCAGTTCGGGACGCATACAGGCGAAGTGCTCCGCAATCTGCTGTATGGTGTTGTTGGAGCGCACGATGATGGCTATGTCCGAAGGGTCGGCTCCGCATTCTATCAGATGGTCTACTGTCTCGACCGTCTTGTTGAGTGTGATGTCGGTGTAGTCGTCCTGCGGAAGCAGCTCGATATGTACGTATCCGGTGTCCTCGCGCTTGTCGGGCACCTGCTGGCACACGTCGGCATACGCACTCTTCAGCTGTTCGGCAAGCTGCATGTCGTCCTCGCCGCAGCACTCCTTAAGGTCGTTGAACTCTATCTCGGCGGCACGCTCGAAGAAAGCGTTGTTGAAGTTGATGACACGGCGCGACGAACGGTAGTTGTGCGTCAGCGTGCGTATGTCGAGCATGTCGCTCACCTGCGGAAACTCGCCCTTGATGTTGTTCAGCATACGCCAGTCGCCCGAACGCCAGCGATAGATGCTCTGCTTCACGTCGCCCACAATCAGGTTGCCGTGCTCTTCGCTGTGGCTCATGCACTCCTCGAGCAGCACCTTGAAGTTCTGCCATTGCACGGTGCTCGTGTCCTGGAACTCGTCGATCATCACGTTCTCCAGATGCGAGCCTATCTTCTCGAAGATGAACGGTGAGTCGGTGTCCTTGATGAGCGAATGGAGTAGGGTGTGGGTGTCGCTGAGCAGGAAGCGGTTTGCCTCGACGTTCATCTCGCGCACCTTCCGCTCAATGCTGTTGAGCAGGCGCAGCTGGTTGAGATGCTTCAGTGTGAGTACCGCCGATGCGTACATCTTCCAGTTGCTCCGGCGTGTTGCTTCCGCCTTTTCGAGAAGCGGCACGATGGTCTCCTCGGCGAAGTGACGCAGCGATGGCGGTGCACTCTTCTTCGTCCAGCAGTCGGCAGAGCCTTCGTCGAGCGCCTTCTGCACTCTGCTGGTGATGATGCTCTCGTCGTATTGTCCGTTCTGCAGTTTGATGAAGTAGCCGGCAGGTCCCGACTTGCCGTAGCTAAGGTCGGCGATGTCAACACCTTCCGTTTCGAGAGCCTCGAAGAACTCCGCCGCAACACTTTTCAGTTCCGCTTCGGCTTCGTCGCGTATGGTTCTGATGCGCTTAGTGTACTGCTCGAAGAAGCCCTTTTCGTGCAGCAATGTGTTAAGCTCCTTGCTCTTTGTCTTGTAGAACTCGCGGAAGATGTTCTCGCCGAACGACTTTATGTAGCCTATGACGTTCCAGTTCTTGTCGTCGTCGATGTTCTCCTTTATATAACCGAGAATCCACTTCAGCAGTTCGTCCTTTTCGCCCAGTTCGTCGATCATCTCGTCGACGGCGATGCTCTCAATCTGTCGGTCGTTAAGCTCGATGCGCAGGTTGGCCGTGAGGTCGAGCTCGCGTGCAAGATTGCGCAGCACACTCTGGAAGAACGAGTCGATGGTCTCGATGCGGAAGTAGCTGTAGCTGTGTACAATATTAAAAAGAGCGATCTTGGCGCGATCGGACATAAACTGTTCGGTCACACCAAGTTCGCTCTTTATCTTTTCTATATAATCCTTCGACTTCGGGAGCTGCTTCCATATACCATAAAGCTGACTGAGGATACGTGTCTTCATCTCCTCAGTGGCTTTGTTCGTAAACGTAACAGCGAGTGTCGAACGGAAACTCATCGGGTTCTTGATGAGCAACTTTATGTATTCTACGGATAGCGTGAACGTCTTTCCGCTACCCGCACTTGCTTTGTATACGGTAAGTGCTTTCTCTTCTGTCGGTGTCATAATGGATTGTTAGTCAATACGTGTGATAGTCATGGCGATGTCCTCAGTAGGACGGTCGGCACGGTCGGTGTCGGCGTTCTGTATAGCGTCTACAACGTCCAGTCCTTCCTCTACCTCTCCGAACACGGTGTACTCGCCATCGAGGAACGGAGTGCCGCCAATGGTTGTGTAAGCCTCCATCTGCTCAGCACTGAAGCCCACGGGATTCTGCTTGCATATCTCCTTCGCCTCTTTCATAAGGCGCTCCTGCATTTCCTGCAGTCCGGCACGGTCGCGGTTCTTGCGCATCTCCATAATCTCCTTCTTGTAGTAGGTCACAAGGTCGTTGAAGGTGATGGTCTCCTGGTTCTGCTTCATCTGCTTCTCCATCTGCTTGAGCTGTCCCTGGTTGTACTTCTCGCCGAGCACGATGTAGAACTGGCTGCCGCTCGACTCCTTGTTGGGGTTCACCTCGTCGCCTAAGCGTGCTGCAGCAAGAGCGCCGCGCTTGTGGAAGTGTGTAGGTGTGAACTCAGCCTCAATAGTGTAATCGGGGCCGCCTGCACCAAGCTGCTTTCCCTTCGGCGCATTCTTGCTGTCGGGGTCGCCGCCCTGCACCATGAAGTCCTTGATGACGCGATGGAACAGCGTTCCGTTGTAGAAACCCTCTTCAACGAGCTTCAGCATATTGTCACGATGTTTCGGGGTGTCGTCGTAGAGGCGCACGATGATGTCGCCCTTCGGTGTCTCGATCTTTATCTTTGCCATTGTTATTATATATGAGATTAGTATTTATATGCAAAATTAATTATAAATTCTGTGAATGACGAATAAACAATTGTGTAAAGCTATTGTTTGTCAGATTTTATTTTTACCTTTGTCTTCATATTAAATGTTTTTACAACATAGTAATTATGGAAGAAAAGTTCAAATTTACAGACGAAGAAAGGACAACGCTCCTTGAGATAGCCGAGCAGTTGAAGTCGCTGATGGGTGACGAGTATACGGAAGAAGATGCTGTCAAGGTACGTGCCCAAATCGAATCAGAACTCCAAGAGAATAAGATAAATAGAGATGTTTTCGGGCTAAATCCTATACTTATGAGTTTTCGCACCGCTTTGCTCGAGCTTGAGGAAATAGGCATGAAGCGCGACTGCGTGCTGTCGATATTGCTCTACAACAGCGTGGCGAACGAGAGTCTCACAATCGAGCAGGTAGAGAAGGAATACGGTGCGAGCATAGCGCATATCATCCGTGGCCTTGTACGCATTCATGAGCTATACCGCAAGTCGCCGGTGATAGAGAGCGAGAACTTTCGCAACCTTCTGCTTTCGTTCGCCGAGGACATGCGCGTGGTACTGATTATGATATCGGAGCGCGTGGTGCTTATGCGCCATATCCGCGATACGGAAAACAACGAAGCGCAGCAAAAGGTGGCCGAAGAAGCGAGTTATCTGTATGCTCCGCTGGCACACAAGCTGGGCCTCTATAAGCTGAAGAGCGAGTTGGAAGATCTCAGCCTGAAGTATCTTGAGCACGACGCCTACTATATGATAAAGGAGAAGCTGAACGAGACGAAGCGCTCTCGCGACGCATATATTGAGAAGTTCATAAAGCCTATCGCCGAGAAACTCGACGCCATGGGCATAAAGAGTCATATAAAAGGCAGAACGAAGAGCATACACTCGATATGGCAGAAGATGAAGAAGCAGCAATGCGGATTTGAGGGCATCTACGACCTCTTCGCCATACGTATCATCATCGACTCGCCGCTGAGCGAAGAGAAGATGCAATGCTGGCAGACCTACTCGCTCATCACCGATATGTACCAGCCCAACCCGAAGCGTCTGCGCGACTGGCTCTCGGTGCCGAAGTCGAACGGCTACGAGAGTCTGCACATAACCGTGCTCGGTCCGGAGCAGAAGTGGGTGGAGGTGCAGATACGCACCGAGCGCATGGACGAGATAGCCGAGAAAGGTCTGGCTGCGCACTGGCGCTATAAGGGCATCAAGGGCGATTCGGGCATAGACGATTGGCTAAACAACATACGAGCAGCGCTCGAAGCAGGCGACAGCTTGCAGCTTATGGACCAGTTCAAGATGGATCTGTACGAAGATGAGGTGTTCGTATTCACGCCGAAAGGCGATCTGCTGAAATTTCCGAAAGGATCGACCGTGCTCGACTTCGCCTACCACATACACTCAGGCGTCGGCAACAAGTGCGTCGGCGGCAAGATAAACGGCAGAAACGTGTCGTTCAGAGAGGTGCTTCACTCGGGCGACACAATAGAGATTCTGACGCAGAACAACCAGACGCCGAAGCAGGAGTGGCTGAACATCGTGCAAAGCTCGCGTGCAAAGTCGAAGATACGCCTTGCGCTGAAGGAGCTGAAGGTGAAGGACGGAGTGTTTGCGAAAGAGATGCTCGAGCGCAAGTTCAAGAACCGAAAGATAGAACTTGAGGAGAGCGTGCTCTACCATCTCATCTCGAAGATGGGCTTCAAGGAGACTTCCGACTTCTACAGACAACTCGTAGACGAGAAGATAGACATCAACGATGTTGTGGACGGATACATAGCCGAGAAAGAACACGGTGCAAACCAGAAGATGGGCGCTGCGATACGTTCGGCAGAAGAGTTTGTGCTTGACAAAGACAATAATGCAAACAGCTTCCGCACAAAGTCGTCAGACGACGAGCTGGTTATCGACCGCAACCTTAAAGGCGTGGACTACTCGCTGGCACAATGCTGCCATCCTATCTACGGCGACCAGATATTCGGCTTCGTGACCGTGAACGGCGGCATCAAGATACATTGCCAGGACTGTCCGAACGCCCCCGAACTGCGCAAGCGCTTCGGCTATCGAATAGTGAAAGCAAGATGGAGCGGCAAGGGAACATCGCAGTATAACATCACGCTGCGCGTTGTAGGAAACGACGACCTCGGCATCGTGAACAACATCACAAGCATCATCTCTAAGGAGCAAAAGATAGTGATGAAGTCGATAAACATCGACAGTCACGACGGACTGTTCAGCGGCAATCTCAACGTGCTTATCGACGACACGTCGAAGCTCGACGCATTGTTGAAGAAGCTGCGCACCGTGAAGGGAGTAAAGTCGGTTACACGTTTGTAAAGATAAAGTTGTACTTTTTATATACAAAATAAAGCCTTGGTAAATGTATGTACATTCTTGTGTATGAATGTTTTACTAAGGCTTTATTAAATTTTTATATAATGCTTATTCGGCGATTGCAGCGTCAAGTTCCTTTATGCCTTTTGTGGTGCAAATACCGCGCAGATAAAGGAAAATGGTGTTGTGCATGATTGTAGTTATGCTATATTCTTTATACATTTGGGTTTCCATAGCGTAGTTGGCAGACGCAGAACTTGTTTTAAGAATAATGTCGAAGTTGATGTCCGAACGGAAGAACCCCTCTCTTACACCACGTCTGAAGAATAGCAAGGCGTTGTTGTGGCGTTCAGCATTTAACTGTTCGAGATATGCTACAACCTGCTTGTACTTGCGTAGTTCAACTAAGAATAAAGGAGATACGTCCGCAATAGCAAGTAGTTTCTTCTTGTAAAACTCGATAATGATATCCATCACACTATGATTCTTGTTCTGGCTATACTGCACCATGTGGTCGTTGAACTCCTCCTCATGAATACGCACCGCCTCAAGCAGAAGCTCCTCTTTGTTAGAGTAAATCTCATACAACGTGCGTTTGGATATAGCAAGAGCATTTGCTATGTCATCCATTTTTACAGACTTCACGCCTTTGTGTAAAAATTCTGTCATAGCAGCCTTTAGTATTCTGTTGCGCAATTCCAACTTATAGCATGTTTGAGAACTTTCCTTGTGCATAAATCTTTGTTTATAATATGATGAATATCGCAATAATTTTTCACAAAAGTATAAAAAAACTTTCAAAGTGTTGCGAGTTTTTATGTTATTTTAAATAAAACGGGCGAAACAATCTTTTAAGCAATGCTTTTAATCCAAGCTTTTTCAGTAACTTTGCGGTGAAATTCTATATCTAATAATTATTTAATACAATGGTTAAAATCACAAAAGAAAGTGCATTGGAGTATCACGAAAGTGGACGTCCTGGCAAAATTGAGGTGAAGCCGACCAAGCCTTACCACACCCAGACCGACCTTAGTTTGGCGTATTCTCCTGGTGTAGCTTTCCCGTGTCTCGAGATTCAGCAGAATCCGGACGATGTGTATAAGTACACAGACAAAGGCAATCTTGTCGCCGTCATTTCAAACGGCACCGCCGTATTAGGTCTTGGCGACATTGGAGCAATGAGCGGTAAACCAGTTATGGAAGGCAAAGGCCTGCTCTTTAAAATATATGGCGGCATCGACGTATTCGATATCGAGGTTGCTGAAAAGGATCCGGAGAAGTTCTGCGAGGCAGTAGAGAAGATTGCGCCTACCTTCGGCGGCATCAACCTTGAGGATATTAAGGCACCAGAGTGCTTCTATATTGAAGAGCGTCTGAAGAAGACCCTCGACATCCCCGTGATGCACGACGACCAGCACGGCACAGCCATCATTTCGGCAGCCGGTTTGAAGAATGCGCTTGAGGTAGCCGGCAAGAACATCGCCGACGTAAAGATTGTTGTAAACGGAGCAGGTGCAGCTGCCATAAGCTGCACAAAGTTATACGTAGCGCTTGGCGCAAGAGTGGAGAATATCGTGATGCTCGACTCGAAGGGTGTTATCACCGCCGACCGTCCGAACCTCACTCCGCAGAAGGCTCTGTTCGCTACAAAGCGTACGGATGTACACACCCTTGAGGAAGCCGTGAAGGGCGCCGACGTGTTCGTCGGACTCTCTAAGGGCAACGTGCTCTCGCAGGATATGATTCGCTCTATGGCAGACCAGCCAATCGTGTTCGCTCTTGCCAATCCCGTGCCCGAGATCAGCTACGAGGACGCAATGGCAAGCCGCCCCGACGTGCTCATGTCTACTGGCAGAAGCGACTATCCCAACCAGATTAACAACGTAATCGGTTTCCCGTACATCTTCCGTGGAGCACTCGACGTTCACGCCAAGGCTATCAACGAGGAGATGAAGATGGCTGCCGTTCATGCCATTGCCGACCTCGCGAAGCAGCTAGTGCCAGATATCGTGAATGAGGTATATCACGTTAACGATCTCACGTTCGGTCCGAAATACTTCATCCCGAAACCCGTCGACCCCCGTCTTATCACAGAGGTGAGTGCGGCTGTTGCCAAGGCTGCAATGGAGAGTGGAGTAGCACGCAAAGCCATCACCGACTGGGACGCCTACAAGAAGAATCTTATGGAGCTGCTGGGTCAGGAGACAAAGCTCACACGCAACCTCCACGACACAGCCCGTCTGCATCCGCAGCGCGTAGTGTTCGCCGAGGGCGGTCACCCGTCTATGATGAAGGCTGCCGTTCAGGCACGCCTTGAGGGCATCTGCCATCCAGTACTTCTCGGCAACCCCGATCGTCTGCAACGACTTGCCCAGCGTCTGAAGCTAAGTCTTGAGGGCATTGACATCGTAGACATGCGTGCCGATCAGGAGCAGGGACGCCGTGCCACATACGCTAAGCATCTCGCGAAGAAGCGTGCACGTCAGGGCTACACCTTCGAGGAGGCATACGACAAGATGTATGAGCGCAACTACTTCGGTATGATGATGGTAGAGACGGGCGATGCCGATGCATTCATCACCGGTCTTTACACTAAGTATTCTAACACTATCAAGGTTGCGAAGGAGGTGATTGGTATTCGTAAGGAGTATAGCACATTTGCAACAATGCATATCCTTAATACAAAAAAAGGCGTATTCTTTGTGTCTGACACACTCATCAACCGCCATCCCGACGAGCATATTCTTGCCGATGTGGCACGCCTCTCGGCTAACACCGTACGCTTCTTCAACGAGGAACCTAACATAGCAATGATTAGCTACTCTAACTTCGGCACCGACGAGGTAGGTAGCCCGGTTAAGGTACATGCGGCAGTCGATGATTTGCAGCAACGCTACCCTGAATTGTGTATCGATGGCGAGATGCAGGTGAACTTTGCGCTAAATAAGCAGTTGCGCGATGACAAGTATCCATTCACACGTCTGAAGGGTAAAGATGTCAACACTCTCGTGTTCCCGAATATGAGCAGTGCACAGAGTAGCTACAAAATGTTGCAGGCACTTGACCCGGATGCCGAGATCATAGGCCCGATTCAGATGGGCTTGAATAAGCCAATCCACTTTACCGACTTTGAGAGTTCGGTACGTGACATAGTGAACATTACGGCTGTGGCTGTGATTGATGCTTATGTTACAAAGAAGATAAGTGGACATAATTAATTACAATTGAGAACAGACCGTTCGGAGTTTCATGTTATGAAATGCACGATTGTGGCAACTCCGAATGGTCTGTTCTCATTTTTTTTCATTTGACAAGCTTTTGTGAAAATCCTATATATTGTCCTTTAGTTCTTTAGATATTGTGATTAAGTGGCACTTCTACAATGTTTAAGTGCCACATCTGCTATGTTTAAGTGCCACTTGCAGATAATAAAACATCAACTTTACTTAGGTAGAAGTTCGAAGTATTGACTAAAAAGCCACATTTCTATTTTGTATTCTCTTCTATTTCCACTAACTTTGTAGTATAAAACAAACAAGATGAATACATTTACACGAATAATATCCGATGCGCTTGGTTTGCCACAGCGCGGAGTGGAGAATACGCTACAGTTGCTCGACGAGAATTGCACCATACCGTTCATCAGTCGCTACCGCAAGGAGATGACCGGCAACATGGACGAGGTGCAGGTGTCAGACATTGCGCTGATGCGCGAGAAACTCACAGACATTGCGAAGCGCAAGGAGACAATACTTTCTACTATCGAGGCTCAGGGCAAGCTGACCGACGAGTTGCGCAAGCGTATTGAAGATTGTTGGACGCTGTCCGAACTTGAAGATATATATCTGCCATACAAGCCGAAGCGCCGTACAAAGGCAGACATTGCCCGTCAGAACGGACTCGAACCGCTTGCCAACGCCATTCTGCTGCAACTCGACAAGAGCATCAGCCGCACAGCCGAACACTTCGTGAAGGGCGAAGTGAAGTCGGTAGCCGAAGCACTTGAGGGAGCGAAGTTCATCATAGCCGAAGCCGTCAACGAGAACGAGAGCGTGCGCAAGTCGGTAAGAAGTGTGTACAGGCGCGAAGCCATCATCACATCGAAGGTGGTGAAGACTAAAGCGGATACGGAGGAGGCGCAGAAATACCGCGACTATTTTGAGTTCTCAGAGTCGCTCCGCCGTTGTTCGTCGCATCGATTGTTGGCAATGCGTCGTGGTGAGCGTGAGGGATTTTTGAAGGTGAGCATCTCTGCTAATGATGAGGTATGCAAAGATAAGATAAAGGCGCAATACGTCCGTGGCTACGGCGAGTGCAGTAAACTCGTTGCCGAGGCTGCCGACGATGCTTTCAAGCGACTACTCAAGCCTTCCATCGAGACAGAGTTCTCCGTGTCGAGCAAACAGACTGCCGATCAAGAGGCTATCAACGTATTCGCTGAAAACTTGCGCCAACTTCTTCTTGCTGCTCCACTCGGACAGAAGCGTGTCATGGGTGTAGACCCTGGTTTCCGCACCGGTTGCAAGGTGGTTTGTCTCGACGCACAGGGCACACTGCTCCATTTCGAGGCTATCTATCCGCATCCGCCCAAGAGCGACACCCGTGGCGCAGCACGCCAGGTGCTCGCCATGGTCGAGCGATACGCCATCGAGGCAATAGCCGTCGGCAATGGCACGGCAAGCAGAGAGACGTCGGCTTTCCTAAAGGAGATAGGTCTTGACCCAAAGATACATGTCTTCGTGGTGAGCGAGGACGGCGCTTCGGTTTATTCGGCTTCGGAGGCTGCGCGTGAGGAGTTTCCGGAGGAGGACGTGACGGTGCGTGGAGCAGTTTCTATCGGACGACGCCTTATGGATCCGCTTGCTGAGCTTGTGAAGATTGACCCGAAGAGCATCGGTGTAGGCCAGTATCAGCATGATGTGGACCAGTCGGAGCTGAAGAAATCTCTTGATATGGTTGTGGAGTCGTGTGTGAATACCGTCGGCGTCAATCTCAACACAGCCAGCCGCCACCTGCTCACCTACGTCAGCGGACTGAACACCACGACAGCTAAGAACATTGTAGAGTACAGAGAGAAGAACGGAGCGTTCAAATCACGTGAGGAACTGAAGAAGGTGCCGCGTCTTGGTCCGGCTACGTTCGTGCAGTGTGCCGGCTTCCTGCGCATTCCGAATGCGAAGAACCCGTTGGACAATAGTGCGGTGCATCCAGAAAGCTACGACATCGTCAAGCGCATGGCAAAGGACAAAGGCTGTACCGTGGCACAACTGATTGAGGATAAGAACCTGCAGAAGACCATAAAGCTCGATGCCTATGTCACACCGACCGTCGGTATGCTTACGCTCACCGATATCATGGCTGAGTTACAACGACCAGGTCGCGACCCACGTGCTGTGGTTGAGGTGTTCGAGTTCGACCCACGTGTGCACGAGATAGGCGATTTGCAGGTGGGTATGCTTCTGCCTGGCATCGTGACGAACATCACGAACTTCGGGGCTTTCGTAGATGTAGGTGTGCATCAGGACGGACTGGTACATATCTCGCAGCTTGCTGACCGATATGTGAAGGACCCGAACGATGTTGTGAAGCTGCATCAGCATGTGGTAGTGCGTGTGACGGAAGTTGATTGCAAGCGCCAGCGTATATCGCTGTCGATGAAGGAGTAGGAAGGTTGGAGGCTTTAGCCTCCTTCCTTACATGTATATTCAAACAATGGTATATTCTAAAAAAAGTATAAGATGAAATCGATATTGTTAATTGCTGCGTGCATCGTTGCTATGGGATTTGCTGTTGCAAGCTGTCGTTTCGCCCCTTCGCCGAAGTTGGGTGATACGGTTGCGTCTTCGGTGTTTGAACCTGCCGACACGGGTTTGATAAACAAGAAGACGCGAGCAAAGGTGGCAGATACGACAATCGTTGCAGATAGCGTTGGATTGTACTACATCGGTAGCGGCTCTACCAAGCAATTCATACAGCTTGTATCGTATCCATCGCGCAGAGACACTACTGTGTATGGCAAAACCCTTCACATAAAAGTAAAAGGATCTGCAGAGATAAACAATGTAGTAAGGGTGAAGTACTACCTGCTCAACGGAAAAGACTCGCTTGTGAAAGAAGTGGAGCAGGTGAAATTCTCCTAATCACCCAGCTCTTATGGCTGATGTTCGTCATGCTTCTCTTACAAAATGAGGAACGGTCGTGTCACCTAACTGTGGAGCGAATTCAAAACACTCATAACTGAATCCGCTAAGTTCCTCTGGAGTGACGAGACGATTGTTCAGAATAAAGCGTACCATCGCTCCACGACATGATTTTGCCCATACCGCCGGCGTCTTCAAACTGCCGTCTTTTTGTCGTATGTAGAAGTGAGGCTGAACAACCGTCACTTCCTTGCATACCCTTTTCCAATCGAAAAGATGTTCGTATTCCTCGGTAGAGAGATGCAGGAGAATGCCATCATCAGCTTGCACGCTCGCGATAAGCACATCTGTCAGTTTATCTCTCCAAAAATGGTTGATGGGTTTATCGTTTGTGGTTTCGAGGGAGACGTAATGTTCCATACGATAGGGTACGACGGCATCCATGGGACGGAGTAATCCGTAGAGAAAGCATGTAATCCAGAGATGTTTCTGAGCGTATTCTAAAGCCTCTTCGCTCAAGGTGGCAGCACGCAGATGCTTATATGCCTGACCATTGTAGGCAAGCAGGGCTGGCATCTTTTCGGCAACCACGAAGTTCTGGTAGCGTATCCAGTTTTCCGTGGCAATCTTCTTACTGCAATCAAGTTGACGAGCCAAATCCTCCATATTCATTTTTGCCATTTCTGCAGCCAGCATGTCGGCTGTGGTCTGGAAGAGTGGTGTTGAGAGTGGCTTTCTGTCTGTCTTGCCAAACATAATTTTGGCATTTGCTAATAGTATCTGCATGTTATTATTTAAATCATTAGTTTCTAAAATTAAATTATTAATGTCTTGTTATCTGAAAATAGGACGAACTGCGACAACAACCTTGTTACTAGCATATAAATTGGCATGTATACAGGAAAAAGGGCAAAAGTAGAAAATAAGAATCTACTTTTGCCCTTTATATTTTGCTCGTATCTCAATATCTAATAGAAATCTTACGATCTACGGCTTATTATACGAGATACTGTGAGCTGATGCTCTCGTTGCTGATAACGCGGCGGATGGTCTCTGCGAACATGTCCGCAACAGAAAGCTGCTTAACCTTAGCACAACGGTTAGAGTAAGGGATTGAGTCGGTGAAAACAATCTCCTCCAATGCAGAGTTCTGAACACGCTCAGAAGCAGGACCAGACATTACACAGTGAGAAGCACAAGCACGAACGCTCAGCGCACCAGCCTCCTTCATTACGTCGGCTGCCTTTGTGATAGTACCTGCTGTGTCTACCATGTCGTCTACGATAATCACGTGCTTGCCCTTAACGTCACCGATAATCTGGATGGTGTCAACAACGTTTGCACGAGCGCGGGTCTTGTTGCAGAGCACGAGCGGACAACCGAGGTACTTAGCGTAAGTGTTAGCACGCTTAGAACCGCCAACGTCAGGCGAAGCGATAACAAATTCGTCAGCCTTCAGGTTCAGGCTCTGCAGATAAGGCAGAATAACACCAGAAGCGTAAAGGTGGTCTACCGGTACATCAAAGAAGCCCTGGATCTGGTCAGCATGCAAGTCCATTGTGATAAGACGATCGATACCTGCAGCGCTCAGAAGGTCGGCAACAAGCTTCGCACCGATGCTAACACGTGGCTTGTCCTTACGGTCCTGACGAGCCCAGCCGAAATAAGGAATAACGGCGATGATGTGGCGTGCAGAAGCGCGCTTCGCTGCGTCAATCATAAGGAGCAATTCCATAAGATTGTCTGAATTCGGGAATGTGCTCTGAACGAGGAATACGTCGCGACCGCGGATAGACTCCTCGTACGATACTGCGAACTCGCCGTCAGAAAATCTGGTTACTACCAAATTGCCTAAAGGACAACCCAAACTTGCGCAGATCTTCTCTGCAAGGTATCTCGTGCTTGTACCTGAGAATACCAAAAAAGAGTTTTGTTCACTCATCTTTAATTGTTGTTATTTGTTAGGTTTTAATATATAAGCTTTCTTAATTTCTCAAAGTAAGTTATGAGTTCTTTGTAATCCATTTGATTGTGGATGTTGAACTTGTTCCAGAGGTCGCCACGGATAACCACTCCGCCGAAACCAAGGTCGCGTGCTATTTGTATGTTATCAACATTCATTCCACCCAATGCGTACACTCGCTTGTCAATCAATCCTTTGTCGGCAGCATCCTCCAATTCGTTCATCGTGAACGTAGAAGGTTCTAATGGCTCTGACTGGCTATTAAAAACGTTACCAAGAAAAATGTATGCTGATTGTTTTTTGAGTTCTTTAAGCTGTGTGAGGTCGCGACACGTGCGTCCGACTTTACCTTTATAGCCTTCAGGCACTGGCTCCGCAGCATTATCAAGATGTATTCCTGCAAGACGATATTCATCCTTTAGGTAGTAATGTCCGTGTACGAATATCTTCTCGTAGGCTTTATCTGGCAGCAACGACAATAGCCGCTCTGAATAAATAGGCGAAGTCTCTGGCTTATAAAGGTGCAAATTGTCTAACCCAACATCGAAGAGGGCTGCAAGTATTTTGTCTTCTTCCACAAAGAAAGTGGATTTAGTCATTATTGCTAACTTCATAGTCCGTATTCTTAATTTAGTGCAAATGTATGAATTTTCTATCAAACAGGCAATTTTATAGCCAACTATTTGTAACCGAAATGTAATTTGACCGTGTTATTCCACGAGTTTTCCGCCTTTCTGCAAGGCGTGCCATACGGAATAGCGTGCTTCGGGGTTCGTTTTCTCTATTTCTTCAAATATGCGTCTCATCTGTGTACGGTTGGTGTTACGCTCGTGCGGACATGCCTTTTTCTGCTTTACGTATTGGCGGAGTTGAGCATACTGTGCTATATCTCTTTCGTGTTCCAAACACAATGGACGAATGATAGTCACAGGCATCTTGTCCATTTGCTTCACGGCTGGCATCGTAGAGAACGAGCCTTGGAAGAAGGTGTTGAGCATCGCAGTGTGAATAATATCGTCTTGATGATGTCCGAATGCAATCTTATTGAAGCCGTTTTCTTGTGCGAAGCGGAACAAAGCCTTACGTCTGTGCCACGAACAAAGGAAGCAAACAGGTTTGTCAGAAGGAGTGGTATCGTCGAATGCAGTCTGCACGATGTGCAGCTTCACGCCGTGCTCTTTGGCAAAAGACTCCAAATAAGATGTGTCTGATTCGTAGCTCACGTTCGCCATGCGCACATGTACGGCTTCTACTTCTATCCGTGGCTTATAAATGCGCTGTCGCTGTGCAAGCATCTCAAGCAGACAGAGCGAATCTTTACCGCCTGAGAGACCGATAAGTATGCGGTCACCGTCAGAGAGCATAGAGAAGTCTGTTAGAGCTTTCTGAAAACGCTTGTATAGCGTATGGTATAGAATTTGTTCGGGAGTCTTCGGCATGGCTTCTTATTTGAAAACAAGATAAACTGCCGCTACGAGGAACACGAAGGCAAGCAGATGGTTCCATCTGAGCGATTCGCCCTGGAACATTACGTTGGCTATCACGGCAAAGACAATGAGGCTGACGCATTCCTGTACAACCTTCAGCTGCACAAGTGAGAACGGTCCGCCGTTGCCTTGAAAGCCGATACGATTGGCTGGTACCTGGCAGCAATATTCAAAGAAGGCTATCATCCACGAGAATACGATGACGCCTATAAGCGGCCAATGGCTCGACGTGCCAGTCTGCTGTAGCTTGAGATGTCCGTACCAAGCTAAAGTCATGAAGATGTTACTTAATATTAGAAGTATTATTGTGTAGAATCCTGACATTGTGTTTTCTTTCAATTGTTATTATCGTAAGTTGTCATTCTTGTCAGAAATAAAGGAGCCGGTTGCTTGTTTCCGACTCCTTTATTTCGTTCGTTATTTTTCGTTATCTGTTTGTTATCCGTTCATTGTCTTATCCTCTGAGCTTCTCATCCATAGACGCAGCCGCTCTTCTGCCGTCGCCCATAGCAAGGATAACGGTAGCTCCGCCACGAACGATGTCGCCACCTGCGAAAATTTCCGGACGCGAACTCTGCATCTGGTCGTTAACGGCGATAGTGTTTTTTCTGCCAAGCTCAAGACCTTCGATCGACTTTGGAACAAGTGGGTTTGGAGATACGCCAACTGCAACGATTACCTGGTCGACATCGAGTGTTACGGTCTTGCCCTCAACCGGCACCGGTGAGCGGCGTCCGCTTGCGTCAGGCTCTCCAAGTTCCATAACCTGAAGCACGGCTGCCTTCACGGCGCCCTTCTCGTCAGCGATATATTCTATCGGGTTGTGCAACGTGAGGAAATTGATACCTTCCTCCTTTGCATGCTTCACCTCCTCAAGACGTGCCGGCATCTCTGCCTCAGAACGACGATATACAAGAGTAACGTCGCCACCCAAGCGCTTAGCAGTACGGCAAGAGTCCATAGCGGTGTTGCCTCCGCCTACAACGAGCACATGCTTACCTATATTAAGAGGTGTGTCGGCGAGTGGATTGGCAGCATCCATGAGGTTTACGCGAGTGAGATACTCGTTAGATGACATGATGTTGAGCGAATTCTCGCCCTTGATGTTCATGAAGTTAGGCAGACCTGCGCCCGAGCCCACGAAGATACCCTTGAAACCTTCAGATTCGAGCTGGTCGACAGTTATCGTCTTTCCAACGATGCAGTCGGTCTGGAACTCAACGCCCATCTTCTTGAGGTTCTCTATCTCTACATCAACGATGTGATTAGGCAGACGGAACTCGGGGATGCCATATTTCAATACGCCGCCAATCTCGTGCAATGCCTCGAACACATGCACTTCATAACCCTTCTTAGCCATGTCGCCAGCAAAGCTGAGTCCTGAAGGACCGCTACCAACTACAGCCACCTTTATACCGTTTTTTGGAGCAAGGTCGGGCAGAGCGATGTTGCCGCTCTCGCGCTCGAAGTCGGCAGCGAAGCGCTCCAGGTAGCCGATAGCTACAGCCGGTTCGTTCATCTTAAGATGGATACACTTGCTCTCGCATTGCTTCTCCTGCGGACATACACGACCGCAGACAGCAGGCAGAGCAGATGTGCTCTTAAGAACCTTGGCAGCAGCGAGGAACTGTCCGCGTTCGATGTTCTTGATGAATGAAGGAATATTGATGTTAACCGGGCAGCCTTCTACACAAGCTGGCTTTCCGCAGTCGAGACAACGATGAGCCTCGCGTACAGCCATCTGCTTTGTCAAGCCTTTGTTTACTTCCTCGGTACGTGTGGTCGCACGATACACGGGGTCAAGCTCAGGCATTGCTACACGCTCAATAGCCTTGCGTTCTGCAGGCTTCATTGCAGCTCGAAGCTCCTTACGCCATTCAGAATCGCGATTGGTGAGTTCTTCGATGGTTTCGGTTGTAGGCTCTACATCCATGCAAGTCTCGCAAGTGTGAAGTTCCTCTTGCTTTGCAAAGCCACGCAAATGCTCTTCGTAATGCTCCATCTCTTCGCGTTCTGCATCGCGGAAAGTGCCCATACGTTTGAACATCTCGTCCCAATCGACAAGCGAACCATCGAACTCCGGTCCGTCGATACATACGAACTTGGTCTTGCCGCCAATAGAGAGTCGGCAAGCACCACACATGCCCGTGCCGTCAACCATGATAGTATTGAGCGATACCTCAACCGGTACGTTATACTTCTGTGCCATGAGGCAGCAAAACTTCATCATGATAGGAGGACCAATTGCGAACACCTTGTCCACATGCTCCTCTTGAGTGATGAACTTCTCGATACCTACGGTCACAACACCCTTTTCGCCATACGAACCATCGTCGGTCATTATGATGAGTTCGTCAGAACTCTGGCGAATTTCGTTTTCGAGAATAACAAGTTCTTTAGAACGACCTGCGATAACCGAAAGCACGCGGTTGCCAGCAGCCTTCAATGCACGGATGATAGGAAGCATTGGAGCTACGCCAACGCCACCACCAGCACATACTACAGTTCCGAAGTTTTCTATATGGGTAGGGTTGCCGAGCGGTCCTACAACGTCGGTGATGTAGTCGCCCTCGTTAAGATCGCACAGCTTGGTTGATGACAATCCAACTTTCTGCACCACAATAGTGATAGTGCCACGCTCAATGCTTGCATCAGCAATAGTAAGAGGCACACGCTCGCCATTCTCGCCAACTCTGACGATAATGAAGTTACCAGCCTTACGGCTCTTGGCAATCAATGGCGCTTCGATTTCAAAAAGGAATACCTTTTCAGAAAGTTGCTTTTTAAGGACAATTTTGTTCATAGGTAGTAACGGATTAGATTTGTTGATGTTTGCTTTGTAGATGAATTAAAACAAAAATTTGAGAGCTACGACTGCCTGTTGTTATACGTGTAAATATCATACGCTTTCGCAACGTGCAAATCTTAACTCTCAAATCTCCGTTGTAATTAATTAAAAGTTCTTATCGTCGAGCATCTCGAAACCGCAGTATGGTACGAGTACTTTCGGTACACGGATGCCTTCAGGTGTCTGGTTGTTCTCGATGATTGCAGCCACTATACGCGGCAAAGCAAGTGCAGAACCATTGAGAGTGTGGCAAAGCTCGGTCTTCTTTGTCTCCGAATTGCGATAGCGACAATGCAGACGATTTGCCTGATAGCTCTCGAAGTTAGATACGGAAGAAACCTCAAGCCAACGCTTCTGTGCGGCGCTCCATACCTCGAAGTCGTAGCAGATGGCAGATGTGAAGCTCATGTCACCACCGCAAAGACGCAGGATGTGGTAGGGGAGTTCGAGCTTCTTAAGCAGGCCCTCTACATGGTCGAGCATCTCGTTGAGCGACTGGTATGAATGCTCAGGCTTGTCGATGCGTACAATCTCTACCTTGTCGAATTGATGCAGACGGTTCAGACCGCGAACGTCCTTGCCGTAAGATCCAGCCTCACGACGGAAGCAAGCTGAGTAAGCGCAACGCTTGATAGGCAGATCTTTCTCGTCGAGTATCTCGTCGCGGAAGATGTTTGTTACTGGCACCTCGGCTGTAGGGATAAGGTAGAGGTTGTCGAGCTGGCACTGGTACATCTGAGCCTCCTTATCAGGAAGCTGACCGGTACCGTAACCAGAAGCCTCGTTCACAACGTAAGGAGGCTGTACCTCAAGGTAGCCACTCTTGCGAGCTTCATCAAGGAAGAACGCCTCAAGAGCACGCTGCAAGCGAGCCATCTTGCCTACATAGATAGGGAAGCCGGCACCTGTAATCTTAACGCCCAAATCAAAGTCGATAAGATTGAACTTTTTGCAAAGATCCCAGTGGCACATAGCGTCCTCCGGGAGATTCGGCATTTCACCACCTTCCTTAACGACAACATTGTCGCTTGCGTCCTTGCCTTCCGGAACATCATCGTTCGGAATGTTAGGAATAGTGCAAAGCTTAGCCACGAGGTCTTTCTCTGTCTGTGCCTTTGTTTCTTCAAGCTGTTTGTTCACTTCTTTAAGAGAAGCTACTTTTTTCTTTATTTCTTCAGCCTCTTCTTTGCTGCCCTGTTTCATAAGAGTACCGATTTGGGCTGCCATCTTCTTTGCTTCTGCAAGGTTCGAGTCAAGTTCCTGCTGTGTCTCGCGACGACGCTTGTCGATTGCGAGCACTTCGTTAATGGCTTCCTCAGCACCCTTGAAGTGCTTCTTGTTCAAACCGCGGATAACACGTTCTGTTTCCTCACTGATGAGTTTAAGTGTAAGCATATCTGAAATATTAATTATAAAATTCTTCGTTATCTTATTCGAGATACAAAATTACATAAAAAATATTTCTTACGGCATAAAAACTAATAAAAAACTAAGAATTTATTAGTGTACGGAAGGGTAGTAATGTATAAAAAGCATTAATCCCAATCCTCAAGTGTATGAGGATTGGGATTAATATGTTTGTTTGGAATAGTTTTTTTATTAAATTTAAGCCTCTGCTTCAGGTATTACAGACACAGTGCTCTTGTCCTTGCGACCCTTGCGGAAGTTAACGACGCCGTCAACCAATGCATAGAGTGTGTCATCCTTACCAATACCTACGTTCAGGCCCGGGTTGTGCTTTGTACCGCGCTGGCGAACGATGATGTTGCCTGCGATGCACTTCTGGCCACCCCAGATTTTAACGCCTAATCTTTGAGAAGCTGATTCACGTCCGTTCTTAGAACTACCTACACCTTTCTTATGTGCCATTTCTTGTTCCTCCTAAATTTAAGCGATTACTTCTTTGATTGCAACTTCTGTGAACTGTGCGCGGTGACCATTCTTCTTGCGATAGTCCTTGCGGCGCTTCATCTTGAATACGATGACCTTGTCACCCTTTACAAGAGGATTTACAACTTCACATACAACTTTAGCACCTTCTACGGCAGGTGCACCTACCTGTACTGAACCTTCTTTGTCAACAAGCAGTACCTTGTTGAATTCAACAGTCTGGCCTTCCTGAGCGTCCTTGATGTGGTGAACGAAGAGCTTCTTGCCCTGCTCAGCCTTGAACTGCTGACCGTTAATCTCTACGATTGCGTACATTTATTTATTTATATAAACGGGTTTTTCCGCAAGGCGTGCAAGCATCGTGCCGCAACTTCTTTGAGCCTTTACGGACTAAATCGGCTGCAAAGATACAAATTATTTATATTATTAAGTGTGTTAGGTAATGGAAAATTTAAAAAGTTTAACAGATTGAATGTCTAATTAACGGAGTTTTCTATAAATTGGGTCATTAAATGCAAAACGAGCAGACAGATAAAGGTTTGTATAGCATCATAGTAACGCTACGAAAACGTTTATTCGTCTACTCGTCTTCTTATTTATTTGTCAACGAGTCTACTCGTCAACTTGAATTATAAATCAATTAGTCAAGCCACTTAACATAGCAGAAGTCCTCACGATGAACAAGGTTCTCGTTCTTCGGGTACATACGTACGCAGCTCTTGAATGCACCAGCTACGTCAGGCTCAAATGTAGCCTCGAATGTGTAGTTGTTGCCATCACGGCCTACCATCTTGAATTCGCGCTTGCTGAAGATGTGGTCCTCTCCGTTCTTGTCTGTCTTGATAGAAACAAGCTCAAGACCAACAGCATCGTTCAAACCCTGCTCGTCGATAACGTAGCGAAGAGTGTACTTCTTGCCAGTCTCGGCAGCATAGAGCATAGAATCATCCTTGCTTACTATGCGAATAGAGTCCCAACGCTCTGCAACTGTCTCCTTCCAAGTAGCGAGCTCTTTGGCAAGGCGATTATTGTCGGCAGCGAGCTTTTTGAAGTTTGCAGCCTCCTTGTTGTAGAACTTTTCATAGTAGTCGTCAAGCTGACGCTTCATTGTATAGTGAGGAGCGATAGTTGCGATAGAGTTCTTGATTGTCTTTATCCAACCCTCGCTGAAGCCCTGCTCGTTGCGGTTGTAGTAGAGCGGCAGAATCTCATTCTCAAGCAGTGAGTAGATGGTAGCTGCGTCGAGCTGATCCTGATAACCCTGATTCTGGTATGTACGCTCCTGCTTGAGAGCCCAACCTGCACCCTCGCGATAGCCTTCAACCCACCAGCCGTCGAGAACTGAGAGGTTTACAACACCGTTCATCTCAGCCTTCTCGCCAGATGTACCAGAAGCCTCGAGCGGACGTGTCGGAGTGTTCATCCAGATATCAACGCCTGATACGAGGCGACGAGCGAGTTGCATGTCGTAGTCTTCGAGGAAGATGATCTTACCGAGGAACTCAGGACGCTGGCTGATCTCGAAGATCTTCTTAATCAAGCCCTGGCCAGCACCGTCAGCCGGGTGTGCCTTACCTGAGAAGATGAACTTAACCGGACGCTCCGGGTTGTTCACGATCTTAGAAAGACGTTCCAAATCGGTGAAGAGGAGGTGAGCACGCTTGTATGTAGCAAAGCGACGGCAGAAGCCGATGTAAAGAGCGTTCGGTGTGATACTGTCAAGAAGGGCAACAACACGTGAAGGATCGCCCTGGTTCTTCAACCATGTAGCAGCGAACTTCTCGCGGATATAGTTGACGAGCTTCTTCTTGAGTGCCATACGTGTCTCCCAGATTTCTGCGTCAGGCACATTGTAGATAGCGTGCCACAGGCTTTCGTTGCTCTGGTCGTAAATGTAGTTCTTGTCGAAATACTTAGCGTATACTTTGCGCCACTCTGTAGCTGTCCATGTCGGGAAGTGAACACCATTTGTTACGTAGCCTACGTGGCTCTCCTCCGGATAGTAACCCTTCCAGATTGGAGCGAACATGCGTTGGCTTACCCAACCGTGAAGTTTACTTACGCCGTTAACCTCTTGGCAGGTGTTACAAGCGAATACAGACATACAGAAGCGCTCTGAGTGATCCTCAGGATTGTTGCGACCCATGCCGATGAACTCGTCCCATGTGATGCCGAGCATCTGAGGATAACCGCCCATATACTTGCCGAAGAGTGATTCGTCGAAGTAGTCGTGACCGGCCGGTACTGGAGTATGAACAGTATAGAGTGAAGAAGCACGAACGAGTTCAAGAGCCTCGTTGAACGACAGACCTTCCTTGATGTAGTCAATAAGACGCTGGAGGTTGCAGAGTGCTGCGTGACCCTCGTTGCAATGATAGATATCTTTCTTAATACCGAGCTTCTTGAGTGTGAGGATACCACCGATGCCGAGGAGAATCTCCTGCTTCAGGCGGTTTTCGTTATCACCACCATATAGAGCGTGTGTGATAGGGCGGTCGAACTCTGAGTTCAAATCGTTATCTGTATCGAGTAAGTAGAGCTTGATGCGACCTACGTTCATTACCCATACATATGCATGTACCTGATAGTTCATGTAGGGAACATCAACAACCATAGGCTGACCATCCTCGTCGAGCACACGCTCTACTGGGAGTGAGTTGAAGTTCTGTGCATCGTACTTTGCAATCTGCTGACCATCCATTGAGAGGGTCTGCTTGAAGTAGCCATAACGATAAAGAAAGCCGACACCACACATATTTACGTTAGAGTCAGAAGCCTCCTTCATATAGTCACCTGCGAGCATACCAAGACCACCAGAGTAAATCTTTACAACCTGATTGATACCATACTCCATACAGAAATAAGCCACAGAAGGACGTGTTGCGTCTGGCTTCACATCCATATACTCGCGGAACTTCTTGTATACCTGTTTTACCGATTCCATGATTGCCTTATCCTTCACGATAGCCTCCTTGCGCTCATAGCTAAGGCGGTCGAGAAGCATTACAGGGTTGTGTCCAACCTCTTCATAGAGATCGCTGTCAAGGCTTTTCCACATGTTGCGAGCCTCGTAGTTCCACGCCCACCACATGTTGTGTGCGAGTTCATCAAGACACTTCAACTCTGAAGGAAGTGTAGACTTGATGGTTACCTCCTTCCACTGAGGAGTATTAGCATAGTCTGCTTTGATTTTCATAAGTTATTAATTATTATTTATTTAGTTGTTTTTCTCTTCTTTTTTGTTATTTACTCACTTTAGAGCATCTTGCCTCTGCGTTGCGAAGCGCGATATCGTAAGCCTCATAATAATAGGTAATGAACTTACTCCACAATGCATGTTCTGCCAGAGCACGTGCTTTGTTGCGTATGCGTCCCTGCTTTTGCTTTGTTGCATTGGTGAACTTTTCTACTGCAGCTTTAATGCTGTCCGCTACCTCATTGTAGTTGTAATCTGTGCGGTGGATAACCTCCACACCATCCTCGATGGTACTTTCCTTGCCAACAACAGTGTTAGCCCAAAGTCCAAAACCTGCAAGATCAGTTGTGATACACGGCACCTTGAACGCTGTTGCTTCAAGAGGAGTGTATCCCCATGGCTCATAATAAGAAGGATAAACACAGAGGTCGTTGCCCAGGATGGTATCATAATAAGAAAGGTTCACAATGCCGTCCTCGCCTGTGAGATAGCACGGAATGAACACCAGCTTTACGCGTTCGCCCTTGGCGTTGTGCATGCCGAGCCAGTTCATCATGCCCAATGCACGGTCATTCTGTTGCTCGTTCAGCCAATGAGTGATGACTGGGGTAGGGAGCGGAGTGTCGAATTTCTCACCTTCCTCCATAGCAGCCAAACGCTCTGCCAAGTCTTCGCGTGCACAATTCACCCATGCTGGCACTTCGATGAAGGCAACTATGTCCTTCTTAAGGTTCTCTGCATTGGTGCGCAGACGATTCATAGCATCGATGAAGACATCAATACCCTTGTTGCGCCATTCGTAGCGTCCGCTTGTAGAGATGATGATTGCGTCGTCTTCAATCTCGTCGCCAGAGAGAGCACGTGCTATGTCGAGCAGACGCTTGCGGGCTGTGGCACGCTTCTTGTCGAAAGTCTTGCCCTGTGGCACAAAGTCATCTTCGAAGCCGTTTGGCAGCACTACGTCTACTGGTTTGTCCATAAGTTCCTTGCACTCTGTGGCTGTGATATCGCTCACAGTTGTGAAGCAATCTACATGCAATGCAGTCTGTTTCTCTATCGAGTGTTTGCTCTCCATATTGAGCTCGGCTGCCATTTGATCACCATTATAAGCTTCCAAGTATTCATAGAGAGGCTTGTTGTTGCCTGCAATGCTGCGTCCGATACTTGTTGCATGTGTTGTAAAAATCGTTGCTATCTGTGGCAGATGGTCGTTGATATAGAGTGCACCGAGACCTGTCATCCATTCATTGGCATGGTAAATTACCTTTGCAGACTTTTTATTGCCTCTTATCTCGCTATTATAGAAACTCTCTACAACAAGTGCTGCTGCGTATGAGAACATAGAAGCTTCGTCGTAATCGCCGTATGCATGAAGACTATCAACATGGTATTTCTCCCAAAGTTGACCATAAATCATATCCTTTTCTGCGAAATAAGAGTTGAAGTCAACAAGAATAGCTACTGGAGCGCCTGGTACGTTCCATCTACCAACCTTTACTTTTAAACCTTCTGCTTCAGTTTTCTTTCTCCATGTAGCGAAGAGTTTGTTGTCTTCTGTGAAGTATGGGTTGTTTTTTTCTCCCCAACAGTCAGGACCTATGAAAATAAGTTTGTCACCAAGCTGCTCTACAAGCGTCTTGGCTCTCGTAGAAAGTACTGTGTATATACCTCCTACTTTATTGCAAACTTCCCAACTTGATTCAAAAATATAGTCTGGAAATAAAATGTCTCTTTTCATAAAAAGTTTAATGTTGCGTGCAAAAATAACATTTAAAAGGTAAATAAACGATTATTGACACATTTTTTTTTCGTAAAATAGCCTTATTCTTGATATAAATTCCCTATTTTTGCATGGACATTACAGCATAACAAGTTGTCATACAAAGAACATAATGATATAACCAATACTTAAATAATATGAAAAAGGTACCCTTTCTTCTCTTCTTCTTTCTTGTATCTCTAAAAATAATGTCACAAACAGACAAAGTGTTCAATGCTCGTATCTGTAATGACGAATATCAAGTCTACATGCATATAAATCTCTATCAAAATAACATTGTTGTACCTGGTCAAGAACTTTTTGGTGAGACACCAGGCTACTTTGGTGCTATGCGCGATCCACGCAAATGGTTAATTACTTCTGCAAAGATAGAAGATAAACATACTGCTACGCTTGAGATAACAAACGACTATGGTTCTGAAGATTTGACTGCCACACTTATATTTAACCCCAAAGACGGTTCTTATGTACTAAAGCAAAAGAGTGGTAGTCGCATGAAAATTGTCGTCAATCGTAAATGGTTAAAGTTGCCAGTAGAACTAAAATTTGTTGTTGAATAGAAACGTCCGGTTTGTAATTGGGAGAATATTACAAACCGGACGTAGTTGTATATAAATCTAAATATCTATTGAACCTGCTTCTTTTGCACAGGTTCACATGTAAGTCCAATGCCCAATTTCTTGAAAATCTTTCTGTCCACTTCGCTAAGCATAACCGTGCAATGAACCTGACAGCCACGCAGCTTAGGCAATTGTTCCAATGCCTTGCGACAGTTCTCGTCGTTCTCAGAGAGTACAGAGAGCGCCACGAGCACCTCATCGGTATGCAGACGCGGGTTGTGACCGCCAAGATAATTGGTCTTGGTGTACTGTATCGGTTCGATCATCGACTGCGGAATGAGCTTTGTTGTGTGGTCGATTCCGGCAAGATGCTTCGTCACGTTAAGCAGAAGAGCGGCGCTACAGCCCAACAGCGGGCTTGAATTGCCAGTGATGATTGTGCCGTCCTCAAGTTCGATAGCTGACGATGTGTGTCCTGTACGCTTCAGGCACTCGCGTGCTGCAACGGTGGTGCGACGGAAGTCGGTTGTTATCTTCGCCTGGTTGAACAGCATCTGTATCTTGCTGATTTCTCCTTCGTTGCATGCGCCGAGAGCCAGCTTATTTGTAGCCTCATAGTAACGGCGAATAATCTCGTTCTTCGATGCCTCGCAGCAAACCTTGTCGTCGCTGATGCAGAAGCCTACCATGTTCACGCCCATGTCTGTCGGCGACTTGTATGGATTCTCGCCGTAGATGCCTTCGAAGAGAGCGTTCAATACGGGGAAAATCTCGATGTCGCGGTTATAGTTCACCGCAATCTTGTTGTAAGCCTCAAGATGGAATGGGTCAATCATGTTGACGTCGTTAAGGTCTGCCGTTGCTGCCTCGTATGCGATGTTCACCGGATGCTTCAATGGAAGGTTCCAAACCGGGAATGTCTCAAACTTTGCATAGCCCGCTCTTACGCCGTGCTTGTTCTCGTTATAGAGCTGGCTAAGACATACAGCCATCTTGCCGCTGCCCGGGCCCGGTGCGGTCACGATAACCAGCGGACGCTCGGTCTTTACGTAGTCGTTCTTTCCGAAGCCGTTGTCTGAAGCGATGAGCTTGACGTCATGCGGGTAGCCCTCAATAAGGTAGTGGCAGTAGGTCTTGATGTTGCTGCGCTCAAGACGCTGCTTGAAGGCGATTGCGGCGGGCTGTCCGTTGTAATGAGTGATGACAACCGAACCGACCATAAAGCCACGGTTCTGGAACTCGCTGCGCAAACGTAGCACATCCTCGTCGTAGGTGATGCCAAGGTCGGCGCGCTTCTTGTTCTTCTCAATGTCGGCAGCACTAATGACAATCACTATCTCTATGCTGTCACTTATCTTCTGAAACATGCGCAACTTGCTGTCGGGCTGAAAACCCGGCAGCACGCGGCTTGCATGATGGTCGTCGAAAAGTTTGCCACCAAGTTCGAGGTACAATTTTCCATCAAACTGCGAAATTCTCTCCTTGATGTGCTCCGACTGAATGTTCTGATACTTCTCGTTATCAAATCCGATGTTCATAATTGCTTATCTATTCTTATACATTGACTCGTAATAGTTCTGATAATCGCCAGACGTCACGTTGTCCATCCACTCCTGATTGTCAAGATACCAGCGCACGGTCTTCTCAATGCCTTCCTCAAACTGCAAGCTCGGCTCCCAACCGAGTTCCTTCTGCAATTTGCGAGAGTCGATAGCGTAGCGCATATCGTGACCCATACGGTCGGTAACATGAGTGATAAGGTTGAGGTCTTCACCTTCCTTACGACCGAGCAGACGGTCGACGGTGTTGATGAGGACGTGGATGATGTCGATGTTCTTCCACTCGTTGAAACCGCCGATATTATATGTGTCAGCCACCTTGCCCTTATGGAAGATAAGGTCGATAGCGCGAGCGTGGTCTTCTACGTACAACCAGTCGCGTACGTTCAGACCCTCGCCGTATACCGGCAGCGGCTTGCGATGACGGATGTTGTTGATGAAGAGCGGGATGAGCTTCTCCGGGAACTGGTACGGGCCATAGTTGTTGGAGCAGTTGGTCACGATAGTCGGCATTCCGTATGTGTCGTGGAAAGCGCGTACAAAGTGGTCGCTGCTTGCCTTTGCGGCAGAGTAGGGCGAGTGGGGGTTATACTTGGTCGTCTCAAGGAAGAACTCTGTGCCGTAAGCATGGTGGTGAGCAGAAGATGCTTTTGTTGTGAACGGCGACTCAATACCTTCCGGGTTTGTAAGTTCGAGCGCACCATAAACCTCATCTGTAGAGATGTGATAGAAGCGCTTGCCTTCGTACTTCTCAGGAAGGCTCTCCCAATATATCTTCGCAGCCTGAAGCAACGACAATGTGCCCATCACGTTAGTGCGTGCGAAGGTGAACGGATCCTTGATAGAGCGGTCTACGTGGCTTTCAGCAGCAAGGTGGATAATACCATCTACCTTGTGCTTCTTCATGAGTTCGAGAACCATCTCGAAGTCGCAGATGTCGCCCTTAACGAATGTGTAATTCTCCTTGTCCTCGATATCCTTCAGGTTGGCAAGATTGCCAGCATATGTAAGTTTGTCAAGGTTTATTATGTTATACTCTGGATACTTGTTGACAAAAAGTCGAACAACATGTGAACCGATAAACCCGGCACCACCAGTGATAATTATATTCTTCATAATATATAATAATTTATTAGTGTAATATTTAGTTGTTATTAACCTCTGCGAGTTGCTTGATGCAAACTTTCAGCGAGTCTGTCCAATATGGAACTTTTACGCCAAATGTATTTTTTAGTTTCGACTTGTCGAGCACAGAGAAGTGCGGACGCTTTACCAGACTCGGGAACTCCTCGCTGTAGCAAGGCTGGATGTCGCAAGTGTTGCCAGAAAGTTCGCATATAACCTTCGCAAAGTCGAACCATGAGCATACACCTTCGTTAGAGAAGTGGTAGATGCCTGTCTTGTCAAGTTGTTCTGTTTCGATTATATGTGAGATGATGTCGGCAAGGTCTCCCGCAAATGTCGGAGTACCTACCTGGTCGAACACGACCTTAAGAGAGTCCTTTGTAGAAGTGAGCATTTGCATCGTCTTCACGAAGTTCTTGCCCCACTGCGAGTAGAGCCACGCAGTGCGTATAATGATATGTTTGCATCCGGTTGCTGCAATTGCCTTCTCGCCTGCGAGTTTTGTCTTGCCATAGATGCCGAGCGGGTTTGTCTCCCAATCCTCACGGCACGGCACGTTGCGGTCGCCCTGAAATACATAGTCGGTGCTCACGTGTATCAGCGTACCGTCTACTTCCTTCATAGCAGTGGCAAGATTGCCCGCAGCCGTATTGTTAAGCAGATTGGCAAAGTCGTAGTCGCTTTCGGCTTTGTCTACGTTGGTGTAGGCTGCACAGTTGACAATAATGCTTACGCTGCGTTCCTTTACCATCGCGCGGATGGCGTCAAGATTGGTGATGTCGAGTTGCTCGTAGCCATCTGCTACATCTGTGAAGACATAGTGATGATTGCTACCAAGTGCCACACGCTGCATTTCGTGTCCAAGTTGTCCGTTGGCACCAGTTACTAATATGTTCATACTTTTGGATGTTTAAAAAGTAAATGGAGAATCGAAATCTTTTAATAGCGCATGCTTTGTGTCCTTCTCGCTTAAGATAGCTTTGTCGGTAGGTATTCGCCAATCGATACCCAACGATTTGTCGAGAATAGATATGCCACCATCGGTCTCTGGATGGTAGAAATTATCGCATTTGTATTGGAATACAGCAGTCTCACTCAATACTGCGAAGCCGTGCGCAAAACCTTTGGGTATAAAGAACTGACGATGGTTGTCTTCTGTCAGTTCTACAGCCACATGTTTACCATATGTCGGCGAACCTTTTCTAATGTCTACAGCAACATCAAGAACAGCACCTTTAACGCATCTTACGAGTTTGCTCTGTGTGTAAGGCGGACGTTGGAAGTGAAGACCACGCATTACGCCATATGACGACATACTTTCGTTGTCCTGACAGAACTCTATGTGTCCTATCTTCTCGTCAAATTCTCGCTGTGAAAAACTCTCAAAGAAATATCCTCGAGCATCTTTGAAAATACGTGGCTCAATAATAACCACTCCTTCAATATCGGTTTTAATTACTTCCATATCAGTGTTATTGTTTTTGCAAAGGTACATATTTTTTTATTTATGGCGTGGCTTATCATCATAAATTGCTTACTAAAAAAGGTAAAAGCCTATTAATGTGTGGTAAAGATGCTTGGGAAATTTCTCTATTAGAAATATAAATGGTAATTTCGCTTCAATCTATTCAAGTCCTGAAAACGAATTTTATTTATGAAAAAGATACTTTTTACTCTGTTTTTAGTGTTTTCGACATTGCACATGTCGGCTTATGATTTCCTTCGCCCCGTGAAAGATTCTATTCCTAATGGCTATAATTTTTGGGTTTACACCCCTGTCGATTATTTCTATACGCAGGAGCAAACTCCAGTAATCATATTCTTACATGGAGCAAGTCTCTGTGGTCGTAATCTTGACAGGGTACGTCGTTATGGTCCGCTCGATGCAATAGTGAAAGGTCGCGATATCGATGCGCTTACAATTGTGCCACAAAACCCTGGTGGTGCATGGAATCCGAAGAAGGTAATGGACGTGTTCGACTGGGTGAAACGCAACTATCCGTGTGACACAACCCGTGTATATGTACTTGGTATGAGTCTTGGTGGTTATGGCACAATGGATGTTTGTGGCACTTATCCGGATCGCATTGCTGCCGGAATGGCATTATGTGGTGGCACAACATTAAAAGATGTCAGCGGATTGGGGGAACTGCCTTTTTGGATAATACACGGTACAGCTGACCGTGCCGTACCCGTGAAGCAATCGAAGGTTGTCGTAGAAAAGCTAAAGAATAGTGGCAACGACACTCGTTTGCTTTACGATTGGTGGCAGGGAGCAAACCATGGAGCACCTGCACGTCTGTTCTATCTGCGAAAGACTTATGAATGGCTATTCTCGCATAGTCTGCTTGACAGAGAACGCCCGGTAAATAGAGACATAAGCATTCGTTACGAAGACTTACGAAGAGTGTACAATGACATAAAGCGAGGTGCAAATAATCTTGAAGTGATTGATGGACCAAGTGTTATAAAGTCTGATGGTTCAGAGTATTAAAGTCGATAGTGATATTAAATATAATAGGAGATTATAGCTGATACTATAATCTCCTATTCTTTTTTACATTATGCCATCTTCGCGAAGCTTTAGCTGCCACTTCCATGCTGAAGCGAGCACTTCGCTGAGGTTTGATTCTGCCTTCCAGCCCAATACCTTGTTTGCTTTTGAACAGTCGCCCCAAATCTTCTCGATATCACCTTCGCGGCGTGGACCGTACTTCCAGTTCAGCTTCACGCCAGTAGCCTTCTCAAATGTCTCTACGATTTCGAGTGTTGAGTTGCCATTGCCTGTGCCGATGTTGAAGTATTCAATAGGTTCAGTCTCCTTATCAAGCACACGAGCCATAGCTGCAACGTGAGCCTTAGCGAGATCTACTACATAAATATAGTCGCGAATGCAAGTGCCGTCAGGAGTATTATAATCGTTGCCAAATATGGTAAGTTCCTTACGGATACCGATAGCTGTCTGAGTTACGAAAGGAATCAGGTTGTTTGGAACACCATTTGGCAACTCGCCGATTTCTGTAGATGGGTGAGCACCTATCGGGTTGAAGTATCTGAGAACGATGCTCTTGATAGCAGCACCACTATGGATATAGTCAGCAATAATCTGCTCGTTTATTTCTTTTGTATTGCCATAAGGCGATGTTGCCTTCTGGTGAGGAGCATCCTCAGTAACGGGGAGGTTCTCAGGCTTCGGCTGACCATATACAGTGCAGCTTGAAGAGAAGATGATGCCCTTCACGTTGTGTTTTGGCATAAGTTCGAGTAGGTTAACGAGCGATACGATATTGTTGCGATAGTATAGCAAAGGTTTCTGTACGCTTTCACCAACAGCCTTAGAAGCAGCGAAGTGGATGATACCTTGGATGTCCGGATACTTCTCGAATACAGCTTCTGTAGCCGCCTTGTCGCGAAGGTCTACCTGCTCGAATGCAGGGCGAACGCCAGTTATCTTCTCAATGCCGTCAAGAACCTCAATCTTTGAATTGGAGAGGTCGTCAACAATTACTACTTTGTAACCTGCTTCAATGAGCTCTACTGTTGTATGCGAACCGATAAAGCCTGTACCGCCAGTTACCAAAATTGTTTGTTTCATAATACTAAGATAAGTTTTATAGTCTATTAATTATAATATTCGTATAAAAAGCATGTAGAACACTTTATATTACTACAAAATTAATATTATAATTCGTAATGGCAAATAAAACACAGATATTTTTCTGTAATTTGTTTGCGTTGTTAATAAAAAGGTGTATATTTGCAGATGATTGAATGCACATCGTAAAGTGAAACTAACTTCATTTAATTCCAACTGCATTATCAATGAATAATAATCTAAACAAAAGCGAAATGGAAAAAGCAACCGAACAAACAACACAGCAAATTGAACGCTTTCTGAAAAAGATTGCACAGAAATTCCCTCCATGTGAAGACTCTTCAGTCGTGACAGATATTCATGTACGTGTCTCTCAAGGGAGTGGAGAAATGTTGGCGTTTGACGATGATGATAATGAAGTGACACGTTGTGTCGTAGAACAATGGATAAACAATAACGACGAGGACTTTTATAATGGCGTAGAGCAGACCCTCATATCTACATTCTCAGCATTGTCTACCATCGCTGATAGTTTGGGCATACTTAAGCCCTATAGCTTTGTTCTTGAGAATGACGACAAAGACACTATAGCAGAGTTATACATCGCTGACGATGATACTGTGATTATTGGAAAGGATCTTATGGAAGGACTCGACTCCGACTTGAATTTATTCTTAGAAAAGCTTTTAGGATAAATGATAGGGCGAATACATTCTTTTGAGTCGTTTGGTACTGTGGATGGGCCAGGTGTGCGTTTCGTTTCTTTCATGCAGGGATGCCCTTTAAGATGTTTGTTCTGTCACAACCCCGACACATGGGATATTAAGAGAAAGTGTCAGTACGAGATGACACCAGAGCAATTGAGAGACGAAGCTTTGAAGTATCGTTCATTCATAAAGAGTGGCGGTATCACTGTGTCTGGTGGTGAGCCACTTATGCAAGCTGAGTTTGTGGCAGAATATTTCCGACTATGCCATGAAGAAGGATTACACACCGCGTTAGATACAAGCGGTGCGATAATTACAGATAAGGTTCTGAACGTGTTAGACAATACCGATCTCGTATTATTGGATATAAAGACAATGGATGCAGAACTCTATCCACGTCTCACAGGTGTGAACCAGAATAATAACCTTGCCTTCCTGGATATTCTCGAAGAGCGAGGCATCAATACTTGGATTCGACATGTGGTTGTGCCCGAAATCACAGACAACGACAAGTGGTTGCATAAACTTGGTAATCATGTGGCGCATTATAATTGTGTAGAAAAGATAGAGATTTTACCTTACCATACATTGGGCACATATAAATACGAAAAGCTTGGCGAGAAATACAAGTTGATGGACACGCCTGCGTTGTCGGCTCAGAGAGCTAACGAGATACGCAAGATGATGTCGCAATATAAGCCATGTCAATAATATAAACTTCGAACCTATGGAGAAAACATTCGTTATAGACTCCATTTTGTCAATTTGCAAAAGTATCGGCTTTCCATTCACAACAAAGGTGAAGACAGATAAATGGAAGGCTGATGTCGTAGTGGATTGTGCTACTTACAAAATAGCTTTCAATGTGTGCAACTTACCACGTAATGTTGAAGATGTGTACTTAGCAATGCGTCAAGAACGAGTGTGTGGTTGTTGGATGCTATTGCCTTCGTTTAGAAAGATTGTGTTAAGCAAACTTCCTTGTTTTTACATTCAAGATATTCGTGGCGAAGTAAATGTCCTTCTTCACAAGATTAGAGAAGAAGAACATTCGCTTCCGCTCGACGACTTTATTCACTCTATGATTTTAGGCAACATACGTTATACAGAGACAATGAAAGTGAAGTATGTTGAAGTGTGTTTTTATCAGAAGATATGTTGGAAGTGCCATGAAAAGAATCATATATACCTTATTAATAAGTTGATTTCTACAGAAGGTGTTGAGATTGAGAGCGGAATAGATAGTTTTTATCCCGAAATAGTTAATGGCGTAAAGCAATATCTTGATGTTAATTCGGACCTAAATATAAAAATGGGGGAGATAAAACCACGTTATAGTAAGTTCCATCATGGTGCTTATATGTCCTTCGGTTGTGCATATTGTGACAGTCTGTTTGGTAGCACTTACATACAAGATGCCTATGATAATCTTGTCTTTTGCGTTAAGACGCTGCCCAAAGCACGAATATTAATCAGTAGAGACCTCGTTGTGCCAGCAAATCGTTGGTATAAAAGAGGCTAAAAGGCTTAAAAACGTTATCGTGCGGCGAACGCAATCTGGATAGACGGCGTCCGCGATCCGATCAGATTGCGTTCGCCATCCGTTCAGATGCCGTCCGCCATCCGCTTTGGTTTTGCTTAAAAACAAAATCCGCGTCGACTGATACGAACATTCGTACCAATCGACGCAGATTACTTATACAATGTTGTTATGCCCAAAAGCATAACCTTTTAGGAAAGCAAGTCGTGAACCGATTCCACCAAACATGCGTATCTGATAATCAATGTCAAGCAAAGCGCATAGAAACCAGCCAACGCATCGTCGAGCATACACCCCCAGCCTCCGTGTATATGTCGGTCTACCCAACGGCAACCAAGCGGCTTGGTGATGTCGATGATACGGAAGAGGACAAATCCAATTGTAGCAAGCGATATTGCTACATATGACGGACCGTCAACGAACAAGGCTGCAAGCGTAGCCACCCATGTGCCGAAATACTCGTCTATGATAACGGTACGAGGGTCTTCACCCCAATACCGTTCCATCACATTATCTGTCCATACACCTACAAGGAGTGTTGTCAGAACCAGCAGCACTGTGGCAATTGCAAGCCATATGGGTGAGAGGGTGAAGTAGAGTGCTATCCAGATAAGTAACGCAACGAAACCTCCAAGTGTCCCTGGGCCCCAAGGCCAAAAACCAACACCGAATCCGGTTGATATAACGACGTGCAACCAAGGTGCCTCGCCAAGTTGATGATTGTTATTATTGCTCATTTTCTATTCCAAATTATTTTGTTTCAGAGGATGAGTCTTTAAAAGTGACCTTTAGTTTGTCGCCCTCATCAACATCTATTGTAATGGTGCTGCTTAGCTTTTTCTCGTCGTCGAGCAACAGTTCGCATAGCACATCCTCGATGTATGTTTGTATGGCGCGTTTCAGTGGGCGTGCTCCATACTGCGGACTATAGCCCTTCTGTGCGAGCATTTCCTTGGCTTCTTCACTAATCTCAACCGCATAGCCCATATCGTTTATACGTTTGAACAAACGCGACAACTCGATATCTACAATCTTACGTATTGCAGTATTGTCAAGTTGGTCGAACGTGATTATCTCGTCGAGACGGTTGAGGAATTCTGGAGCAAACTGATGTGACAGACTTTTCTGTATGACAGAGCGTGCATGTTCCTTTGCTTTCTCGCTTGAAGAACTTATCAGTGAAGCATTGAAACCTATGCCATTTCCGAAGTCAACCAACTGGCGTGTGCCCGTGTTGGATGTCATAATGATGATTGTATTGCGGAAGTCGACCATTCTGCCATTACCATCGGTCATACGTCCTTCGTCAAGCACCTGCAGCAGGAGGTTGAACACGTCGCCGTGCGCTTTTTCCACCTCGTCAAGCAATACAATAGAGTAGGGGTGACGGCGCACTTTCTCCGTTAGCTGTCCACCTTCACCGTAACCAACGTATCCCGGAGGTGCTCCAACGAGTCGTGAGGTGTTGAACTTCTCGGAGTATTCGCTCATATCTATACGTATGAGGGCATCCTTTGTGCCAAACATCAGTTCTGCCAGTGTCTGTGCCAGATAGGTCTTGCCGACACCCGTAGAGCCAAGGAACATGAACACTCCGATAGGGCGATTTGGATCCTTCAAGCCAAGTCGGTTGCGCTGTATGCTACGAACGATTTTGCCGATGGCATCGTCTTGAGCCACAACAACAGATTTTAGTCTGTTGCCAAGGTTCTTTAGTACACAACCTTCCGATTCGGATATGCGCTGTACAGGTATGCCCGACATTATTGATACAACATTAGCTACATCAGCCTCAGTGATTGTCTCACGATGTCCGTCGTCAGAAGCCACCCACTTGTCGTTGAGTTCTTTCAGTTCGCCTTCAAGTTGTGTCTCACGGTCGCGATAGGTGGCTGCAAGTTCAAAGTTCTGGTCGCCTGCTGCTGCAATCTTCAACTGATGTATGTTGGAAAGTTCTTTTTCCTTTTCTATGATTGAAGGTGGTATCTCAGCATGTTGCAGATGTACTTTTGCCCCGACCTCGTCCATTGCATCAATGGCCTTATCGGGGAATGCACGCTCAGAAACATATCTGCTTGTAAGTTTTACACATGCCTCCAATGCTTCGTCGGTATAACGAACATGGTGGTAGTCTTCATAGCGCTCCTTTATATTCTTCAGAATGTCAAGCGTTTCTGTTTCTGTGGATGGTTCTATCATGACACGCTGAAAACGGCGTTCAAGTGCTCCGTCTTTCTCAATAGAGTTGCGATACTCATCAAGAGTTGTTGCACCGATGCACTGAACCAATCCACGGGCAAGTGCAGGCTTCATTATATTGGCAGCATCCATTGAGCCTGGTGTACTACCAGCACCTATTATAGTATGTATCTCGTCAATGAATACGATAATGCCAGGGTTCTGCTCCAACTCATGCAAGAGGGCTTGGATGCGCTCCTCAAACTGACCACGATATTTAGTGCCAGCAACTATAGCAGTCATATCAAGCCTAAAAATGCGCTTGTTGAACAACAGAGGCGAAGTGCGACGGCGAGCGATAAGCTGCGCAAGTCCTTCAGCAATAGCACTCTTGCCTACGCCTGGTTCGCCGATAAGAATAGGGTTGTTCTTCTTTCGGCGACACAAAATTTCAGTGACACGCTGTATCTCCTTGTCGCGTCCGATGACAAGGTCAAGTTTACCTTGTGCTGCTGCAAGGGTAAGGTCGGTGGAGAACTTGTCAAGTACGGGTGTCTTGTCTGTTCCGCCACCCATCGGCTTACTTGTGGTGTTGGAGGTCGAGTTTTGACTCTTCCCATTATTACGAGAAGCAAAATTGTCCTGCGACATTAAGTTGTCATCATCTTCGGACAATCCAACGCCATTCTTAATATTTGAATTTGTTTGCATAAGAAAATTCATAGCCTTCTCGTAAGTTAAACCATTCTCTAAAAGTACATTCTTTGCACCACTTGCCATTTTGTCATGCAAAATAGCAAGAATTATGTGCTCCACGTCTACCTCCTTTGAATGTTGAAGTCGGGCTTCAAGTATTGATAGTTTGAGAATATTATTAGCATGTTCATCGAGTGAGATGCTACCATTGTTTGGCTCTGCCATTGTTGTGTTGTCAGCCTGAGCATTCTGCTCAAGTTGCAATTTTACTTTTTCAACATCAATATTAGCACCCATGAGAAGTGCTTTCAATGGGCTATGTTTGTCTCTCAACATACCAAGCACAATATGTTCGGGACGTATTACGCCAGAAGATAGCCTTATTGCTTCCTCTCTGCTGAAAGATAGGTTTTCAGAAACTCTTAGTGAAAACGAATTTGTCATTTATATTATCCTTGATAAATTATGTTCATTAATATTACTTTATGCCTTATATGTAGGCAATATTGTATATGCAAAATACATGCCATTAATTATCGGTACTGCGTTCTAACTCTCGTTCTATATATTTTAATCGGTCTGTATCATTATAACGACGGAAGTAAGCCAAGGCTTCAACAAAATACTCTTGAGCGATTTCGATGTCGCCTAAGCATCTATAGCAAATGCCTATACGAAAAAGCGAATCGCCTTTCTCGTTGTTGTAACAAAGCAATGTGTGCTTCTCATAAAATGGAACTGCGTCGATGTATTTGTTCAGGCGAAAATAGCTATCAGCGACACTATAATAATATACAGCCAATTCGTGCGGGGCAAAGGCTTTGAGCTTAGGAAGAATAGGTTCTAAAGCCTCTACAGCACGTTCGTATTCGCCATCATAATAACAACATACTCCCATGTATGCTTGAAAGCGAGGGTTAAGCTTGTATTTCTTATCAAGTTTAGAGAACCATATCAGTGCCTCATGATACTTGCCGCTTTGGAAGTATTCAACAGCTCTTGAAAGTTTTTCAGCATCAGTATAATCTGATGTATTCTCTAAAATAGCGGCATATGCGCCACTATGTCTGTGAGCAATACATGGGAGAGCGATGAAACATACCAATAAAAAAAACGTGATTCTTTTTGATATATTCATGTTATGAGTTATTCTGTATAGAAATCAATCAGTTCGTTGATTGCTTTTTGACAAGCAGCACAGAAGTTGGGATTGGCATTGCTTCGCATACGACAATCGAACGAAGGTCGATATACACCTTTGAGGCTATAACCTGCACCTTCATACACACCGATAGAATGTGTATTAACAATCTTTTTTTTGTTATTTGTCTTTTTGCCCAAGTCTGTTGGGGTAGGGATAGGAGTTGTTGGTGCAATAAGGCTTTCCCATTTATCATGGAAATTAACGAGTGTGGTGATATTCTTTTCCCAAGGCTCTACGTCATGTGGATACATCGGTATGGCTTCTTGCTCGTAAGCATATTCGTCTGCCAATCCAGCGAAGCTATGACCGAACTCATGTACAACGACCTGCTTGTAAAGTGGATGGTGCGTCATGCTAAGGTTGTAAGAATTCAGTATGCCACCGCCTCCGTATTCCGAAGTGTTTACCAGCACAATGATGTGTTCGTATGGAGTTCCGGCAAGTGCATCGTGTAAATTCTTCTGATTGAGGGTTGTTAGATAGCGATTGGAGTAGAATGTGTCAAAATGACTGCCTAAAACCGTCTTCTTCCATACTCCTTGCGAAGGTATGCTTGTTCCAGTATCCATTGATACCGACTTTACAGCAATGATATTGAAGCGGTTACGCTTTGTCTTGAATGGTTCATGCTCGAAAAGGGCTTCTGTTGCAATGCGAGCATCCTCTAAGAATATAGGCATTTCCTCTGCTGTATATCCTTCGGCAACGTATGCGATATGAATACATTTTGTAGTATCCTCAGCTGTCTGTAGTGTGGTGTAAGGCGTTACATAGCTAAAGCCTGTATGACGAATTAAAATGTCATTCGGGTCTACAATATGTGTCATAGATGCGACTATTTCGTGACGATTATTGCGTAAATCGACAGTTACATCTACAATGTCTTTCGGCATTGGTACAAGAAAAACATTCTCAAACGACTTGCTTATAGTCTTCGCCTCATCGTATGTTAACCATTCTTGGAACAATGTTGAGAAAGAGTTGATGTATATAATTTCCTTTGTGTGATGGTCCCGCACGGTAATCTGTCCATTTCCTTGGACTGGAAGAATATTTAAATTGTTCTTCTTGCCATACCAACGAGGCATTAAGTTGCACTTGTCAAGTGAAATTTGCTGCGATTGAGCGTTTCCGGAGAATATATAATCAATGCGTAATGTACTATCGCAGAAATGTTCATTAAAGTCTACCGACTTGTTTTGTGCCTTGCCTGATGTAATAGCACACATGCAAATCATGAATATCATTAGTCTAAACATGTTCGTCATATTCAATTCATATTGTTTTAAACCTATTTGTCAAAATGTTTCATTAGCTTTACGATGTAATCTCTTGTCCAATCGCTTTCATGAAAACGTTGATTGTCATACTTCAGTAAATCTATGTCCATCGCTATTTTCCCCTCGTCGCGTAAGAATTTTGTGTTGCCACATTGGGTTTCTATCTGCTTTAATATAGAAACAAGTTGTTCGACTCCCTTCTCAGTGGAACCATAAACAAGGAAGTTGAGAAATTTTCCATTGCTTTTGATTTCTCCTATGGGTTCGGTAAGCAGATTTTCTGAGAATCGTATTTCGTTTATTTCCTCTGTAAGTTTTTCTTTCACGAGTTTCGCGTTCTGCTCGCAGTTAAAATTTGTGCCTACTGATAATATTATTTTGTGCATATTATAAGCGTCTTCTAAATTCTGCGCAGACAATAGATGTGGCTATTGCTACATTCAAACTGTCTGCCGTCTCACGACCTTTAGGATAATTCGGTATGCGCAAAGCGCGATTTATAAGTTGGCGAATGGCTGGCGAAATGCCTTTTCCTTCATTTCCCATTACAATCAAACCGGTGTCAGAAAGCTCTTGTTCGTAGAGATTTTCGCCTTCAAGAAGGGTCCCATATATGGGGAAGTTGGCAGGGAGTGAATTGAACAACTCTGAAAGATACATATATGCTACATTCACACGCGCTATGCTACCCATTGTTGCTTGGACAACTTTTGGGTTGTAAACATCTGCGGTGTCGTGGCTGCAGATTATATTTTCAATGCCGAACCAATCGGCAATACGAATAATAGTTCCAAGATTGCCAGGATCCTGCACTCCATCAAGCGCAATAGTTAGTTTGCTTGTAAGCATGGTTGTATCAACTGGAGTCTTGAGTTTCTTAAAAACGCCTAATACTTGTTGCGGATGACATAAGAAGCTTGCTTTAGCGAGCTCTTCGGTAGTAACTTCGATAATCTCACAATTTGCAGATGCAGACACTTTCTTGCCATCACCATTGAGCCATTCGGATGTTGCAACGAGTAATGTCAAATTGGACGGATGGCTTGCAAAAATGTCACCAACAACCTTTGGACCTTCGGCAACAAAGACACCTTCTACGTCACGAGATTTCTTTGTATTAAGCGAATGTAAATATTTAATTTTATTTTTACTTAACATCTTCTTAATTAAAACTATCAAAATACGTTATGAATTCTATCTTTGAGTAAAAGACCTTGCAAAGGTAGTAATATTTATCGTTTTTTTTTGTACCTTTGCAAGGTTTTTCAAGCATATTGTGTATTAATTAAGTACTATTAATAAAGATGTTGTCTAAGGTAAAGTATAAGTTCGTTTTAATAACATTTGGGATGGTGTGTGTATTGGCCCTTATCTCGTCATGTTCATCAACGAAATTTATTACTGAAGACAATTGTCTTTTGAAAAGTTGCGCAATTAATTGTGAGGACCAGTCTTTCAATACAAAATCACTCGAATCATATTACGCGCAACGTCCAAACTCTAAATGGTTTTCTCTGATGAAACTTCCATTGGGAATATATAATATGTCTGGACGTGATTCAACAAAGTGGATAAACCGTACATTAAGAAGAATAGGGGAGGAACCTGTTGTTTTTGACTCAGTAAAAACAAAAAAGTCTTGCGATAATATGATTTCTGCAATGAAATCAATGGGCTACTTAAAAGCCAATGCATCTTATACAGTTGCGAAAAAAAATAAAAGAGCAATAGTTAACTATGAAATAAATCCGGGTACATTATATTTTATAGACTCTGTCAAGTATGTGATTGAAGATGAGACACTTTTACCTTTATTAGAATCAAAAGCAATAAAAGGAAAAATGTTAAAGAAAGGTTTACCATTTTCAACATCAAATCTTGATGCTGAACGCAAGCGCATCGCCCAATACCTTCTTAATAATGGCTATTATAAGTTCAATAAGGATTTCATACACTATGTGGTTGATACAATAGGGAAGAGCAATAGGGTAGACGTGGAACTTCACCTTATAAAGTATCGAAGTTCTAACAATAGTCCAGAAACACCACATAAACACTACAGTATAAATAATATTTATTTTCGCTCTGGAGATGGCAAGAAATTGCCATTGCGCAGTCGTGTACTTATTAATAATGTAGCGATAACCTCAAATTCGCAGTTTTGCTCAGAAGATGTTCAAAATACTTACAATAATTTTGCACGTCTTCAGGCCGTGCGTTTCACAAATATTCACTTCGAAGAATTACCCGATACAAACTTGTTGGATTGTAATATACAAATTAGTACAAGAAAACCCAACTCTATATCATTTCAACCAGAAGGAACAAATACAGCCGGTGATTTTGGTGCAGCAGCTTCGTTAACATACACTAATAACAATCTGTTTCGAGGAAGTGAAACGTTCAGTGTGCAGTTGCGCGGTGCCTATGAAGCAATCAAGGGACTCGAAGGCTATCAAAATGAAAATTATATAGAGTATAATGTTGAAACCAAACTGGCTTTTCCACGCATTATTGCGCCATTTCTTTCAGATGGATTTCGTAAAAGAAATCGCATGAAATCAGAGCTGTTATTTAGCTATAATCTACAGAATAGACCCGAATTTCATCGGCGCGTCCTTACTGCAGCATGGCGATACCATTGGAGTATGAGCAAAAAGAAATCATCATTCAGATACGATTTCTTAGACATCAACTATGTCTATATGCCTTGGATATCTGCAACATTTAAGAAGGAGTATCTCGATGACGTTTCAAATAGAAATGCTATACTTCGGTATAATTACGAGGATATATTCATTCTACGTACTGGTTTGAATTACTCGTTTAGTGATTCTAAGAATGCATTGAGATCAAACATAGAGGTTGGTGGCAACTTACTATATGCCATCTCAAATTTGTTTGGAGAAAAACGTAATGCTCAAAACCAATATACGCTTTTCAAAATTGCTTATGCACAGTATGTTAAAGGCGATTTCGATTATACTCGTCTTGTAAAAATCGATACAAAGAATACACTTGCATTACATTTTGGTCTTGGTATTGCGTATCCATATGGAAATAGTACTATTCTTCCATTTGAAAAACGCTACTTCTCTGGAGGTGCAAATTCTGTAAGAGGTTGGAATGTTCGAGCTCTTGGCCCTGGAAAATTCAAAGGAAAGGATGGACGTATTGATTTCATTAATCAGACTGGTGATATGAAACTTGATATGAATATGGAATTGCGTACATTTCTATTTTGGAAGTTCAATTGTGCATTCTTTGTAGACGCTGGCAATATATGGACTCTAAAGGATTACAAAGATCAACCTGGAGGTCAATTCAGATTCAACGAGTTCTACAAACAAATCGCAGTTGGATATGGTTTAGGTTTGCGCCTAAATCTCGATTACTTCATTATGCGTATCGACTTCGGTATGAAAGCCGTAAATCCAGCTTATGATACACGCAAAGAACACTTTCCAATAACAAATCCACACTGGAATGATATGACTTTCCATTTTGCTGTTGGTATGCCTTTCTAATCAAAAATGATATATCAACAGCAAAATGAAAACAAAGTCGAAATTAAAGATGGAGTATTCTTTTGATTAGGCGGTAGTTTTCAATTGTAATACAAACAATTAGTTATTTATCATAATGTCCATTATAACTTATTCGTATTCGTACCCAAGAATGTCAATTTGTAACAACCACAATGATAGTTTTTCAATAATATTTTGTACTTTTGAAATCAATATCAAGAGTCTTGATAGTTGGTATAAATTAATCAAAAATGCAATACAATCGTAAGATAATACATATAGATATGGATTGTTTTTATGCAGCAGTTGAATGTCTTGACAATCCTGCGCTTTTGGGTGTGCCTGTTATTGTTGGGCACGACTCAGAACGAGGTGTTGTGTCTACAGCCAGTTATGAAGCGCGTCGTTATGGTGTACATTCTGCACAATCCATGCGTATGGCTAAGCGGTTGTGTTCAGATCTGCATATTGTAGAACCGCATTTTGAGCGTTACAAGGAAATCTCAGATGCAATTCATAAGATTTTTCAGAGGTATACTGATTTGATTGAACCAATCTCACTTGACGAAGCATTTCTTGATGTCACAGAGAATAAGAAAAATATAGAACTTGCAATTGATATAGCTAAGGAAATAAAGTTCGCAATTTGTAAAGAAATTGGGCTTACGGCTTCTGCCGGTGTTTCATATTGCAAATTACTTGCAAAAATAGCATCTGATTATAATAAGCCAGATGGACTTTGTGTTATAGATCCAGACAATGCGATAACGTTTCTTGACAAATTGAAGGTTGAAGACTTGTGGCTTGTCGGTCATAAGACTGCCCTTGAGCTACATTCGCTTGGTATCTTTACAGTCAAACAATTGCGTGGTCAATCGCTTACTACTTTAGCACGTCTTTTTGGGAAGCGTGGACAACAATTCTATAACTATGCTCGTGGCATAGATGATAGTCCGATAGAAGTTCGTAATGTGAGAAAATCAATGAGTTGTGAAAATACTTTTATGCAAGATCTTTCAATACGTTCTAATGTCATTATTGAGTTATATCATATAACTATTGAACTTGTTAATCGTTTGTCTGAAAGCGGTTTTGTAGGACACACACTTACACTAAAAGTAAAGTATGCTGATTTCACGCAAGTCACGAGAAGTGTAACCCACACTACCCCACTCTTGACGAAACATGAGATACTGCCATTAGCAAAAAAACTTCTTGCTAAAATTGAATTTAATGCCTTACACCCAATAAGGTTAATGGGACTTGGTGTAAGTAGTGGAGATGAAAAGTCAAAAGAAGAAAAGGAACCAAAAATACACTATGAAGAACCAATGCTTCCTTTTACTTAATAACAATAGAAAAAGGGCAACCCAATATCACTATTGGATTGCCCTAACACATATTATTATATTGCTAAATTAGCAAACCTTGTGCGAACCGTCGCTAATAACAACGTCGATAACCTTAGGCTCCTTGCCATATTTTGCAGAATACTTTGCCTTAGCATCAGCGATGAACTGATCGTAAAGCTCTTCCTTAACGAGGTTGATTGTACAACCACCGAATCCACCACCCATGATGCGGCTACCGGTTACGCCGTTCTCCTTAGCGATGTCATTGAGGAAGTCGAGCTCTTCGCATGAAACCTCATACTCCTTGCTCAGACCCTCGTGTGTTTCGTACATCTTCTTGCCTACAGTCTCGTAGTCGCCTGCATTAAGAGCATCACAAACAGCAAGTACACGATCTTTCTCGCCAAGTACGAAGTGTGCGCGCTTGTAGTCTTCCTCGCCTACTTCTGCCTTAACCTCCTCAAGCTGTTCCCATGTGCAGTCGCGCAGAGTCTCGAAGTGAGCCTCCGGATGCTTAGCAGCGATATGCTTAACAACATTCTCGCAAGAGTTGCGGCGGTCGTTGTAAGGAGAGCCGGCAAGCTCATGCTTCACGCAAGAGTTGAGGAGCACCAGTTTGTAGCCAACAGGCTTGAAGGGGAAATATTCGAACTCGCGGCTGCGGCAATCGAGACGCATGAGGCAACCTTCCTTACCGAATACACTTGCAAACTGGTCCATGATACCGCAGTTTACACCACAGTAGTTGTGCTCTGTAGCCTGACCTGCGAGAGCCATATCCCACTTACTTACCTTGTTATCGCCGAAGAGATCATTGATAGCAAAAGCGAAGCAGCTCTCGAGAGCAGCAGAAGAAGACATACCAGCACCGAGAGGAACATCACCAGCAAACGCTGTATTGAAGCCCTTCACGTCAACACCGAGTTTACGCATCTCCTGAACAACGCCATAGATGTAGCGTGCCCAACTTGCGCGTGGTCCTTGAGGATCATCAACTTTGAACTCTACACGGTCCTTGAGGTCGATTGAGTAACACATAACAGTGTTTGTGCCATTCGGGCGAAGCTCTGCCATAATACCCTTGTCCACTGCACCAGGGAATACGAAACCTCCGTTATAGTCAGTGTGCTCACCAATGAGATTGATACGACCTGGTGACTGATAAATATTTCCTGTCTTACCGTCGAAGTGCTTAATGAAGCGACTTCTTACAAATTCGATATCCATAATTAATAAGGTTTTAGTTATAAATGTTTTATTAGTGTAAAAAGGCTTGCCCACAAGAGCAAGCCCTTATATATTCAATATGATTATTCTACAGGAATGTCTGTATTGACATTCTTTGAGCCCCAAAGAGCGTAGTAGAAAATATATGCAGCAGCAAGAAGTACTACTACGAAACTTGTCATGTAGTCATGCGTGAAGTCAATAACAAAGCCCTGAATACCGATCATCACAGCGAAGCCTGCAACCATCATCATGAAAGCGCCTGAAGCCTTTGCTGTGTATTTGCCAAGACCTTCGGTAGCAAGGTTGAAGATACCACCCCACATCACAGATGCACAGAAACCAACGAGCATAATTGCAAAGATACCAACAGGTATCTCACCCCATTTCAGGCTGAGTGTTGTGTAGTCAATACCCGGGAAACTAATAGTCTGTTCAACGGGGAGCATGATACCCAATGCAACAAGTACCATTGCAACGAAGCTAACGGTAGCAATCATTGTCTTAGCAGAAACCTTACCACCAATCATACCTGAACCAATTGGTTACCAGTGTTGCCACCACCACCAAGAAGGTTGAGCATTGGGTTTACAACGGTGTTGAGCATACACATGCAAAGACCAGAAATGAAAGCACCAATAAGGTAAACAACGAAGCCCATAGAGCCACTGAGCCACTGGATAAGAAGTCCAACAATACCTACAATAAGAGCGAGGAGGGCTGTCTTCTTGTAGCCAAACTTCTGAATAAGAAGACCTGCTGGGATACCCATAAGGAAGTAAGCGCCAAAGTTGCCATAGTTGCCTACCTGTGCAAGAGTATCAGATACACTAAAGTTGTTTTTCAGAATGACAGCCATTGGTGAGCAAAGGTTGGTCACAAAGGCAATCATAGCAAAGAGGAAAATCATTGCAATGATAGCAACGAAGTTACCTTTTTTTGTTGTGGAATTTCCCATTGTTTTGTTTGTTGTTTTAGTTATTTTTTTTATTGATTAGTACATTCAACAAAGTTGCGGAGGGGTGATTCCTCCGCATTATTTTATGCAGTGTAGCGGAGGCGTGCAACCTCCGCTACATAGTTTGTCTACTTTTCTACTCCGAACTTATACACTGTCTTCTGTGTATACTGTTCACCAGGATTCAAAACCACTGATGGGAAGTAAGGATGGTTCGGTGAATCAGGGAAGTGCTGTGCTTCAAAGCAGATAGCACTGCGGCGTGGGAATGTAGCACCGTTCTGTCCCTTATATCCGTCAGCCCAGTTGTCGCTGTAAACCTGAACACCAGGCTCTGTGGTATACACCTCCATTGTTCTGCCACTTACCGGCTCCTTGATACGTGCTGCAAAGCTGAGTTCGCCCTCTTCCTTCTTGTTGAGCACGAAGCAATGGTCATAGCCTGCACCGTTCTTGATTTGTTCGTGGTCGGCATCAATGTCCTGACCTACAGTCTTCGGCGTACGGAAGTCGAATGGTGTACCCTTTACGAAACGCACTTCTCCAGTAGGAATGGAAGTCTCATCTATCGGCAGATAGTAGTCTGCATTGATCTCGCACTCCAGATTTTCGATAGAAGGAGTTGGATTTGCAATGCCTGCGAGTGAGAAGAATCCATGACTTGTTAGGTTTACAACAGTCTTCTTATTTGTTGTAGCCATATATTCAATAACAAGTTCGTTGTCGTCAGTGAACGAGTATTCAACTGTTACTTTCATCTCGCCCGAGAAACCTTCTTCACCATAAGGACTTACGTACTTCAGTACGAGTGTGTGCTCGTTCATCTGAAGTGCTTCCCATACTTTTGCGTTGAAGCCTTTCAAACCACCATGTAAACAGTTTGGACCGTTGTTAATAGGCAACTGATATTCCTTGCCATGAAGCTGAAAACGTCCCTTGCAGATACGATTGCCATAACGTCCTACAAGTGTAGACAAATAAGGTTCGGGAGAATTTATAACGTCTTGAATGTTGTCATGGCCCTGAATTACATTAGCTCTATTGCCATTCTTATCTGGAACCATAATTGCAACGAGTGCACCACCATAATTAGTAATAGCAACCTCATTGCCTTGATTGTTTTTCAAGATATAAAGGTCGGTCTCTTTACCGCCTACTGTAGTCTGAAAATCGCTTCTCTTCAGACCGCAGATATTTTCTGTTTCGGTTGTGTTAATCATAAATTAAGTTTTTTAGTTACTTATATAGTATGCAAAGTAACCAAAAAAAAATGTAACATACAAAAGAAAGCACCAAAATTACTTGGTGCTTTCCGTTAAAAACAATTAATTGTTATTTTCTAAATATGTGAGAAGGTCAGCAACCACATAACTGCTACCTCCGATGAAGATAAAATCTTCTAGCGAAGCTTCTTTACAAGCGGCTTTATACGCTGCTTCAACACTACTATAGCATGTGCCGTGAAGACCACACTCCTCTCCTATCTTCTGTATTTCATCCTCTGTAATGGCTCGATGTGTTGTTGCTTTGCAGAAATAGTAGACTGCATCTTTCGGTAGCATAGCCATAACATGAGTTACGTCTTTGTCGTCCACCATTCCGAAAACAATACGCTTTGTCTTGCCCTTCTGTCTAACAATCTGTTGACAAAGGTAGTTCCAACCAGCTACGTTATGTCCCGTATCACAAATGGTGAGCGGAGTTTTGCACAATGTCTGCCAGCGACCAAGAAGTCCAGTTGACTCACATACATTAGCAAAACCTGCAGTAACGCAATCAGTATTTTTAATAATTCCAAGCTTGCGTAATTGGTCGACAGCGTTGAGTACTGTATTGGTGTTCTTCTGTTGGTAATCGCCACATAATTCGCCTTTAATAATGCCGTATGTCTTTGTTTTATAACGCATAACGCCATTTTCTTCAAGCGAGCATTCGAACACCTCTTTGCTGTCTTCTGCGAAGAAAATGGGGGCATTTACTGCTTTCGCCTTAGCTTCAAACACCTCGCGTGTCTCATCACAGCACTCCCCTATCACAACTGGTACATTAGGCTTTATGATGCCAGCCTTCTCTGCGGCTATCTTTGCCAGGGTGTTGCCAAGAAACTGAGTGTGGTCGAAACTGATATTTGTTATGACAGATAGAAGCGGCGTGATGATATTGGTGCAATCGAGCCTACCTCCCAAGCCAACTTCAATGACTGCAATATCAACCTCTTTCTCTGCGAAATATTTGAAAGCAAGTGCGGTTGTGAGTTCAAAGAAAGACGGATGTAGTGGTTCAAAGAAGTCGCGCTCTTGCTCAACAAAGTCTACAACATATTGCTCATCAATGCACTTGCCGTTTATACGAATACGTTCGCGAAAATCTACAAGATGCGGAGAAGTGTAAAGTCCGACTTTGTAGCCAGCCGACTGAAGTATAGCTGCCAAGGTATGCGAGCAGGAACCTTTTCCGTTAGTTCCTGCCACGTGTATTGTCTTGAACTTGCGGTGAGGATGGTCGAAATGGCGATCAAGCTCCTCCGTATTGAACAAGCCCTCCTTATAAGCAGAAGCCCCCACCTTTTCAAAGACGGGGGTCGAATTAAATAGATATTCTATCGTTTCCTGATAATTCATTTCTGTGAGGTCAACTCGTTGGCTATTAGTTGAAATAATTCTTGAAGCGTTCGAAGATAGACTTCTTTGTCTCCTTATCGCCCTTGAAGTTATCGCTTCCTACGAACGACTCAACAGCCTTCTTCTCATCTTTCGACAGGGTCTTCGGAACATATACGCTGATGTTTACAACGAGATCGCCTGTGCCCGTGCCATAGCCTTGAACAGAAGGCAGACCCTTGCCGCGCAAACGGAGCGTCTTACCAGGTTGTGTACCCGGCTCAATCTTTATCTTAACCTTTGAGCCGTCGATAGTAGGTATCTCTACGTTGCCTCCAAGTACTGCTGTAGGGAAGTCGAGCAACAAATTGTAAATCACGTCGTTGCCATCGCGTACAAATGTGTCATTAGGCTCCTCTGAGATGTACACCTGAATGTCGCCATTGATGCCATTATGCTGTCCGGCACTGCCCTTGCCCGGAACGTTTACTACCATTCCTTCTGCTACACCTGCTGGTATCTTTATTTCGACAACCTCTTCACCTTTTACGATGCCCGTGCCGCCACATTCCTTGCACTTATTCTTTATGACAGTACCTTCACCGTGACAAGTAGGACACTCCGACTGGGTTTGCATCATGCCAAGCATAGTGCGGACGGTGCGAGTAACAACACCGCTACCGTGACAAGTAGGACATGTTTCGCTTGCACTACCATTCTCGGCACCCGAACCATTACAATGTGTACATGTAACGTCCTTCTTCACCTTGAACTTCTTTGTAGTTCCGGTAGCAATCTCCTGCAGAGAGAGTGTCACCTTTATGCGCAAATCGGCACCGCGGTACTGTGGCTTCTGACGTTGACCGCCACCACCGAATCCGCCAAAACCACCGAATCCACCACCATGTCCGCCGAACACATCGCCGAACATAGAGAAGATATCGTCCATAGAGAAACCACCAGCGCCACCGAATCCGCCACCACCGAATCCGCCACCAGGAGCATCAAAGCCGAACTGGTCGTATTGCTGGCGTTTCTGAGGATCGTGAAGTACGTCATAAGCTTCAGCAGCTTCCTTGAACTTCTCCTCAGCCTCTGTATTGCCTGGGTTACGGTCGGGGTGATATTTGATAGCTATCTTTCGATATGCCTTCTTGATTTCATCGTCTGTGGCGGTCTTGCTGACGCCAAGCACTTCATAATAGTCTCTCTTTGCCATTATATATTAATGTATAAGTGGTTTTAATTACTGTCCTACTGCTACCTTCGCGTGACGAATAACCTTATCATTGAGCTGATAGCCCGTCTGAACGCAGTCGATAACTTTACCTTTTTTGTCATCGCCCATACCCGGAACCATTGCAACGGCTTCGTGAAAGTCGACATCGAAGTCCTTTCCTTCTGTCTCAATTTTTCTTACGCCGAGCGATTCGAGCGTCTTGTTAAACTTGTTGAAAATAATCTGTACGCCTTCCTTGATAGCATTTACGTCTTCTGTTTTGTCAGCAATGGCGCGTTCGAAGTCGTCAAGAATCGGCAGGAAAGCACAAACAGCCTTCTCGCTACCATTGAGCAGAAGCTCCGCCTTTTCCTTGAGTGTACGCTTGCGATAGTTGTCAAATTCTGCAACTGCACGCAGATACTTGTCTTTGTACTGCTCTACTTCTTTCTTGGCTGCTTCAAGCTGCTCCTCTACTGTGAGTTCCGTTGTCTTCTCTTCTGCCGAATTGTCAGTGTTTGCAGATGTGTCTTCTGTATTGTCATCAGAAATCACATTGTTTTCAACGTTCTCATCATTGATTTCGATGTTATTCCCTGTATTTTCGTTATTTTTCATATTATATTAAACTTTAGTATTTATATGTTATTTAGCAAATACCTTGCCAATTTGTGTTTCACGAAAAAAATAGAGACAACATAGACATAAATTGTATATGCTGTCTCTATTGCTATGTCGTTTAAACTATTTAATGTTAATCGAATTAACCTTTTGCGTACATTTTAGCTTTCAGCTCCTTTATCTCCTCGTTGTAAATGTAATCATCGTAATCCATGAGTTTATCGATAGTGCCGTTTGGCGTAAGCTCTATGATACGATTTGCTACAGTCTGAATAAATTCGTGGTCATGGCTTGAGAACAAAATGTTGCCTTTGAAACCAACGAGGTTGTTATTAAACGCCTGAATGCTCTCGAGGTCGAGATGGTTGGTTGGCGTGTCAAGGATCAGACAGTTAGCATTCTTTAGCTGCATACGTGCAATCATACAACGCATACGCTCGCCTCCAGAGAGTACGTTCACCTTCTTCAGTACCTCTTCGCCAGAGAAGAGCATGCGTCCGAGGAAGCCCTTCATTACGACTTCGTTACCCGGACCATACTGCGAGAGCCAGTCGACAAGGTTCTTGTCGTTTTGGAAGAATTCGGTATTGTCGAGTGGCAAGTAGGCTGTTGTGATTGTCACGCCCCACTTGAATGTTCCTGCTGTAGCTTCACGATTGCCATTAATTATCTCGAAGAGCGCAGTCATTGCCTTTGGGTTATGGCTGAGGAACACAACCTTCTCTCCCTTTTCTATGTTGAAGCTTACGTTGTCAAAGAGTACTGTACCGTCATCATCAACTGCCTTCAAGCCCTCAACTTCAAGAATCTGGTTACCAGGTTCGCGCTCCATCTGGAAGATAATGCCTGGGTACTTGCGGCTTGATGGACGAATTTCCTCGACATTGAGCTTCTCAAGCATCTTCTTACGCGATGTTGTCTGCTTACTCTTTGCCACGTTTGCAGAGAAACGGCGAATGAACTCCTCAAGTTCCTTGCGCTTCTCCTCTGCCTTCTGGCGTTGGTTCTGTGCCTGACGCAGAGCGAGCTGTGACGACTCGTACCAGAAAGAATAGTTGCCGGCAAACACTGTAACCTTTCCGAAGTCGATATCCACGGTCTGTGTGCTGACTGCATCAAGGAAGTGGCGGTCGTGGCTTACAACGAGCACCGTTTGCTCAACATTGCTCAAATACTCCTCAAGCCACTGTACGGTGTCGAGGTCCAAGTCGTTGGTAGGCTCGTCAAGCAAAAGGTTGTCCGGATTGCCGAAGAGAGCCTTTGCAAGCATCACGCGCACTTTCTCGTTGTTTGACAGTTCGCTCATCTGCTTTTCGTGCAGCGATTCGGGTATACCGAGGTTAGAAAGCATCTGTGCAGCATTGCTTTCTGCCTCCCAACCTTCCATCTCTGCAAATTTCAACTCAAGGTCGGCAGCACGTACACCATCCTCCTCGGTCATCTCTGCCTTGCTGTAGAGTTCCTCACGCTCCTTCATGTTCTTCCAGAGAGGTTCGTGACCCATGAGCACGGTATCAAGTACGCGGTATGCGTCGAACTTAAAGTGGTCCTGTTCGAGCACAGAGAGACGCTCACCAGGACCGAGTTCTACAGAACCCTTGTTTGGCTCCAAATCGCCACTGATAGCGCGGAGTAATGTAGACTTACCAGCACCATTTGCACCGATAACTCCGTAAATATTGCCTGGAGTAAACTTCAGATTTACGTCCTTGTAGAGAACTCTCTTACCAAATTGAATAGCGAGATTGCTAACTGTTATCATATTGCCTTTTCTTCTTTATATTGTTTCGAGGTGCAAAGTTACACATTATTTTCTGGATGGGCAAATTTTATGGTTAGCATATCTAAACTATAGTTTGGCAGTAAAAAAGAATAATTGTAGTACTCCCTATGTAGTACTGGAGTAATCTCAATGTAGTACTGGAGTAATCTCGCTACTATACTGCAGTAATCTCACTACCAGTACTGCAGTAATCCCTATGCCAGTACTGGAACTATCTCTATGTTGTAGTTTAACGTTTTTAGTTGACTACTTTC
>NZ_JH379437.1 GCF_000235885.1 Leyella stercorea DSM 18206
TATAGCCTGACACAGTTTATTTTACACTCTCACGGATTGTTTATGATATATATCTTTACAAAATCAATATATGTTGATGCTGGAGATATAGAATCCAATCCCAGTCCCTTTATAATATCTTTTCGGTGTCTTTTGTTATGTTTTAAAACATCTTTTATTTTGCTTTTTTTATCAATAGGCTTGTTGGGTATAAATTTATATAATGCTGAAACAGCAAAACCATCTGAAATCTTAACAATTACATTAGTCTTAATTTTATTCATCATTTTAATTTCTCTAACACCTATATCTTTAAATCCTCCTTTTATTCTAATCTCTTTCAGGAGTTCCTCGTCAGTAAGTTCGACACGAAATTTTAATATCCCATCATAGGCAAATTGACGCTTATAAGCATCTACTTCATCAGTTAAATCATAAGTTAGCCCTGGAGTAAGCTGCGGGCCATCTACTCCATTATTAATCAATATAAAGTCGATTTTTCCTGTCTCAAATTGAAATGCATGTTTTAATTCATGAAGCAAGCTACTAATATCCCCATTGTATTTAACCGTAGCAGTTGTTCCGTCAAAACTAAATTGTGGTGCATTCTTATCAATTTCAATCTGGTATTGTGTTTGACTTGCAATCAATGTATTTAATTCTTGTAGAGCCGATTTAAGTTCTGCGATTCGAGCATTCAATTCCTTACAATCAGTATTAGATTTTTCTAATTCTGTTATTTTTTCTTCAATCTTACGTTTGGCTACGTGAATTAAATGCTTGTCATCTTTATCATTGTTATCTGATTCTTGACAAATACTATTTATGTACGATTGGCAATTGTTTATTCTGTTTTTAATCGTCATTAAGCTATCAACCTCGTTTTGTTGTATAAACGATTTTTGATTTGAAATAATGAGAAGTAAATCATTTAATGTTGCCATATCTAACATATTTAATTTGAAATGAGGATATATTTCCGTCAATATTCATTTTTCTAATCCATCTTTATCATATTTGGATATAAATGAATAAATGATTTACAGATGAACATAATTATGCCCATCTGTAAATTTAAAATTATTCAAT
>NZ_JH379438.1:0-325 GCF_000235885.1 Leyella stercorea DSM 18206
GGCACTTCTCTGCCAGAATGTTCTGTGTGTTCCGCGTGTTCTGTGGGAACTCTCTCCCCGTCTGCTTGGTTATGAGCGTGGTAGTATTCTCCCACGGAATTCACGGAATTCACGGAATGTTAGGCTGCGTTATTGGCAGCGTGGGTATGGCAGGATGCCATACCCCCTAATCTGTGGCGCATCTGTGCTATCTGTGGGCGGCACTTCTCTGCCAGAATGTTCTGTGTGTTCCGCGTGTTCTGTGGGAACACTCTCTCTGTTTGCTTTGTTGGTGCTGCAGAGGCAGCTGCACCAGCGTGGTAGTATTCTCCCACGGAATTCACGG
>NZ_JH379438.1:335-4478 GCF_000235885.1 Leyella stercorea DSM 18206
TGCCATACCCTCCTAATCTGTGCGCATCTGTGTCTATCTGTGGGAGGCACTTCTCTGCTAGAAGGTTCTGTGTGTTCCGCGTATTCTGTGGGACACTCTCTCCCCGTCTGCTTTGTTGGTGCACTTCTTGCTCTGGCAAGCGGCAAAGCCGAGCGGAGACAAGTGCACCCCCTAAGAGTGCCCCCTGAAAGTGCTCTCTCTGCCATCGGATTGCGTCCGCCGCCCGATCAGATTCCGTTCGCTGCACGATGCCATAAGTAGCGTGTGTACCCTGCGGAGATTGCGCTGCAATACACAGTGTGTTTACGTTCTGCATCCTTTTATGTTCGCAAAATTAAGAAATAAATTCGATTTTTGATGTGAAATAATTTGATTTATCATCAAATTTCAGTATTTTTGCAGCTTGAAAGGATGTGCCCCTACCTATTATATAGTATATGCGCGAGGAGCAGCCTCCATTACGCACGAAGAAACATCAATAATTTTATCAATTAATAATTTAAATTTCAAATCATTTATGTGGTTAATCAATTCATCAATCGGTAGAAAAGTAGTGATGGCCCTCACCGGCGTCGCACTTGTTCTATTCCTGACATTCCACATGTCAATGAATGTTGTTGCCCTCTTCTCGGGAGACGCTTACAACATGATTTGTGAGTTCCTTGGCGCCAACTGGTATGCCGTAGTAGCAACAATGGGTCTTGCTGCCCTCTGCGTTCTCCACTTCGTTTACGCCTTCTGGCTCACGATGCAGAACCGCGCAGCCCGCGGCAACTCTCGTTACGAGGTTACAGCAAAGCCTAAGGGCGTAGAGTGGGCATCGCAGAACATGCTCGTTCTGGGCATCATCGTGTTGCTCGGTATGTTGCTCCACCTCTTCAACTTCTGGTACAACATGATGTTCGCAGAGCTTCTCGGCTTTGAGGGCGTATGCGCACCTGCTGACGGCTTCGGCTGGATTCAGGAGACATTCAAGAACCCGGTTTACGTTGTTCTCTACATCGTATGGCTCGTAGCCCTCTGGTTCCACCTCTCACACGGTTTCTGGAGCGCAATGCAGACATTCGGCTGGAACGGCAAGGTATGGTTCAACCGTTGGAAGGTGATCAGCCAGGTTTACTCAACCCTGCTCATCCTCGGCTTCCTCGTAGTAGTAGTATTGTTCTACCTCGGCTGCGCACCGAGCCTCTGCTGCGGTAGCTGCTGCTAATAAAAACATCAACATTCAAAAATCATAATTCCTATTATGGCTAAGACAATTAATTCAAGAATCCCTGAAGGCCCAGTGGCCGAGAAGTGGACCAACTATAAAGCTCACCAGCGTCTGGTGAACCCCAAGAACAAACTCAAGCTCGACGTCATCGTTGTAGGTACAGGTCTTGCAGGTGCTTCTGCAGCAGCCAGCCTCGGCGAGATGGGTTTCCGCGTTTTAAACTTCTGCATCCAGGACTCACCGCGTCGCGCTCACTCTATCGCCGCTCAGGGCGGTATCAACGCAGCCAAGAACTACCAGAACGACGGCGACTCAGTTTACCGTCTGTTCTACGACACAGTGAAAGGTGGCGACTACCGTGCACGCGAGGCTAACGTTTACCGTCTGGCAGAGGTGTCAAACGACATCATCGACCAGTGCGTAGCCCAGGGCGTACCATTCGCACGCGAGTACGGCGGCATGCTTGCCAACCGCTCGTTCGGTGGTGCTCAGGTGTCACGTACATTCTACGCTAAGGGTCAGACCGGTCAGCAGCTCCTCCTCGGTGCCTACTCAGCACTCTCTAAGCAGGTGAGCACGGGTCGCGTACAGCTCTACACACGCTACGAGATGGAAGACGTAGTAATCGTTGACGGCCGCGCACGCGGTATCATCGCTAAGAACCTCGTCAGCGGCAAGCTCGAGCGCTTCTCGGCTAACGCCGTAGTAATCGCTACCGGCGGTTACGGCAACGCATACTTCCTCTCTACAAACGCTATGGGTTGCAACTGTACAGCAGCCGTTCAGTGCTACCGTAAGGGCGCCTACTTCGCTAACCCTTGCTACGTACAGATCCACCCGACATGTATCCCCGTACACGGCGACAAGCAGTCGAAGCTCACACTTATGTCAGAGTCGCTGCGTAACGACGGCCGCATCTGGGTGCCGAAGAAGCTCGAAGACGCAAAGGCTCTCCAGGCAGGCACAAAGAAGGGCTCGGACATTCCGGAGGAAGACCGCGACTACTACTTGGAGCGTCGCTACCCGGCATTCGGCAACCTCGTTCCGCGTGACGTTGCTTCGCGCGCAGCCAAAGAGCGTTGCGACAAGGGCTTCGGCGTGAACAACACCGGCCTCGCCGTATTCCTCGACTTCTCTGAGTCAATCAACCGTCTCGGCATCGACGTAATCCGCCAGCGCTACGGCAACCTCTTCGACATGTACGAGGAAATCACCGACGTAAACCCGGGCGAGCTTGCAAACGAAATCAACGGCGTGAAGTACTACAACCCGATGATGATCTATCCGGCTATCCACTACACAATGGGCGGTATCTGGGTCGACTACGAGCTCCAGACCTCTATCACCGGTCTGTTCGCAATCGGCGAGTGCAACTTCTCTGACCACGGCGCTAACCGTCTCGGCGCATCTGCCCTCATGCAGGGTCTTGCCGATGGCTACTTCGTGCTGCCGTACACCATCCAGAACTACCTCGCCGACCAGGCTATCTGGCCGCACCTCTCTGTCGACCTCCCCGAGTTCGCAGAAGCTGAGAAGGGCGTTCAGGCAGAAATCGACCGCCTCATGGGCATCCAGGGCAAGCGCTCTGTCGACTCACTCCACAAGGAACTCGGCCACATCCTCTGGGAGCACGTAGGCATGGGCCGCACAAAGGAGGGTCTCGAGGAAGGCATCAAGCTCATCAAGAAGCTCCGCAACGAGTTCAACACCAACCTCTTCATCCCTGGCAAGAAGGAAGGCCTGAACGTAGAGCTCGACAAGGCTATCCACCTCCGCGACTTCATCCTCATGGGTGAGCTCATCGCACACGACGCACTCTCACGCGAGGAGTCTTGCGGTGGTCACTTCCGCGAGGAGCACCAGACAGAAGAGGGCGAGGCAAAGCGCGACGACGAGAACTTCTTCTACGTAGGCTGCTGGGAGTACAAGGGCGACGACGAGACCGCTCCTGAACTCATCAAGGAACCGCTCGAATACGAGGCAATCAAGGTACAGACACGTAACTATAAGAACTAATAAAAATTATGGCAAACATATCATTCACACTGAAATATTGGCGTCAGAACGGTCCTCAGGACAAGGGCCACTTCGACACACGCGAGATGAAGGATATCCCTACGGATACCTCATTCCTTGAGATGCTCGACATCCTTAACGAGCAGCTCATCGAGGAAGGCAACGAGCCTTTCGTATTCGACCACGACTGCCGCGAGGGCATCTGCGGTATGTGCTCACTCTACATCAACGGTCACCCACACGGACCGAACCAGGGCGCTACCACATGCCAGCTCTACATGCGTAAGTTCAACGACGGCGACGTAATCACCGTTGAGCCGTGGCGCTCAGCAGCGTTCCCCGTAATCAAGGACTGCATGGTAGACCGCACAGCGTTCGACAAGATCATGCAGGCAGGTGGTTACGTAAGCGTTCGTACTGGCCAGCCACAGGACGCCAACGCCATCCTCATCCCGAAGGAAGACGCTGACGAGGCTATGGACTGCGCTACATGTATCGGCTGCGGCTGCTGCGTAGCTGCATGTAAGAACGGCTCTGCAATGCTCTTCGTAAGCTCTAAGGTGAGCCAGCTCGCTCTCCTGCCGCAGGGCCGCCCGGAGGCAGCCAAGCGCGCAAAGGCAATGATCGCCAAGATGGAGGAGCTCGGCTTCGGCAACTGCACCAACACCCGCGCTTGCGAGGCTGAGTGCCCGAAGAACGAGTCGATCGCCAACATCGCTCGCCTCAACCGCGAGTTCATCAAGGCTAAGCTCGCCGACTAATCTTAGGAGGGTATGGCATCTTGCCATACCCACGCCACCCTCTCAGGGGGTGCAGCTGTCTCAGCTGCACCAACCGAGCAATCGTGTCCTCCCACAGAATTCACAGATTTCACAGAATTTTCTGTCGGAGAATATTCTCCCACGGATTTCACA
>NZ_JH379438.1:4647-5207 GCF_000235885.1 Leyella stercorea DSM 18206
TATGGCATCTTGCCATACCCACGCCACCCTCTGCCAATTCTCCCACGGAATTCGCAGAACCCACAGAAACGACTGGTGAGGAATATTCTCCCACGGATTTCACAGATGCTCACAGATTTTTAGGTTGCGTTAGTTGCTCCTAATCTGTGCGCATCCGTGCAATCTGTGGGAGTTTTCGTAGGAGGGTATGGCATCCTGCCATACCCACGCCACCCTCTTAGGGGGTGCACTTGTCTCAAGTGCACCAACATTAATTCTCCCACAGAATTCACAGAATTCACGGAAGCTTCTGGCAGAGGATATCCTCCCACAGATTTCACAGATGCTCACAGATTAGGAGGGTATGGCATCCTGCCATACCCACGCCGCCCTCTGCCAATCCTCCCACAGAATTCACAGAATTCACAGAAGCTTCTGGCGCAAGATATTCTCCCACAGATTTCACAGATGCTCACAGATCAGGAGGGTATGGCATCCTGCCATACCCACGCCACCCTCTGCCAATCCTCCCACAGATTTCACCGAATTCACAGAAACGACTGGTGAGGAATATTCTCCCA
>NZ_JH379438.1:5356-6777 GCF_000235885.1 Leyella stercorea DSM 18206
TATGGCAGGATGCCATACCCTCCTGATCTGTGCGCATCTGTGAAATCTGTGGGAGGTTTTTGATTGGTGTTCTCCCAGGGGGTGCAGCGGTCTCCGCTGCACCAACCAAGCACTCGTGCACCAGCATTACATTCCTCCCTCAATATCATTTTAAACAACATTGTTTTAAACAACCTTGTTTAAAACCAATATGTTTTGTATCTTTGCACACATAAACCATTAACAATCACCACAATGACAGGTAAGATAGAAGCACCATTTGTGTTCGGAGTACGCGTGGAAGGCGACACTTTTACCGACCGACATGAAGAAACCGACCGCCTGAAAGCCAATTTCACATACGGCGTGAACACCATACTCATATCGCCTCGACGTATGGGAAAGACATCACTCGTAGAGCATGTCTGCTCGCTTATCGACACCACCGACATACGTATCGCACACATTGATGCCTTCGGTTGTCGCTCCGAGCACGACTTCGTGAACGCCTTTGCCACAGCCGTAGTGCGTGCCACCTCGTCAAAATGGGAAGAGTGGATGGAGAACACAAAGACGTTCCTCAGTCGCTTCGTACCAAAGATAAGCTTCGGGCAAGACCCCCTCAACGACTTCTCCCTCTCGTTCGAATACAACCCTGCGAACAACACTACAGAAGAAGTGCTGCAACTGCCCGAGCTCATCGCGCGCACCAAGGGCTATCGTATCGTGGTATGCATCGACGAGTTTCAGCAGATTGGCGAGTTTGCCGACTCACTAACGTTTCAGAAGAAATTGCGCAGCGTGTGGCAGCTGCAGAGCAACGTCAGCTACTGTCTCTATGGTAGCAAGAAGCACATGATGGAGCGTATGTTCCAGAGTAAAAGCTATCCGTTCTATCGTTTTGGCGACCTTTTCTATCTTGGTAAGATTGGCGAGGACGACTGGGTGCAGTACATACAACAACGCTTTCGTGCCACCGGTAAGGACATCCCCGCAGAACTTGCACAAGTCATCTGTCGCACCACCGACCGCTATTCGTCCTATGTGCAGCAGCTCGCTTGGCTGGTATGGCTACGCACCAACCAGACCACCACGGGCGACGATGTGCAATACGCCATCGACCGACTGCTCGATGCCTGCGAGCCCTTGTTCATACAACAGACAGAAGACCTCTCGGCGTATCAGCTTAATTTCCTTCACGCTCTTGCCAACGGCATCTCTACGGGCTTCACACAGGCGGCAGTGCTAAAAGAATACCGTCTTGGCACCGCTGCCAATGTCACACGTCTGAAGAAATCGCTCACAGAGAAAGACCTTATTACCACCGATGCCCCACGCCAACTTGTCATCAGCGACCCAATACTCAAAATGTGGTTGAAGCGTCGGCTTTGGAGAGAACCCTAACCCCCGCTTAGGAGGGTATGGCATCCTGCCATACCCAC
>NZ_JH379438.1:6924-7464 GCF_000235885.1 Leyella stercorea DSM 18206
GCAAGATATTCTCCCACAGATTTCACAGATGCCCACAGATCTTTAGATTGCGTTTTTGCCTCTTAATCTGTGCACATCCGTGCAATCTGTGGGAGTTTTCGTAGGAGGGTATGGCATTCCTGCCATACCCACGCCACCCTCTGCCATACCTCCCACAGAACACGCAGAATTCACAGAAACGACTGTCGGAGAATATTCTCCCACGGATTTCACAGATGCTCACAGATCTTTAGGTTGCGTTTTTGCCTCCTAATCTGTGTGCATCCGTGCAATCTGTGGGAGTTTTCGTAGGAGGGTATGGCATCCCTGCCATACCCACGCCGCCCTCTGCCATACCTCCCACAGAATTCACAGAATTCACGGAAGCTTCTGGCAGAGGATTTTCTCCCACAGATTTCACAGATGCTCACAGATTTTTCTTCTCTGCCAGAAGCTTCTGTGGGTTCTGTGGCTTCTGTGGGAAGATATTTTTGTGGGCTCTCCTAATCTGTGCGTATCCGTGCAATCCGTGGGAGAATATCTTGCGCCAGAAACTTCTGT
>NZ_JH379438.1:7545-11819 GCF_000235885.1 Leyella stercorea DSM 18206
TGGGTATGGCAGGATGCCATACCCTCCTAATCCGCTATCCGTGGGAGTTTTCGTAGGAGGGAATGTGCGTTTTGTGTGAGTTAATAGTGTAAAAACTTAAAAAATTTGTGAAAATTTTTGCTGCTATACATATTTTTATTAAATTTGCACCGAAGAGGGAGTGCGTAGTGCCGAAGTGCGGCGCGTCACTCATACACGCCAACACAAGCAGCAACGATCCCCCGGCAACTGAAAACCGAAAGAAACCGATTTTAAAACCGATTTATTCAAACAGAATTTTTTTAATTAACTTAATTCAATAACAATTTATTAACAAACAAAGAAAGGATTTAGTATGAAAAAAATCTTATCTCTTCTTTCGATGTTGATGATTACCGTAACGGCATTTGCTACAAGCTATACGGACAAACTTACCTACAAGTTGACCGTATTTACAGCTTTGACAAAGGATTTGCCCGCAGGTGAACTCACCATCGAACCTTATGGCACATCAAATTATACGGTGACTGCCAAAGGATGTGATTTGTCTGATTTTGATGCAGGTAACTGGGACGAAATCGTTTGCAAGGACGTTGCAGGTACAAAAGACGCAAATGGTGTTACCACAATCACACTGGATAACCCTTATGCTTACCGTACATCAGACAATACCGCTTTTACAGACACTAAGCTCGTCGTTAAGTTCAACGGTACAAAGGCTTATGCTCATTTCGAGGGCAAGATGAAAGTCATGTATGTTGCTCGCGCTTTTGAGTACACCTTCGGCGTTGACGAAGGCTTCGACGGCGGCGGTTCTACCGGCGGTGGCGAGACTGGTGGCGAAGACAAGCCTGCAGCTTTCGAGAAGGTTGACTTCGTAGGCGATGGCACTAACTTCAACTGGAGCATCCCAGTAAATTGGGATACACAGAAGATCGTTATGTCTATCGATCCATCTACATGTACTGGTGCTTGTGAAGATATTATTGGTCTTGGTGAAGTTGCAACAGCTTGGGATAATACTCTCCACTTATATCGCAAGCCTGACGGCACCCTTCAGGGATACTTCAATGTACCTGGTGGCAGCAACAACAACACCAATCCGTTCGATGAGACCAATCCAATTAAGGTTGAGGTGTCAAAGGCTAAGGGCTTTGTTGTTAATGACGTGGTGAAGATTCCTGCAAGCCAAATGAGTGCTCTCTTCGCTCTCTCAACAGTTAATATGGGTACTGGTGAAGGCGCTAACGACAAGTCACGTGCTACATACAACTACGTTAAGGTAGTTGATAAGGATTGGACAGAGGTTCCTCCAGTAACAGTTAAGGACACTAAGAAGTTCGAGAACGTTGCATACACCACTTCAATGGGTGGTAGCGGAACTGCAACTGTAACATTCACTGAGATGTCTGACGATACATTCCCGATGACATTCGTTTCTGACGATTTAAATGTTAAGGCTGAAAACCTCACAAAGGGTACAGACGAGAAGGGTCGCACTACTTACACTGGTACAGCAAAACGCACAGATGTTGATGTAACATTCACTGTTAAGGCAGTTGTTTACGGCGAGACTACAGCACAGAAGCTCTACATGACAATGGATAACGGCTCAAGCTTAGTTGTTACTGTTGGTGAGGATCCCGACTACGTAGCTCCTGTAACATACAAGAACACTCTGAAGGTAGTTCGTGGCACAGACACCAAGGCATACGAAAACGCTGAGGTATCTGTACTCGCTAAGGGCGAGAACAAGTACGCAGTTACTATCCCTTCATTCACTGATATGGACGCAACGGAAGGTACAATCGGTAAGCTCACATTCGAGGCTACTGGTGTAGAGGAAAATGGCACACTCAAGCTTACTGCTACTTCTGCTACAACAACTCAGGAAGGTGGCACTGGTTGGGATGCAGCTGCTTTCACAGCTTCTATGGATGCTACTGTAACTGGCGAGACTCTCGCAGGTACATTCACAGTAGTATATCCTAATGATGCAACTAACTATACATATACCTTGTACTATGGTGTTGAGCCTCCAACAACTCCTGAGGCTCCTAAGGATGTAACCGTTGTTGAGAAGTATCAGGCTGACGGCACAGGCTTCTCTCACACAATCAATGTTGATTGGGATAAGCAGAAGATTGTTGCTTCTATCGACTTCTCTAATGGTGGCGACGACAAGGATATCCTTGCTATGACTACTGGCGACAGCTTCACAGCATTCCAGACAAGCACATACCGCACAATGCACTGGTACTGCAATCAGACTGCTAAGCAGATATCTGGCTTCTTCGCAAAGGACGGTGCTGGTAACAACAACACTGGTCGCATAGACGTTGCTGACTGCCTCGCTAAGTTCGAAATCTCTAAGGCTGAGGGTCTGAAGGTTAACGGTGAGGTTAAGATGACTCCTACAGCTCTTGAAGAGCTCCTTACAGGCGATCCTATCATCATCGGTAGCGGTGAGTCTCCAAAGTTCAGCAAGGCTTACTACAACTACATCAAGGTAGTTTCTCTCGACTGGAAAGAGCCGACAGAGCCTGAGGTAACTGAGGTTTCTAACAAGACATACACAAACAACCTCCGCATCCTTGATGGCGAAACGACAGTTGTTGAAGAGGCTGAAGCTAATGTGAACATCGTTAAGTACTCTGACGAGTCTTATAAGGTTACTCTTAAGAACGTTAATATGCTCAACAAGACTCAGGACCTCGTATTCGTAGGTAAGGCACTCATTGAAGAGGCTCCTACTGAGGCAACAGAGCCGCTCACAATCATTGCTAAGTCGGATGCTGCTACAACAGAATTCTTCGGCGAGGAGATGAGCGCAACATTCGAGATCACAGAGGTTTCTGCTGAAGAGATCAAGATGGGCTTTGTTCTCAATAATACAAGCTTAGAATATCAGGGCGAGTTCAACTACACTGAGGAAGAAACACCTGAGGTTTACACAAGCAACCTCCACATCTACGACGCTGCAGCTCCTGAGACAGACCTCTTCCAGGCTGACCAGGCTAAGGTAGAGTTCTTGGCTACTGCTACAGGTGAGTTCAAGCTCACTCTTAAGGACGTAACACTCAACGAGAAGAAATCTGACCTCGTATTCACTGGCACACTTCCTACACCACAACCTGGTGGTCAGGATCCGCTCGCAGAAGAGGGTGAAACAACTCCTGCTGAGCCAGCAATGGTTCTCAACGCTACTGCTGACGAGGCTACTGCTACATTCCTCGGTACTACATCTGCAACAGCTGTGTTCAATGTAATCATGAATGATGAAGCAGAAACTGAAAACGATGCATTCGCACTCACATTCACTATCACAGCAGGTGAGAAGACTCTCGGTGGTGAGTTCAACTACGAGAAGCAGGATACTCCAGATGAGAAATATCCTGTCAACTTCGACAAGACAGCTAAGAGCACACATAGTAGCCGTGCCCTCAACAGCTTCTCTCTCCAGCAGACTGGCAAGGACAAGCAGACAGAATCTGTATACGCTTCAAAAGCTGCTTACGAGGATCACACATCTAAGGTGTTCACAGTTGAGGCTGGCAGCGAACTGACAGCTTCGTTCGATTATACAGGCGAATGGATGCATAGCTTCGTTTACATCGACTTCGATAACGATGGTCAGTTCTCTTATAAGGAGGGACAGTGGGATCAGGCTGGCACCGATTTGGTAGCATTCAGCTTCTACTCTCTCGACTCTAACCCGAAGAACGATACATCTGGTTACAACTCAGTAGGTGATGAACTTACAGGAGATGCTCGCAATACTTATGTTGCACCTTCGTTCAAGGCTCCTGCTAAGGCTGGCGAATATCGTATCCGCTTCAAGTTCGATTGGAACTGCATCCTCCCTGGTGGTTCAAGCAGTATCCTCTCTGACGGTGGTGGCGTTTGGGACGCAACTCTTAAGGTTGTAGAGCCGGTTGTTGACGGCATCAGCTCAATCAACGCTGAGGTTGCTAATGGTGAGACACAGCTCTTCACAGTTAACGGCGTTAAGCTTAACAAGCTCCAGAAGGGTCTGAACATCGTTCGCACTGCTGACGGCAAGGTTAAGAAGGTACTCGTTAAGTAATCATAGGAGGGTATGGCATCCTTGCCATACCCACGCATCCACATAACTAACGTAAGAGGGCATGGCATTCCGCCATGCCCTCTTTGTGTTTTCCCCCCAGGGGATGCGTGTTCTCCCCACGGAATGCACGGAACCCACAGAAGTTTAGGGTGCGTGTACTGCCCACAGAACACACTTAGGAGGAGGGCGTGTCAAAACTCCCAATATA
>NZ_JH379439.1:0-11745 GCF_000235885.1 Leyella stercorea DSM 18206
GAAAGTAGTCAACTAAAAGCGTTAAACTACATAGTTAGTAATATTCCGGCAGTGATGGAGCGTTACTCCGGCGCTACCGGAATGATTCTCCAGTGCTACCGGAATGATTCTCCGGTGCTACCGGAATGGCATTTTAGTCATGCAGGAATATCTGCGTTTGTGTAAAAAAATTACTGGAAGTCGAGGGTTTCTTCTGAGCAATCGAACTCTATGTCCTCATAACCATACTGTGAAAAAAGTTGTTTTATCCACTCCTGCTGCTCCGGCGAGAGCTGACGCTCGCCGTGGTGATAGCGGTAGTATGTGCTGCACCCACCGAGATACTCCCTCATGAGCGAACGCAAAGTAGGTGCGTCACACAGCTTCACGTCCTTGAACAGGCGGCTGAAGCCCCATGCCATACGCACGATGCGCAGCCGTTTGAACTGGGCGCATTCCCCGTCCGGGCGTAAAGCGTGTGGATAGACGGCGTTGCCCCATATGCGCGACTCGCCAAGAGCCACGGTGGCACGATAGCGCAGGCACTCCTCGCGTCGTTTGCAGTCGGTGTTGAAACAGTAGATCCAGTTGTGCGGGATGTTGCTGCTCTTGATGGTAGCGTTGATGATGTTTGTGTTTTCCATAATACTAAGTTTTTTAAATGTTCATGTATGTTTTCTAAAATTGCCGCAAATGTACAATTCTGCGCAAGCGTTGTCAAGAGTTCGGCACATTTTTTTTCAAACTCGCAGGCGGGCGGTTGAGGTGCTGGCGGCAAACCTGTCGGTTCGGGCTGGTAGATGGACTGACAGATAACCTGATAGATACAGCTTTTGAACGCATCATCTGTCAGCCTTTACACTACTGATTATTAGCGCAATACGAGAACGCTGACAGATATGGCAGCATTTTTCGCAACACAAACTTTTCATACCATAATTGCTTAACGTTTGCATCGGATCATGAGCGATGTGGCAATGCTGCTCATGTCCGATGCAAACGTTAATGATTTTTAATGTAAAACCGTTTAGGTTTCCTTCTTATGCTTTTTTGAGAGTTTTTATTTCATCATATATCCTTTGCCCATCTTCGCGCGTATTGGGTGCAGTGCCTGTGCATCGACATAGCAGCGTGAGCCGGTGAAAGGCTCTATTGTCGGCAGACTGTTGTACATACCGTTCTTTACGCGCGACGCCCAGATGCGGTCGCAGTTACCGAATGTCGATACGAAGGTGTAGTGGTTGCGTTCGCCTATGGCTGAGAGGAAATCCTCCAATTCGCCGGTAGACACCGCTTGATACCAGCCTGTGCGGTGTGCCATGGTGGCGCGTTCTGCGGTGGTGAGTGCAAGCTCGATGGTGCAGACTTCGTTGGGTGCGAGTGTCGTAGCTGTCTTTGGGTCAATCACTTCCAGGGCGTTGCAGAACGCCATAGGCTCTTTTGCCCATGCCTTTATCTGTGCGTGGTCGGTGTATTTCGGAAGTCTCGACTCGTATTCGCTGTAAGCCAGTTCGGTGTTCTGTTCCAGGTAGAGCAGTGCGCGGTGTATGTATGCCGCCAGTTCCTGCCGTGTCACGCTGCCGCTCTGTGGCAGTGCGGCGTCGTCGAGTCCGATGGCACTGGCTGATGCGTCCTTTCCAGACATTTCCTTCACGAGCAGTGTCATGATGGAGCGCAGCTGTTCGCGGGTCACGGGTTTGGTGTAGTCGTTGCCGAGCATGGCGTCGTCGACGAGGTTGTCGCACAGGGCGCGGTTCACGCCGTCCTGCGCCCACACGCTCATCTTGGCTTCCGACTTGCGTGGCAGTATGAACATCTCGTCGCTCGGCAGTTCTGTCTCAAGCAGGCACATGTCTTCGATGCTCTTCAGGTTTTCGAGCATTGAGACTTTGAAATCTTCGAAGGAGCCTTCCATACCCATCATTTTCTGGTCTCTGGGTGTGAGGTGTCTCATGTGATAGCTGTGTGAGATGCCGCAATGGATGCAGCTCTTCCAGTATATGTGTTCTCCGGCTGCGTTCACGCCGATGTATGCCTGGTCGTTGGCAATGTCCTCGTTCATGTCGTGCCATTCCAGTACTTCGGCTCCCGGTCTGGCGCTGAAGGTGTGCGCTTTGTTTCGTTCGCACTTGCCGCAAACCCTACATGAGTAGTACCATTTGAACGGTTGCTTGCATGTGTTGTACTGGCACACGCGGTCGGCAGCCTCTATCTTGGCTGTGAACACATGCTTGGTGCAGGTGAGAAGCTTGGTGGCTGCCACGCCGGCTTTCTGTGCCTCAAACACGTCGCCGCGGTATGTGCGTATGGTGTATGTTGGCTCGGTGGCATCGAGATCCAGATAGTCGAGCACAGCCTTGCCTGCGTTCTCGGGGATGAACAATGTGCCCTTGGCGGTGTAGAGCTTGGTGCTCTGTTCCATGTAATGGCGTCCCCATCTTGACAGCCGCTCGACGGTGGCTTTGTTGAGGTCTCTGACGTATTTCACGGCATCCACCTTGGGGCTCAGCCACACTTCTTTCAGATTGAATATGGTGGAGTATGGGGCACCAAGTGTTTCTGCGAATTCTGAGATGTTGTAGTTTTCCGACCCGTTGCTTACGTCGATTATCATCTTGGTCATCAGCAGGGTGTTGTGATTTTTGTATGCATGTCCGCTCGACGAGATGTATTTCTCATGCATGAATTCGTAGAGCATATCGATCTTGTTGATTACGAGCACATCCAGCGGGTGGTAGTGTGGATAGACTTCGTCGGCCTCTTTACGCGATATGTAGGGCAGTGTGGAGCGGTATTCCTTCTTCAGCACGTCGTAGTCGGAAGAATGGTCGTCTTTCTCCAGCGGTCCGCCCTTGCCACCAGGTATGGTGAATTTCACCTGCATAGTGGGGAAGTAAGGGGCGCTTCTGAGCACGCGTGCCGGTATCCCGTTCACCGTGGCCTTGAAGTTTTCGGTCGACAGCATGTCGGAGCCGTCTATCTTTACCCATTCGGTCTGGTAATCTCCGTCCGGGTCTATCACTATCTCAATCGTGGCTATGTAGGGGTATCCGGCCTTCAGTGTGGGGTATCCATCTTTGTTCTCGCCGAACTCGCCATCCCATGAGATGTCGCGCATTGTGATGACTCCGCTCTTGAACAGGTCACCGTAGGCGGTGTTCACCGCTTTCAGGGCGAGTTTTTCGGCGTTCTCTAAGTCCATTCCTGGAGTAGGAGCGTCTATCGTTATCTCCACCGACTTTATCTTCTTCTTGGCGGTGTCGGCCCACAGCGTGGCGGGCAGCAGAAGCAGAGCCACTGCGAATGTTAAAAACAGTTGTTTCATATTGTGATTAATTTGATTGCGTTATGTTAAATTGTTATTAATGGTGTTCTTAGTGTTGCAAAAATAAACAAGAGAATCCGACGATAGACATGGCAAAGATACAAATAAAATATGATTATCAAATAGTTTTTCGTATTTTTGCACCGTCATAAAACAAAAGACACATGAAATACATACTTGCTACAGATTCGTTCAAGGGCTGCATGTCCTCAGCAGAAGTGGAGAACATAATCGCCGGGGTGTTGGACGCGAAGGGCATTGACACGCTGTGCCTGCTGATGTCGGACGGCGGCGATGGAATGCTTGCAGCGTTTACGACAGCCACGGGCGGAACATTGGAGCCGGTGTACATACACGACCTGATGATGCGCCGCACGGATGCCCATTACGGCGTGACGCCCGACGGCACGGCAATAGTGGAAGTGGCTCAGGCGTGCGGACTCAGCCTTATCAAGGAGGAGGAGCGCAACCCTATGCGCGCCACAACATACGGCGTGGGCGAACTGCTCTCGAGAGCCATCAAGCACGGATGCCGCAATTTCATCATCGGACTCGGCGGCACCGCCACGAGCGATGCCGGCATCGGAATGATAAAGGCACTGGTTGACATCTTCGCACGCGGCAAGAACTTCGACGAGGCGCTGAAGACGGAGCTTGGCGAATGTAGGTTTACCCTCGCCTGCGATGTGGACAATCCGCTCTGCGGCGAGAACGGCGCGGCACATGTATATGGTCCGCAGAAGGGTGCCACGCCAGAGATGGTAGGTCAGCTCGACCGCCGTGCGCAGCTGTTCGCCGAGAAATCAGCTCTGCATTTCGGCTTCGACCGAAGCGCAGAACCTGGAGCGGGAGCAGCCGGCGGACTGGGTTATGCCTTCATGCAGTATTTCGGAGCCGAGATGAAGTCGGGCGCCGACTTGCTGCTCGACATCATCGGCTTCGACGAGAAGATAAAGGGTGCCGACCTTATAATAACGGGCGAAGGCGGTGCCGACCGACAGACGCTCATGGGCAAGTTGCCGCAGCGCATACTGATGCGTGGGCAGCAGACGGGCGTGCCCGTAGGGCTTGTGGCTGGCAGCGTAAGCGACAGGGAACTGCTGCTGAAAGCCGGCTTCGCTTTTGTTGAAAGCATCACGCCCGACGGAATGCCGCTGGAGGAGGCTATAAAAAAGGATGTGGCAAGCAGCAACCTCCGCCGCTTTGCCGATTCACTCGGCTGAAACAGCGGTTTAGGCTGCTAAAAAACTCTTTCTATCAAACTACAATGACATACGAAACCGCATAAAAGGAAAATGTGAACAACTTGTGATATTTTATGAATATACCTAAACGGCTATAAATGCGTAACTTTGCAGCCGAAATATTAATATAGGTATGAAGAAAACATTGTTCACATTTGCCTCAATACTCTTGGCAAGTCAGACGATGGCGCAGGAGACGCTGTCGCTGGCGCAGTGTCTGCAGATGGGTATTGAGCGAAATCTTAATTTGAAAACTTACGAAGGTAATGTGCTTAAAGGCAAGCACAACATCAGCGAGAACCGTTCGCGCCTGTTGCCGCAGATAAATATCGGCGCAGCACTGAACGACAACTTCACGCCGCCCGTATCCGTAACCGACGGCAGAGCCTACGGCAAGCCGTACAACGTGACGAAGACGCTGCAGTACAGCTCGTCGGCAAGTCTGCAGCTGCAGATGCCGCTGTACAGTCAGACAGCTCTCACGGCGCTCGAGATCTCGAAGACGCTCGACCAGCTCAATTCGCTCTCTTACGAGAAGGCGCGCGAGGACCTCATCGTGCAGATAAGCAAGATGTACTACTTAGCGCAGAACACTGAGGAGCAGATCGGCATCATCAAGGACAACATAAAGCGTCTGGAGGAGCTGCGCGACATCACGCAGGCGTTCCACGACAACGACATGGCGCTGAGCGTGGACGTGAAGCGCGTGAACGTGAACCTGGAGAATCTCAGTGTGCAGTATGACAACGCGAGGGCGATGCTCACGCAGCAGTACAACATGATGAAGTACGTGATAGACTATCCTGCCGAGAAGGACATTGCGGTGGAGAAGGGTGACATTGAGGAGGTGAACCTCGCGGCACTCAGCGGACTGAACGAGAATCTGTATGAGCTGCAGCTGCTGAGAACACAGCAGACGCTTGCCGAACAGCAGAAAAAGCTCGCCAAGAGCGGATATCTGCCCACGCTGGCACTCACGGGTAACTGGACGTACATGGCGTACACCGACAAGTTCAAGAACTGGTTCCACTCTGGCGAGTCGAACCACTGGTATAGGTCGAACGGCATAGGACTCTCGCTGCGTATCCCTATCTTCGACGGTCTGGAGAAGCGCTCGAAGATAAGAAAGGCGCAGGTGGACATCGACAACGCGAAGCTTTCTTACGAAAACGCGCTGAAGGGTATGCAGACGCAGTATGCCAACGCCGTGAACGATCTCGCCAACAACCAGCGCAACTTCAGCAAGCAGCGCGACAACTATCTGCTTGCGGAGGATATATATAAGGTGACAAGCGACCGCTATCGCGAGGGTATCGCCTCGATGACCGAGGTGCTGCAGGACGAGATGAGCATGAGCGACGCGCAGAACAACTATCTCACGGCGCACTTCAACTATCAGGTGGCGAACCTCACGTTGCTGAAGCTCACAGGACAGTTGGAGAGGCTCACGAAGTAGAATGTTGAGTTTTGAATTTTGAGTTTTGAATTATGCGCTGCGCGCATTTTGAGTTATTCAATTTTGAATTAAGAATTCGCAACTCAAAAACTCAAAATTCAAAACTCAAAATTCAAAACTCAAAATTGCGACGTATGTCGCAACAATTCAAAACTCAAAACTCAAAATTCAAAACTCAAAAATGGAAACAAACAATAACAACACGAACAATAACAACAGTGAGACTGCACAGTCTACACACGAAGTGACAGCAAAGCAGCTCAAGCGCCAGCGCATACGCCAGATTGTGGTGAGCCTCATCGGCGTTGCCATCCTCGTATGGGGAATCGTTAAGATTGGCTGCATGTTCATGGACTACAAGAGCAATGAGAAGAGCGACGACGCACAGGTGGAGCAGTACATCTCGCCGGTGAATCTGCGCGCTTCGGGCTACATCAAGAAGATTTACTTCAAGGAGCACCAGAACGTGAAGAAGGGCGACACGCTGCTCGTGCTGGACGACCGCGAATATCGCATCCGCGTGATGGAGGCGGAGGCTGCGCTGAAGGACGCTATGGCTGGTGCGAACGTAATAGACGCATCGGTGCAGACAACGCAGACTTCGGCAACGGTGTACGAGTCGGCTATCGCTGAGATTGAGATTCGCCTCGCTAAACTCGACAAGGACCGCCAGCGCTATCAGAACCTCGTGGCTCGCAACGCCGCTACTCCTATCCAGTTGGAGCAGATTGAGACCGAATACAACGCTACGAAGAAGAAGCTCGATGCCACACGCCGCCAGCAGAAGGCTGCCTACTCGGGTGTGAACGAGGTGCAGACACGCAAGAAGAACACAGCGGCTGCCATAGAGCGTGCGCAGGCTGCGCTCGAAATGGCTAAGCTCAACCTCTCATACTGCGTCGTAACAGCACCGTGCGACGGCAAGCTGGGCAGACGCGCGCTTGAGGAGGGTCAGGCGGTGAACGCCGGACAGACCATCACCTACATCATGCCGAACACGCAGAAGTGGGTCATCGCCAACTATAAGGAGACACAGGTGGAGAAGCTGCACGTAGGTCAGAAGGTCGTAATGACCGTAGACGCCTTCGAGGGCAAGGAGTTCGAGGGCAGAATATCTGCCATATCGGGCGCAACGGGCTCTAAGTATTCGCTCGTGCCTACCGACAACTCTGCCGGCAACTTCGTGAAGATTCAGCAGCGTGTGCCGGTGCGCATCGAGTTTGTGGGAATTTCTAAGGAAGACAACGACAAGTTGGCTGCCGGAATGATGGTTATTGTGAAGGCTCAACTCAAGTAAATGACACAAGCAGAGATATACCAGGCGGTTTCGCCGAAGCTGCCTAAGAATTTTCCGTTCTACGACTGGGTGCCCAAGCCTCTCGGCATCGCCTTCCTCGTCATACTTTTCATACCTATAATGACGGTGAGCGGTGCGTACACCGTGAACAGCAGTGAAATGGTGGGAGGACTTGGCATCCAATCGGAACACATAGCGTTCATCAGCTTCGTGACGTCGATAGGTATGGCGGCGTTCTCTCCGTTCTTCTACACATTAGTGAGTGTGCGCAGGCAGAAGATGATGAGCCTCGTGGGCTTCTCCATCTTAGCGGTGCAGAGCTACATCTGTGCCAACACCGACAGCCTGTTCATCCTCGCGCTGAACAGCTTGATAATGGGTTTCGTGAGACAGACGCTGCTGATGTGCAACCTCTTCACGCTTATCAAGTACGGCTTCGGCATCGAGGCGACGCGCAACGTAACGCCGGGCAACGAGCCGAAGGACGAGGCAGGATGGGATGCTCTCGACACGGAGAAGAAGGCGAGTCAGCCTATCATCTACTTCTTCTTCATGCTGCTCGGACAGATAGGCACGTGGATAACGGCGTGGTTCGCTTACAACTACCACTGGCAGATGGTGTATTACGCCATGCTCGGCTCCATTCTCGTGGCACTGCTCATCACCTTGCTTTGTATGCCCTACAACCCCTACCCTACTAAGCACAGTCCGCTCTCGTTCTCGAAGTTCGGCAACGTGGTGGTGTTCTGCCTCATGTGCTGTTCGTTCGTCTACGTCACGGTCTACGGTAAGGTGTACGACTGGTACGACAGCAGCCGCATTTGCTGGGCTACGGCTATATGCGTCGCCTCTACATTATTATTTATATACTTGGAGAAGACGCGACGCTCGCCCTACTTCATGCTCAAGGCGTTCAAGTCGCGCAGCATACAGGGCGGCATACTGCTCTTCATCGGCCTGATGATATGCAACTCAAGTTCGATGCTCGTGAACATCTTCGTGGGCGTGGGCATGAAGACCGACCAGATTCAGGTGGCTGCGCTCGGCAACTGGGTGCTGCTGGGTTACTTCATCGGTCTTGTCACGATACTCATACTGAACAGCAAGGGTGTCCACTTCAAGTGGTTCTTCGCTATGGGCTTCCTGCTCATCGGTGCCGCCTCGCTCTTCATGTACTTCGAGGTGCAGACCGACGGCATGCTGGAGCGCATGAAGTGGCCCGTCGTGATTCGTGCTACGGGCATGATGCTGCTCTACTCGCTCATCGCTGTATATGCCAACCAGCGTATGCCCTACAAGCTGCTCTCTACGTGGGTGTGCATCATGCTCACCGTGCGTATGGTGATAGCGCCAGGCATAGGTTCGGCTCTCTATCAGGTGGTGTTCCAGTACCGCCAACAGTATTACATCACACGCTACGCTCACGACTACGACCGCACCAACGCCGAAACCGCCAAGACCTACGATATGACGGCGCGCGGAATGCAGTATCAGGGCAAGAGCGAGACCGAGGCGCAGCACATGGCTGCCATGTCTACGAAGGGCAAGGTGCAGGTGCAGGCTACGCTCTCGGCTATAAAGGAGATGGCGGGATGGACTATCTACGCCTGCATCATTCTCGCCGGTGTGATGCTTGTGGTGCCGTGGCCGAAGCGCGACATATCGAAAGATACACGCGAGTGGTACATTAACTATTAGGAGGCTGCGGCATTCCTGCCGTAGCCACGCACCCATTTACATGTAAAATATTTTGCAGTGCAGTTTTTTTTCGCTAACTTCGCCATGTCTATACAATTAAAACCTATGACGAACAGCAGCGAAAACATAAACATAAATATTCTGGAGCAACAGATGTCTGACAACGAGGACATCTGTTGCTCTTGTGGTATTATACGGTCGTTCCCCGAGGCACTGCGCCACGACTACCGCGTGGCGGATGTAGGCATTATAGTGTGTCGTTCGGGCAACTTCTCCTTCACATGCGAAAGTGCGGAATACGTTGTGAACAAGGACGAAACGCTCTTCCTCTCCCACGGCGTGCGCTTCTCCGTTACAGCTCAGAGCGGCGACTGCTCCGTTGTCATTATCTTCTATCGCGCCGACTCCATCCGCGACATCCTTGGCAGCACGGTGGTCGGCATGAAGTTTGTGGAGTATATCAATCCACGCTCGTGCTGGGTGATGCATACGGGTCACGAGAACGAGCTGACGAAGTATTCCGAACTGCTCGCCGTACACAAATGCGGCGAGAACGTGTTTGCCGCCAACGAACGCCAGTTGCTGCTGCTCTCGCTCACCTACCGCGTGTGCAGCATCTTCCGCGAACTCTCGAGCGACGGCAGCAACGAGTCGAACCGCAAACTCGAGACGTACATGCAGCTCATGCAGCTCATCGACGAGCACTACATGCACGAGCGCGGCGTACGCTTCTACGCCGACCGCCTGTGTCTCTCGCCAAAGTACCTCACACAGCTCGTGAAGTCGGTGTCGGGCAGTACGGTGCAGCAACTCGTGTTCAAGGCTATCACGAAGAAAGCCATATACCTCATCACGAGCGCCGACAAGAGCATAAAGGAAATATCCGACCTGCTCAACTTCCCCAACGCCTCCGCCTTCGGCACATTCTTCAAAAAGCAAGTAGGCGTGTCACCCGTCAACTATCGTCATAAAAAAAACAAAGCCGTTTCTAATATTTAAGAATATATTTTGTACATTTGTCGGCAAAATAACATCAATAACAACAATAAAAACCAACAAAGCCTTATGAACACAAGACGACTACTGTTCTTGTCTGCCATCTGTCTGACGATGGGCACCACCCAGGTATCAGCACAGGGGTTCCTTAAAAAGATTAAGAACAAAGGAACACAAATGATTAAAGAGGCAGCACCCAAGCCCGTAAAGGAGGTGATGATGCTGTTGAAAACGCTAACGAAGCACCCCAAAACAACACCAGTGCTAACAGATCGGGCAACAGAACCACCCAGAGCCGCAGCACACAGCGAGTACGTGCCAACACCAACCGCCACCCGTCAACCCGAACCGATTTCGAGCCGGCACACAAGACAATCACCATCAAGCTCTACAAAGGACTCGGCATAAAGACGTGGTTAGGACGCAAAGCCTTCAACACACCGCAGCCTCCAATGCAATGCCCTAAACAGCCAGCATGGATCGATGCCCTACCCCAGGTCATAGAGCTCGACAACGCCAGCCTCATAGCCGAATCGAAGATGATAAACAAATGGGTCGAAGCCGACAAACCCTCGTGCGAGCCTGTGCTTGTACGACGCGAACTACTCGACAGTGAAGTAGGCAAGCGCATAAGAGCACTCGACAATGCCGTTAATTACCTCAACAACGCCGATAGCCAAAACGAAAACTTCTACACACCAGCAGGACCATTGGAGCAGGACGCATTCAAACGAACCATGCAGTCGGACTATTCTCCCCTCTACCCTTTGCTCGCAGACGAAACCGTCGCATATCTCAAAAGTATCAACCGCACCTCGAAAGAAGTCTCGGTGAGAGTGTACGAGGGCAACTCGTCACAGGAAAACAGAATGCAGATAGGCGAGATGTGGTTCGATCTGAACTTTCAACGCAATAATGCACGGCTGATCGGCGTAGACAACGACGAGTCGATAGGCAAAGACTACACCGTACCTTCCACCGTGCGCTATGCCGGCCGCACATTCAAGGTGACCGAAATCGAATCTGCTGCCTTTGCCGATATGAAAATAAAATCGGTGACACTCTCACCCGGACTGAAAACAATCGGCTCACACGCATTCTCTCGCACACGCATCACTTCCATCAACATACCATCGACGGTGACCATGATAGACAGCTACGCCTTCCACAGTATGCCTGCGATTACAAGCATCACCGTACCCAACAGTGTCACGAAGATTGGAAATAGTGCCTTCTCCATGTGCACAGCACTGACAGAAGTAGCACTGCCCGTGCGTCTGGAGAAGTTGCCTAACGCCCTGTTCTTCGGATGCAAAGCACTCACAAAGGTTACGCTGCCACAGAACATCACAAAGATAGATATGAGCACGTTTGAAGACTGCAAGGCACTCACAAACATCAGTCTGCCACAATCGGTGGCGGTAATCGATCAGAATGCCTTTAAGAACACAGCCCTCACAAGTGTGCCTGTAACCACGAGTCTGAAGAGTATTGAGAGCGGTGCCTTCGAGGGATGCAACCGCATCACCTCCGTATCGCTGCCCTCACGCGTAGAGGTAGAAATGTTTGCTTTCAAAAATTGTAAAGCACTGAAGAAGGTTGTAATCGGATCACAATACAAGACTCGTACTGATGAACTGCAGATGATTTTCTACGGCTGTCCGTTCATGCCACAGCGCATGACGACAATACCAGCGTGCATAACCTTTAATTAACATATTATAGGAGGGTATGGCATCCCTGCCATACC
>NZ_JH379439.1:11755-16345 GCF_000235885.1 Leyella stercorea DSM 18206
GGGTATGGCATCCCTGCCATACCCACGCTGCCTCCTATCAATCACCTTATGGGTGCGTGGCTATGGCAGGGATGCCATAGCCTCCTACTTATACTTCTTGATATATCCCTCGGCGCGGTCGTCGCCCAATTCCTTTGCCTTATTAAAGCACTCCATAGCCTCGTTCTTGCGCTTCAACTGCACAAGTGCGAGGCCTTTTATTATGTAGGCATCGGTATTGTCGGGCGTGAGCTGCAAGCAGAGGTCGGAGGTCTTGACAGCCTCTTCGTTCATGTTCACACGCAGCTGCAACGAAGCTAGCTCGGCGATATAGAGCGGAGCATCTGCACCACCTATATATGCAGCGTGCGCAAGGTCGTCGAGAGCCTGCTTGTACTGGTGCACTGCCACTTCGCACTTATGACGAGCATAGTAGAAGGCAGCGTTTGCTCTGCCATACACCAGCGTGTCGTAGGTGTTGTAGTCGACGATCGCCTTGCGGTATTCCTCCATCTGCTCGTACAGCTGACCACGTGCCAACACGTAGGGCGCAGACAGATTGGTGAGTGGGCGCGGAGCAACTGCCACACAACTGTCGAGCAGCTCCAGCACCTCCGTCTTCGGAGCACCAAGCTGTGTCTTGCACTGCGCAGCCTCGAAATATACCTCGCTCGTTGGCATGTCCTTCTTCGCCAAACTCAAGAATTTCTCACATGCGTCGCCATAGTCGCCCATCGAGAACTTTATCTGCGCCATGCGGTGCAAGTACTGCGGCTGCGGATTGAGGCTGTACGCCTTCTCAGCTTCCGCCAGTGCACGCTCAAAGGTCCAAGCTGTGAAGGTGGTGTCGGCACTATAGATGAGCTTCTGATACATCACACGAGCATACTCAGAGTGAGCCTCCGCCTTGTCGGCAGCAAGTTTTAGTGCGGTCTGCATATCGGCATCGGCACCTTGCCAGTCGCCATAAGTAGACTTCTGCAGCGCACTCGTAGCATAGCCGTCAACCTCCTTCGGAAACTGTCGGATATAGTCGCTAAGATAGCCGGCATACTTTGCCGTGTCCTGACGCTCAGCAGCCAACATCACCATGAGCAGAGCGTTCTGCTTGTCGGCAGGCAAGGTGAGACGCAGCGAGGTCTTGGCATAGAGCGAGTTGTTAATATCGAGGTGGCTTGCAGCGAGTGTCGAGATGAAGCGCACGTCGACGGCGTTGGCGTAGAGCGAACGCACCGACTGCTGCATGAGTCCCACCACCTGTCCCTTCTCGTTGACGAAGGCAGCGCCCTGTGTGGGCTTGTGGTTGTTGTAGCCGAACACGTAGTAGGCGTACTTCTCCATGAAGGTCTCCGCCTTGTCTACCTCATACTGTGTGGTCTGTGTACGGCGGTCGGCGGTCTCCACGAGCCACAGCTTGCTGTCCTTTGCAGCAGCAGCGGTGGCGATGGTGGCAGCCACAGTCTTCGGCATATCCACACGCACACGACACACGTCATAAAGCTCGTTAGCACCGAGGATATGCGTCACGGGATAGGTCTTTCCGTTGAAATCGACGACTTCCACACGCGAGGCTTCGCGCACTGCCGACCACGGACAGGCTGCTATGCCGTCGGCTGAGAGGAACACTCCGTTGCTTGTAGCTATCTGCTTGCCCTCTGCATCGTATGCCTTAAGCGCAAACACCGACTTTGCCACATTCTTCACAGCCGCCGGCTGCGCCATCGCTCCGCAGAGGCAGAGCAGCGAAATTAGGATTGTTGATAATATTCTGTTCATTGTTTTATTTATTAACAAATTTGTAACTCTTAGGAGGGTATGGCATCTTGCCATACCCACGCAACCTTCCGTTAACTGCTTGGTGCGTGGCTATGGCAAGGATGCCATAGCCTCCTATGCTTTATGGATGCGTGGCTACGGCAGGATGCCATAGCCTCCTATAATGCTAAAAGCGACTTGGCGTTGTCGATAGCAGCCTGCGACACATCGCTACCAGAGAGCATCTGCGCAATCTCCGTGATACGCTGTTCGTCGGTGAGCTGCGTCATCGTAGACACCGTGCCCTGCTCCGTCTCATGCTTCGCCACCTTATAGTGGGTGGAGCCGGCGGCAGCAATCTGCGGCAAGTGGGTTATGCAGAGCACCTGTCGGTTGGCAGCACCCATATCGTGCATGATGTGTGCCATCTGCTCTGCCACCCTACCGCTCACGCCGGTGTCAATCTCGTCGAAGATGATTGTGGGCAGACCGATGGCCTTGCTTATCATCGCCTTCAGCGAGAGCATGACACGCGCTATCTCGCCGCCCGATGCCACCTGCGACACGGGCTGCATGTCGGTGCTGGTGTTGGCACTGAAGAGGAACATCACCTTGTCGGCACCCGTGGCGGAGAGGTCGGCAGCCGACACATCCACCTTGAAGCGCACGTTTGGTATGCCAAGCGGAACGAGCAGTTTCGACAGTTCCTGCTCGACGAGCGTAGCCGACTTGCGTCGCATATCGGTGAGCACGGCTGCTTTCTCCACGCATACAGCGTGCAGACGTGCCACCTCCTGCTCCTGCTCCTGCAGTTGCTCGTCGGAGTTGTCGATGTTCGAGAGCTGCGCATTGATAGCATTGAGGCGGTCGAGCAGCTCGTCGACGGTCTGCACGTGGAACTTCTGCTGAAGCGTGTAGATGAGGTCGAGGCGCTCGGTGATGAGGTTGAAGCGCTGCGGGTCGTACTCCACGTCGTCCATTTTCGAGGCTATCTCCTGCGAGATATCCTTCAGCTCTATGAAGCAGCCGTCGAGACGCTCTGCAAGCTCCTGCGCTTCGGGGTAGACATCGGCTACGCTACGCAGCTGTGTGACAATGGAGCGCGTGAGGTTCACGATGCCCGTGTCGTCGCCCGAGAGTCCGTAGTCGGCATCGTGAAGCGCACGCTTTATGTCCTCGGCGTGGCTCATCAACTCCGACTCCTGCTCCAACTGTTCCTGCTCGCCCAAAGTGAGCTTTGCCTCGCTAAGTTCCTTCTGCTGAAAGCGCAGAAAGTCCTCGTTGTCGCGACTCGTGGCTATCTGCTCGCGCAACTCGGCAAGGCGGTGCTGCGCCGAACGCAACTCGGCAAACACCGCACGATAGTCGGCAAGCTGCTGACGATCGCGCGCAATGATGTCCACAACGTTCAGCTGGAAGTCTTCCTTGCTGAGCAGCAGGTTCTGATGCTGGCTGTGCACGTCGATGAGCTGCTCGCCGAGCTCGCGCATAAGGGCGAGTGTCACCGGCATATCGTTGATGAAGGCGCGACTCTTGCCATTAGCGTTCACCTCGCGACGCAGCAGACACTCCTCCGGCTCGTAGTCGAGGTCGTTTTCTTCGAAGAAGCCTTTCAGCACGTCGGAGTGGTAGATACTAAGGTCGAACGTTGCCTCAATGATGCACTTGTCGCAACCACGCTTCACCTGCTTCGCATCGGCGCGGTTGCCAAGCAGCAATCCTATTGCACCGATGACGATGCTCTTTCCGGCACCGGTTTCGCCCGTAATGACGGAGAAGCCAGGGTAGAGCATCATCTCAAGATGGTCGATAAGTGTGAAGTTGCGTATATCGAGTTTCTTTAACATAAACAGTAGTTATGGGTTATGTATGTGTGTGTCTACTCCTTTATCTTCTCCCAAGCCGAATTCTGACTTGCATTGATAGAGAAGAGAATGTCGTAGACGGTTTCTTTTTCCTTCTGCGTGCCCTTACCTTTATATATATTGGTAAGCTCGTCGCGCTTATAGTCGGTCCATATCTGTGGTAGCATACTGAGCGGACGGTCTTCGTGACACTTCTTCAGACCGGTTTCGAGCGCAGTGGTCACGTTGCCGCGTCCGCGCTCCACGTTGGTCGCCATCTCGTCGAGACCCGTGCGATAGTAGTCGTACTGCAACTGGCGGAACGGCTTCATCGCACCCTCAAGATAGTCGTTGATGATGGCAAAGCGGTTGCGTCCGTTGTCGAACGCCTTCCATCCCGGGAAGTTGAGGTTCTGCGCGTTGTTGGCAAGGTTCATGCAGCGCTGCAGAATGTCCTCGCCACCCATCGGCGAGAACGTATCGAGATCAATGCCGATGATGAGGTAGGCGTAGTAGGCGATGAGTGCCGTGAGCTGATTGTCCACCTGCTCCTCGTTGAACTGCAACTGGTCGAACTGTGCGTACTCGAAGTTGAAGTCGTTGTCGGTGTTGTTGTAGATAGTGGTGGTGTACGTAGAGTTATACACGGGGCGGTTTGCCTGTATCACCGCCTTGCACGTGAAGACGTTCGTACTGTTGTCGTACGCCGTCACGGTGATGTTGAAGTTGCACGTGATGCGCTCGTTCTTCTGAAACTGAAGACTGGTCCACTGGCGTTCGTTGATAAACTGCGTGAGGGTCTGCTCCAGCTCCTCGAACACCGAGTTGTCGGTGCCTTGAATCTGGTTGTGGTTGATCTTCACACGTGCGTTCAGTTCCTGCGCCTGCGTTCCTGCGACAAAAGCGAGCAACAGCAACGCAGCGCAAACCATTCTAACTATATAGCGCTTTTTCATATTCTTTAAAATAAGAAGTTTTACTCTTTAGGAGGGTATGGCATCTTGCCATACCC
>NZ_JH379439.1:16355-63964 GCF_000235885.1 Leyella stercorea DSM 18206
GGGTATGGCATCTTGCCATACCCACGCTGCCTCCCTATCAACAAGTTCTCATGGGTGCGTGGCTATGGCAGGATGCCATAGCCTCCTATCAATCACCTTTTGGGTGCGTGGCTACGGCAGGAATGCCGTAGCCTCCTAAGCCTTGTGGGTGCGTGGCTATGGCAAGATGCCATAGCCTCCTATCACTCGCTCCAGCTCGTTGACGATGTCGACAGCGGTGTCCGCCTTCGACTTCTTGGGATAGGCATGGCGGAAGTCGCGACCGATAATCTCTATCTGGTTGTCGTCGGTGCGGAAGCATGTGCCCTCGTTGCGCAGACTGTTGAGCACAATGAAGTCGGCATTTTTCTTCTGCAACTTACGCTCGGCGTTAGCCTGCTCGTCGTTGGTCTCAAGCGCGAACGCCACGATGGTCTGCTGTGCGGTCTTCATCTGTCCGAGTGTGGCTGCGATGTCAGGGTTGGGCGAGAGAGATATCTGCATGTCGCCCTCGCTGCGCTTTATCTTTTGTTCAGCCTGTACTGCCGGACGATAGTCGGCTACTGCCGCAGCAAGTATGGCTACGTCAGCCGTTCGGAACGCCTCGGTAGCTGCGTCGTACATCTCGCGGCACGACTCCACATCCACACGATTGATTGCGTCGGAGCACTTCAGACTGACCGGACCGGCTACGAGCGTGACATCAGCACCACGGCGGCGACACTCCTCGGCGATAGCGAAGCCCATCTTGCCGCTTGAGTAGTTGCCGATGAAGCGCACGGGGTCAATCTTTTCGTAGGTAGGACCAGCTGTGATTACGACGCGCTTGCCTTTCAGTGGACTGTTGCTGTCGTTCTGGTCGAAGAACTCCGACACGCGGCGCGCTATCACTTCCGGTTCCTCCATGCGTCCCTTGCCTTCGAGTCCGCTTGCGAGAAATCCGCTTGCAGGCTCGATGAAGCGATTGCCGTATGAGGCTAATGTGCGCATGTTCTGCTGCGTAGACGGGTGGGCATACATGTCGAGGTCCATAGCCGGAGCAATGAACACGGGTGCCTTCATAGAGAGGTATGTGGTGATGAGCATGTTGTCTGCCACGCCGTGCGCCATCTTGCCGAGCGTGCTCGCCGTGCAAGGTGCTACGACCATTGCGTCAGCCCACAATCCGAGGTCGACGTGCGAGTTCCATGTGCCGTCGCGCTGCGAGAAGAACTCGCTGACAACGGGCTTGTGCGTGAGTGCTGAGAGCGTGATCGGAGTGATGAACTCCTTGCCTGCAGGCGTAATCACTACTTGTACTTCTGCGCCCTGCTTCACAAACTCGCGTATGAGCAGACACGACTTGTAGGCGGCGATGGAGCCGGTTATGCCTAATACTATTTTCTTGCCTTTTAGCATGGTTTTATAGTTGTTATGGTGAGAGATGTATGGTGAGATGGTGAGATGGTGATTATTTATGTTGAAGTGGTGAGGTGTTGAGATGGTGACATTACTACAACATATCTCACCACCTCAACACAACAACATCTCAACATCATCTCTCAACACCTCAACACCTCAACACCTCAACGTTACTTATTGAACCCTCTTAGGCGGATGCGTGTGAGCACCTGCTTGGTGTTGAAGGTGAAATCGCCGCCCATCATCCAGCTATAGTAGCCGATGTCGGTGCGCAGCACATCGGCAACGGGACGTCCCTTGTACTTACCGAAATTGAACACCTCCACTTTCTGCTCCTTACCGTCGGCGTCGAGCACCGGCTTGCCGTCAGCACCAACCAGCGGCTTCCACACGATGCGACCTGCGAAGTCGACATTGTCGTTCTGCTTAGAGAACTCGGCAAGGCAGTCCATGTCGTTCTCCAACACACGGTCGGGCTCCTCCTGCACGCCAGGCGCATACTTGTCGAGCTCGCCCATCAGCACACGATATGTAGCCTCGGTGTCCTCGTCAGCACGATGCGCCGTGAAGTCTTCCTCCATCTTTCTGCCGCAGTAGAACTTGTAGGCAGCAGCAAGGTTGCGACGCTCCATCTTGTGGAAAATGGTCTGTGCGTCGATGAGTCGAACCTTAGAGAAGTCGAAGTCGATGCCTGCACGCAGGAACTCCTCTGCGAGCATCGGAATGTCGAAGTGGTTGGAGTTGTAGCCTGCGAAGTCGCAGCCCTTGAACTTCTCGCTGAGCTGCGGAGCCAACGTCTTGAACGTAGGCGCATCATTCACGTCGTCGTTGGTGATGCCCGTCAGTTCCACCACCTCATGCGGTATAGGCTTCTCTGGATTGACAAAGAGATTTTCGCGCTCTTCTGTGCCGTCGGGCGACACTTTAATGTATGATATCTGTATTATACGATCGCGTATAAAGTCGAGACCTGTTGTTTCGAGGTCGAAGACGATAAGTGGACGTGTGAGATTGAGTTTCATTATTGTCGTCGTTTTTTTTAAGAATTTAGCCGCACCAATATGGCGCGGCTAAAACATAGAATGAAATCTATTATTGTTTCTTCAAAGCATTAATCAGCCGCCAAAGCACTGGTCAACCCGATTAATCGTTCAGCAGCATCGGCATGATAAGCATGAGGATTTCCTGTCCCTCAGGCTGCACGGTAGGCACAACAACGCCCGCACGACTTGGGTCGGCAAGCTGTATTGTCACCTCGTCGCTTGCGATGTTGTTGAGTATCTCGTAGATGGCACCACCCTTGAAGCCGATGTCCATCTTCGCACCATTATACTCGCAAGCTACGCTCTCCTTAGCACTTGTAGCGAAGTCGATATCCTCGGCTGTGAGACACAGACGCTGAGCCTCTACGTGGAAGCGGATGAGCTGACTGCTCTCGCTTGCGAACGGCAGCACACGCTTCAGTGCACCCATGAGCGACTTGCGGTCGACGTTGATGCTGTTGGTGTTGGCTGTAGGTATAACCGAGTTGTAGTTGGGATAACGTCCCTCAATCAAGCGACAGTTGAGGCATCCGTCTGCATAACGCACCTCGGCACCCTTGCTGTTGAACTTCACGACAACGTCGCCATCGCACTTCGGCAGCACGCCCTTCAGCAGCTGTGCCGGCTTCTGTGGCAGGATGAACGATGCGGGTACGTCGCTCTTAATGGTGAGGATGCGGTTGCGCACGAGCTTATGACCGTCGGTAGCCACAACTGCGAGGTTGTCGGCATTGAGGTCGAAGTAGACACCACCCATCACCGGACGGATTTCGTCCTGCGCAGTAGCGAAGAGCGAGCGCGAGAGGTTCTCTGCAAAAAGATTAGAGTCCATAACAAGCGAAGTGACATCGCCGTCAACCTCCTGCATCATCGGGAAATCGTCGGCTGGCTGTGCGGTCAGCTTGAACGAACCATTGAGATAATCAATTTCTACAGTGAAGTCGTTCTCGTTGACGTTGAAGCCAAGCGGCTGCTCCGGCAGTTCCTTTACGGCGTTGAGTATAGTGCGATTAGACAATGCAAACTTGCCATCGCCAGAGCACTCAGTAAGCTCTATCGTAGACTGCATCACGTTTTCAGAATCGCTGGCAGTTACAGTCAGAACGTTGTTTGCTACTTCAAAAAGGAAACAATCAAGAATGCTCAGAGTGTTCTTGCTGTTAATTACTCTTGCGAGCGTTTGGAGACGGGCGTTAAGTGCGCCACTTGATAATGTGAATTGCATTGATATTTAGCTTTTTTGATTATACTTTTTTTGTTTTCTTGTCAGTACATTATTTTCAGGCAAATTTACTAAAAAATATCCGACTACGACAAAAACTCATTCAAAAGTTTCTTGTTTCGCTACATTTTTATTAATTTCGCAAACCAAAGGACAAACCTCTTAGCTTTTATCACACAAATTAAAATAAAATATAGACAATGGAATTACAAGGTAAAGTAATCGCTGTGCTGCCCGAAAAAACAGGTACTAACGCACGTGGCGAATGGAAAGTTCAAGAATACGTGGTAGAGACACACGATCAGTATCCACGCAAGATGGTGTTCAGCGTGTTCGGTGCTGACCGCATCAGCCGCTTCAACATACAGTTAGGTCAGGAGGTGACCGTATCGTTCGACGTAGATGCCCACGAGTATCAGGGCCGTTGGTTCAATAGCATCCGCGCTTTCGACGTGCGCCAGGTAGACCCTGCAACAGTTGGCGCAGCACAGGCTGGCATCGTTCCGGGTGCTGTGTTCGGTGCGGCTCCGGCTCCACAGCCAGCTGCTCCTCAGCCCACAGCTCCGGCTCCAGAGGCTGACCCCGTTAACGACCTGCCGTTCTAAGACGTTGCAGCATAAGGATTAACCTACATACGGAACTCACGAAACACACAAGTCGCTAATACACATGTGCGTTTCGTGAGTTCCGTTTTTTGTATGTTGTACTACTAAAGCAAACAAGCGAATGAACATAACGAAGAAACTGAAAGATATATACACGTTCCTCATGGTAGACATCTGGAGCATAGGCAAAGGCGATGTGTCGAAGATGCGATTTCTGTTCTACAGCATCTTGAAGAAACTGCTGCTCGCCATAGAGTTCACTACCACAAAGCGCATAACCAGTGCGGCAGCTGCCCTCACCTACTCCACCCTGCTCGCCATTGTACCCATCTTCGCCGTGGTGTTCGGCATAGCACGTGGCTTCGGCTACAACAAATACATCGAAGAGTGGTTCAGAGAGTCGTTCTCAAGTCAGCCGCAGGTGTCGGAGATAATCATCGGCTTCGTCAACTCGTACCTCGTACACACCAAGAGCGGACTATTCCTCGGCATCGGCTTGCTCTTCATGCTCTTCACCGTCATCATGCTTATCAGCAACATCGAACGCACGTTCAACGATATCTGGCAGGCGAAGAAGCCACGCAGCATGTTCCGCACCATCACCGACTATACGTCGATGCTGCTGCTCATGCCCGTAGTGATTGTAATAACCTCGGGTATAAGCATCTTCTTCGCCACCATCTTCAAACAGATAGAAGACACGATGGTAATAGGCTCGCTGGCGCAGTTCTTCTTGCAGCTCTTGCCTTACGTCCTCATGTCGGGCGTGTTCATCGCTCTCTATCTCTTCATGCCCAACACAAAGGTGAAGCTGAGCTGCGCGCTCGTGCCCGGAATACTCGCCGGCGTAGCCATGCAGGGACTGCAGCTCTTCTACATCCACTCGCAGATTTGGGTGAGCAGCTACAACGCCATCTACGGCTCGTTTGCAGCTCTGCCGTTGTTCATGCTCTGGATACAGATTTCGTGGTTGATATGCCTGTTCGGCGCAGAACTATGCTACGCCAATCAGAACATGGACGACTATGCGTTTAAGGCTAAGACCGAAGACCTTAGCCATCGCTACAAGATGCTGCTCTGCCTCATGCTCGCAAGTCGCATCTGCCGCAACTTCAGCGAAGGAGCCAAACCGCTATCGGCTCTGAAGCTGAAGCTCGCCACCGGAATACCAATCCGCATCGTCAATGACCTGCTCTATCAGCTCGTGCAGATAAATATTCTCACCGAGATACCTGGTGGCGACAAGGATGGCGAATCACTCTATCAACCTGCCGAGTGCATCACACGTCTCAGCGTGGGCACACTTATCGACCGCATGGAGGCACAGGGCAAGTGGTCGCTCACCATCGACGTGAAGCAACTATCGTCTACAGCTTGGAAGAAGATCATTGCCGAACGCAACACTTATCTGAACAGTCAGCGCGAAGTGCTGCTAAAAGACTTGTAAAACATTACGAAGTAGCATCTGCGCCGACCGATGCGGACATCTGCGTCGACCGATGCGGATGTCTGCATCGACCGATGCGGATATCTGCGCCGACCGATGCGGATGTCTGCGCCGACCGATGCGGATGTCTGCGCCGACCGATGCGGATGGCAATAGTTCACGAATTAGTACGGAGAATATATACCCCAGTTCGGGATAAGAAATAGTTCATAAAAAAGTTGGTAGCCTCATAAATATTTTGTACCTTTATAGGTGATTTTCAAACAGTTACAAATATATTTACATATGACTACCGATTACAAATTTACAGAATTATTTTGTATTATAGACGAGTTTTGCAAACATTTTGATGCAGAAAATGCAAGATTGTTGCTGGAAGACAACAGCGGAATGAAGCGCAGACGGCGTGCAGCATCGTTGTCTGATAGTGAAATAATGACCGTTCTGTTGTATTTCCATTTCGGAACATTCCGCAATTTCAAGCACTATTATCTGTTCTTTATCAAGGGTACGATGAAGTCGTATTTCCCGAAAGCTGTGTCGTATAACCGCTTTGTGGAGTAGGACAGCCGCGTGTTCTTCCAGCTCATGTTTTTCCTTAATCTGGGAGCTTTCGGAAGATGTATCGGCATAACATTCGTCGACTCTACGATGATACCCGTATGCCACAATCTCAGGAGATACGCCAACAAGGTATTCAAGGGAATTGCCACTGACGGAAAGGGAACAATGGGCTGGTGCCATGGCTTCAAACTCTACCTTGCGTGCAATGACAGAGGCGAGAAAATAGCATTTGTACTTACTAGTGCCAATGTCAGCGATAAGGATCCTAATATATTCAAGGTTCTTGCTAAACGTTTGTATGGCAAGCTGTTCGCTGACAAAGGCTATAATACTGCGCAAGAGATACATTATCGAAACCATTAACGACATGCTGAAGAACACGGCACAGATTGTACACTCACACCATAGATTTGTAAGCAACTTTATCATAAACCTTATTTCAGCATTGGAAGCATATTGCTTCTTCGACAACAAGCCAAGGGCATTGCAGGGATACTGCATCGAAGACACCAAACAGCTGTCACTATTCTAATGGCAAAACAACTTCCTACAGCCTTCTGTTATTACCCACTCCTAATGGCATGGGGAGGAGGCGTATTCACGCTGCATTTATATTGTATAAGACACTCGGTTATCCCGAACTAGGGTAGATATGTGTGGATTGCACCTTGGTCATATTCTGTTATGTCTTCTTCGGTGCTTGGCAGTGGTACATCGTAGGCATCAGTACCCTCTTCGCCATGGTCTATGTGGGAGCGGTAGGCAATGCAGTAGGCAAACATTTTGCTTGGTTCGACCGCATCTTGGCATATCAGCCAGGCTTCAGAAGACACGTCTATGGTTTGGCAAGATACTTGTTCAAGCAGAAATAATGATGGCGGATGCTATATATAAAAGGGCATGTGGATTTTCTCCTCATGCCCTTTATGGATTGTTATTTGTATTCTTGTATTGCTTTTCTCAAATCACCTTTATATACCTCTAGTAGTTTATCCAATTGGTATCCCTTTATCTCTTTTCCATTTTTAATGTATAGCGTAACCCCAGCATTACCATTGTTTTCCAGTAAATTGTATTTTACATCAATAATTTCGGAAGATATTGGTATTACTTCTTTAAAATTGTGGTCGATTATTCCTAGCTTGGTTGCAGAATTGTTGCCGATCACGCAATAACCATCTCTGAAGACACCTACATATTCATATACTGGCATTTTAATCCAGTTTCCATTGAGATCAATAAAGCCATATTTGTTACCTACTTTTACTCCACATACGTCTTCTGAAAAACCAACAGCTTCCTTTATTGGAAATTTCAATATAGACTTCCAATTCTCGTCTAGTACGTCGTAATCGTCTAAAAAGTTATGTCCAGGAGTTCCATGGTCACCAATTCTTTGGGAATATACCATATCTCCTTGGGGAGTCGAACCAAGGTAAGTTTGGGTAGGACCTTGTCCAGGAATAATTGTTCTTTTTTTTGCCACGACAATTCGTTTGCAAGAATATCTGCCAATATATTCATAGTGACCTAAATCTTGTCCTTTTTCATTGTATACCGAAAAATCACTAACCCATTTTCTTTCACCAATATATGTAGTCAAACATTTTGAGTTTAGTACATATACAAATTTGGGTATTTCAATTTGCGCTTTTACCTTTATAGATATAGATAATAGCAACAATAATATATAGTATTTACCTTTCATAATAATATATTTTTATTTGTTACAAACAGGTCTTATAGAATACAACATTTTAGGATAACATTGCCCGACATTTCTTTCGACAATTTCTGTTGCCCACATTAGCTGTATATGGTAAACATTGAATTTGCTTGAATTATAATTATGAGCAGGCATGTATGACCCTGTATAAAAATACACGAAATTTCCAGAGGGACCTATCGCTTTAATTAAATATGTACCTTCAGCCGGTACTCCTTCCCATTCACATTTTTCTATTAACTCTTGAAACTCTTCTTCTGTTGGCATTCTCCAGGAACCTCCCCAGAATCTTTGGGCACAATCACCTTCAAAATTGGTTTTAATCCCAATTCCACTATTTTGTGGAACGGTAACATTTCCTATATTGAAGGAGGCCCATTTTACAGATAATCCTAGATCTACGGCTTCTACACCGTTATGCATATATACATTATCAGGATATTCTTTTAAATGAGAGATAGGCAAACTGCTTTTTTTACCGTTATTCTTATTTTTTCCATTAAAAAATAAAAAACTATTATTTTCCTCTATATAATGTTCCCATTGTACATCTTCTAAATATTTTTTAGAAGAAAGGTCATAACAACCGTAAGCCGGTATTTTGTTGTTCCCATATTTGGTATGGTATTCTTCAATGATAGCTTTATCATCTTCAATATTTTTAATATTGCCATCTATTGCTAGGCATAATTTGCCAGTTTTCCAATTATAGCAGACAGTTTTGTACAGTAAATCAAGGCCAAACATACTTACATCCAAAGCCACTCTACCATAGACATAGTCGCCCTTAAACAGTGGAACATCAAGAAATTGTGTGGTAAGACCATTAGAGATTGATATTTTTTCTTCATTTGGTCTAATCACTTCATATACTCGTGAACTTGGACCAACTGCAATTGATTCCACTTTTTGTGGATATGCTTGGACTGCAAACATAATGAAAAAAGTAAAAGTAAAAAATCTATTCATAATGTGATATGTTTAATTTGTCTAAAATTTAGCTGATTATGTCGAATAGCTTTTGATTGTTAACTAATCGTATCCTTGTCTTTATTTATGCAGCTATCGTCTCTTTTACCGAAGAAATCAAAATATGCAACAAAAATTTCTCTTCTTAATGTTTCATTGCAATGATGAGCTTCTTTTGCTAATAGTGCAATACAGATTAAATCTAATATCATGATAATTGGAATACCAATATATGCAGCATACCTTCCAAAAGCATTAATGGAAAGCTGGCATAAATCTCCATTACATAAAATTATAATAGAAAAAAATATAATAGAAGGTATTAGTCCTTCATATATGGCTCGTAATACCCATATGCGCGAGACATAAAGAAAGCGATTTTTACAATCAGGATTCTTGCTTGTGTCCAATTTCATCCACATATAAGAATATGCAAAATCGGCTTTTTCTATATGATATGATGTTGAGTCTGAGTTTATTTTTTTGCCAAAGATTTTTGGAAAGCATGAAGAATATAATTCTTTTATATTTGTTTCTTTATCACAATGTTCAAAGTTATAAAAGCACTTCGAAATATTCATTCCTATTGTACGGCAAATTAATCCAAGGACATAAGAAAACCAAATGCAGAACACTATGGATAAGAAAAGATGATTACCATGTATGAAGAAATATCTCATTATAGGAAATGCAAAAAAGCACAGTCCTAACATGACAGAACCTGAAACCAAAAACGACAAATCGAATATGTTTAATGTCTCTGTGATGACATCAAACTTATTTTTAATATCTATTATGTTGTAGAAATCTTGCTTTGCTATACACTTTTTTTTTATTAATTAAACCATCAACTTACAGCATAAGATAGACACCTATTATGATTCATCTTTTTTCTATATAGTCCATACAGATTTCAATAGTATTTTAATAGAACTATTGCAAAGATATTACTTTTTAATGAAATATAATGAGTATTCTATTGTTTTTTGTATTAATTTAACACTAGCATCAACGCGGTTGGTAACTACTCAGCACCCCTAGGGCATGAGTAGTTACCAACGTTCAGATAACTGACAAACGCACGGATGTTGTCACCGTACTTGATGCGGCAGTTGGGTGCGTCGCAGTTGTTCACGCAACCACACTGGCAGACCTTCTCATAATACTACCCCAGTTCGGGATAAGAAATAGTTTCTAAAAAAGTTGGTAACCTCACAAACATTTCGTACCTTTATAGGTGATTTACAACAAGTTACATATATATTTGATATGACTACCGACTACAAAGTTACAGAATTATTTTGTCGTATAACCGCTTCGTGGAGTTGGAAAGTCGAGTATTCTTCCAACTCATGTTCTTCCTTAATTTGGGTGCATTCGGAAGGTGTACCGGCACAACCTTTGTTGATTCTACGATGATTCCAATATGCCATAATCTCAGGCGATACGTCAATAAGGTATTCAAGGGAATTGCCACTGACGGAAAAGGAACAATGGGTTGGTGCCATGGCTTTAAGCTCCACCTTGCGTGCAATGACAGAGGCGAGATAATAGCGTTTGTACTTACTGGTGCAAATGTCAGCGACAAGGACTCGAATGTGTTCAAGGTTCTTGCTAAACGTTTGTATGGCAAGCTGTTCGCAGACAAAGGCTATATATCGCAAAAGTTGTTTGACTTCCTCTTTGAGTATGGAATACAGCTGGTGACAGGGTTGCGCGTAAACATGAAAAACGAACTGATACCATTCTATGATAGAATGATGTTGCGCAAGAGATACATTATCGAAACCATTAACGAAATGCTGAAGAATACGGCACAGATTGTACACTCACACCATAGGTCTGTAAGCAACTTTATCATGAACCTTATTTCTGCCTTGGGAGCATATTGTTTCTTTGACAACAAGCCAAAGGCATTGCAAGGATACTGCATCGAAGATACAAAGCAGCTTTCTTTGTTCTAAAGAGAAAACTACCCATTTCAATTCTTTATATATAGCCCATGTCTGATGGCATGGGAGGATGGCTCACGTATCTGTTTTTCACATACAACCTATCACTATTTTATCCCGAACTGGGGTAATATATCAAAACTACATCATAATGAAGAAAGACTAACTGTAGAAAGTACGCAATAAGACACACAAAAAAAGGAGGCCACAGACCTCCTTTTTTTTATAAAATTCTAAAACATTTACTTCATTATCACATAAAATGTTTACTTCACCATAATCTTCAACGTCTTACCGTTGCTGAGTTTCACGATATTCAAGCCCTTCTGCTTGCCGCTGATACGCTGACCTGCCGCGTTATAACGTGCAACTTCAACAACGTTGTAGGCTGAGCCTACGCTCTCGATAGAGGTAGAATTCTGAACAAGATTTTTTCCTGCTACATTCTCAATGCGGTTATCGAGACGGCTCTTGGTGCTGTGCTTGTTGAGGAAAGCCACAACCTTGAGGTCGTCCTTCTTCCATGCAGCGTCAACATCGAACTCGTAAGTTGCGCTGAACTTATTGCCTTCCCATGTAACCTTGTCGCCCCATGCGCTATTGAAGTCACGTATCACATGCTGGTGATAGAAAGTGCCTTTAGCACCAGATTGATCCTTTGCCTCTACATTATCCTCCGTCAGGTAGAGTGTGAGCAGAGCACTTTCCTTGTCGTAAGCATCGTTCGATTCGCCTGTAACAACAATCACCGCCTTGCTTTCGCTTTCGTTATATGCGACAGACACGTCGAGCTTGGCATCAGCCATTGTTTTATTGAGATACTTGCTTGCATATTTGCTTATTTCGGTTGCATTGCCCGGTAGCACCACATTATCTTTCTGTCCCGTCGCATAAGTAGATTTGAAATCGGGCTCGCGGTTGAACATCATGGCTGGTGCGAATGTACGTCCTCCATCGTTAAAAAGATAGAGCAACTTATTGTCACATGCTTTTGTGAGCCAGTCGGTATAGTAGCCTGCATGGTGGCATACAGCAAACACGCGAGTAGGATCTGCCTCCTCAAGATATGTGTGCAGGAATCCTGCCACTCGCGGACAGTTGCCGCACTGCTCTGTAGTAAACTCCTCAATGCACAGGTTGCGCTTATACATGTTGGCAGCAACGCTGAGCTTACCCTCAGCCAGGGTGGTTGTACCACCATTCTTATGACCATTCACCTTGGTCACTTCAACCTTCACATTCTTCAGACCTTCTGTGCTGCCACATGGTATGCTTACCTTGAATGTACCTATTTTGTTATATCCAACCGATGGAGATATTGCGACATGTTGCTCGCTGCCTGCTACACCGTCAACACTAACAACATAGTCGAGACTGCTCACTGCCTCTACGGCGTTGTTTGTGAACTCCACGGATGTCTCAACATTGCTATTGATAGTACCCTTTACGGTTCCGAAATCGCTTGGCATCACATCATATTCAGCAAAATTGCCCTCAACAAGCACCTGAATACTTATGTTATAACCATCCATACTGAAGTTGTACCAACCTGTATCATTGCCCAATTTGCAATAGACCCAAAGAGGCTGGTCAGCCAAGCCGTCTTCTACAGCAGAGAACGGATACGACTTAGTATCGGTATTATCAGAAAGCTGAGTATAAGTGTAACCTGCATACAGTTCTTCGCCTGCCTTGATTGGATAAGGCTCGCTGAACTTCACCTCGTTCCAACCAATCACACATTTCTCTACATTTGCACTTCTGCATACATCACCCGGCTTGGATGACGCACTCTTATAAAGACTAATCGAAGAGCTGCCTATCTCCTCGCAAAGTCCAAAACGCAGACCAACTATGTTCTTGCCTACATATGGCTTTAGAATAGCTTCAGACAAACAGATTGCAACCTTGTTGTCTCCCGGAAAATTGTAGATGCCCATGCCCTTGTGTGCAGCAGCTAAAGCATCCGAACTGTAGTAGCCCACCCAACGCTGGTTGGCAGCTATTCTCTTTGCCGCTTTGTGTACAACCGCACTTTGCTTTGCGAAGTATGGACTTTGTTCTACTACACCAACTCTTTGGTGCTGCACATCCACTTGTGCGCTGGCTGCAAATGACATAGCCAGGGCAGCGATTGAAAGTAAGAATTTCTTCATAGATCTGTATTTTTAATTATTATTCGCACCAAAGGTAATGCAAAACGAAGAGAATACAAAACAAGAAACAGTTTTTTTTATTATTAAAACGCCATATTTTTAATCAATCTGTTACACAAACTATTATTTTATCTCCACCACTTCAAGCCTATCGCCATCCACACGGAAGCGCACGTCGCGGTTGGCGAACTCCATGCCGTACACCTTCGTGGGGTTGTCGTGATACTGCGGACGAGGGTCGAGTGCGAGCACTTTCTCGAGCGAGGCAAGCTCTTCGGCTGTAAACTCTTTAGCTAAATGGTCGGGAAAGACGACGTGCAGACGGCGCGTGGCAGTGGTATCGACAAAACCGCTGCGAGCATCGGGATGCGAGTCGGCATAAGTGACGTAAGGCTTTATGTCATAGATAGGTGTGCCGTTCATGAGATCGGCACCAAGAACATGGATGAGCGGTCCGTTGGCTGCATCGTAGTCGATGCGGTCGATGCGCACGGAAGAGAGTCCTAAGCGGTTGGGGCGGAAAGGCGAACGAGTAGCAAAGACCCCTATCTTAGTGTTGCCGCCAAGACGGGGCGGACGCACAACGGGGCTTGTCGCCTCATGCCGATTGGCAGAGAACTCCCATACAAGCCACAGATAGTCGAAGTCCTCCATGCCGCGCAGCGCATCGGCGTTGCGGTACTTCGGTACGAACTCTATCGTTCCGCGCAGCGTGTCGGCAAGTCCGCTCTGCTTCGGTATGCCGAACTTAGTGGCAAAGGGCGAACGGAAAAAAGCTACCGGTTCTATTTCCATTGTTTCAAGTTTTTATAAAATAGCATGTGAGGAAAGGGCTATGCATCTTGTGGACTGCGATATCATTACACCTTGTGACTGCGATATCATTACATCTTGTGGCTGCGTGGGTATGGCAGGATGCCATACCCCCCTACACAAATGTCACCATATCAACATCTCAACACCTCACCATATCAACACCTCACCATATCAGTTCACCGTAATGTGGAAGCAGCCCTGTTTAACCTCGTACTTAACGAGACAGCGCTTCTGCTCGCGCATATCGCGGAGCACCTCAGAGAGCACCCACTTCAGCGTGTCGTTGCGCACCTGTCGGCGGCGCGGTCCGTCGGGATCCTCAACGGTGTGGTAGCGATTGTAGCAGATGTCGAACGTGGTGCCGTAGAGGTGGCACGAGTTCTCGGTGGCGTTAAAGTTGCGGCGACGCAATTTCTGCACATCAGCCTTACTGCGCAGCACCGATGTCACAATAACCTTGTGTAGCGGTATCTGCTTAGTCTGCAAACTGTCGAAGAAACTCTTGCCAATGTCCTGCAACAATATCGCAGCACGTGGCACAAGATAAGGTATGCTGCTACGCATACGGTCGTCAATGTGATAGAACGGATTGCTGCCCACATACACTAACTCCGACTTACGTCGCTCGGCATCAGCACGGTCGATGACTGCCTTCACACCATGACGAGTAGCAGCAGCAAGCTGTACATCATTCTGATCGGGAAAGGTATTGCCAAAATGAGGCACACTATATATGCGGTTCTTCACTGGAGTGCCGTCGGCAGCGAAGAAGCGCGAGGGACGACCCAACGGCTTGGGAGATAACGTCGGCACACTCGCCACATCTTTCTTTGAGATTGCGGTTGTCGACGAAGCCAAGACTGCTTTTGCGCTATCAGCTACCGTCATGCTATCAGCAACGACAGAACTATCTGCTACTGCGACATTGCCTGCTGGCGAAGATGCCACTTCGGGGTAGGCGCAGCGCAACATGGCAAGCAAAACAACCGTCACGCCAAAACCCTGTAAGTATCTTTTAGAAGAAATATTCATCATAATGACTGCAAATTTAGACAAAATCGAGGAAAATACAAAACATGTGCTCTTGTTTTTATTGTTGATTATTTTGTATTATCTCCTATTTTCATTAACTTTGCATCCAAAATCGTACACTGAATATTTTGATAGAAAGACATATCATATTAGAGGATATCGACCCCGTAGTGTTCTACGGTGTTGGCAATGGGCATCTGCAGATAATAAAATCGCTCTATCCCAAGCTGCGCATAGTGGCACGCGACAACGTGATACGCGTACTCGGCGACGAGGAGGAGATGGCAGCCTTCGAAGAAAACGTGGAGAAAATACGCCGTCATGTACTGAAGTTCAACAACATCAACGATGAGGACATTCTCGACATCGTCAAGGGCAAGCAGACAAAAGCCGACAGCGTGAAGGGCGTTATCGTCTACAACATATCGGGCAAACCGATTAAGTGCAAAAGCGAGAACCAGCAACAGCTCGTGGATGCTTACGAGAAGAACGACATGATATTCGCTACAGGTCCTGCCGGAACTGGTAAGACCTACCTAAGCATAGCCCTCGCGGTACGCGCACTGAAGGAGAAAACTATACGCAAGATTATACTCTCGCGTCCGGCTGTAGAAGCTGGCGAGAAGCTCGGCTTTCTGCCAGGCGACATGAAGGACAAAATCGACCCGTATCTGCAACCGCTATACGACGCATTGGAAGACATGCTCCCTGCAGTGAAGCTGCAGGATATGATGGAGAAAAACATCATACAAATAGCTCCGCTCGCCTTCATGCGAGGCCGCACGCTTAGCGATGCCGTAGTGATTCTCGACGAGGCGCAGAACACTACACCGGCACAGATAAGAATGTTTCTCACCCGTATGGGATGGAACACAAAGATGATTATCACTGGCGATATGACGCAGATAGACCTGCCACGCGGACAGAAGAGCGGACTCACCGAAGCACTCGACATACTGAAGGACGTGGAAGGCATCGGCTTCGTAAAACTCGGACAGAAAGACATCGTAAGACATAAGCTTGTGACACGCATCGTGAATGCATACGACGCTCACGACAAAACTCAAAATGAGGCTCACGACAAAACTCAAAATTTAAAATAGTTATGAAAGCACTTACAAAGACCGATTTTCATTTCGAAGGTCAGAAAAACGTGTATCACGGAAAAGTTCGCGACGTGTATGACATCAACGACGACGTGATCGTAATGGTAGCAACCGACAGAATCTCTGCGTTTGACGTAATCCTACCAAAGGGTATTCCGTTCAAAGGACAGGTTCTGAACCAGATTGCAGCCAAGTTCCTTGATGCTACAACAGACATCTGCCCAAACTGGAAACTCGCTACACCAGACCCAATGGTTACCGTTGGTTTGAAATGCGAGGGTTTCCGAGTTGAAATGATCATCCGCTCTATCCTTACAGGCTCAGCTTGGCGCGCATACAAAGAGGGATGCCGCGAGCTTTGCGGCGTTAAGCTGCCAGAGGGTATGAAGGAAAACCAGCGATTCCCAGAACCTATCATCACTCCGACAACAAAAGCTGATGAGGGTCACGACCTCAATATATCTAAAGAGGAAATCATCGCTCAGGGCATCGTAAGTGCTGAGGACTACGCTGTAATGGAAGACTACACACGTCGTATCTTCCAGCGCGGACAGGAGATGGCTGCACAGCGCGGTCTTATCCTCGTTGACACTAAGTACGAGTTCGGCAAGCGCGATGGTAAGGTATATCTCATTGACGAGATTCACACTCCCGACTCTTCACGCTACTTCTATGCTGACGGCTACGAGGAGAAGTTTGAGAAGGGATTGCCACAGAAGCAGCTCTCGAAGGAGTTTGTACGCCAGTGGCTCATCGAGCATGACTTTATGAACGAACCCGGACAGACAATGCCCGAAATCACAGACGAATATGCAGAGAGCGTAAGCGAACGTTATATCGAACTCTACGAGCACATCACTGGCGAGAAGTTCGACAAGACCGTTGAAGAGGGTGACATCGCAGCGCGCATCGAAAAGAACGTAGCCGACTACCTCGCTACACGTAAGTAGCAATACATAATGGGTGCAGAATATTGGATGTTGGAGACTTGGTTCACCGACATCTGATATTCTACACCCTACATTATTATATATACATACATATTATCATATACACCAAGACATCGCTTCGCCAAATGTAGCGATAGGTGAAATATAACGAACAACAACAATGGTTTACGGACAGGAAAAGATAAAGCCCTACAACGACAAAGAAGAAAAGGGGGCGCAGGTGGAACAGATGTTCGACAACATCGCACACTCGTATGACAAGCTCAACCACCGCCTGTCGTGGAACATTGACAAGTTGTGGCGCAAGAAAGCTCTCAACCGACTGAAAGCTTACAAACCACAAAGCATTCTTGATATAGCTACGGGCACGGGCGACTTCGCCATACAGGCGGCACAGATACTGAAGCCGACGAAGGTGACGGGCACAGATATCAGCGAGGGAATGATGAACGTGGGTAGGCAGAAGGTGAATACACTAAAGCTCGACAACGTGATATCGTTCGCCAAGGAAGACTGCATGGCACTCTCGTTCGAAGACAACACGTTTGACGCTGTGACTGCGGCTTTCGGCATACGCAACTTCCAGAACCTCGACCAGGGACTGCGCGAGATGTGCCGAGTGCTGAAGCCAGGCGGACACCTCTGCATCGTGGAGCTGACATCACCCGTTAGCTTTCCAATGAAGCAGTTATTCAAGATCTACTCGCACACAGTGCTACCAGTATACGGACGGCTCATCTCTGGCGACAGTATGGCTTACTCTTACCTCACGGCTACCATCGAGGCGTTCCCACAAGGCGAGCGAATGGTGGAGATACTGAAAGCGGCAGGCTTCGCCGAAGCTTCGTTCAAGCGAATGACACTCGGCATCTGCACACTCTATCTCGCAACAAAGTAAAGTGTCAACACCCCATCACCATCTCACCATCTCACCCCATCACCATCTCACCCCATCAACATCTCACCCCGTCAACACCTCACCCCGTCAACACCTCACCCCATCAACACCTCACCCCATCAACATCTCAACATTCATACTATGGACAAGTACGGTTTAATCGGTTTCCCACTGGGACATTCCTTCTCCATCAGCTACTTCAACGAGAAGTTTACCAACGAGGGTATCAACGCTCGTTACATCAACTATGAGATTCCGCAGATAGAGGACTTGAAAGAGATACTCGCATCAAACCCAGAACTGTGCGGACTCAACGTCACTATCCCCTACAAGCAACAGGTAATACCCTACCTCGACGACCTTAGCCCCGAAGCACGCGCTATTGGTGCGGTCAACGTCATACGTGTGACACACAAGAATAAAAACGTTATACTGAAGGGATTTAACAGTGACGTAATCGGCTTCACACGTAGCATCGAGACAATGCTCGAACCTTACCATAAGAAGGCACTCATACTCGGCACTGGCGGTGCTTCGCTCGCCATCAACTACGGTCTCAAGTCGCTCGGACTTGAGACACTATTTGTGAGTCGTACGAAGAAGCCTGGCTGCATAACATACGAGGAGGTGACACCAGAACTGATTAAGGAGTACAACGTCATCGTCAACTGCACCCCACTTGGCATGTACCCGAAGGCAGATACCTGTCCCAACCTGCCTTACGAGGAAATGGATTGCCACACCATACTTTACGACCTCATCTACAATCCGGGCGAAACGCTTTTTATGAAGAAAGGCGCACGCTACGGGGCCAATACCAAGAACGGACTGGAGATGCTGTTGCTGCAGGCATTCGCAAGCTGGGACTTCTGGCATTGCAATGAATAGCCCTAAAAATAGGGTTGCCATAAGCAATAAATCACCGTAGACAATAAATCAAAACTCAGAAATAAAAATTCAAAACTCACAATATGGACACATCTAACAGATACATGATGCGCGGCGTAAGCGCAGCTAAAGAAGACGTACACAACGCCATCAAGAACATCGACAAGGGTCTCTATCCGCAGGCATTCTGCAAAATTATCCCCGACATCCTCGGTGGCGACCCCGAATACTGCAACATCATGCACGCCGACGGTGCTGGCACAAAGTCGTCGCTCGCCTACATGTACTGGAAAGAGACTGGCGACCTCAGCGTATGGAAGGGCGTGGCTCAGGACGCTATCGTTATGAACACCGACGACCTGCTCTGCGTGGGCGCAGTGGACAACATTCTCGTTTCGAGCACTATCGGACGCAACAAGATGGTTATCCCGGGTGAGGTTATCTCGGCTGTAATAAACGGCACCGACGAACTCCTCGAGGACTTGCGCAAAATGGGTGTAGGCGTTTACGCTACAGGCGGTGAGACAGCCGACGTTGGCGACCTTGTGCGCACTATCATCGTTGACTCTACCGTTACTTGCCGCATGAAACGCAGCGATGTCATTGACAACGCAAACATCCGCCCTGGCGACGTAATCGTAGGTTTGGCTTCATTTGGTCAGGCTACATACGAGAAGCAATACAACGGCGGTATGGGTTCTAACGGACTCACCAGCGCTCGCCACGACGTGTTCTCGAAGTATCTCGCCGAGAAGTATCCGGAAAGCTACGACCACGCTGTACCAGAGGAACTCGTATATAGCGGCGGCTGCCGTCTTGACGACAAAGTAGAGGGTGCACCGGTCACAGCCGGACAGCTCGTTCTCTCGCCGACACGCACATACGCTCCTGTCATCAAGCGTCTGCTCGACGAGCTGCGTCCGGAAATACATGGCATGGTTCACTGCACTGGCGGTGCACAAACCAAGGTGCTGCACTTCGTTGGCGAGAATTGTCGCGTAATCAAGGACAACATGTTCCCTATTCCACCGCTGTTCCGCCTCATTCAGGAGCAGAGCCACACCGACTGGAAGGAGATGTACAAGGTGTTCAACATGGGTCACCGCATGGAGATTTACGTACGTCCAGAGGTTGCTGAGCAGGTTATTGCAATAAGCAAGAGCTTCAACATCGACGCACAGATCGTAGGACGCATCGAAGAGGGCGAACGCTCGCTCCTCATCAAGTCTGAATACGGAGAGTTCGAATATTAGTAAGAAGTTGTTATGTTGAGGTGGTGAGGTGGTGAGATAAGATGGTGATGTGGTGAGATGTTGAGGTGTTGACATATCTCACCATAACAACACCACAACATCTCAACACCTCAACGCCACAACACCTCAACATCTCAACATAACAACACCACAACACCTCAACATCTCACCATAACAACACCACAACACCTCACCATAACAACATAACACCATCTCAACATTAAATTTGACAAATGGCAGAAAACAATAATATATTAGAAAAACTCGACGGACTGGAGGCACGTTATGAGGAAGTATCAACCCTCATTACCGACCCTTCTGTAATCGCCGACCAGCAGCGTTACGTGAAACTGACAAAGGAGTATAAAGACCTTGAGGACATTATGAAACTCCGTCAGCAGTATATCAATTGTCTTAACGGCATTGCCGAGGCTAAGGATATCATCATGAACGAGCAGGATGCGGAGATGAAGGAGATGGCACGTGAGGAGCTCGCCACAAACGAAGAACTCCAGCCAAAACTCGAGGAAGAAATAAAGATAGCTCTTGTACCGAAAGATCCAGAGGACGCAAAGAACGTACAGATGGAGATTCGTGCCGGTACGGGTGGCGACGAGGCTTGTCTCTTTGCTGGCGAAATATTCATGATGTACAAGAAGTACTGCGAGTCGAAGGGCTGGACAGTGTCTGTCACAAGCGAGAGCGAAGGTGCTGTAGGCGGTTTCAAGGAAATCTGCTTCGCAGTAAGTGGCGACAACGTGTACGGCACACTGAAGTATGAGTCGGGCGTTCACCGCGTACAGCGTGTGCCGGTTACCGAGTCGAACGGACGTATGCAAACCTCTGCAGCAACCGTAGCCGTACTTCCTGAGGCAGACCCATTCGAGGTAAATATCAACGAGGGCGAAATCAAGTGGGACCCCTTCCGCTCTTCAGGCGCAGGTGGACAGAACGTAAACAAGGTCGAATCGGGTGTACGTGCCCGCTATATGTGGAAGAACCCTAACACTGGCGAGGTTGAGGAAATTCTCATCGAGTGTACCGAGACCCGCGACCAGCCTAAAAACAAGGAGAGAGCACTTGCACGTCTGCGTACATACATCTATGACAAGGAGCACCAGAAATACGTTGACGACATTGCCAACCGCCGTAAGACTCTCGTCTCTACCGGCGACCGCTCTGCAAAGATACGTACATACAACTTCCCACAGGGCCGTGTCACCGACCATCGTATCGGCATGACCGTGTACGACCTCCCAGGCTTCATGGGCGGAAACATCCAGCAGATGATTGACGCACTCACCGTGGCAGAGAATGCGGAGAAGATGAAAGAGAATGAATTGTAAGAATCAATTTATAAAAAACAATTACTATGAACAGATCAGAATTAGTAAACCAGATAAAGACAAAGCGCTCATTCCTCTGCGTAGGTCTTGACACCGACTTGAAGAAGGTGCCGCAGCACATCCTCAACGACGAGGATCCAATCTTCGCTTTCAACAAGGCCATCATCGACGCAACCGCCGACTACTGCGTGTCGTACAAGCCTAACCTCGCATTCTACGAGGCGTTCGGCGTGAAGGGACTCATCTCTTTTGAGAAGACCATCAAGTACTTGAAGGAGAATTATCCCAACCACTTCATCGTGGCTGACGCAAAGCGTGGCGATATCGGCAACACAAGTGCTATGTATGCTCGCACATTCTTCGACGAGTACGATGTCGACTCGCTCACCGTGGCTCCGTACATGGGCGAAGACAGCGTAACACCATTTCTCGGCTACAAGGACAAGTGGGTTATACTGCTCGCTCTGACCAGCAACAAGGGTAGCCACGACTTCCAGCTCACAGAGGGCAAGGACGGTGAGCGTCTGTTTGAGAAGGTACTACGCACATCTCAGCAGTGGGGTGACAAGGAGAACATGATGTATGTTGTAGGTGCTACTCAAGGCCGTATGTTCGAGGATATCCGCAAGATTGTCCCCGACCACTTCCTGCTCGTTCCTGGTGTTGGTGCTCAGGGTGGTTCGCTTGAGGAAGTATGCAAATATGGTATGAACGCTGACTGCGGACTACTCGTCAACAGTTCACGTGGCATCATCTACGCTTCTAACGGCGAAGACTTCGCCACCGTCGCAGCAGAGAAGGCAAAGGAACTGCAGATACAGATGGATGCAGAACTGAAAAAACACGGCATTTAAAGCCTTGCACATGGCTTTTTTCGCCAAAACTGATGTATTTTCAGACAAAATTGAGAAATAAGTATTGTTAAAAAGCATAATGTAAATTTATTTTCTTACATTTGCAACATCTATAGAAAACTATCATCTATATATTTGCAAGAATAACATAGAAAAGACAGAAATGGAATTTACAGCAGAACAGATAGCGAGCGTTATTGGCGGTCGCATAGAGGGCAACAAGGATGCCAAAATCAACACCTTCGCAAAGATTGAAGAAGGTGTTGAGGGTGCTATTTCTTTCCTCTCTAATCCGAAATACACACATTATATCTACGACACGAAGTCGTCTGTAGTGATTGTCAACAACGATGTGGAACTTGAACATCCCGTTCAGGCTACACTGATACGCGTTGACAACGCATACGAGTGTATTGCCAAACTGCTCCAAATCTACGAAGCAAGCAAGCCTAAAAAGACAGGCATAGCTCCACAAGCATACGTCTCACCGACAGCAAAGCTCGGCAAGGACTGCTATGTAGGTCCGTTCGCATGCATCGGTGACAACACCGTTGTAGGCGACAACTGCCAGATCTATCCTCACGCTGTCATCGGCGACAACGTAAAGATGGGCAGCGGTTGTCTCATCTACCCCAACGCCACCATCTATCAGGGCTGTAAGCTCGGCAACAATGTGACACTTCACGCTGGTAGCGTAATCGGTTCAGACGGATTCGGCTTCGCTCCTAACGCCGATGGTTACGACAAGATACCACAAATAGGCATCGTAACAATCGAGGACAATGTAGAAATTGGTGCAAACACTTGCGTCGATCGCTCTACTATGGGCTCTACCTTCATCCGTAAGGGTGTGAAACTTGACAACCTTGTGCAGGTTGCTCACAACGTAGAGATTGGCGAAAACACCGTGATGTCTGCACAAGTAGGCATTGCGGGTAGCACAAAGGTTGGCTCATGGTGTATGTTCGGCGGTCAGGTAGGCTTGGCAGGACACATCACAATCGGCGACCGCACACTCCTCGGCGCACAGTCGGGCGTACCGGGCAGCTTGAAAGGCAACGAAGAGCTCATCGGCACACCACCAATGCCACAGCGACAGTACTTCAAGTCGCAGGCAGTGTTCCGCCGTCTACCCGATATGTACAAAGACTTGAACGACCTGAAGAAGGAGATGGAGTTGCTCAAGAACAACGAAAAATAAACAACAAACAATATAATAATGTCAAAACAAAAGACACTCAAAGGCAGTTTCTCTTTGTGTGGCAAAGGTCTGCACACCGGATTGAGCCTAACCGTCACGTTCAATCCCGCACCCGAGAACACTGGCTATAAGATACAGCGCATCGATCTCGATGGTATGCCTGTCATACAGGCTATCGCCGAGAACATTATAGACACACAGCGTGGCACCGTTTTGGGTAAAGGCGACATACGCATCTCTACAATAGAGCATGGTATGGCAGCCCTTTATGCTATGGGCATCGACAACTGTCTTATTCAGGTGAATGGTCCTGAGTTCCCTATCCTTGATGGTAGTGCAGCACTATATGTTGACAAAATCAACGAGGTGGGCATTGAAGAGCAGAACGCTCCTAAGGATTGGTACATCATTCGCCACAAGATTGAGGTGAAGGACGAAGAGACGGGTTCGTGCATCACCATCCTTCCCGACGAGGAGTTCTCGCTCACAGCTATGTGCTCGTTCAACTCAAAGTTTGTCAGCTCACAGTTTGCCACACTCGACTGCATTGATAAGTTCGCTACAGACATAGCTCCTGCGCGCACCTTCGTATTCGTACGCGACATTGAGCCGTTATTGAAGGCTAACCTCATTAAGGGTGGCGACCTCGACAACGCTATCGTTATCTACGAGATGCAGACCACACAGGAGCGTCTCGACTCCTTGGCAGACATGATTAACGTGGAGCGTCGCGACGCTACAGAGTTAGGTTACATACAGCACAAGCCACTCGTATGGGACAACGAGTGCACACGCCACAAGTTGCTCGATGTAATCGGCGACATGGCACTCATCGGCAAGCCTATCAAGGGACGCATCATCGCTACCCGCCCTGGTCATACCATCAACAATAAGTTTGCACGTCTCATGCGTCGCGAAATTCGTAAACACGAGATTCAGGCTCCTATTTACGATCCTAACGAGGCACCGCTGATGGACAACATCCGCATTCGCGAACTTCTTCCGCACCGCTATCCGATGCAACTGGTAGACAAAGTGATTAGTCTCGGTGCTACAAGCATCGTAGGCGTGAAGAACATCACCGCCAACGAGCCGTTCTTCGTAGGCCACTTCCCACAGGAGCCAGTGATGCCAGGTGTGCTTCAGATTGAGGCAATGGCACAGTGTGGCGGTCTGTTGGTACTCAACACGCTCGAAGAGCCAGAGCGTTGGTCTACCTACTTTATGAAGATTGACGACGTGAAGTTCCGCCAGAAAGTAGTTCCGGGCGACACGCTTCTCTTCAAAGTTGACCTGTTGGCACCGCTACGTCATGGTATCTCATCGATGAAGGGATACGTATTCGTTGGCGACCACGTAGTGTCGGAGGCTACATTCACAGCACAGATTGTTAAGAACAAGTAATTAATAAGTTGACGAGTTGACATGGCAAAGAGTCAACTCGTCAACTTAAAACATATAATCAAGATGAATCAAATCAGTCCTTTAGCATACGTACATCCCGAAGCAAAGCTTGGCGATAACAATATCATCGGCCCGTTCTGCTACATCGATCGTGATGTAGAAATCGGCGATAACAACGTGATGCAGAATAGTGTTACAATACATGTTGGAGCACGCATCGGCAGCAACAACGAGTTCTTCCCCGGAGCGAGTATCTCTACAAAGCCACAAGACTTGAAGTTCCGTGGCGAGGAGACCACCTGTATCGTCGGTGACAACAACTCTATCCGCGAGAACGTAACAATCTCGCGTGGCACAGCATCAAAGGGCAAAACTGTTGTAGGCTCCAACAACTTGCTTATGGAGAATATGCACGTAGGACACGACTGCAAACTCGGAAGCGGACTGATCATCGGCAACTCTACGAAGCTCGCTGGCGAAGTAGTAGTTGACGACAATGCAATCCTCTCTGGTAGCGTGCTCGTTCATCAGTTCTGCCACATCGGTGGCTACGTGATGGTGCAGGGCGGTTCGCGCTCACCGATGGACATTCCGCCGTACATCATCGCAGGTCGCGACCCTCTGAAGTACTGCGGTCTGAACCTCGTTGGTCTGCGTCGCCGCGGATTTAGCAACGAGCAGATTGACCTAATCCACAACACCTACCGCCTCCTCTACAACACCGGCACACTCAAGGAGGGCATCGAGGAAGTGCGCAAGACACTGCCTATGACAAAGGAAGTGGAGTACATACTCAACTTCGTAGAGAATTCACAGCGCGGAATTATACGATAAAACATAGGAGGGTATGGCATCCCTGCCATACCCACGCCACCTCAAACATTGGAGGGTAGGCACCCCTTAATACATGAGGGTATGACAAAAAGGAATTTAACAAGAGTAACACAGAAGTTAATACACTGCATATCAAATGAATAGAAGTTAACTTCGGGCAAAGCCCCCTACTCCCGTTAAATTCCTTTTTTGCATTTCAATACATTCTAAAACAACGATAAGACATGGCGAAAACACTGATAGTAATACTCGGTCCTACCGGCGTAGGCAAGACAGAGTTATGCCTGCAAGTAGCCGAACACCTCAACATACCAATCATTAACGCCGACTCCCGACAGATATTCGAAGAGATACCGATAGGCACCGCAGCCCCCACCCCCGAGCAGCGTGCCCGTGTGAAGCATCACTTCGTTGGCACACACCATATCGGTGACTACTACAGTGCATCGATGTACGAGAGCGACGTGATGCAACTGCTCACCTCCGACCTCTTCAAACGCTACGACACAGCACTCCTCACCGGTGGTTCGATGATGTATATCGACGCCGTATGCAACGGCATCGACGACATACCCACCGTCGACGACGAGACGCGCGATTGGATGAAACAACGCTTAGCTGACGAAGGACTGGAGCGATTAGTAGCCGAACTGAAGCTGCTCGACCCTGAGCATTGGGCCATCGTCGACCGCAATAACCCACGCCGCGTTGTCCATGCCCTTGAGATATGCCACTGCACTGGCCAGACCTACACATCGTTCCGAAAGAGCGAGCGCAAGGAACGCCCGTTCAATATCATGAAGATTGGTCTGACACGCCCACGTGACGTGCTTTATGAGCGCATCAATGCCCGCGTTCTCAACATGATTGACAGCGGACTCGAGCAGGAAGCACTCGCCGTATACCCACAGCGCACGGAGAACGCCCTTAACACCGTGGGCTACAAAGAAATGTTTGAATACCTCGACGGACTGACCACGCTCGACGAGTGCATCTTCAAGATACAAAGCAACAGCCGGCGCTACTGTCGTAAGCAACAGACGTGGTTCAAACGCGATGCCTCCATACATTGGTTCTGCCCCGACAACATTAAAGAAATCATAAATTTCATAGATACAACCCTTGTAGGTTAAGCAAAATATGTACTTTTGCATAACATAATAATAATCAATAACACACAGCATGTCGCAGACATGCGCAACTTGAAACAACCACAACAAAGATGAAAAAAGTAAAGCCCATTCTCATCTGGTGTCAGAAGAAGGTGCGCACCTTCTTCACATGGTATCGAAACCTCTACAGAGGTCGCAAATGGTACACCAAGACACTCATAGGCATTGCATCATGCATCGTTGCCTTCTTTCTCTACCTTGGAGCCGTAGACATCAACTTCCTTTGGCTCTTCGGTAAGTCGCCAGGCTTCAGTGCTATTAAGGAAGCTGTAACCAGTGAGGCTTCCGAAATATACAGCGACGACGGTGTGCTCATCGGCAAATACTTCAACGAAAACCGCACACCAGTAGAGTACGAAGACGTGAACCCTGCTTTCTGGAAAGCACTCATCGACACCGAGGACGAGCGTTTCTACAAGCACCACGGCATAGACTACACCGGACTTGTAGGTGCCGTAAAGGACGCTGTGCTACATCACGACGCACGTGGTGCATCCACCATCACGCAGCAGCTCGCCAAGAACATGTTCCGTATGCGTACCAACTACTCCACCGGACTGCTCGGCAAGCTGCCCGGTGTGCGTATGCTCATCGTGAAGTCGAAGGAGTGGATTATAGCCACAAAACTCGAGATGACGCATAGCAAGAAGGAGATACTCACCATGTACGCCAACACCGTCGACTTCGGCAGCAACGCCTTCGGCATAAAGACCGCAGCCAAGACCTACTTCAACTGCTCACCGAAAGAACTCACCGCCGAACAGGCAGCAGTACTCGTCGGAATGCTCAAGGCTACCACCTACTACAACCCCATCGCCAACCCGAAGAACTCGCTGCGCCGACGCAACATCGTGCTCAGCAACATGGTACGCCATGGCGATTTGACACGTGCCGAGTACGACTCGATTTCGCAAATCGATATCGAACTCAAATATAGCGTTGAGAGCAACTACGACGGCACAGCACTCTACTTCCGCGAGGCGGTTGCCGATGAGCTACGCAAATGGTGCAACGACAACGACTACGACCTCTACACGTCTGGTTTGAAGATATACACCACCATCGACTCGCGTATGCAGAAATACGCCGAAGAGGCTGCCATAAAGCAGATGAAGCAAGTGCAGCGCAACTTCAATAACCACTGGGGCAATCAAGAACCATGGCAGGACGAACGCCACAACGTCATCCCGGGCTTCATCGAGGGCATTGCCAAACGACAGCCAGTGTACAAGTATCTGCTTGCACGCTTCCCGAACAACCCCGACTCTATAGAGTACTACCTCAACCGACCGCACAAAGTGAAGCTCTTCGACTACGAGCAGGGCACTATAGAGCGCGAGATGTCCACAATGGACTCCATACGCTACATGGTTCACTTCATGCACTGCTCGTTCGTAGCAATGGAACCACAGACAGGTGCCGTGAAAGCATGGGTGGGCGACATCGACTTCAAGTCGTGGAAGTACGACAAGGTCACTGCCATGCGCCAGCCAGGCTCTACCTTCAAGCTCTTCGTCTACACCGAAGCTATGAACCAGGGACTCACACCGTGCGACAAGCGCCGCGACGAGTACTTCTCGATGAAAGTGTTCGACAAAGCGCAGAACAAAGAGGTAACATGGGCACCGACCAATGCCAACGGCTACTTCACTGGCGACTCTATACCTCTTAAGGCTGCCTTCGCACGAAGCATCAACTCTGTAGCCGTGCGCCTCGGACAAGAGATGGGCATCACGCGCATCGCCGAAACTGCACACAAGATGGGCATCGAGAGTCCGCTCGACGAGACCCCAGCCCTCGCACTCGGCTCAAGCGATATCAACCTCCTCGAGCTTGCCAACGCCTATAGCACCGTCGCCAACGACGGCAAGTACGTGAAACGCGTACTCGTAACACGTATTGTCGACCGCAACGGTAAAGAGGTGTACAAGGCTCCGCTCAACGAAGAGCAAGTAATCCCGTACAAGAGCGCGTTCCTCATGCAGCAAATGCTCATGGGCGGCACACGCGAGCCGGGCGGCACATCAATGAGCCTCAACGGATACGTAGGCAACTTCCGCGACACCGACTGGGGTGGCAAGACCGGTACGTCAAACAACCACTCCGACGCATGGTTCATGGGTGTCAGCCCGAAACTCGTCGTAGGCGCATGGGTGGGTGGCGAATACCGCTGCATCCACTTCCGCACCGGCGCACTCGGACAGGGCTCACGCACCGCACTCCCCATCTGCGGCTACTTCCTGCAGTCGGTGCTGGGCGACCCGGCATTCGCAAAGTATCGCACCAAGTTCGGCAAACCGAAGGACGACGACATCACCTCCGCAATGTACAACTGCCAGAGCTACTACATGCGCGAGAAGAACGACTCTACCAATACCGACAGCATACACGTCGAAGAAGAGATCGTGCTCGACGAGAATGGCGCACCAATAGAACGCCACTCAGCTACCGAACCAACAAAAGAAGGCTCGCCCGAGCAGCAACCTAATGCGCACAAGCATCCCAAGGAAGAAGTCGTGAACTTCGACGACCTGTAACTCTCTACTCTGAGCATCTGTATTGATATACAATGTATCTATACTGATATATAATAAATGTGGGCATGGCGAAAGCCATGCCCACATTGCTTTTTATCGTCAACGCTTCGGCATTCTTCTATTATTTTTCAGTCACTCATGGTTATTGAACCGTTTTTTAATATTTACCTGTACCATTACAATATTTGCACTTACCAGTGCCACTACATGTGCGGCAGTATCCATTATTACAATAAATGCATTTTCTACCCATAGTTCCGATACCTGTTCCTGCGCATCGTGCACATTTACCCCTTAAGCAATTTGTAGCTGTACACTTGCCGGTTCCATAACATCCAGTACATTTTCTACTTCCACCATCAGAACCTCCAGAACCACCAGAACCTCCAGAACCACCAGACCCACCTCCACTATAGGTTGGCTCTTGCCTCAGAGTGTATTGCAACAATGACCCGTCATTCTTGCTAAATGTGTATGTGAACGTTTTGACATAACCAGATGTATTAGCGTTAGCCGTAACATTTAGTTTCCAATCTTTACCCCCAGAGTATTTATTTGTATAGAGCATTGTCCAATTAACACTCTGCTCTGATGGATATCTTACATTAATATTATTATTATCTTTATTATATACCAAAAAAGCTACAGTTCCCCCATTGGCTGGAATTTCTGAAGGTGGTACAATTTCAAATGTCATTCCCTTAGATTCTTGATATATCTTCACATCTATGCTCGACACTCCATTCCCTTTGCTATCGAGAGCGGTTAATCGAATTATCGCACTGCGTGATTCTGACATATCATTCCTATTGAGTTCAAATGTAAGTGAGGCTTTGTTTCCATATTGATTTACCGCATAATTCAACATCATGTTGCTATAATCAACGACATCACTTATCTTGATTTGCATTTCCTCAAAATAGTCTTTATGCCATAAGAATCTACTCGTTATATCAATTGAATGTCCAGCAGTTTCACTTCCATACCGATATACATCACCATTATATGTATCATCATTGCCGGCATCCAATGTTAGTATTCCTATGGGATTCTCCTGTCTATTAAGTAAAAATCTATCGTTATTGTCGGAATCAATGCCAACAAGCATCTTGCCATTTATTTCAACGTTTGTGAGCACATCTGTTTTTCCATCATACATCATTTTGATTGTTTTGTCCTTTTCCGAATACTCATACCGAAATGTCCACAAATCTTGCTCTACATCTTCGGTGTGCTCACAACCAATACCTGTTCCATCACTTTTGAAGACATAGACGTCATCATCGTCAACTGTCTTCCATGTTCCTACGATACCACTATTATTTTCACCATTGCCACTTTCTTCATCATCATTATCACTACATGATGCAAGCGGAATTAATCCTATAATAAATGAGAATAGGACTAATAAATTTAAATACTTCTTTTTCATAAGTTTTGTGTTTTTAGTTAATACTCATAATTACGCAACGTTATTATATGAATTATAATAATGCAAAGATAGTGTTTACATTTTGTTCGTGCAATACAAGTATTTAACGATAGTGCCTAAACATACTTATAGGTGGAATAAGTGGTTGAAATTTGCACTTAAGTGGTTAGTATTACCCCAGTTCGGGATAACCGAGTGTCTTTGACCATATTATTAATTTTACCGGACAGCAATAATTAAAAATAATTAATCAACAACGTGAGTTCGACTAATTCTCATTCCAAACCTCACGCCTTAATATACACGGGCGCATTCCGTGCGCCTTCTCTCCTTATCACGCCCTGCTCCACGAAACGCTTCAGCCACTTGCATGCAGCCGTTTCGCGCAGCCTAAACTGGCGTTGCATCGTGCGACAGGTGATGAAATGGTTCGCGGAGAGGTAATCCATCAGAAGCGAGAGCAGCTGCTTCTCCTCGTACACCACCGACTTCGACGTGAGGCGCGCACGACGAAAACGCACCTTGCTGCCCACTTCCTGCAAGAGCGAAGCCTCTGGTCGGAAGTTGATGTTGTGCAGACGCAGGTCGCCACTACTCACCTTCTCCACCGCCTTGCCATCGGCATCGAGCTTCACGGAGAGAGAGAAATAGCCCACATTAGGAATGTAGAAGCGGTGTCCTTGCGAGAGTTCGCGCACCATCTGTTCGCGCAACTCCGACAGTGTTGCCTCTATATCGCCTTTCTTCAGTGTACTGTTGTCCTGTATCAGATGCTCCAACTGCTGCGCCGTCATTGGTGAGCCTTCAAAGATACGTGCGAAATGGCGTGCTGTTCCGCTGCCTTGCGAATTGCTTAGTGTGTGAATTTCGTAATTGATACTCATGTTTTTCTTTTTGTTAAGGTTAATATTATCTGTCTATTGTGCTTGCAAAATTACAATTCTGCGCAAGCGAATGCAAGTAAAAGAGCAAGTTTTTTCATCCGCGTCGGTCGATGCGGACATCTGCGCCGGTCGATGCGGACATCTGCGCCGGTCGATGCGTATCACGATAGCGATACAAAAAATCCCTCAACAAGGAACGTTTACAACTTGAAACATCACTTGTTGGGGGATTAATCTATAGTTTATCCTCTTTTAATGGGAAACTCTCATCGAGCTACCTTTGCGTTATAGCGATTTGATAATTGCGTCCATCTCCACAAACTCCTTACCCATGTTGAGGTTGAGGTAGATAGTGTAGAGCGGCATTGCCCACAAATCCTTGCGTGTTGGGGCAAGCTTGCGGTATGTCTGCATGTACTTCAACGAATTGCGATAGAATTCGAGCATTTTGGCGCGCTCGGCGCGTGTGTGTTTCGGCGCGTTGTCTATCTTCACCGCCTGGTTGAAATAAGCCAAGCCAGCGTTGAGATAAGCATCCGCAAGACTGTCGTCGAGGGCGATGATAGCATCGCAGAGCTGTACGCACTCGTCGTAGCGTTGCATGGTGAGCAGCACTGCGCTCTTGGCGAGCATTGCAACTTTGCTCTTTGCGTTGATGGCAAGCGAACGATTGCAAAGCGTGAGTGCCTGTGTGGTGTCACCACGTTGGAAACGATAGTCGAACAGATGGGGAAAGAAGTACTCAGATACCGGATTTTTGTCGAAGCCCTTCTCAAGCGTAGACACATAACCGATGGTGTCGCCTTGCGCACGATAGGTGTCGGCTACGTACTGTAGGGTGAGTTGCAGGCGTGCGGTGTCAGCCTCTGCCAAGTCTTTATAGCGCAGAGTGGCGACATGGTCATTGGCGCGATAGCCACTATAGAGGGCGTAGAATGCTGCTGAAGGCAGACGCTTGTCCTTTGTGGTGTAGTCGTAACTCTGAAAGAGTGGTTGCTCGGCGCAGTCGATGTAAGCCGAAAAGAGCGTGAACGCACGTTGATAGTTCTGCTTATTGAGAAAGAAGGAGCCTCCGGTGTAGAGGTTCTTGCGATAGGCGTCGAGGTATTCGGCGTTCTTGCGACGATACTTCAGCTGCACACGTCCGTTCTCGTTGGGCTGGGCATCAACAGAGTCGAGGCCTTCGAGCACACCGAACATACGGTAGGCTGCCTCGAAGAGCTTTGCGGTGTCGGTCGACTGCTTGAGATACATCTGTTCGTTCACATCCTCATACTGCTTTTTTACCGCATCGAACAAGACAAGCCAAATCTTCTCGTTGCTCCTGTTGTCAGGATTGGCGAGCAGCGTACGCATCGAAGCCTCAGTTTCAACCGCCTTTCCAGCCTTTATTGCCGCTTTGGCTTGTGCCATCTCCTTCTTTTGCGTTGTTGCGGAAGCGAATGTGGCGAACACAAGCAATGTGACTAAGAATAGTTTTCTGAACATTTTATCCCGATTACAATCCACGGCATGTCCCACCTTATAATATATAGACAGTGGGACATGCCGCATGAGTTAATTAGTTTGCGCCGTTAAGACGTTCCAAGTTGTAGTTGGTATTGTCGAGCATGTACGACCAGTTGGCACGCTGCTGACCTGGGTCGAGGTCGCGTGCCTTCTCGAAGCACTGCTTTGCTTGCTCGAAGAGGCTCTTCATCTGTGCAGCATCCTGCAGCTGAGCAGCCTTGTTGTTGTAGCAGAAGCCGAGGAAAGTGAGTGCGAGAGCGTCGTCCTTAGCAGCAACAGCCTTCTGCAGAGTAGCGATTGCCTCATCCCATTTGGTTGCATTCATCTGTGCCTGACCCTTCACGAGGTTAGCCATGAAGTCGTTAGGATTAACAGCGAGGCGCTCAGCGAGGATAGCGTCCTGCTTGTCCTGCATACCGAGTGCACCGTAGAGCGGAGCAAGTACAGAGAAGATGCTCTCGTTTTCCTTGTCCTTGAGGTAGAGAGCCTCTACGTTCTTCAGACAACGCAGCGAGTCTTCCTTAGTCTTCATCTCCTGCTGCATAAATGCAACCTTAACACCGAGTGCTTCCTTGTAAGAAGCTGTATCGTTGAGGGCTACGTCGCAATACTGATTTGCCTTGTCCATATCCTTCAGCTGATAAGCCAGACGAGCTGCGATGAGGGCTACGTTGCCGAGGTACTCGTCGCGTGTAGACTTGTCCATGTCTGCGAAGAGAGGTGCTGTGTAGCTGTCTACGTATGCTGCGAAGTACTTGTAAGCTACGGTCTGGTCGTCGCCCTGAAGGCAGTCCTGACCTGCTATTACGAACTGGATGCGGTTAGGCCATATGCGGTTAGCGTTCTTCTTGCGGAACTTAGGAGCCACCTTGCCCTTAGCGTTAGGGAGCTGGTCGTACTTGTCGCACTCGATGGCGTTGTTAAGACCATTGAGGAGAGCGTCAAACATGCCCTGCTTGTCGTAGGTCTTATCGCTCTTCTGACCCATCTGCTCGAGAGTCTGAATCTCTACAGATGCAGCGTTCTCCTTGTTGAACTTGTCGAACGAGATGTCGACGAGCTTGTTGTAACCCTTAGCCTTGTCTTCGTTGCTGAGCGAAGAGAGACAAGCGTTGAGACCGCTCTGTGCCTCAGCGTAGTCCTTTGCCTTGAGAACAGTCTTGATGTCCTGTGCAAATGCAGATGTGGCAGTTACTGCCAGCAATGCTGCTACAAATAATTTCTTCATAATTTTGAGTTTTGAGTTTTGAGTTTTTGAATTATATAAGCCGAACTAAGCCTCTCTAAGCTTTTCTAAGCCTTTCGCCATTCTAAGCTTTTCTAAGCCGTAGGAGGATTGAGAGGTTGAGAGGTTTCGTCGTCCTTGTCGCCCTCTACATCTGCCTCCTTCTCCGAACTCATCACCTTGCATACGCTTGCGATTACGTCGTTCTTCTTCGAGAGGTTGATGAGGCGCACGCCCTGTGTGGCACGTCCCATGACACGACACTCTGATACGGCGAGACGTATAGCGATGCCGCTCTTGTTGATAATCATGAGGTCGTTGTCGTCGGTGACGTTCTTAATGGCTACAAGGCGACCGGTCTTCTCTGTGATAGAGAATGTCTTCACACCCTTACCGCCGCGGTTTGTCTTGCGGTAGTCTTCTACCTGCGAGCGCTTGCCGTAGCCGTTCTCAGACACAACCATTACGGTCTCTGTCTCGGCGTTGTTCACAACAATCATACCTACCACCTCGTCGTCGCCCTCGTCGAGCTTCATACCGCGCACACCAGTAGACACACGACCCATTGTGCGTATAGAGTCTTCGTCGAAGCGCACGGCACGTCCGTTGCGGTTGGCGAGGATAATCTCGTTCTTGCCGTTGGTGAGGCGCACGTCTACCACCTCGTCGCCCTCAACGATATTGATGGCGTTGACACCGTTGGTACGCGGACGCGAGTAAGCCTCAAGGCTTGTCTTCTTCACCGTACCGTTCTTCGTGGCGAATACTACGTAGTGCGACTTCACGAACTCCTCGTCGTTCAGTCCACGCAGACGCAGCAGAGCATTGACAGAGTCGTCGGGATCGATGTTGAGCATGTTCTGGATGGCGCGACCCTTGAAGTTCTTGTCACCCTCCGGTATCTCGTAGCACTTAAGCCAGTAGCAGCGGCCCTTGCGTGTGAAGAACAGCATGGTTTGGTGCATTGTAGCCGGGTAGATATACTCGGTGAAGTCCTGCTCGCGTGTGCGTGCTCCCTTCGAACCTACGCCACCGCGCGACTGCTCGCGGAACTCGCTGAGCGGTGTGCACTTGATGTATCCCATGTGCGACACGGTGATTACGACGGGGTCGTTCGGATAGAAGTCTTCGGCGTTGAACTCGTGCTCGAAAGGCTTTATCTCTGTGCGGCGCTCGTCGCCGTACTTCTCCTTCACCTCCTGCAGGTCGTCCTTCATCACCTTCTTGCAGAGTTCTGGATCGCTAAGTATCTGCTCGAAGTAAGCTATCTGACGCTCCAACTCCTCAAACTCGGCGTGCAACTGGTCGATGCGCAGGCCGGTGAGCTGAGAGAGACGCATGTCAACGATTGCCTTAGATTGCAGTTCGTCGAGTTCGAAACGCTTCTCAAGGTTGCGCTGAGCGTCAGACGGAGTCTCCGATGCGCGGATGATGCGCACCACCTCGTCGATGTTATCGCAGGCGATGATCAAGCCTTTGAGGATATGGGCACGCTCCTGAGCCTTCTTGAGGTCGTACTTTGTGCGGCGTATTGTCACGTCGTGACGGTGCTCCACGAAGTACTTCACGCACTCCTTCAGCGTGAGCAGGCGTGGGCGTCCGTTTACAAGAGCGATACTGTTGACTGAGAACGACGACTGCATAGCGGTCATCTTGTAGAGCTTGTTGAGGATTACGTTGGCGTTGGCATCGCGCTTCACGTCGACAACGATACGCATACCCTGACGGCCCGACTCGTCGTTGACGTTAGAGATGCCCGTAATCTTGCCCTCCTTAACGAGGTCGGCAATGCCGGCAACGAGGTCGGCTTTGTTCACGCCATAAGGTATCTCGGTCACAACAATCTTGTCGTGAGTGTCGCCACTCTCTATCTCCGACTTTGCACGCATCACGATACGTCCGCGACCTGTCTCGTAAGCCTGGCGCACGCCCTGCAAGCCATAGATATATGCGCCTGTAGGGAAGTCGGGTGCCTGAATGTACTGCATCAGTCCGTCGGTGTCGATATCCGGATTGTCGATATATGCACAGCAGCCGTCGATAACCTCGCAGAGGTTGTGTGTAGGCATGTTGGTAGCCATACCCACAGCGATACCGTTGCCGCCGTTCACAAGAAGGTTCGGTATCTTCGTAGGCATAACCGACGGCTCGGTGAGCGTGTCGTCGAAGTTGGGATCCATGTCTACAGTATCCTTCTCCAAGTCGTCCATGATGTGCTCGCCCATCTTCGAGAGGCGGCACTCGGTGTAACGCATGGCAGCTGGAGAGTCGCCGTCAACCGAACCGAAGTTACCCTGTCCGTCCACAAGCATGTAGCGCATGTTCCAGCTCTGTCCCATACGGACCAAAGCGCCATAGACAGACGAGTCGCCGTGTGGGTGGTACTTACCGAGCACCTCACCAACGACGCGCGCACACTTCTTATAAGGGTTGCTGCTTGTGTTGCCGATACCGAGCATACCGTAGAGGATGCGGCGGTGTACCGGCTTAAATCCATCGCGAACATCAGGGAGGGCACGAGCCACAATCACCGACATACTATAGTCGATGTACGACTTCTTCATCTCCTCCTCAATGTTGATTTTCTGAACTCTGTCCAGATCAATTGTTTGATTTTCGTCCATTGATTTTTATAATAATTATTTCTTACTTCATTTTAGAGAGCGGTTTTCAAACAGAAAATCGCCTCAAATGCCTTTTATTTTCGCTATACGCGATTTTAAGGCTGTCTTCAAGGGTGTAAAATTACAAAAAATATTTGGATTAACATTGCTTAGAGGGCTTAAAAAACGCGTTTTAAGAGATTTTATACCAACACTTCACCAGCTCGCCACCTCACCACTACAACATCAAACCTCACCACTACAACATAAAACCTCACCACCACAACATAAAACCTCACCATCTCACCACAACACCGCAACAACATCTATGTTACAATTCCGTTAAAACCACATTTAAATGTTGTACGTTCGGATTATTAGGTATAACTTTGCACCCCAAACAAACAAAAGTAACACATGTTTCATCTTTCAGAATTTATTTTCTTAGGCGGCTTTATTGTGTTCATAGCCGCAATCCTCGTGCTCGACATGCTCGTTATCGACAAGAAAGCGCATGAGGTATCGATACGTGAGGCAGGCACATGGACTGCCGTTTGGATAACACTCGCACTCGCCTTCTCGGCTTTCCTTTGGTTCAAGGGCGACATGGTGCACGGCATTAGCAGCTTTGCCGACCTTAAAGCCGTGGCATCGGCGTATGCTCCGCACCTAAAGCTCGATCCGTCGGACTTCGAGGCGAGCCTGCAGCAGTATCGCCACTACATGACTATCAGCTACATATCGGGCTACCTCATCGAGAAAACGCTGTCTGTAGATAACCTCTTCGTAATGATGATGATATTCACGGCGTTCGGCGTAGGCAAGAACGAGTATCAGCATGTGCTCAACTGGGGCATACTGGGTGCAATCGTGCTGCGCTTCGTGTTCATCTTCCTCGGTGCGGCAATCATCAGTCGCTTCGACTGGGTGCTGCTGGTTTTCGGAGGCGTACTTATATATAGTGGTGTGAAGATGTTCCTCGACCGCAACAAGAAGGAGGAGATGGACGTTCAGAAGAATCCTATCGTGCGACTGCTCTCCAAAACCGGCCGCATACACACGCAGTTTGAGGGCGACCGCTTCTTTGTGCGCAAGGCAGGCAGATTGCTCTTCACACCGCTCTTCGTGACGGTGCTCGTGATAGAATTCAGCGACTTGATATTCGCTTTCGATAGTATTCCGGCGGTATTCTCGGTGTCGCTCGACCCTTACGTAGTGTTCTTCTCTAACATCTTCGCCATCCTCGGCTTGCGTGCGATGTTCTTCCTCTTAGCAGCTATTGCCGACCGTTTCCGCTATCTGAAAACGGGCGTGTGCGTGCTGCTGCTCTTCATCGGTGCGAAAATGCTCATACATGAATGGGTGGAGATTGACGCTGTGACTTCGCTCTGCATCATCCTCGCCGTGCTCGTCGCAAGCATCGGTGCGTCGCTGCTGCCGCAGCGTAAGAAGGCATAGTATACATGCTTGCAAAAATATAAAAAAAGCGGGAAACAGTGTCTCTATAAGCCGGGTTCTGTTTCTCGCACTGCATTGCTGCGATGCGAGCCTTCTGTCATTTATCTACTACGCAGGTCGCCCTGCGTCTCCAGCATTCTACCCTCCACCGTCACTATGGTCGGACGGGACGCCCTCAAACGATGGTTTACATGAACTTGCAGCCCCCAGATGGTACAGCCCGATGATCGCCCACCGGCTGGTGGTCTCTTACACCACCTTCTCACCCTTACCACACACGAGGCGTGGCGGTTATTTTCTTCTACCGACACCTGCCGTCGCCGACAGCTTCTACTTTCGGAAGTGGGGTTCCCTGTGCTGCCCGGACTTTCCTCTCCTGCGCCTATGCGCAGCAGCGACAGAACCGAGACACTGTTTCCAACAAGATGCAAAGTTACGGAAAATTGCGCACATAGGGCAATTTTCCGTAATTTATTTGAATAAAAGTAGACAATAAGAGTGGTCTACTCCATCAGAAATTAACACCAAAACTGAGCGAGAGACTGCGATTGTGCGATGTGTCGAACTCGTCGTGACAGATATTGGCGAGGCCGAGGTCGTAGGTGAGGTCGGCATAGAACAGGTCGTAGGTTACGCCGCAACCGAAGCGCAAACCGCCATCAAAATGCTTGAACTTGTGCTTCGAGAAAGAATGAACAGCATCACGATCGGCAAAATCCTTCACCTTTCCACCAATGCCCAACGCGAAGTAGCCACCGGCAAGTGGCTGCACCGAGAAGTGCTCGTTTACCTGGAAGCCGTATTTCACAACGATAGGGAGCTCTAAATAGCGCAGACTAAAGGTTTTCTTCTTGCCTTCATATAGATTTTTACCACCCTTCTCCACATACATCAGTCCACCCTCAAGGAATACGGGGGCTTTCGGAGAGAGCTGCATACCAGTAAACACGCCAAAGTTTAGTCCGGTTTTTGTGCTACTTCCGTCAAGCTCCTTTTTGTCAGAATTGACTGTGGTGAACGACGGACCAAGGCGCAGACCCATGTAAACGCCCTCTCTACCGAAGCGGTCGTAACGATTGGCGTACATCGAGAAATCGCGTCCGCCACGATAGTTGTTGCCTTGATATCCCTGTGCCTCCATGGTAAGAACCGAGGTCAATAACGCTATTGCTACAATTAAAAACTTCTTCATTTATAAAAACGTGTTTTGGTTAATGTTGCGAATTTACAACAATTTTGACTAATAACAAGAGTTTTATCCCTATTAATTGTTATGGATTTCCCTATTATGCCACAATTAAAGAATAAAAGAAAAACTTTTAGCATATTGTTCCACGCTTCGGGGTTACGCCGTGTGCTTGATTTAAGTCATATTATGCGAGGTTTCTGTTTTACGACTGCACCGTTAGCTGATTATTTGCGTAACTTTGCAGTATAAAATAAATAAAGGATAACCAGTTATATTTTATTTTCAGGATGCAAAAGAAAGAATCTTTCAGCAGATGGTTGCCCCTTGTAGGGCTTACCTTTGCCGTGTTCGTGTTCAACACCTCAGAGTTTATGCCTATCGGTCTGCTCACAGACATTGCCACCGACCTTAATATCAGCGAGGCTCGCGCCGGACTGCTAATCTCGGTGTACGCCTGGGTGGTTGCGATAATGTCGCTGCCTCTGATGATAAAGGCATCGAAGATGGAGCTGAAGCGGTTGTTGCTGTCCATAATAGCGTTGTTCGTAGTGAGCCATGTAGGGTCGGCATTAGCCGAAGGCTATTACACGCTGATGCTCTCGCGCATCGGTGTGGCTTGCGCCCACTCTATATTCTGGTCGATAGCCTCGCCGCTCGCTGTGCGCACCGTGCCCGACGGAAAGCGTGCCTTAGCACTGAGTGCTATTGCCACAGGTTCGTCGGTAGCCATGGTTGTCGGTCTGCCGTTGGGTCGCGTGATAGGTCTCTACGTAGGTTGGCGAATGGCGTTCATGAGCATCGCCATCATCTCCGCCCTCATATTCGTGTTCATACTCGTGGTGTTTCCAAAACTGCAGAGCCGCGGCAAGTTCGCCTTCAAGCAGCTGCCCGAGTTGCTACACAACCGCGTGCTGGTAGGCGTATTCATTATGTCGGTGCTCTTCGCCACAGCCCATTACACCTGCTACAGCTACATTGAGCCGTTCCTGGGCAAAGTGGCAGCCATGTCGCCCGAAACGGTGACGCTGGTACTCATCGTGTTCGGCGGTTCGGGTATGCTCGGCAGTATAGCCTTCTCAAAGTACTATATGGCTAACCCACGCCGCTTCATACTGGCGGTGACGTTAGGCCCCGCCTTGTGCATGATGATGCTGCAGGCTGCGACTGCGGGCATGGCGTACACCCTCGCGGTCTGCATCTTGTGGGGAGCCATGGCTACGGCGTTCAACATAGCCTTTCAGGACAACACCATACGCTTTGCGCCGGATAACGCCACGTCGATAGGCATGTCTATCTTTTCGGGCATATTCAACCTCGGCATAGGCAGTGGTGCCTACGTGGGCGGACTGGTGGTGAGCCGACTGTCGATAGAATACATAGGCTATGCTGGCGGAGCTATCGGTATCATTGCAACGCTTTACTTGGCGCTGCGCTACTTCCCCAACATGAGGCGCAGGGAGGCGACGGAAATAAAACAAAAGTAAAAAAGGAGGGTTGGTTTTCTAATAGCCGTTAATATGTTAAATTGTAGTGTTAAAATGGGATAAAGATGCGTGTCAATTTGTCAGATTAACATTTTTTGCGTCTAAATTTGCAACCACGAAAACAGAAACGCTGTTGTTTTAACACAACATTGCACGCATAGAACGGCAATATGTCAGAATAAGCAAGCAGCGTTAAGTAGGTCGTAAACGATTAGAAAACAATAACAAAACAAGAAAATAAACAGAACTATGAAAAAGTATTCTAAGTATTTTGTTGTGGCAATGAGCACCCTCGCCTTTGCCTTTTCCACCGGAACATTAATCAAGGTGAACGCAACACCAGCCGCAGCGGCAGCCGTACCGGCACAGCCGGTCGATCTGACATACGCTGCGGAGAAGTCGCTGCCGTCGGTTGTACATATCCTCAGCACAAAGAACTCGAAGGTGCAGACCGTGGAGGTGGAGAACGACCCGTTCTCCGACTTCTTCTCTGACCCATTCGGTTTCTTCGGCAATCCACAAGGCAACGGTGGCAAGCAGCGTCGCAGCGTGCGCACACCGAAGCAGCAGGGCTCGGGCTCGGGCGTTATCATCTCTGCCGACGGCTACATCGTGACGAACAACCACGTGGTGGCAGACGCTGACGAGCTGACCGTGACACTCAACGACAATAAAGAATACTCGGCACGCATCATCGGCACGGACAAGGCTTCCGACCTGGCACTCATCAAGATTGACGGCAAGAACCTGCCAGCCATAACTATCGCCAACAGCGACGACATCAAGGTGGGCGAATGGGTGCTCGCCGTAGGCAACCCGTTCAACCTTACGAACACCGTGACGGCGGGCATCGTGAGCGCTAAGGCACGCTCGCTCTACCAGAATGGTGTGGAGTCGTTCATACAGACCGACGCCGCCATCAATCCTGGCAACTCGGGCGGTGCTCTCGTCAACACACGCGGCGAGCTCATCGGCATCAACGCCATGCTCTACTCGCAGACCGGATCGTTCAGTGGCTACGGCTTCGCTATACCAACGTCGATTATGAACAAGGTGGTGGCAGACTTGAAGCAGTACGGCACTGTGCAGCGTGCACTCATCGGCATACAGGGTCAGGACGTGAAGAACTATGTAGATGCCAAGAAAGATAAGGGCGAGGACATTGACCTCGGCACAATGGAGGGCATCTACGTGGCTAAGGTGACCGAAGAGAGCGCGGCAGAAGAGGCTGGCATGAAGGAAGGCGATGTCATCACTGCTATAGACGGCAAACCTGTAAACAAGATGGCTGAGCTGCAGGAAGTGCTCGCCAAGAAGCGCCCGGGCGACAAGGTGACTGTGACTTATCTGCGCGACAAGAAGAAGGCTACAAAGACCGTAACGCTGAAGAACGAGAAGGGCAACACACAGGTTGTGAAGAAGGCAGACCTCGACGTGCTCGGTGGCAACTTCCGCGCTATCACGAACGCACAGAAGGAACAGCTGAACATCGGCTACGGCTTGGAGGTACTGAAGGTGAACTCGGGCAGACTGAAGACCGCAGGCATCACAAAGGGCTTCATCATCCAGCGCGTGAACGACAACGCAGTGAAGACCATAGATGACTTGCAGAACGCTGTGAAGGAGGCATCTACAAGCAAGGATCCGGTGCTCTATATCCAGGGCGTTTATCCTACGGGCAAGAAGGCTTACTTCGCTGTGCCTTTGGAAGACTAAACAAATAGGAGCCTACGACATTCCTGTCGTAGGCACTACAAGGAAACAACAACATGCCTACGGCATTCCTGCCGCAGGCTCTACAAGGAAAAAACATGCCTACGGCAGGAATGCCGTAGGCTCCTAAGGTACATAGCGGAGGACTCAGAAAAAGCCCTCCGCTATTTTTTTTGTTGTCAATTTAGCATCCGCATCGGTCGATACGAGCATCCGCGTCGGTCGGTGCAGACATCCGCGTCGGTCGATGCAGACATCCGCGTCGGTCGGTGCAGAACAAAAAAAAGCAACTACTACATTATTAGTTTTACCAAACAGCAATAAAAATAAGTAGATTAAAATTTGCTGCAACCAATAGAAATAACTAAATTTGCAGAATGATGCGCGCAAAGCGCACCCACCCTTTTAACAATAAAATAATATCAAAAAAAGCAACACTTAATGAGACAACTGAAAATCATCAAATCGATTACCAATCGAGAGAACGCCTCACTCGATAAGTATCTTCAGGAGATTGGCCACGAAGAGCTGATTTCTGCAGAAGAGGAAGTAGAGCTTGCACACCGCATAAAGAACGGCGACCGCAAGGCTCTTGAGAAGTTGACAAAGGCAAATCTGCGTTTCGTAGTCTCTGTTGCTAAGCAATATCAAAACCAAGGCCTCTCGCTGCCCGACCTCATCAACGAGGGCAACATCGGACTGTTGAAGGCAGCTGAGAAGTTCGACGAGACGCGTGGCTTCAAGTTCATATCCTACGCCGTGTGGTGGATCAGACAGAGCATCCTGCAGGCAATAGCCGAGCAGAGTCGCGTGGTACGATTGCCACTCAATCAGGTGGGCAGCGTGAACAAGATAAAGCGCATACTCAACCAGTTCGAGCAGGAGAACGAACGCCGACCGAGCATCGACGAGATTGCAGAGCAAACCGACATGCCGCACGAGAAGATTGAGGACGTGCTAAAGGTAGATACACACCAGGTAAGCGTAGACGCACCGATGACCGAAGGCGACGGAGCAAGTATGCTCGACTTTATGCCGAACGACTCCGAACCATCGACCGATAACGAACTCGTGATGGAATCGATGCGCGAAGAGATTGCACTCGCCCTGTCGGTTCTCAACGAACGCGAACGCAATGTGGTGGAAGCCTTCTACGGCATCAATCAGCCCGAATGCACAATGGAAGAGATTGGCAATAAATACGGACTCACACGCGAACGTGTACGCCAAATCAGAGAGAAGGCGATACGCAAACTGAAACAGAATACAAAGAACAAGCTGCTCAAGGCTTATCTTGGCAGATAACGATAACACAACGAAAGAAATGAAAATACGCACAATCCTGGCATTGGCAATGCTGCTCATGCCGTCGCTTATCTTCGCACTGCAGAAGCAAGAACGACTCTACGTCTACGGAATAGCCACATCGTTCAACGATTCAACGGTGTACATCACGGATATACAGCAGCTCGACTCGGCTTGGGTAGATGCAAAAACCGACTTTCTGTACAGTCGCAACAACTACTCTTATCAGTTGCGCGAGCACCTAAAAGCCAACGGATGCGCCACACCTACCTGCGTCACCGTCTTCGCCAAGAAACGTAAGCAGATAGAGAAGAAATACATGGCTACAAAGAAGCGCTACACAACCAAGGGACGCTACAACGTGAAATCAATAACAAAGCACGACTTTACGTACTCATGTATCGTACCGGATGACAGCGAGCGCATAGATTTGCAGAAAAAGAAGTCGAAGAAGAAATAAATGAACAACATATCTGAATACTGCATCGCAGAACATAACATAAGGGTTGTTTTCACAGCAAACGACAGAAACAGCCCTGAATTGATAGCGTCGTTTGAGCCTTTCAGAACGAAAGGTTCAAACGACGATTTTCTTTTTACACTACACGTAGACGACACGCTGAAACCCATAACGAAAGAACATCGCGAACACATAGACACCTTCGACACGGGCAACGGCGACACCATCGTCGACCAACTCGACAACGGAGGCTATCAGTACATACTAAAGGACATAGAAGGACGCAGCTGCTGTCTGCTACAGACCAACAAGGATTTCAGCGAAGGCGTATGCGCACTGAACGGCAACGAACAGATGCGACACTTCGGACTGAACAACGCACTTATGATGCTCTACGCCTTCCGCAGCAGCTTCTTCCACACACTGCTCATACACGCCTCACTCGTCAGAAACAACGGCTACGGCTATGCGTTCATCGCAAAAAGCGGCACCGGTAAGAGCACACACACGCAACTATGGCTGAAGCACATCCCCGGGTCGGACATGATGAACGACGACAACCCCATCGTGCGTGTCATCGACGGACACACATTTATCTACGGTAGTCCGTGGAGCGGAAAGACCCCTTGCTACCGCGACGTGAAGGCACCACTCGGAGCCATCGCACAGATTACACGCGCCAAGAGCAACAGCATAGAACGTTTGTCGCCAACAATAGCCTTCACATACATACTGCCCGCATGTTCCACAATGAAGTGGGATAAGACAGTATTCCGCAATACCTACGACACGGTTATCAAGGTTATCGAAACCTCACAATACGTCTATGTACTACACTGCCTGCCAGACAAAGAGGCAGCAGAAGTGAGTTTTAATACACTATCCGCACCGCATCAACAAAACATCACCTCACCATGCAAATCCCAAGCAAACAGTTCAACAACGCGCAACTGATACCCCATTTCGTGGAGCTGCTCAACCAAGGACACACCGTCACGTTCAAGCTGCGCGGCTTCAGTATGCGACCCTTTCTTGAGGACGGACGCGACTGCGCGATACTCAGCAAGCACACCACAGTGCATCGTGGCGACGCAGTGCTGGCAGAGATTAGTCCAGGCAGGTATGTGCTACACCGCATCGTGAACATCGACGGCGACAAGGTAACGTTGCGTGGCGACGGCAATCTAAACACCGAACAATGCTCACTCGCCGACATTCGCGGCATAGCAACAGCGTTCTACCGCAAGGGACGAAGCACTCCCGACTACACATCGGGACGAAAATGGCGCATCTATTCGGCTATCTGGACACGTCTGCTGCCCATCCGCCGCTACCTACTGTTCATCTATAGAAAAGTAAAAAAGTAAACAGTAGGAGGTATGGGCATCTTGCCCATACCACGCACCCACAAAGCATTTAAAAGTAAAAAAAGTAAAAAGACAATGAAGATAAAGAAAGGATTCGTCCTTAGGGACATTTGCGGCGAGAACATAATCGTTGCAGAAGGCAAAGAGAACATCGACTTCACAAAAATCATCAGCATGAACGAGAGTGCTGCTCTTCTTTGGGAAGGCGTAAAGAACAAAGAGTTCGACGCAGAAACGCTCAAAGAGCTGCTATGCGAGGAATACGACATCGACGACGCTACGGCGGAGAACGACGCAAAAGCACTACTCGACAGCTGGATAAAGGCAGGAATAGTTGAGTAATACCAAAACGGCATATCCCTTGTTTGAGATATGCCGTTTTTTATGACTTCAATATATACAAAAACTTAGTACTTCAGAACCTTGGCAGCCACATTCTTAAACTGAGGCATCGCCTTTCCGATAGAAGCACCGATGTAAGTAGGATCGCAAACCACATACTTCTTTCCACCAACAGTGACGAAGTCGCCCGATACATTCTCGTTGAAGCATACTGCAGTAGCAATATGATTAGGATAATCGAGCAATACGACATCGAGCTTCAGCAGATTGCGCACCAGATACGAATAGAGTACAGAACGATCTTCGCAGTCGCAATACGGATAATAGAAGAGTTCCTCAACGAAGAACGGCTTCTCATAACCGAACTGCTCTTGGTCGGTAGCGTACTGGAAGCCGGTCTGCACAAAATTGATGAGCAAGTTGGCAGCCTCTGCCTCACCCTTTCCATTTACTAATGGTGCGAGTGTTGAGAGCACCTTGCTGGCAACAGATGGGTTCACTTCGGCGTTCACATACACGCTATAGTCGCACTGCGGCATACTGCCATAGAACTCCATCAGCGATTTTGGAACGTCTACAGACACAGCAACCGAACCCGAACGATTCTTATGTACTGAGTTCACCATACCAGCATTAAGTGCTGGAGCATGATTAACCTGCATGTTCAGTTTGCTCTTAGCCTTCGGCGAATCCTCTTGACACATATAGAACTGGCACGACTCATTACTTGTGAGGTTGTAATAGTTGAGTCCGTCCTTTGTAAAGTATGGATGACCATAGACCTGACAATCAGCAGCAACGAACAGAAGCATCTGATTGCGATCGGCACGGCGCGCCATCTTCGACTTGTAGCCAAGCTCGTTGAGCAGGAATTGCTGCATCACAACAGCAGCGTTCTCATCAGTGCAGAGTGTCTTAGAGGCTTCACGAACGAAGAGGAATATACCCCAATCGTTGAGGTTGAGCTCCTTCTTCACCTTACGACAATCGTCTACCAACGCCTTATAATCGGCCTTACACATTGCCTCGTAAGCATCAGCAATGGCGTTCTCACGCATATTGCCTATCGAACAAACACCTTTCAACGACTTGTCGACATACACCTTCTGTCCACAGAAGTTCACCATCTGCTTGTCTGAAGAAGCCGTAAAGAGCTCACCCGTAGGTGCTGACGGCTTAACTGCCGGAGGTGTTACGGGAACAACAACAGGCTTGGTTGTTGGAGCTGCCGGTTGAGCGTTCGGGCAAGTCGGCTTAGCATTCGGGCAAGCAGGCTTAGCGTT
>NZ_JH379439.1:63974-68227 GCF_000235885.1 Leyella stercorea DSM 18206
GGCTTAGCATTCGGGCAAGCAGGCTTAGCGTTTGGACAAGTCGGCTTAGCGTTCGGAGCAGCAGGCTTAGCGTTTGGACAGGTCGGCTTAGCGTTCGGACAAGTCGGCTTGGTTGCTGGAGCAGCAGGCTTAGCATTCGGGCAAGCAGGCTTAGCGTTCGGACAAGCAGGCTTATCGTTCGGGCAAGTCGGCTTGGTTGCTGGAGCAGCAGGCTTAGCGTTCGGACAGGTCGGCTTAGCGTTCGGGCAAGTCGGCTTAGCGTTCGGACAAACAGGCTTAGCGTTCGGGCAAGTCGGCTTGGTTGCTGGAGCAGCAGGCTTAGCGTTCGGACAAGTCGGCTTAGCATTTGGACAAGTCGGCTTGGTTGCTGGAGCAGCAGGCTGAGAAGTTGGAACTGGAGCTGGGGTTTCAGGCTTTACCACGGGCTGAGGTTTTTCACTCTCGGTGTCCACTGGCTGGCGTCGCTTGTTAGTATTGTCAACCTTCTTTTGTGGCTTGTCAAACGTCACCTTTTCACCTCCATCGATCACTCTTCCCTGAGGACGCTGTTTACTCTCTTTAGTCGATTGTCCGAGAATTTCTTCAATAGTAAGCTCTACGGGAGTGGTATCAGGATCCTTCTTCTCGTCGTACACAACGGGCTTAACAGGCTCAGGCTTAACACGTTTCTCCACGGGCTTTTTAGAGTCGAACTCTTTCCACGGATTGCGCAAGAAACTAATGAATTGCTTGTTTGCATCATCAATGAACTTATCAAACGATGCCATTTCGCTATTCACAAAGTCATCGAAATCGTCTACGACTTGTGCCTGAGTCCCCATACAACATGTTGCGCAGAAAGCTAATAATATAAATCTTTTCATTTGTACGGGTTTTATTTTAATGATTTTTATCTAAAAAATCCGAAGAAGAGCAGACAAATCTACCCTTCTCCGGATTGATTACAATATCTTCAAGATATTACTCGTCCATTTCAACAGGGTCGCCGATGAACTCCTCAACCTGCTGTGAGAGATCGTTAAGAGCTGCCTTCTTCTTTGCCTCCTTTGCAGCAAGCTCACGAGCCTTCTTAGCAGCTGACTCATCGATAGTCATGTACACCTGGAACTCCTTAGAGCCGCCCTTCTCGCGAACGAGAGTGAAGTGCATCTTAACGAGACCTGCAATCTTTGTATTCACGCCCATCTCATAAGCAGCACCGAACTTATCGATTTCTTCCTCAGACATACCTTCTGCGTCTGAAGACATAATGCTCTTCATCTTACCAACTACCTGAGCCTTAGCACGGCTTGCGTAGCTTGTGATACCATTCATCATAGCGTTCTCACGACCAATCTTAGGGTTCTTGCCTACAGCAATACCTGTAAGAACGAGGTGATTCTCCTCATCACCCTCTACGTATGTGCGATACTTTGTAAGCGCATACTCCATTGTAGAAGCTGTAGCAAGCAATGACCAACCTGCCTTCTTCCACTCCTTACAAGTCTTCTTAATATCCTTCTTCAACAATTTCGACTGAGCGAAAGCTGCAGATGAACCACAGAAGATAAGTGCGATAGCCAATAATACGTTAAAAATTCTCTGTTTCATAATAGTCAAGTTTTAATTGTTATAAATTTAATTGTTACCTATTTCTATTTCATTACTCCCAATTGGTTTTCCATTTCATTACTCCCAGTTGGTTGAGTATGGCAATGCTACCTTTATTGGTTCGATTGCTCCTGTGTCTGGGTTTACTACATTGAGCGTGCCCTTCACAAATCCGAAGTCGTTCTTCTTTACTTGACGAAGCGAATACTCGCCCTGTGCCAGCATCTTTATCTGGATGAGTCCCTTTGTAGAGTAGATTGCGTCAACGTTATCGAAGACGAGTGGCACTGCAATGTCAGGCACATTGAGCTCAAAACTCTTCACTGCGAACTTATTGCCGTTGCGGTTGTTCACAGTAAGACGCACTGTTACGTCCGTGACTTCACGTTCTGCAGCATCTACCATAGCTGCTGTAAGCAGCACCTTACCCTCCGGTGCGATAGAGAACTTCTGACTGCCAAAGCCACTACCGGCTTCTGTGAGCGAAATCTTATAAGTGAGACGTTTGCCATCAAGACGAAGCATTACGTCAATAGTATTCTCTTCGTCCTCAATACACTCGCTATCATCGTATGTAACGAGGAATGTACCGTCGGTTGTTGGACGCACGTTGAGCTGAGTCACGCTGCTAGACTTCACTGTCGGCAATGTAGACACCTTAACTGGTCTGCCTTTCAGGAGCACCTGACAGCTATATTGTCCACGTTTAACAAACTTACCTGTGAGTGTGAGCGCATCGTAGAGCTGAAGATAGCGCTTCTTCAAGCCTTCCACCTGCTCAAGGCGTACATCGTCGAAGAAGTAGGCCTTCAGAGCGTTGAGCTCAGTAGTAGCAGCTTTGATATCTTCTACCGACTCAATGTTGTCTATCTTCTGTGCCAAAGCCTCGTACTTAGCGGTCATCTCCTGGTCGAGAGCCTCAAACTCTGCCTGCAGTGTGCGCTGCTCGCGACGAGAGTAAGGATAGAGCACCGAATACTCGTAGTAGCTCTCGCCCGTCTTCTTGTCCTGAACACGCTGCCAGTATATTCCAGCTATCTTGTTCGACGAGATACCTTTAAGGAAAGGTAAGTTAGCCGACTTAATCTTCGAGAGACGTGTAAATTCATCGCGCGACTGCACGTTGTCGTCCTCCACTATCTCGCTCGACTCATTGCGCTGCGACACGCTTACGTTGCTTGCTACAGAGAGGATGATGCGCTCTGTAACCTCAGCCATTGCCTTCACCTGCGCATCTGCTATAGTATTGGCGGTAACGGTGACAACAAGTGCACTTGGGTTAGCCGTATTGACCCACTCAGGAGCTTTTTTTGCGCTACGCTCCACAACTTTTGTCTGTGCTAATGACATACAGCATGTGGCTACGAGCAGACACAAAGTCAATGATATTCTCTTCATAATAAGTTGTTTAAATTTTATCGTTAGTATCAGTAAATGTATTGGGTAGTTTTTATCACCAATCCACCTTCAAGTTGCGTATCTCTACATAACCATTGCGCACTTTGAGTTTCATGTATGAAATTGTCTCAATCGGGTGATCATAATTGACGATGTAGAAGTCGTGCTTCAAATTGACACGAGCTGGCATACTAATCCATTCGTACGATGAACCATTTGCTATAACAGCTTTGTTTTCGCGTGGAAGTTCTTTACCATTGTCGTCAATAACTACATCCAATGATATATCGCCATTCGCAATGTTCACATTCTGGTTGACATACTCGGCTTTGATAGTGATGCGGCGTTGTGTTGGCTCACCCTTACAACTGAGAATACGGAACTCGAGGTCATTCATAGAGATTGTTATCTCGCACTTAGGAGCAGCGGGAGCTTCAGCAGGCACTGGTTTCTCCACAATTTTCTCCACAACAACGGGTTTCTCTACCACCTTTTCTACTACGACCGGCTTCTCTACCACCTTTTCAACAATCACAGTGTCTGGCTTTGTGCCCAACTTTGCAAGAATTTGCTCCTGCAGAGCGTAAGCCTGATCATAGCATGGGATATTGGCAGTGGCAGCAGAGAGATAGCTAATAGCTTCTTTGTAACGCTGCTGATTGTAAAGTGCTTTTGCTTTCTGCAATATGAAAGCGCAATTGGTAGAATAGTACTCTTCAATCTTCTTGCGTGCAGTATTGATGAATTGCTTATAGGCAGGGTCAGTCACCTTGATGCCCTTTATCATCGACTTCATAGCCTTATCCTTGCTACCAAGCGATTCGCCCTCCAATTCAATTGATGTGCTGTAATATTCGGCACCATCAATAATGTTCTTGGCAATGAGCACTAACTCGCCTTGTGCGATAGGCACGTCAAGCACGACACCATCCTTAGTAGAGAAAATCTTCTCTACAGATATAGTTGGCTCTATGGCAAACACATTATAAAGATCAGCAGCACCAGCTCCATTGCGATCGAACACCTGACGAAGCTTCAAGTCGAGGGCGTTGGTCACAGATGCTGACATACCATCTGCCTCTGCCTTCAATATAGAGAACTGAATATCGGTTTGCGCCATTGCTATCGTTGCAGATAGAAAGAATACAATTTGTAATAGTATTTTCTTCATAAAGTCGGTTATTTAGTTATTTTGAGTACAAAAGTATTAAATAATATAATAAAGTCCAAATTTTGGCTCATATAATATTGTTGTGTTTTTAACA
>NZ_JH379440.1 GCF_000235885.1 Leyella stercorea DSM 18206
GGGGATGCTTGCGTGCCGGTTCTTCTTTTTGTCGAGTAATGCCAGTTCACGCTTCTGACTGGGCAGGAAAATAATTTGGTTGTACACCACCGTTTCTGCGTTCGGAATATTATCCACCACCGAGACAAGATCCACTGGCATCTCGGTATTATTCACCTCGATATTGGTATAGGGACGTATCAGCGAGGGGAGTGCGGCGCAGTCCACGTCCACGAGGCTGTACACCTTACAGCGTTTATCACCCATAGATACCGTTTCGTCGTCAGCCTTGACATTCGTCATCGAGACCGTACGGTCTTTGAAGTTCATCGCAAAGTAACGGTCCACATATTCGCTTGCCTCGGCTTTGTTCAGGAATTTCACTTGTACACCGCTGTCGCGTAGTAGGTCTCGAACCTTATAAATCTTCACGAGGAAATCGCGCCATTTCTTGCTATCGTAAGAGAAAAGACGGCTCTTCTTGGCTTCCTGTGTGATAGTCAGATAGCAAAGGCTGTCCGTGTACGGACGCCCATTAAAATAACGGAAGTACGATGCCGAAAGAAATTCTTGATTATGCTCCGGCTCGTTCGCGAACTGTTTTCTCACGAAGATGTCCTGTTTGTGTAAGGCATATCCTTCGCCCAGTGTTTGCGCAAGGGCAGAGAATAGATGCGTGAAATCGTAATAGCTGTCAATGTCTGCCGAATACTTCTGTACTGGATTTTCGATTTTCAAGACGGCGGAATATTCACCCGTCTTGGTGTACAGCACACCCACACCATCTGTATCTTCCACAGAGAAATAGATATTCTGAAAGATGTGCTTGCGCTTGCCGCCCGTACCGAACGTATAGACTGACAAGGCCATACCCGTACATAGGGCGATGAAAAATAAAATGATATATAGGGTCATTCCGATATTCGTTCATTAAATAGGGGCAGGTCTGCCTCGGCTGGAGGCGGACCCG
>NZ_JH379441.1:0-5009 GCF_000235885.1 Leyella stercorea DSM 18206
AAAGTAGTCAACTAAAAGCGTTAAACTACAACCGGAACATCATTCCACCGCAACCGGAACATTATTCCACCGCAACCGGAACATCATTCCCCCACAACCGGAACATCATTTTAGCACTACCGGAACCATCTTCTCTCGCCACAAGCATTAGGCATTAAGGTTGAATACCTTGGGAGTATCGTTACAAAACATATTGGCAGGGTTAATATGGCGACTAAAAAACTTGGTTTTTCGGATTATTCTCGCTAACTTTGTCATCTAAAATGGTTGCGTTTGTCGCCGACTTGCAAAACCTAAATAAAATCATTTTAAGCAATCAACATTATGAAAAAGACTCTACTCTTATTGGGCTTCGTGCTCGCTACAATAGCAGCCAACGCACAAACCCTCCTGGGCACCCCCTTATCAAACAATACCACGCAGAAGGAGCGCGTGCTGAAGGCTCCAGGCAAGGCTGCGCTGCACAAGCTGAGCGTGCCTAAGGACGAGAAACCCATCTACAACCCCGAGGGCGAAGACGAGGCGTACATCATGGCGTACACCGAGAACAACGGTTTCTACGAGAAGCAGTACACCAACGGTAAGGTGACGGTGCGCCAGGACGGCACCACCTACTACTTCAACGGACTCACACCGGGCGGCAACCGCGACTACCGCGGTGCCGAGGAGAGCTGGCTGAAGAGCGAGAAGGTGGGTAACGAGATTGTCATCAAGGCAGGACAGGTGCTCGTGCAGAACGATGCCAAGACACTCTACCTCGAGATTGTACACGCCGACGAGGATGGCAACGTGACGAGCTTCGAGAAGGAGGCACGCCTCGCCATCGGCGAACAGGGCGAGCTGACAACGCAGAACGGCGACATCTTCGCCATATACGAGGACGCAGAGACGGAGGACGAGGCTGGTTTCTTCGGCTTCTTCTACAACATGAAGCTGCAACCTCTGGGCGAGTTCGTGCGCTTCGAGTTCCCGAAGGGCGTGAAGCCGCAGACCTACGTGTTCAGCGGCACGGATGCCTACGGCGCGAAGGCGTCGCGACTGGTGAATGGCGTTCAGCGACGGCAAGTTCTTCATCAGCGGACTCGCCTCAAAGTCGCCCGAGGAGGTGTACGAGGGCACATACAGCGGCACAACGGCTTCCATCCCGTCGTTCCAGATTGTGAAGGATGCCGACCTCTTCTTCTACCGCATTGCGCCGGTGAGCGTGGACAAGGATATGAACTACGAGTATCTCCGCACCATCAACTTCAACTTCTCTGCCGACCGCAAGCAACTCACAATGGCTCCTGCCGAGGCTTACCTCTGCGAGACAACCTACGACCTCAAAGAGTTCGTGACGACCGCCACGGGCGTGACGATGAAGTACTACGCCGGCGACCACGCCACGAAGCCCGCCATGCCGACCAACCTTGATTGGGATGAGCTGAACTCGGCACTCGTGTTCAACATTCCGACCGAGGACGTGAACGGCGAGTATATCAACGCCGAGAAGCTGAGCTACCGCATCTATGCCGACGGCAAGCGATATACGTTCACCACCGACCTCTACGACCACCTCACGCAGGACATGGACGAGATTCCGTTCGGCTTCACTGACAACTACGACATCGTGAACAACGGTACACTGAAGGTTATCTACTTCCACAACCTGCAGGCGAAGAAGCTGCACGTGGAGAGCGTGTACACCGTAGACGGCACGGCAACCACTTCCGACCGCGCACTCTACGACTTCGACCCGACGGGCATCAGCCTCAACACCGCCGACATGAAGGTAGCCGACACGCGCTACTACTCGATAGAGGGTGCGCAGATTGCTACACCTGCCAAGGGCACCATCGTGCTCAAAGCCGTGACCTATGCCGACGGCAAGCGCAAGGTTACAAAGGAAATAGTGAAATAACATATAAAATGGATATACAGCAATTCAACAATACCAACTGGAGCCGCAACATAATCCTCGTAGACGGCGACTATGTCGACTCCGTAGCCTTCAACCTCTCGGTCAACTTCGAGCGTATGCTCGGCAGACGCATCCCGAAAGCCGACCTCGCACGCTGGATCGACTGCGTGGCACTCGACGGTGGAATGCGCGAGAGCCGCGACAGCGAGGGCGAGACGCAGGTCATCTTCATCCACTCTAAGGAGAAGGCTGCGCTCGAGAACTTCGCACCCGGCAACTACGAAACCGACCTAAACGCAAAGGCGTTCAAGGACGGTTTGGGCGAGTTCATCCTCAGCTCCTACCCCGTTGAAGAGGTGGTGAAGCACAACGACTTCTTCCTCGACATCCTCAAGACCGTGGTCAACCACAAGGACGTGCATCGCGTGATGGCTATCCCCAACGCCGAGCACCCCGCGCTCTGGGATGCCCTGCGCCACGCCCTTCGCGACGTTGATGACGAGGAAAAGCGCGTGACGCTCTTCGCCATGCAGCCCCTCGAAGGTGGCAACTTCAAGCAGGAAATCTTAGGCTATTCGCTCATGAACGCCCTCGGGATAAAGGGCAACGAGCTGTAAAGCTGTGGGTTAGAAACCCTAAAAACCCTAGAACATATAGAAACCCTAGAACATCTAGAAACTCTATAACATCTAGAAACCCTAGAAAAAAAAACAACAAACTTAAAAATAGAAACAATGGGAAAAGTACTTATGATCGGCGCCGGTGGCGTCGCTACAGTTGCAGCGTTCAAGATTGCGCAGAACGCTGACGTTTTCACCGACTTCATGATTGCAAGCCGCACAAAGTCGAAGTGTGACCGCATTGTTGAGGCAATCGGCAACCCCAACATCAAGACCGCTCAGGTGGACGCTGACGATGTGGAGCAGCTCAAGGCTCTCTTCAACGACTACAAGCCGGAACTGGTCATCAACCTCGCCCTGCCCTATCAGGACCTCACCATCATGGAGGCTTGTCTGGCTTGCGGATGCTCGTACCTCGACACCGCCAACTACGAGCCGAAGGACGAGGCTCACTTCGAGTATTCTTGGCAGTGGGCTTACAAGAAGCGTTTCGAGGAGGCTGGTCTGACAGCCATTCTCGGCTGCGGCTTCGACCCGGGCGTGACAAGCATCTTCACCGCTTACGCTGCTAAGCACCACTTCGACGAGATTCAGTATCTCGACATCGTAGACTGCAACGCCGGCAACCACCACAAGGCGTTCGCTACCAACTTCAACCCGGAAATCAACATCCGCGAGATCACTCAGAAGGGTCTCTACTGGGAGGACGGCAAATGGGTGGAGACAGCTCCGCTCGAGATTCACAAGCCCCTCACATACCCGGAGGTGGGTCCGAAGGAGAGCTACCTGCTCCACCACGAGGAGATAGAGTCGCTCGTGAAGAACTACCCGACCATCAAGCGCGCTCGCTTCTGGATGACTTTCGGTCAGCAGTACCTCACATACCTCGACTGTATCCAGAACCTCGGCATGTCGCGCATCGACGAGATAACATACGAGGCTCCGCTCGCCGACAATCCTTCGGAGAAGGTGAAGGTGAAGATCGTGCCGCTGCAGTTCCTCAAAGCCGTGCTGCCTAACCCGCAGGACCTCGGCGAGAACTACGACGGACAGACCTCTATCGGCTGCCGCATCCGTGGCATCAAGGACGGCAAGGAGCAGACCTACTACGTCTACAACAACTGCTCGCACGAGGCTGCCTACAAGGAGACCGGTATGCAGGGCGTAAGCTACACAACGGGTGTTCCGGCTATGATCGGCGCAATGATGTTCTTCAAGGGTCTGTGGCGCAAGCCGGGCGTTTGGAACGTAGAGGAGTTCGATCCGGATCCGTTCATGGAGCAGCTCAACAAGCAGGGTCTGCCTTGGCACGAGTTGTTCAATGTAGACATTGAATTATAAATTCAAAATTCTTAATATCATGGCAAAAGAAGAAATGAACATCGACCAGGCGGGCAAACTCAAAGCCCTCCAGGCTGCGATGTCAAAAATAGAGAAGGACTTCGGCAAGGGTTCCATCATGAAACTCGGCGACGAGCAGGTGGAGAACGTCGAGGTAATCCCTACCGGTAGCATCGGACTCGACGCCGCACTCGGTGTCGGCGGCTACCCGAAGGGCAGAATTATCGAGATATACGGTCCCGAGTCGTCAGGTAAGACAACGCTTGCCATACACGCCATCGCCGAGGCACAGAAGGCAGGCGGCATCGCAGCGTTCATCGACGCAGAGCACGCCTTCGACCGCTTCTACGCTGCAAAGCTCGGCGTAGACGTAGACAACCTCTGGATCTCGCAGCCCGACAACGGCGAGCAGGCTCTCGAGATTGCCGACCAGCTCATCCGCTCATCGGCTATCGACATCATCGTTATCGACTCTGTGGCTGCGCTCACTCCGAAGGCGGAGATCGAGGGCGACATGGGCGACAACAAGGTGGGTCTGCAGGCTCGACTCATGTCGCAGGCGCTGCGCAAACTCACCTCTACAATCTCGAAGACCAAGACAACGTGTATCTTCATCAACCAGTTGCGCGAGAAGATCGGCGTGATGTTCGGCAACCCCGAGACAACAACGGGCGGTAACGCCCTGAAGTTCTACGCTTCGGTGCGCCTCGACATCCGCAAGGTGACGGGCATCAAGGACGGCGACCAGATCATCGGCAACCAGGTGCGCGTGAAGGTAATCAAGAACAAGGTGGCACCTCCGTTCCGCAAGACCGAGTTCGAGATTATGTTCGGCGAGGGCATCTCAAAGGTTGGCGAGATGGTAGACCTCGGCGTAGAGTACGGCATCATCCAGAAGTCGGGCTCGTGGTACAGCTACAATGGCTCGAAGCTGGCGCAGGGTCGCGACGCTACAAAGACTCTGCTGAAGGACAACCCCGAACTCTGCGAGGAGCTCGAAATGCTCATCAAGAAGGCTATTGCCGAGCACCGCGAGGCGTAGCGTCATAGGAGGGTATGGCATCCCTGCCATACCCACGCCGTCACATTCATGAAATTGCCTCCCACAGATGCAAGCTCAGGGGGTGCAGCAGTCTCTGCTGCACCAA
>NZ_JH379441.1:5019-10913 GCF_000235885.1 Leyella stercorea DSM 18206
GTGCAGCAGTCTCTGCTGCACCAACAAAGCAAGCAGTGTCCTCCCACAGAACGCACGGAACGCACAGAATCTTCTTGCAGAGAAGAGCCTCCCACAGATGGCACAGATCAACACAGAAGTTTAGGGGGTGCTGCACCCCCTGCAAGAAGTTCTGTGGGACAACACCACGCACCCTAACTATCTGTGCAAATCAGTGAAATCCGTGGGAGGACACAAGATCCTTGGTCGGTGCACTTCTTGCTCTGGCAAGCGGCAAAGCCGAGCGGAGACAAGTGCACCCTCTGGGAGAAATCCGTAGGAGAGCACATCACAGCAAGTAACGACTGACAGAAAGGCTGATAGATACCCCTCTTTTTCGGAGTATCTATCAGCCTTTTTTCTGCTTATAATGTGAGAGTTACGGCGCTGCTGGAAGATATGGCAGATTTTTTCGCCAAACAATTCAAAACATATCTCACGACATCACCATCAGCTTAGTTTGAGAGGCCGAATGCAATATTAGGGGCAAAGCAGCAGACCGTTATATGACATAAAAACGACCACGAATAACTCGAATAGCACGAATACGTTTAGATTGATTCGTGAGATTCGTGGTCGTTACACTATATTTAGAGTGGTCGTTGTATGCTTACTTCACAACGATACACTTTGTTGTTCCGTCGCTATACTTCACGATGTTCATGCCCTTTGTCGGACCATTCAACAGTTGGCCGTTAATGCCATAGCGTGCCACTTCCTTCACTGCGTCAGATGCAGTGGCAGAGTCAATGCTGGTAAGAGTGCCAATCTCTTTGATGTAATAGAAATAACGCCAATTGTCAGCAACCTCATACTTCTCAATGCAACCTTCTGGTACATAAAGCGTAGCGTTTAGCGCCGTTTCAGAATCGAATGTGTTTTCCTCTATCTTAGCAGGTATCTTCATTTCTGCAGTTACAGAGGTAAGGCTGCTACAGCCTGCAAATGCCGAGCCACCAATTTCTGTCAGTACTTTTGGGAAAGACACAGAGGTAAGGCTACTACAGCCTGCGAATTTAGAAGTAACAGATTACCAATTATTTGTGGTTAATACGGAAGAAAAGAGGATTGGGTTTTATGTGTAGGTTTAAGGAAAGTGAAGATTTAACGATTTTAACTTGCTTTTACGAACAAATGTGAGGTCTGGATAACAAAATGATGAAAGAGACGAGAAATAAGTGGACGTTGTCAAAAGAGAAAATAGAATGGGATGCAGTTGAAACTATACCCATTCTCTTATATACAATAACTTTACCTTATTGTCTGTATATAAAAGAGGTATAAAGTCAAATGCCTTGTATTTGAGAAAATAACACTCTTTTGGCAACTTTATGTGGATATAATCTTTATTCCCGGTTAAAAGCAGTAACTTTGTGGCAAACACAACAAATAATTGAAGCATGGCGGATTTAAATCGTGTCAAGACCATATTGGCAGAAAGAGGTATTATAAGTAAATGGTTAGCAAAGACATTGCATAAGGACCCTGCCACAGTATCGAAGTGATGCAACAACCACGCACAACTCGACTTGAAGACATTGGCACAAATAGCCGATGTTCTCAATGTGGATATACACGAGTTGATTTGCCATACAAAAGTGGAATGAACAGAATATGAGATATACTATCGAAGAGATACGTCAGATGCCCGAAGGGCAGACTTTCGACTGCAAGAGCATTCATATAGAACCGAAGGCTCTCGCCAACACTATTGTCGCTATGGCAAATGCCGATGGCGGCATGATAGCTGTAGGTATATCCGACAAGACTCGTCGTATCGAGGGTGTCAACCAAGACAAGGCTCATTTGAACGAGATACTTCGCACTCCGTTTGATTTCTGTGTACCCACCATTTCTGTTACGACAGAGTTCATGCCTTGCCAAGACAGCGAGGGCAATGACAACCACATACTGATAATCCATGTCCCGGCCAGTCCTCGCCTCCATGCCAACCAAGCCGATGAGGTGTTTTGGCGGGTGGGCGACAAGTCGCGTAAGCTACCCTTTGAGGAACGTCTGCAACTGATGTATGACAAGGGTGAACGATACTATGAGGACAGCCCTGCCTACGATGCCACTATCGAGGATATCGACATAGATGCCGTAAAAGCATATATGAAGCGCATTGGTTATGGCAAGTCTCCAATGGAATACCTGCAAGAGAACAAAGGATTCCTGACTTACAATGGCGATGTACCACAAGTCAGCACTGCCTGCATCTTGCTCTTCGGTAAGAATCCCCAGAACTTTTTCCCTCGTGCCCGTGTCCGTTTTATCAAGTACTATGGTACGGAAGAGAAAGTCGGCAGGGAAATGAACGTCATCAAGGATGTCACCTTCGAGGGGCGCATCCTCGACCAGATACAGAAGACCATCGACTACCTCGAAACGCAAGTGAAGGAACATTCCTATCTCGGTGAGGACGGACTCTTCAAGACCGACAGGGAATATCCTAAGTTCGTGATACAAGAGATGACGGTAAACTCGGTTTGCCACCGCGATTATAGCATCAAAGGAACGGAGATACAGATAAAGATGTTTGATGACCGACTTGTGTTCGAGACCCCCGGTAAGCTGCCAGGTATCGTCCGCACCGACAATATCCGCCACACCCATTTTTCCCGTAATCCCAAGATAGCCGAGTACCTGAAAGCCTACGACTATGTAAAGGAGTTCGGTGAAGGAGTTGACCGTATGTGTCGTGAGCTTTCTGCCATTGGCACGAAGGAACCCCAATATCATTTGGTCGCCTTTATAATGAAAGCTTCTGTGTGGGCTAATTTATTGGAGGAAGGGCAAGAAAAGACTATATTCGACCAGAAGCGACCAGAAAGCGACCAGATAAGCGACCAGATAAAAATGATTTTAGAACTAATCAAGGAAAAGCCACAAATAAGTAGAAGTGAAATTTCACACAAAATGGGACTTCATGAAAGTAGTGTGAAGCGTCGTCTGAAGCTGATGGTTGATAAAGGTATTATTCAACGCATAGGTTCCGACAAAGGTGGTCATTGGCAAATCTGCAATAACTAAATTTAAAAAAGTGAATTCACAATTAAACAAATCAGATAATACAAAGCACTCCAATTCAAATTGGATAGAAGAACGCAAAAATGGCATAGGGCTTACTGATTCTTTTTTGATGGATTCATCAAATAATGAGATCGGAGAGATTATGTCATCATTCGATACTCATGGATTTGCAGTAATAAAAGGAGATAAGGGTTATGGATTGATAGACAAACAATTGAAAGTGGTCCTTGATTGTTCGTACATTTTTAAAGATAACATATGTGGTCCTAACTTTGCATACTTAGTTGTACAGAAAAATGGGTGTTATGGTCTGATAAATGAAATTGGGAAAATTGTTGTACCGTGCCAATATCCAGGCTTTGCATCTTTTAGTAATGCCGATAATAATAATTTATTAGACAGGGGATTTTTATGTATTACAGACGGTAATAAGTATGGTTTGATTGAAATAGCCAATTCAAATCAATATCTACTTAATTGTGTTTACGATAGGATAGTATTTCATTCAAACAAACAATATATCTGGCAAGATTTCTTGTACGCAGACGATAATAGGTATATTGTTGGTTATTCTGCAAAATCATGTACTGTGTTTGATGTTCTATCACGTCAGTTTTTTATCATAAATGAGCTGGTATATAACATTGAAGTTATTTTCAATAATCATATTATTGCTATTTCAAAGTACTCTAAAACAGATGACACTTTGAAATATAAAATTCTTTCAATAGAAAATGGTATTACAATGAACGAAAAAGAATATGACGGACTAGCAACTTTAGATGGGAAATATATACAAGTACGCCAGGGTGAGAACTGGGGTATTTTTGATTTGTCAGAAAATAAAGAGATTATTCCATGCCAATATTTTCACGGAGAGAAACAGAGTGGGTATTCTGTTCACTTTTGTCCAGATTTCATGATAAAACCCAATGAGGAATTGATATTGGTTTTAAATGATGGCTTGTGGGGTTATATTAACAAAAGCAACAACTTAGTTATTGACTGTATTTATGAGAAAGCAAGACCTTTTTCTGATGGTATGGCGGCTGTTTATCAACATTTTTATTGGAGATTTATAAACTCAGATGGTGAATTTGTAGGAGGGAAATATATAGAAGTATTGGATTTTAAGGAAGGAATGGCTGGTGTAAAAGAATTCGATAAATGGGGATATATTAACAAGTACGGAATTCAGATTATCCCTTCCCGTTTTTCTGAAGCAAAATCTTTTGCAGAGGGATTGGCACCGGTGGCTTTTAAAAATAAGTGGGGATACATAAATGAAATGAATGAAACAGTCATACCTTTCCGATATCAGTGGGCATATCCATTTAATGATGGAATTGCAAGTGTTAATGATTATGGTGGTAATGGACATATTGATAAAAATGGGAAATGGATTGATTATGAAGAATATAAACAAGATAATAATACCTATCATAACTATGAAGCAGAACGTTGGGATGCACTAACTGATGGAATGGAAGGCGATTACCCTGGTTCTGGCGTTGACTACGATTTATTAGGATTTTAATAACGGAAACTCATGTTCGCAAAAGGATATACAAATATTAGGGCGATGATAGAAACCCAATATGGGATTTTATCACAAATGATAACGGATATAGCTTACAGATACCAGACGCAATTAAAACAAACAGAGGAAGAAGCTGATCGATTGGCGCGAGATAATTCTGATGGAGATTATGAGGTCTATCATACAATATTGAATAGTTTTAATGATGTTGAGGAAAGGTCGTTGTGTTTGATGACGGAAAGCAGAAAGATCCTGTTTTGTACGATTTTTTCATACTATGAGACAATACTCAACGAATTTGTCCTGTATTATAAAATAGCAAATAATGCCACCCTGCCATCACAAATACTTGATTCAATTCTTAAAGCATATAAGACAAAGTACGGAGAAGAGATAACTTGTATAGAAGAAAATGTAGAGTATGCCAACTCTATTTATAGGTTATTACGTAATCTCTACATGCATGGTACACTTTTAGGGGAAAAGGATAGATGTACGCTATTCAATTATGCTGGAGTTACCCATGGTTTAAAGGCTGTCGGTATCGATACAATTGTTATCACAGATAATGCATTCTTATATAAAGCACTTGATTGTTTTAAGACGATTCTCGTTTGTGTAGATGATGCTTTTACGCAACAATTATCAGAAGAACAAAAGCAATTGATGAGGGCTAAGGATATTATACGAGAAGCGATTAATAACTATCCTCCTAAAATACCTGGGCTAGAGGATGAATATCCTCCTTTTTGTTCGATTAGGATACACAGATTACTATGTGAGGCAGAATCCTTACTACTTTACGTAGCCAAGCAAGGTAATGCAGAAGCTCAAATGTTATTAGCAGATTTGTATATATCTGCTTTTGAGACCCCACAGAAAAAGAAAGGATTTTTCTGGCTAAAGAAGGCTGTTGCACAGAATTATTTACCAGCAATCCAAATGCTTAGAGAAGTGAACTATTGACAACCTTTGTCAACCCTGTCCACGATATAATACTGCCTATCAGCTTCAAATTTGTCCTTCATCGTAACCACTCGTAAACCCTTGTCAACTACGTTCACGATATGACAAAATAAAAGCTCCGCAAATTCTCCACGGTAGAAATACGCTGCAAAAATATGTGGAAAATCGGGAACTGCCAAAAAGCACTCAGAAAGTGTTAAAAATCAAAGAGTATTGAAAATCAAGACTTTATGGTTAGTTAGTCATAGTAAGTTATGGTTAGTTATAAGGCTCTAAATACAGTGATTGAATACAGAAGCAGAAGTTTTGTAGGAGGGTATGGCATCCCTGCCATACC
>NZ_JH379441.1:10923-24237 GCF_000235885.1 Leyella stercorea DSM 18206
TTGTAGGAGGGTATGGCATCCCTGCCATACCCTCATATTCAAATCACTCGGTCTTGATACTCTCCACTGGGTTCTGCGTCGCTACGCGCCACGACTGCGCCACGACCGTTGCAATGACAACGGCAGAGACACCGACGAAGCTGAGCGGGAAGAGCCACCAGTGGAGCGGCGTGTGCTCGGCGAAGCTCTGCAGCCACTGCATACTGAGCCACCAGCCCACGGGAGCTGCAACGACGAACGACACCACGAGCGGCACGGTGTAGCGCATGGCGAAGAGGCGCACGATGGAACCTACCGACGAACCCATCACCTTGCGTATGCCTATCTCCTTGCGGCGATACTCGGTCTCGAACATCGTCAGCGAGAACACACCGATGATGGTGATGATGATGCAGATGATGGCGAAGAACTTCACCTGCGATATGAAGCGGAACTCGTCGACGTAGGTCTGCTGAAGGTCGTTGTCGAGGAAGTTCATCTCGTACTTCTGCGACGTGTCGAGACGGTTGAGCACGTCGGTTATGCGGCGCTTTGCCTCCACCTTGTCCTGACCCTTAGCGACGCGCACGAACACCTGGTTGCAGCGGTCGCCCCACTGCTCCATGTCCGGTCCGAAGATGATGAACGCAATAGCCACACGACTATTGTCGTTGCGCATCGACTTCAGCTTGAAGTTGTTGCAGACGCCCACAATGAGGTAGTTTGACGTAGGTCCCCATTCGTTCTGACGACCGATAGAGTCGCCCACGGCGAGCCATTTGTACTGCTGCATGGCAGCCTTATTGAGCACGTAGGCACCCGTCTTCATGTCAGCCTCGTTGAAGTTGCGACCCTCCAGAATCTTCAGCCCCATAGTTTGCGGATACTCATAGTCGCAGGGCAGCACCTGCAGCGACATCTGATGCTCGCCACTTCCACGTCCCCAACCCATATACTGATCACCAGAACCGATAGCCTTTTGTGCAAAGCCGACATTCTCTACAAACGGAAGCTTCTTCAGTTCGGTGCGTATTGTCTCGCGCTTAGCCTTTGCCTCATCAGAGAGCCATGTGTAGAACACCTCGTTCTTGTTGAAGCCATAGTCGCAGTTGAAGATGTAGCTCGACTGGCTCGACATGACACCTATATATATAGCGAGCACGAAAGCCACGCAGAACTGCACCGCCATTATCGCCAGGCGCAGCTGTCTGCCGCGCGGCGAGAGTCCGAACGAGCCTTTCAGCACCAGAGCCGGGGCGAACGACGTGCTGTAGAACGCCGGCACAACAGCCGCCAACGCTCCCACAACGAGTGCCGACGCAGCCATGACGGCGACAAGAAGCCAGTGTGCCGAGAAGCTGATGTCGCCCGAAACGAGCTTCATGCACGCCTCGCTGCGCTGGAACGCCACGACAAGCAGAACGCCGATGACCAATCCGACAAAAGCGAACAGCACGCTCTCCATTATCATCTTAAGGCGCAGACCGCCTACAGAGGCTCCCATCACACGGCGTGTGTTGATGCCGCGCATACGAATCGGCACCTCGGAGAGCGAGAAGTTGAGCAGATTGAGCAGGGCGATGAACAACACGAAGACAGAAGCCACGGTGAGCACGTCGACAAGACTGCGGTTGCCCTTGTCCTGCAGTCCGATGCCAGAGAAGTAGATATCGTCCACGGGAGTGATGCGGAAATTCATTTTCACCTCCTTGTCAAACTCCTTCTCGCTTATGTCGTTGGCTTTCATAAATGCGAGCTTTATGGCACGCTCCACCTTTTTAGGGTTTGTGCCATCGGCAAGTCGCAGAAAGATGCAGTAGCTCCACTCGCTCCAGTCGGTCAGTCCGCTCTCGTTATCGCAGATATACAAGCCGTTGGACACAGTACAGTTGTCGGGCATATCCTCGCTCACGCCCACCACGGTGACGGGTATCGTTCCGCCATCATTGTTGTTTATAGCTTCGAACGTCTTGCCCACAGCATTCGCCGTACCGAACATCTTCTCGGCATTGCTGCGGTTAACGATGGCAGTAGCTCCGGTGCCCCATGACTTGCTTGAGCCGGAGATGAGTTTGCCGGTAAAGAACTCAATGCCAGGCTTGCTCATGTACACAATTGGCACGGTTATGGTGCGGTTGTTCACCTTAACATCGGTCTGATTGACATACGGACTGTAATAGACAACACTCTTAACCTGCGGAATATCCCTAAGCATAGTGGCGAACGGACGGCATATGGTGCAACCCCAGTTGTCGCCGAACAGATTGCCGTAGATTTCGAGGCGGTACATGTGCTCGTAGTCGTTGAGGTTGTGGTTGTACGTGCGGTTGTATATCACCTGTGTCATGAACAGGTAGAACGTCGCTACAGCCACACTCAAGCCGAAGAGGTTGAGCAGCGTGGCTATGCGGTAGCGGCGGAACATATATAGGAATGTCTTCATTATCGTTTCGTTTTAGTTAAAGAATTCTCTCGCTGCCCTCCACAACCTGTCCGTCGAAGAGATTGATGATGCGGCTTGCCATCTGCGCGTCGTGCAGCGAGTGGGTCACCATTACGATTGTGGTGCCCTCGGCATTGAGCTGCGAGAGCAGTTCCATGACAGCCAGACCGCTCTTCGAGTCGAGATTACCCGTAGGCTCGTCGGCGAGGATGAGTTTCGGCTTGCCCACCACGGCGCGAGCTATCGCCACACGCTGCTGCTGACCGCCAGAGAGCTGCTGCGGATAGTGCTTTGCGCGATGGCTCAAGCCCACCTTGCGCAGTATCTCTGTCACACGCTCGCGGCGCTCCTTCGACGGTACGCCCATATAGCGCAGCTGCAGATCGACATTCTCCTCAACGGTAAGCTCGTCGATAAGGTTGAAGCTCTGGAACACGAAGCCGATGCGTCCGCGACGGTAGCGTGTGCGGTCCTTCTCCTTGAGGTTAGCTACGGGTTCGCCGTCAAGCAGATAATCGCCCGAGTCGGGATTATCGAGAAGTCCGAGGATGTTCAGCAGCGTCGACTTGCCACAGCCGCTCGGTCCCATTATGGCGACGAACTCGCCGTCTTCTACATTTATACTAACGCCGTTGAGGGCGACTGTTTCCACTTCTTCCGTGCGGAAGATCTTGGTAAGGTTCTGAGTCTTTATCATAATTTATGCTATTTATTTTTGGGGGGAATAGGCCTCTCTAAGCCTCTTTAGGCCTTTCTAAGCCTTGGGAAAACTAAGCCTTTAAGCCTTTCTAAGCCTTGGGAAATCAATGGTAACCAAGCCCTCCCCGATGGGGAGGGTTGGGAGGGGCTTTTACTTTATCACCAGCACCTCATTATCCTTGAACGCTTCGTATCCGCTGGTGATGACGCGCTCGCCAGGCTCCAGTCCGTCGGTCACCTCGTAGTATTGCGGGTTCTGGCGGGCGATGCTGATGTTGCGGCGGTAAGCCTTGCGTCCCGACTTGTCGAGCACGAATATCCAGTTGCCGCCGGTGGTCTGGAAGAACGTGCCGCGCGGGATGAGCGTGGCCTGCTGCGACTTGCCGAGAGCCAGCTCCACGTAGAAGGTCTGTCCGCTGCGCATCTGCGCCGGGCGTTCGCCGACGAAGACAAAGTCGGTGCGGAACGTTCCGTTGCGCACTTCGGGATATACCTTGCGCACACGCAGGAGGTAGGTCTTGCCGTCGCGACTGAACGAAGCCGAGAGGCCGGGACGCACGCGGTCGATGTAGTGCTCGTCAATCTGCGCCTGCACCTTGAAGTCGGAGAGGTCGTTTATCTGTCCGATGTTCTGTCCGGCAGCGATGTTCTGCCCCAACTCAACGTCGAGCAGTCCGAGTTCGCCGTCGATAGCCGAGCGCACCTCGAGCTTGTTCTTGCGGTCGCGCACTAAGAGTACGTTCTTGCGCATGTTGTCGAGGTTGTCCTCCATCTGCGCCATCTGCACGTGGCGGTAGATGCTGTCCTGCTTCAGTCGCTGCGAGATAAGACTCTGCTTGCGTAGGGCGAGGTTATAGTCCTCACGACTCTGCAGATACACCTCCTTGCTGATGAGGCGCTCCTTGTAGAGGCGTGCGTTCTGTTCGTAGGCGCGGCGCTTGCGGTCGCAGTCGGTGTCGAGTGTCGCCTGCTCGGTACGATTGTTGAGTCGGTCCTGCTGCATCGCCACCTGCGTGTTGCGCAGCAGGTTCTGCTTCTCGGCGAGTTCAGCCTCAGCATTCAGAATCTGAAGGTCGAGGTTACTGTTGCTGAGTCGGAGTATCACGTCTCCCTTTCTGACACGTGTGCCCTCCTCCACAACCTTCTCGCGCACTATGCCACCCTCCTCGGGCGAGATCTGTACCACCTGGATAGGCAGCACCTGTCCGTTGAGACGCACATAGTCGTCGAACTTGCCGCGCGTGACGTCGCTGATGGTGATGTCTGTGGCGTCTATGGTCATCGTACTGGCAGTTGTGCCGAGTACTATCCACACGAGGAGCGCAGCGAGTGCGGCAGCCGCAGCGATATACCATGCGTAGCGGCGGAGGAATGATTTCTTTTCTATTTGTCGGTCCATGATGGTTCTCCTTTATAATATGCTAATAATCTTTTGTTGTACATCATTGTGAGTTGGCTCTGCAGCAGTCTGACCCTCGACTGCAGGAGCGTGACAGCCGCCGTGCGCACGTCGATAGACGATGCCATGCCCTCCTCGAACTTGCGTGTGGTGAGGTAGGCGGCTAAACTGTCAGCCTCAACCTGATCCTGCATCTTCTGCACCTCCTTGGTGCTGTTCTCAACGTCGGCGACAGCTTCGGCAATGATGCGCTGCAGTTCGGAGCGTTCGTAGTTGAGCGATTCGCGTGCTCTATCAAGAGCAATGCGGCGCGAGCGAACGGATGAGACAGAGCCGAGTCGGTTGAAGATAGGGATGCTCAGCGAGAGAGTCACGTATTCGCCGGCATTATTCTTGAACTGCTGACCGAACGGTGCGTGTCCACCCACGTCCATATTACGATAGAACGAGGTGGAGACACCGCCGGAGAGAGAGAGTTTCGGTAGGAATGCACCACGGGCAGCGCGCAGGGCGTAACGTGCTGCAGCCACGTTGCCCGCAGCCTGCGCTATGCGCGGATTGGTTGTGAGTGCTACATTATATATATTATAGGCATTGTCGGTAGGCAGAAGCGAGGCATCTACCGAGGGCTTTTCTACAACGAGCGTGTCGGCAATGGGGAAGTTCATCTGCTGCTTCAGCGCGAGCAGTGCCTTCGTGGTCTGACTCTGCATGTGTGTCAGCTCGTAGTCGTCGGCAGCTAATGTGGCTCGCATCTGCGCCACATCGGCTTCGCTCTTCTGCCCCACCTCAGCCATCACCTCGGTCTGGTGGAGCAGCGCACGACTCTCGTCGCGTTTGCGGCTGGTGTGCTCCACGGCACCCTCGCAGTAGAGCAGATCCATGCACGCCTTGTACACCCTCAGTCGCACAGCATCTTTCTCCGCCTGCAACGCCGAGTGCCCCATAGCCACATTGGCGCGAGCCATGCGCAGTTCGTTGTAACGCTGCAGTCCGTCGAAGACTACGAGCGATGCCTGCAAGCCGTAGCCGTTATAGAAGGTGTTGACATCGGTGTAGGTGTTGGTCTCGGGGTCGATGGCGCGTCCGAAGTTCATCTGTGCGCCCACCGAGCCGTACACTTCGGGCAGGAAGGCACCGATGGCACGTGTGCGTTCGGTGCGACTTGCGTCGAGGTCGTACTGCTGCAGGCGCACCGTGTGACTGTGCTCGGCGGCGTACTCCATGCAACGCTCCACGCTCCACGGTTCGGCAGCCTGAGCCGACAGGGCGGCAAGCAGGGCGAATAGGGTTATGAATGGTCGGTTCATTGTATCTGTTTGCTTTATTTCTACGACAAAATTACGCCATTAAGCAGACAACGGGAAGTGTTTGGTGCGGAAAAACGGCGGTTGTATGATAATCATACAGCAGAGTGTATGAAAATGATACACATGTGTCAGTGGCTTGCACTTTTTTTTGTACTTTTGCATTAGAAACATAAAGTGCTTAATATGAGCAACTATTACAACACGATACTCATCGTCGACGACAACCCGGCGATACTCACCGCTTTGAAGATTTGCCTTGCAGGAGTGTTCACGCGCATCGTGACACTCAGCAGTACGGACCGGCTCGTAGCCACTATGAGCGAAGAGCAGGTGGACGTGGTGCTGCTCGACATGAACTTCTCATTAGGCGTGAACACGGGGCAGGACGGACTGTTCTGGCTGCGCACGCTGAAGAATCTGCATCCCGACACGCCGGTGGTACTGATGACGGCGTATGCCGACGTGCAGTTGGCGGTAAAGGGACTGAAGAACGGGGCTGCCGACTTCGTTACGAAGCCGTGGGACAACGACGAACTGGTGCGCACGCTGCGCGACGCGGTGGAGAAGAGTCGCGAAGTGGTGACGCTCGACAAGCTCGAACAGCAGCATGTGCATCGCGTGGTAGAACAGTGCCACGGCAATATGAGCAAGGCAGCGGAACTGTTAGGAATAACAAGACAGACGCTGTATAGGAAGTTAAAAGGTTGAGATGGTGAGATGGTGTGGTGGTGAGATATGATGTTGTAATGGTGAGGTGATGTGGTGACAATAGTGAGAAATCTCAACATCTCAACAAAACAACATCTCAACATCATATCTCACCACCTCACCACCACAACATCTCACCATCACAACACCTCACCATCACAACATGGCACCATATATAATTGCCCTTCTCACCGCACTCCTCGTAGTGCTCTTCGTACTTGAGTGGCGCCACCAGCGTCGCCTCTCCACTCGTGTGCACCTCATGCGCGAGGCACTGCGCAACCGCGACTTCATGTTCCGCCTGCCTACGGACAGCATCATGCCCGGCGAGCGCGAACTGCAGAAGATGCTCAACGAGATGGGCGGAGAGATTAACCAACTGATGGCGCGCAGCGAGGTGGAGTCGTGGCAGCGGCTGACACGCGTGTTGACGCACGAGATAATGAACGCCGTGACACCGATACAGAGCATCACGCAGGCGTACATAGGCAGCAAGATGGTGAAGGGAACGCCGCTCGAAGAGGGCATCCAGGCGATATACGACACGAGTCGCAGTCTGTCGGCGTTCGTGGAGAGCTACCGCAAGATGACGCAGCTGCAGACGGTGAACATCGAGGAGATAGACCTGCAACGACTCGTTACCAATCTGCAAACGCTCTACCACAACCTCACATGGCACGTAGACCTCGTCAACGTACAGACGCTGCGTGCCGACGCAAGCATGATGCACCAGGTGCTTACCAACATCGTGAAGAATGCGGCGGAGGCTGGCGCGCAAAACATAGACATCTGCGCACGCCGCACCGACCAGTGCACGCAGCTGCGCATCAGCAACGACGGCACGCCGATAGCGGCGGAGGTGGCACGCGAGGTGTTCGTGCCGTTCTTCACCACGAAGCGCACGGGGTCGGGCATCGGGCTATCGCTATCGCGACAGATGATGATGGCGCAGGGCGGCAACCTCGCTCTCGCCGACCACGCACAAGCAGGATACCACACCACGTTCGTCGTAACGCTGTAGAAGGAGCTACAGCTAACTTCAGGGGGTGCAGCTATCTCAGCTGCACCAATAAACAAAATGGTGCTATTAACAAGGATGGTGCACTTATACTATGATGGTGCACTTGAGACAAGTGCACCCCCTAAAAAAAAACAAACAAAAGTTCTCGAATGACAAAGATTAGTTTCGCAAGCGACATATTGCCAATGAAGGATATCCTCTACCGCCTCGCACTACGCATCACGCTGAGCCGCGAGGAGGCAGAGGACATCGTGCAGGATACGCTCATACGTGTCTGGAACCGTCGCGACTCGTGGGATACCATCGAGAACATCGAGGCGTTCGCACTCACCGTCTGCCGCAACATGGCACTCGACCGACTGCGGCTGCACGAGAACCAGAATGCGTCGCTCGACGACACGCCTGTGGAGAGCAACCCCACGGCGACGGCTAACCCATACGAGCGCACCGTGCAGCGCGAGAAAGTGCAGATTGTGCGGCAGCTCATTGATGCCCTGCCCGAGAAGCAGCGCGCATGTATGCAGCTGCGCGACATGGAGGGCAAGACGCACAAGGAGATTGCAGCGGTGCTCGGAATCACGGAGGAGCAAGTGAGGGTGAACATCTTCCGCGCACGACAAACCATCAAGCAGCAGTTCGAACGCTACGAGAACTACGGACTATAAACACAAAAAGGTCTGCCTCCCGCAAGGGAAGCAGACCTTTTCTTTATTTGGTCTTTATCGTAATGTCTACGAATGTCATAAGCTCTCGCGCTGAAGCGTGAAGAGCTTACGCCGTGAGACCCATACTTGCGTATGGATTAGAGCTGAGGACCAGCAGCAACGAGAGCCTTACCAGCCTCGTTGTTTGTGTACTTAGCGAAGTTCTTGATGAAGCGAGCAGCGAGGTCCTTAGCCTTCTCCTCCCACTGAGCAGCCTCAGCGTAAGTGTCGCGCGGATCAAGAATCTCAGTAGCTACACCAGGAAGCTCTGTCGGAACCTTGAAGTCGAACATCGGGATCTGCTTTGTAGGAGCCTTGTCGATGTCACCGCTGAGGATAGCGTCGATGATACCGCGTGTGTCGCGGATAGAGATACGCTTGCCTGTGCCGTTCCAACCAGTGTTTACGAGGTAAGCCTTAGCGTTGTTCTTCTCCATCTTCTTAACGAGCTCCTGAGCGTACTTAGTTGGGTGCAGCTCGAGGAATGCCTGACCGAAGCAAGCAGAGAATGTCGGAGTCGGCTCTGTGATGCCGCGCTCTGTACCTGCCAACTTAGCTGTGAAGCCAGAGAGGAAGTAGTACTGAGTCTGTGCCGGTGTCAGGATAGATACTGGAGGCAGTACGCCGAATGCGTCAGCTGAGAGGAAGATAACCTGCTTAGCAGCTGGTGCAGAAGAACCCGGCTGGATGTTATTGATGTGGAAGATCGGGTAAGAAACACGTGTGTTCTCAGTAACGCTCTTGTCAGCGAAGTCGATCTTGCCGTCAGCAGCTACTGTTACGTTCTCGAGGAGAGCGTTGCGGCGGATAGCGTTGTAGATGTCCGGCTCAGACTCCTTGTCGAGGTTGATAACCTTAGCGTAGCAGCCACCCTCGAAGTTGAAGATACCGTTGTCGTCCCATCCGTGCTCGTCGTCGCCGATGAGGAGACGCTTCGGGTCGGTAGACAGAGTTGTCTTACCTGTACCAGAGAGACCGAAGAAGATTGCTGTGTTCTGACCGTTCTTGTCGCAGTTAGCAGAGCAGTGCATAGAAGCGATGCCCTTCAACGGGAGGTAGTAGTTCATCATAGAGAACATACCCTTCTTCATCTCACCGCCGTACCATGTGTTGATGATAACCTGCTCGCGGCTTGTTGTGTTGAATGCTACACAAGTCTCAGAGTGGAGACCGAGCTCCTTGTAGTCAGCAACCTTTGCCTTAGAAGCGTTGTATACAACAAAGTCAGGCTCGAACTGCTCGAGTTCCTCTGCTGTCGGACGGATGAACATGTTTGTTACGAAGTGAGCCTGCCAAGCAACCTCAACGATGAAACGAACAGCCATACGTGTATCCTTGTTAGCACCGCAGAAACCGTCTACTACATAGAGGTTCTTGTTGCAGAGCTCTTCCTTAGCGATAGCCTTAACCTTGTGCCAAACTTCCTCAGACATCGGGTGGTTATCGTTCTTGTACTCCTCTGAAGTCCACCATACAGTGTCCTTAGAGTTCTCGTCCATTACGATGTACTTGTCCTTAGGAGAACGACCGGTGTAGATACCTGTCATTACGTTTACTGCACCAAGCTCTGTCTGCTGGCCTACCTCGAAGCCCTCAAGGCCTGCCTTTGTCTCCTCTTCGAACAACTGCTCGTAAGAAGGATTGTGAGCGATTACTGTAGAACCAGTAATGCCGTACTGTGTCAAATCTAACTTTGCCATTTTTAAAAAATAATTATTTAGATGTGAATTGAATTATCCTTTAAATTCCACCGCAAAGGTATTAAAAATCTTCAATAAACCCATGTTTCACACGTACAAAATTTGCATCGCATTATCTTATTTTTGTTAAATAATCAGAAATTGCGGCGTACGCATGGCGTATTGCAATACGCAGTTTGCAAATTGTAGTCAATTGACGTTTTGCTTATTTGAATGTTATAAGCCTTTCCATCTCGCTAACGAACGACTCAACCCTGTCGAAATAGGGCATCACCTCTTCTTCTGTTGCGTCGTACATATCGTCATAATCGCCAGACTGCCTCAACTCGTAAAGACGCGAAAAAAGTCTGCCATAAGACCTGTCCAACAGTCCTGTGGCTACAAACTTCTCGCCAATAAGATGTATGACTCCAGCATGAGTCTTAGCTGTAAAACCTTTATCTAACAATAATGCTGATGCCATGTGAAAAACACTATAATAGAGCCGATTGCCTGTAAGGTTCCAATATCTCAGTTTAGATATCTCGCGCGCCTCTTCAAGACTCTTGCGTGATTTCTCTATCCTATAAGCTATCACGTTTCTTCTCATTTCGGTCTCTAACATAGCTCCACTCCCTCTCTTTCTACATTCTCATAAAATGGGCTTCCTTTGCGCATAGCCCAATCCTTCATTGAATATATTATCGGATGAATCATCTGATTGATTTTCCAACCTAATTCCCACAGAGGATATGAATAGTCATCGTGATCGCCTTCCTCTACCTTATCCTTATTCAAAAGCACAAGAATGTCCCAATCCGAATTTGCCATAGCTTCATTTCTGGCTCTCGAACCAAAAAGTATAACCTTGGCATCTTTCGGAATAATAGAGGAAACCGTCTCTTTGATAGAGCGAATTACAGCATCGTCCGTGTGTTCTAATGAGAGTCTATTCATAACTTTATATTTATATCCATTGGCAAATATCGTATTAATAATCGAGAAATCAAAATAAAACGGATGGATATTTTCATATTCGGTGCAAAATCATTAAAACATGCGGATTCTATGAGATAATATTCGTAACTTTGCACTCAACTTCCTACATTATATATAATCTACAAGCAACAGGTTGTGTATAATGTGATATGACAGCGAATAAAAATACAACGAAACAATGACAATAGAACAGCAGATTATCAACGCTGCCCAGGCGGCAGTGAAAGAGCTTTACGGTCAGGAAGTGCCCGAGAAGATGGTGCAGCTTCAGAAGACCAAGAAGGAGTTTGAGGGCAACCTCACGCTCGTAGTGTTCCCGTTCCTTAAGATTTCGCGCAAGAAGCCCGACGAGACGGCGCGCGAGATTGGCGAGTACATCAAGCAGAACTGCGAGGCTATCGCCGACTTCAACGCTGTGGGCGGTTTCCTCAACCTCGTCATCGACAAGAAGGCGTGGCTCGCGCTGCTCAACGAGATGAACCTGAACGAGAAGTTCGGCGAGAAACCCGTCACTGAGGCTTCGCCACTGGTGATGATTGAGTACTCGTCGCCCAACACCAACAAACCGCTCCACCTCGGACACGTGCGCAACAACCTGCTCGGATGGTCGCTGGCGCAGATCATGGAGGCTAACGGCAACCGCGTGGTGAAGACCAACATCGTGAACGACCGCGGCATCCACATCTGCAAATCGATGCTGGCTTGGCTGAAGTTCGGCAACGGCGAAACACCTGAGACTTCGGGCAAGAAGGGCGACCACCTCATCGGCGACTACTACGTGGCGTTCGACAAGCACTACCGTGCTGAGGTGGCTGAGCTGAAGGCTAAATACGTGGCTGAGGGCATGGACGAGGAGCAGGCTGAGAAGAAGGCGAAGGAAGAGTCGCCGCTCATCAAGGAGGCTCACGAGATGCTCGTGAAGTGGGAGCAGAACGACCCTGAGGTGCGTGCGCTCTGGAAGAAGATGAACGACTGGGTATATGCTGGCTTCGACGAGACATATAAGGCACTCGGCGTGGGCTTCGACAAGATATACTACGAGTCGAACACCTACCTCGTAGGCAAGAAGAAGGTGGAAGAGGGACTGGCTAAGGGTCTGTTCTTCCGCAAGGACGACAACTCCGTATGGGCTGACCTCACCAACGAGGGTCTCGACCAGAAGTTGCTGCTGCGCAGCGACGGCACCAGCGTGTACATGACTCAGGACATCGGCACAGCCGAGATGCGCTTCAACGACTTCCCAATCGACAAGATGATCTACGTCGTGGGCAACGAGCAGAACTACCACTTCCAGGTGCTCTCTATCCTGCTCGACCGCCTCGGCTTCAAGTGGGGCAAGGAGCTCGTACACTTCTCTTACGGTATGGTGGAGCTGCCTAACGGCAAGATGAAGAGCCGCGAGGGTACGGTCGTAGATGCCGACGACTTGATTGCAGCTATGGTGGCTGACGCCAAGCAGACAAGCGAGGAGCTGGGCAAGTTCAAGGACATGAGCGAGGAGGAGCGCAACGAGATTGCACGCATCGTGGGTCTCGGCGCGCTGAAGTACTTCATCCTCAAGGTTGACGCTCGCAAGAACATGCTCTTCAACCCAGAGGAGTCGATTGACTTCAACGGCAACACCGGTCCGTTCATACAGTACACATACGCACGCATCCGCTCTATCCTGCGCAAGGCTCAGGCTGAGGGCATCAACATCCCGGCTACTCTCGCCGACACAATGCCGCTCAACGAGAAGGAGATTGAGCTTATACAGAAGCTCAACGAGTTCGGTGCGGCTGTGGAGCAGGCTGGCAAGGACTACTCTCCGAGCGGCATCGCCAACTACTGCTACGAGCTGACAAAGGCGTTCAACCAGTTCTACCACGACTACTCTATCCTCGGTGCCGATACCGAAGAGGAGAAGGTGGTGCGCCTCGTCCTTGCTCAGAACGTTGGCAAGACGCTGAAGAACGGCATGGCGCTGCTCGGCATCGAGGTGCCGGAGCGCATGTAAAGCAAAAGAAAAGCCATCCGCATCGGTCGATGCGGATGTCTGCGTCGGTCGGTGCAGATGTCTGCGTCGGTCGGTGCGGATGTCTGCGTCGGTCGGTGCGGATGTCTGCGTCGGTCGATGCGGATGTCTGCGTCGGTCGGTGCAGATGTCTGCGTCGGTCGGTGCGGATGTCTGCGTCGGTCGGTGCGGATGACACACATAGCACAAACACACATAAAAAAGCCACGCTTCCCATCGAGAAGCGTGGCTTTTTCGTAGGAGGGTATGGCATCCTGCCATACCCACGCCATTAGCATGTTTAAAGAGTAACGCCAACCAATGGCAGCGTGATACATAACGCCAACCAGTGGCAGCGTGGGTATGGCAGGATGCCATAC
>NZ_JH379441.1:24247-45208 GCF_000235885.1 Leyella stercorea DSM 18206
GTGGGTATGGCAGGATGCCATACCCTCCTATATTACTTCACGACAACCTTGCGTGCTGTGCCGTCAGACATGCGAACGATGTTCACACCCTTCTGCGGAGCTGCGAGCTGTGTGCCGTCTACTGCGTAGCGAGCTACCTCTACGGCAGCAGCGTCGGCAGCGGCATCGTTGATAGCAGTCTCTGAAGCCTCGTGGATGAGCTGGAGTTCAGACGGACCGCTGTACCAGTTGTACTCGAGGTTGAGGAAGAGCGACTTGTGGTTGTTCACTGCCACTACGCGCTGATAGATGTTCTTCTTAGCATAGTCGGCTGGCAATGTGACACTTGCCTTAGCATCCACCAAACCAGGCTGACACTCGATGCAAGTAGCGAAGGCATCACCCTTCTTCAGCTGCTGTGTCACCTTGAGGTTGTCGATGTAAAGCACGCTCGGTCCGTCGGTTGCGTAGATAACAATCTTCGCGTCCTCGTAACCCTTGCTAAACTCGCACTCTACGTTCTTCCAAGTCTTCTTGTCGAGGTCGAAGTGCTTACGCTCCACCTCCTCGTACAGACCCGTTTCGGGGTTGAACGCAACGATGGCAGCGATGGCGTTCACCTGATACTCCGGATAGTTGTGCTCCTTGTCGAGGTCGTCAGATGCGTAGTCGCCCCAGAGCGAGACATTCAGCTTCACGCTGCTGTCGGCAGAGAAGTTGAGCACAGGAGTCTCAATCTTTGCATAGCGCTTAAGGTCCTCACCAGTCTCAGTATCCTGAACATTTTTTACAACGTCATAGAAGTAGTTCCATCCGTCGACCATTACATATCCTCCTGTGAGCGGTGCCCAATAGGCAGCAAAGCAGCCATTCATGTTTGTGCCCTTAGGATAGCCCTTAGCTTGAGTTTGAATATCCTTAGGTTCGTTGCCCGGAGTCCAGTCCATCTTTGAACCACCTGCGTCGGTTACGCTGTTGAAGTCCTCGTCGATGAGTGTGAACTCGCCGTCGTTCTCAGCGATGCGGTCCTCGTACACATAATAATTATAGAAGAGTGCGTTTGGAATCTTTTCCCATGTAGCGGTGTAGCTACCATCAGCAGCTATCTCCACGTCGTCTGGTGTGGGCGACTGCAGCTCATTGAGCACTACGTAGCGTGAAGGCTGCGACTTGCTTGTGCCGTCAGAAGCCGTCACGTTGTAACGATAGATTACGCCTGGTACGATATTGCGCACGGTGCAAATAGTATCGGTGGTCTCGAGGTCGGTAACAACCTGCTCACCAATATTACCCTCTTCGTCCGATTTATACACATTGACATAATACTTTGTTGCGCCTTCAACCTTGTTCCAGCGTGGGCGGAAACTTGTACCTGTATAGAAGAGGTGGCGCAGCACGTTAGGCGAGCCAACGGCTGTCTTCTCGTAGTAGACCTTAAAGTCGTCGAGCAGCACCTTCACGCCGTCCTCCTCGCGGAAGATGACGCGTGTGGCTTTCTTGCCCTGCTCAAAGCGCAGCGTGAACTCCTTCCACTCGCTTGTCATGTTCTTCACGTTGCCATACTCCGTATAGGCAGGGTTCTTCGGGTCGGTAACGTCCTGTGTGGTATAACCCAAACCAGCATAGTCAGGTGCGTTATTGATAAGACGAGCGCGGAACGACACGAAGTAGATGCCGTTGTCGGCAGATGCGTCGAACACCGGAGTGTTGAAGTGCGCAGCATAGTAGTCGTCAGCGCGTGTGTTGTTGAAGTAGATCATGCCACCGGCAGGGTAGACCTGGTACGATCCCCATCCTGGTGTCTGCGTATAGTCTGGGTTCACACATGAGTAGAAGATGTCGTTAGACGGCATACCAGTGCATGTGTTGATGTTGAAAGAGAGGTCGGGGTTGCTCTCCGAGCCTGAAGTCATCTTCGAGAAGTCCTCGCTGAGGATGATCATCTGTTGGGCATTTGCCTTTGCCGCTTCCTGCACGGTCTGCGCATTAGCGGTCTGCGTTGCTACTGCCGTCGGAGCGGCGAGCAGGACAGCAAGAGCTGCTGTCAAGCAATGAGTTTTGTTCATGTTCTATTTATTTATGGAGTTGTTATTCTGTTCAGTATCTGCTTGCGCAAGCGTCGTGCTGGTATCCACGAGGCTGCCCAGCCTATCAGTATCACGGTGATGAAGACAACAAGCACATCCCAGTAGTGAACGCTTACGGGGTAGGCGTTGACGATGAATGTGCCCGAACTCTCGCCCATCTTCACGAAGCCGAACGCCTGCTGCAGTCCGCAAAGTGCCAGTCCTAAGCCGATGCCGATAAGTGCGCCGACAGCCGATATGATGCGACCCTCGTAGAGGAAGATGCTCTGTATCTGACGGTCGTTGGCTCCGAGGTTGTGCAGCGTGTTGATGTCGTCCTTCTTGTCGATGATGAGCATCGAGAGCGAGGAGATGATGTTGAAGCACGCCACGATGAGTATGAACGTGAGGAACACGTAGGCGAGCACTTTCTCTATCTGCATGATGCGGAACGTGTCCGCCTGCTGCTCGAAACGGTCGAGCACGCGGAACTTCTCGCCTGCCGCTGCCTTTATCTCGCGCTTCGCCGTGCTGAGGTCGGTGCCTGGCTTCAATCGGAGTTGCAGGGAGGAGAGCATACCGTCCTGATCGAACAGCTGGCGAGCGAAGTAGATTGACGTGATGATGCGGTCGCGGTCGTACTTGTTCTGGTTCACAGCGTAAACAACGCCTGGCGAGAGCAGCGAGTCGACCACGAAGCCGTCGGTCGGCGTGTCGAGGTCGGTGAGCTGTCCACGGCGCACGGGGGCGTAAATCTTCAGATAGTCTGCCCAACGAGCGCCGAGCCCCAAGTCCTGCGCGAGCCGTATGCCGGGCACACCGAAGTAGAGGTTGGCAACACGCAGCGTGAAGTCGCCGTCGCCATAGAGAATATCGCTGATATTGGTGAGCTGGTCGAAGTTCTCGTCCACGCCCATCACGGTCACCATGCGTTGGCGGTCGCCGTAGACGGCTATCGCCTGATCCTCCACCACGTCGGTAGCCACGTCCACGAAGTCGAGATGACGTATTCGGTCGAGTTCCGGCGCGTCGGCGTTGATGGTCTTGCCTTTCACCGGCACCACCTCTATCTGCGGGTCGAAGTTGGTGAAGAGCGATGCCACGAGGTCGTGAAAGCCGTTGAACACGCTCAGCACAATCACCAGTGCCATCGTGCCTACCGCTACGCCTGCCACAGATATGAAGCTGATGACATTGATGGCACCCACGCTTTTCTTCGAGAACATGTAGCGGCGTGCTACGTAGAATGAAAAGTTTCGTTTCATGATTTTATGTGTTGTTATGGTGAAGTGTTGAGGGGTTGAGATGGTGATGTGTTGAGATGTTGAGATGTTGACATTAGTTTATAGCTAAATGACAAATCTCACCACATCACCACATCAACATCTCACCACCACATCATCTCACCACCTCATCATCTCACCACACCAACCTTATTTTTTCAACAGTTCATCAATACGTTCGATGTAGTCGAGCGAGTCGTCTACGAAGAAGCGTAGCTCGGGAATGATGCGTAGCTGGTTGCGCACGCGTGTGCCTAACTCGTAGCGGATAGACTTCTCGTTGGCAGCCACGTTCTTCAGCAGTTCGTCCGACTTCTCCGAGGGGAAGATGCTGAGATAGGCGGTACAGATGCTGAGGTCGGGCGACACACGACAGCGTGTAACGCTGACCATTACGCCGTGCATGGCGCGGGTCTGGCTCTGGAATATGAGGCTTAGCTCCTTCTGCAGGAGACGTGCTATACGGTTTTGTCTTGTTTCTTGCATAGTTCTTTTTGTCTGTATTATGTTAATTATCCTACTCTTTTTCTGTTATTTATCCAATTTATGCAAAGTTACTGTAAATATAATAATGTACAAAAGTTTTTTAGTTTTTTTGTGTATTATAGGAGGGTATGGCATCCTAAATAAGAAGCGCCAGAACTCGAACAAGTTCTGGCGCCTTACTGTATGCCGTAAGCGTGCTTAGAGCACAATCTTCTTCACGAATGTCTGCTTGCCCTTGGTCAGGCGCACGATGTACATGCCTGGCTTGAGGTTGGTGTTCGCTACAGCCTTGCCGTCCACGGTGTAGACGCTGATCTTGCCGTCGAAGTCCAGTGCGTCGATGTAGCCGTTGAGGAATGTTATGGCAGGTGTCTCCACGTTGTTGATGTCGCGGATGGCAGTCTCTGTGGGCTGCATTTCCTTGATAGGCACCTCAACCACGTTCTCAACGTACTTCGAGTTGCGATCAATGACGAAGGCGATGAGCTTCAGGTTCTTGTAGTTCTGAATGTTATTAGGCAGGTTCAGCTCAACGGTGTGGCTGAATGCGTCGCCGCTGTTTATCTGCTTCGGGAACACGTCGCTGATGCCCTCGTTTGTTTCGTATCCCAGGCGAGCCACGTGCTGAAGGTCTAACGCAACAAGTCCGCCCTTCTTCTCCCAACCGTAGTAGGACTTCACCGAACCGGCATAGCCGTTCTTCTGCTTGTAGCCCTTCACGTCGTTCTCAATCACGGCGAAAGCTAAGCCGTAGTTGGCGTTGGGCTGTTCGCGGTTGAACTTCACAACAGCCGTTGCACTCACCTTTGAGTGGTTGTCATCGGTGAAGTTGGCGATAGCGTCGATGCCGAGCACCGAGCCGCTGTTGATGAACGCCTTCACATAGAGTTCGTTTTTATCTTCAGGGTTAAGGTTGTTAATACGGCGACGGTCGTAAGAACCTCTCGGGAAGCCATTGCCTGCGCTGTATGCATATGAAGGACACTCCAACTCGGTAGGTGTGCCGCTGAAGCAATGCTTCGCCATAGCCACAAACTGTCCAGGGAACTTGGTGTGGTTCTGCGAAATCTCCTCGATACCGCGCACGCACCACGAACACTTAAGACCTGTGTACTCTTCCATATATACACGCTTTACGTCCTGCACGTTGGCTGTGACGATAGTAGATGTGTATGTGTTGTTGGCAGCGTAAGCATCCTCCTTGCCGTTCACCTCTACGAGGCGCACTTTCATATTCTCGCAGCCTTTTGCATCGGGAGCGTTGCAGGTGATGGCGAACTCATCCTCAGCACGCGCAGCGACGGTCTGCTCGATGTCTGCGAATTGCTCTTCTGCGTTGCCGATGGTATAACCAATGCGTAGCGATGTTATTTTTGCAGCTGCGAAGTTGAGCAGCTTGCCCTTTATCTCGTAGGTGCTACCAACGTTTGTCACCACCTTTTTCACGCCACAGATAGCCACGTCAACTGGTAGTTCTGTGCCTTCTACACGCATTTGCAGAGCAAGTGCGGGTGCATTGTCAGGAGTAAGTTTGGTGTTGTCTGTCCATCCTTTGCCAAAGTCGGTGAAGTTGCCACCTTCGCAGTATTCATCCGTAACACCCACGACGTTGATGTCGCTTGTGAACTCATAGCCCAAGTAGAAAGGTTCGCCAGTGATGGTGTATGCCTTGCCGAAGAGCACTGAGTTGAGACCCTTGTTGCCCATGTCCGCCATCTTCTCCGTAGCATACGCACCGTTGAGGTCTTTTGCTACGAACGCCTTCACAGTCTCAGCCTTGTCGGTGAGCGAGAAGCGCATACCGGTCACCTTCAGACCCTTGTACATCTGTGCCACTTCTGCAGGAATGTATATGGCAGCCTTGCCCTGACGTGTGCCGATGCTACCATACGGAAGGTCGGCTGCCGTCTTTCCGGCGTATCCCCAGTAGGTATATTTTGCGTTAGCCGCTGTCACAGCGAACAGCAGCATAAGCAGTAGTGAGGTTATCTTCTTCATAATTTTTTCGGTTTTTTAATTAGTACTGGTTTTGTCTTGATTGATTAGAGCGAAATCTTCTTCACGAAGCTCTGCTTGCCGTTGGTGCCACGCACGATGTACATACCACGAGCGAGCGAAGCGTTCTTCACGAGCTGTCCGCCTACGGTGTACACCTGCAGTGTACCGTCGAAGCCGTCGGCAACGATGCTGCCGTTACGCAGACTGAGGTCGGGTGCCTGTGTAGAGGTGATGTCGGCGATAGAGGTCTCGCCAGCCTCAAGCACGGGCACCTCTACGGCGTTCTCCACGTAGCCGTGGTCGCCACGGTTGATGAGGAATGCCACTACCTTAATATTTTTGCGGTTCTGCACGTTCGACGGAACGTTGAGCACGGTGTTGTGGTTGTAGATAGTAGTGCTGTACACATCGTTCACGGGGATGCTGTTCTCGATGCCGCCTACGATGCCGAAACCAGCACGAGCCACATGGTTGAGCGTTACGGTGGCCATCGACGGCTTGTTCTCCCATCCGTCAAGCTCGCCAAATTTGCCATTTGCATAGCCGTTGTTCTGCTGATAGCCGGTCACGCCGTCCTCGATGATGGCGTATGCTATGCCGAAGCTGCAGTTGGTCATATCCTTCACGAACTGCACATTGGTGTTCACATTGATGTGTGTATAGTCGCCTGCCACGTAGTTAGCCTGGGTCTCGATGCCGGCAATGGCTGGACACTTCTCAAGGATGGCATCCATGTACTGGTATGTTGTAGAGGGAACGGGGTCGAACGTAGCGCGGCGGTCGAGTGCTGCCTGCGGATATACGCCCCAGTTAGCATATTCGTACGACGGACAGCGCAGTTCCGACGGTGTGCCATCGTAGGCGTGCTTGGCGATAGCGATGAAGTTGTCGGGGTACTTCTCCTTGCACTTCTCGATAGAGACGATGCCGCGCGGACAGTTGCCGCAATAGATGCCGGTAGCCTCCTCCATGAGCACGCGCTTTGTGGTGGCGATAGATGTCATCAGCACGTTGCACTCCGCTGCGTCGTTGGCTGGGTTCGCATCCTCATCAACCACAACGCGCACCTTCAGCTTGTGTGTGCCCTTGGTCTTGATGCCGGGGTGAGTGAAGCTGAACACGTTCTCGCTGCGGTCGCCGAGTGTCTCCTCGAAGTCTACGAACTGCTCCTCGCCGCCGTCCACGCTGTAGCCGATGCGGTAGCTGTAGAGCTTCGTAGCCGAGAGATTCACCACCTTAGCCGATACGTTGAACGGCTCGTTCTCCTTTGTAGCGATGTCGCGCAAGCCCATCACGCTGAGGTCAACGGGCAGGTTGTCTGCCTCGATGCGTGCAGTGAGCGAGAGAGCGTTGGCTCCGTTGGCTGCGTTGTCAACCCATCCGTTGCCGAAGTCGGTATAGTTAGAGTAGGCTGTCTTGTTGGCTACATAGCCTATGCATGCGTCCAGTCCGCTCACTTCGTAGCCGATGTAGAACGCCTCGCCGGTGATGGTATATGCTGCGTCGAACTTCACGATGTTGTTGCCCTTGTTAGCCTTGTCGCTCACTTTCTGTGCGAATGGTGTAGCGTTAAGGTCGGTAGTAGCGAACACGCTCAGCTTGCTTGCCTGGGCAGCTAAGCCGACACGCACGCCTGTGAGCTGACAGCCCTTGTACAGCTGCGCCACCTCAGCGGGGACATAAATGGCTGCCTTGCCGTAGGCTGAGGAGCCGTAAGCGCCTACGATGTCTTTGTCGCAATAGCCCCAATAGGCGAACTTTGCGTTTGCTGCTGTCGCAACGAGCAACAGCATGAGCAGTAGTGTAGTGATTTTCTTCATATTACGGATGTTTATAGTTATTTCTTCAGGATGTGTATTGCTATTCTTTACGGATGTTTATAGCTCTCTCGATGCGCAACAAAATTACTACTAATTTTAGAAAAAACGATGTTTTTTATATGTATTCTTTTGACATTTCGCAAATTTATAGTACTTTTGGCAGTACAGATGCAATTAATGCTGATTTGTATAACCTAAATATATACTAAGATAACAGTTACTATGGAAAAGAAGATAACGCAAGAAAACTTTGAAGATACTTATGTCGACAGTATCGAATTGGAGCGCATAGACAAGTTCGTGTGCGACGAGATGGCGCGACAAATTCACCGCTATATCAAGGCGATGAAGGGTTCGAAGGCTATCATGCTGAAGTTTGAGGAGCAGTTGGCTACACTCACCGTGCCCGAGAAGGAGAAGGCTATCGCCCGCTACATCGACCTGAACCGCAAGGTGATATCGGGTCTCGATTTCAAGGTGGTGCTCGCACGTGCCATGGCTAACTACTCCGACACGTTCGCCTACCTCGTGGAGTTGGTGAACAACAAGCGCAAGATGGTGTTCTACCTCAACCGCATACGCGAGAAGTACGAGCAGTATCACGAGGTGTACGAGGAAAACGGCAAGTTCGGCATCAAGGATCATCAGGGCAACGTGCTCGTGCCTGCTCACTACGACTTCCTCCGCACACCGTATGTCTACGTCGACGACCTCCGCTCGCTGCCGGTCATTGCGCAGCGCGACGGCAAGATGGGCTTGGTGATGCCCGACGGCAAGGAGACCGTGGTGCTCGACTTCATATACGATGACATCGAGCTGCGCGACGAACCGCCATACTTCGAGGCGTACGCAGGAGAGGAAAAGACATTGTTTGACCTTTAATTAGTTATGGACCAACTTTACATGCGCCGCTGCCTTCAGCTCGCTGCCAACGGACGACAGAATGCTAAGCCCAACCCCATGGTGGGCGCTGTTATAGTGGCTGCCGACGGACGTATCATCGGCGAAGGCTACCACGTGCGCTGCGGCGAAGGACATGCCGAGGTGAACGCGTTCGCATCGGTGCGCCCCGAGGACGAGGTGCTGCTCAGCGAAGCTACGATATACGTCAGTCTGGAGCCATGCTCCCACTACGGCAAGACGCCGCCATGCGCTGACCTTATTATAAGGAAAGGTGTACGCCGCTGCGTCGTGGGCTGCGTCGACCCGTTCGCAGCCGTGCAGGGTCGTGGCATACAGAAGCTGCGCGATGCCGGCATCGAGGTGACGGTGGGTGTGCTCGAAGAGGAGTGTCGCGAACTGAACCGCCGCTTCATCACGTTCAACGAAAAGCGCAGACCGTACATCATACTGAAGTGGGCGCAGACCGCCAACGCCTTTCTCGACGACAACGGCGTGGCGTGCGCCATATCCACACCGTTCACAAAGACGCTTGTTCACAAACTGCGCGCCGAGAACGATGCCATTCTCGTGGGACGCATCACCAACGAACGTGAACAGCCGCGTCTCGACGTGCGCCACTGGGCGGGCAAGGCACCGCGCCGCATAGTGATCGACCGCCGTCAGCCTGCCTTCGATGGTTTGGACTTCTCGAAGCCTGTCATTCCGCAATTGCTCGAATGGCTGCACCGGGAGAAGTGCCAGTCGCTCATCGTGGAGGGCGGAGCACGCACGCTGCAGTCGTTCATCGACGCTGATGCGTGGGACGAAATACGCGTGGAGACGGCTCCGTTCTGCGTTAGTGGTGGCACCGCGGCTCCTAAACTGCCCACCAACGTGCGCCTTGTGAGCCACAAGGTGTACGACCATAACACTATCGCCACATTCCACCGCCAATGAACGAAGAACTCTCCATAGAACTCTGCCACCTCACCGTTGGTTACTCAAAAAAGGGGGTGCACTTGTCCCAAGTGCACCAACAAAGCAACAACACCAATCAGGGGGTGCACTTGTCTCAAGTACACCAGCAAAGCAATGAATCCCAGCGGTTGGTGCAGCTGAGACAGCTGCACCCCTTTGGTGCGTGCTGCGTAGCTTCCGACCTCAACGCTACGGCTCTGCCCGGCACACTCACTTGCCTTATCGGCCATAACGGCACGGGCAAGTCGACGCTGCTGCGCACCATAGCACGCCTGCAACCGTCGATTGACGGCAGGGTGCTGATAGGCGACAACGATATCAGCACACTGAAGCCTACCCACCTCTCGCGTATGCTCTCCATCGTGCTCACCTCGCGCCCCGACGTGCGCAACATGACCGTCGAGGAACTCGTGGCACTCGGACGCGCCCCCTACACCGGCTTCTGGGGCCGTCTCTCCGCTGACGACCGCCGCATCGTGCGCCACTCTATCGAGAGCGTGGGCATAACAGCGATGGCTGAACGCCGCGTGTGCACCCTCAGCGACGGCGAGATGCAGAAGGTGATGATAGCGAAGTCGCTCGCGCAACAGACACCTGTAATACTGCTCGACGAGCCTACAGCCTTTCTCGACTTCCCTGGCAAGATTGACTTGATGTTGCTATTGCAACGTCTTGCCCACGAGGAGCGCAAAACAATTCTTCTTTCTACACACGACCTTGAGACTGCCCTGCAGACTGCCGACCGCTTATGGCTACTCGCCGACGGTGCATTGCACGACGGCACACCGCACGAGCTGGCAGACCAAGGCTTCATTGACGATTATATTGGTCGGAAGAGCGTCAAGTTCGACAAGCAAACGCTCAGCATACAGATTCTATAGGGGGTGCACTTGTCTCAAGTGCACCTACAAAGCAAAAAAAGTGCACTTGTCCTAACTGCACCAACAAAGCAAAAAACTGCACCAACATAAAATAAATGCACCTTTGCTATGTTGGTGCACTTGAGACAAGTGCACCCCCTATTTTTTACCTTTTTACTTTTCTAAGCCGTGTGCTGGCGTGTGCCCATACGAGCCTCAACTACATTCACCACATAGTCGCCAAGCTTCTCGCACTCCGACACGATGTCCATATACATTGTGCCGATGGCGTAGGTGTACTTGTGGTCGTTGATGTCGTTGATGTTCTGCGAGCGGAGCTGGTTGCGGTAGTTGTTTATCTCGTTCTCCACGTTGAAAGAGCGGTTGACGTCGAGCGAGTCGCGACGGCCGGTGAGCATCACGTTCATCTGTGTGAGCGCATCGTCGGTGAGCTCCAACATCTGGTGCAGGTGCTCGTACTGCTTCTCGGTGAAGTCTTCCTTGCCCTTGAGTTTGCGGCTGAGTGTGCGTGCCACGTTGTAGCATGAGTCGCCGATTGACTCTATCTCCGAAATCTCGCGGAGCATGGCGCGTATCTTCGCCTTGGTGTCGTCAGAGAGGTGTGCATCGCTGACGTTGTTGAGGTAGTTGGCAATCTCTATCTCCATATTGTCCGAGATACTCTCGTACTTCTCAATGCGTGTATAGAGTTTGTTGAACTTTGCCTCGTCCTTCACGCCGAGCAGCTCGCGTACCATACCGAACATACGCTGTATGCGTTCAGCGAACGACTGTATCTCCTTCTGTGCCTCAAGCACCGAGAGCTCCGGTGTCTTCATGATTGAAGTGCCACCGATATAGCGCAGACGGAAGTCGTCCTCGTCCTTGCGGTTAGAAGGTTTGATGACGTAGCACACGAAGCGTTCCATCTGCGGGATGAACCAGATAAGCACGGCTGTGTTGCATACATTGAACGTAGTGTGGAAGGCAGCGAGCACTACCGAGAGGCGTGCTGCGTCGATATGGTCGGCATGTGGGTTGACACCTACGAAGCTGCACACCATGTCGATGAACGGATAGAAACCGCAGAGCACCCATATCACACCGAACACGTTGAACGTGAGGTGGGCGAAGGCAGCGCGGCGTGCCTGTGTGTTGGCGCCCATGGCTGCGATGTTGGAGGTGATGGTGGTGCCGATGTTCTCGCCCAGCACAAGCGCAATGCCCATGTAGATGGGTAGCACGCCCGACGAACAGAGCACCATGGTGATAGCCATGAGGGCTGCCGACGACTGCATACAGAACGTCAGTATGGTGCCAAGACCGAGGAACGAGAATATGGTGAGATAGCTCTCCTTGTCGAAGGAAGCGAAGAAGTCAATCACTGCTTGGTTATGGCTGAGGTCCATCTCCTTACCCGTTGCGCCGAGCGTAGAGATAGCGAAGAACATGAATGCCACACCGAAGAGGAAGTCGCCGATATAACGGTGGCGCTTGCTGTAGATGAGCAACAGGGCTATGAAGAACGCGGGGAACACGAGGTTCGCCATGTTGAAAGAGAAGCCAAGCGTCATAATCCACGCCGTGAACGTAGTGCCGATATTGGCACCCATAATAACAGAGATGGCTTGAGCAAGGGTTAGCAGTCCGGCGTTGACAAACGAAACGGTCATCACCGTGGTAGCCGTAGACGACTGTACCGAGGTTGTTACAAACATACCGGTCAGCAGTCCGGTGAAGCGGTTGGTGGTCATTGCGCCAAGAATATGGCGGAGCTGTGAGCCTGCCATCTTCTGCAGAGCCTCGCTCATCACCTTCATACCGTAGATGAGGAGCGCCAATGAACCGATGATCTTAAAAATAATCCAAATCGACATATTATTTTAATATAATTTATGTGGCATTTATGCGCGTTGTGTCGAAAAAACAGAGTACCTTTGTTATTGGCAAGTACTTAATAGGTAGTTCAAAGCCTCTTTTGATAGATTTCTATGTAAAACCCTTAAAAGCTTTAGCCAAATGAAACAGATGATACAAATCCGTTGCAAAAATAATAAAAAAACTTTGAAAGTAGCAACAGGAAGTACACTTTCTGACATTTTTTCTCAGCTTGATGTGCAGATGCCTTACCCTCCGGTGAGCGCAAAGGTGAACAACAAGGTAGAAGGACTGCATTATCGTGTGTACAACCCGAAGGACATTGAGTATTTGGACGTAACGTCGTCGTCGGGCATCCGCGCCTATACACGCACGCTCTTCTTCGTGCTCTGCAAGGCGGTGCACAAGCTGTTTCCGGAGAGCAACGTCGTCATCGACATTCCGGTGAGCAACGGCTACTACTGCGACCTGCGCTTGGGTCGCCCCGTTACCACGGCTGACGTAGACAAGATACGCCGCGAGATGCAGAGCCTCGTCGACCGCCGTCTGAAGATACGTCGCCACCAGGTACCTACCGACGAGGCGATACGCCTCTTCGAGGGGCTCGGCTATAAGTCGAAGGCGATGCTGCTGCGCACTACGGGTAAGCTCTACACTACATATTATGATATAGAGGGCTTCGTCGACTACTTCTACGGCACGATGCTCATCAACACGGCGCAGCTCACACTCTTCGGTATAGAGAAGTACTACGACGGTCTGCTGCTGCGCATACCCTCGCGCGAGGACCCGACGCAGCTCGGAGCACTGGTGCGTCAGGACAAGATGTTCGATATCTTCCAGGAGCATCACCGCTGGCAGAACCTGCTTGGCATGTCTACCGTAGGCACGTTCAACGAGGCTGTGAGCCAGGGGCACACCATCGATATCATCAATCTGTCGGAGGCATTGCAGGAGAAGAAGATCGCGAAGATTGCGGAGAACATCGCACACGAGTCGCGTGTGAAGATGGTGCTCATCGCTGGTCCGTCGTCGTCGGGCAAGACCACGACGTGCAAGCGTCTCTCCATACAGCTGCTCTGCAACGGTGTCCGCCCCGTGCCTATCTCGCTCGACGACTACTTCGTCGACCGCGACAAGACTCCGCTCGACGCTCAGGGCGACTACGACTACGAGTCGCTCTACGCGCTCAACCTCGAACTGTTCAACAAACAGCTGCTGCAGCTCTTCGCCGGCGAGGAGGTGGAGTTGCCGCGTTACAACTTTCAGACCGGTCGCAGCGAAATGAGTGGCAAGCTGATGCGCATGGAGCCGAACGACGTGCTCGTGGTGGAGGGCATCCACGCGCTCAACCCCGAACTGACGGCGCAGATCGACGAGAAACTGAAGTATCGTGTGTACGCCTCGGCACTCACCACCATACTGCTCGACGAGCACAACTACATCCCTACCACCGACAACCGTCTGCTCCGCCGCATCGTGCGCGACTATAAGTATCGTGGTTGTTCGGCTCGCGACACCATACGCCGTTGGCCCAGTGTGCGTGCCGGCGAAAACAAGTGGATATTCCCTTATCAGGAGAACGCCGACACGATGTTCAACACGGCGATGATATACGAATTAGCTGCCATCAAGACACAGGCAGAGCCGCTGCTCGAACAAGTTCCGGAGAACTGCGAGGAGTATGCCGAAGCTTATCGCCTACGCAAGTTCCTCAGCTACTTCAACGCCATCGACCACTCCGTGCTCCCACCGACCTCGCTCCTGAGAGAGTTCCTCGGAGGCAGCTCGTTCACGTACTAAAGCCCCTCCCCACCCTCGGCTTAGAAAGGCTTAGAAAGGCTTAAGAAGGCTTAAAGAGGCTTAGTACCCTCGGCTTAAAGAGGCTCAAGAAGGCTTAGAAAGGCCTATCAGCAAACAAGCAATCAAACAAACAACAATAAAAAAGCCAAAACACAAAATGAAAAAAATCTTCCTATCACTCCTCGTGTGCATCGTGGCGCTCACTGCCTCTGCACAAGTAGCTCGTCCGAAGCTCGTTGTCGGTCTTGTTATCGATCAAATGCGTTGGGACTACATGTATTATTACTACGACAAATTCGGCGAAGGCGGCATGAAGCGCCTCATGGCTGAAGGCTTCTCGTGCGACAACCAGATGCTCAACTACGTGCCTACCATCACCGGCGTGGGACACTCCTCTATCTACACAGGCGCCGTGCCTGCTGCCAACGGCATCCCGAGCAACGACTTCTATCTCGACGGTAAGCGCATCTACTGCACCGACGACCCCACAGTGAAGGGCGTGGGCACCGACTCAAAGGCTGGCAACATGTCGCCGAAGAACCTGCTCGGCACCACCATCGGCGATATGCTGCGCTGCGCTACCGACTTCCGCTCGAAGGTTATCGGCATCGCACTGAAGGACCGCGCCTCCATACTGCCTGCCGGACACTCTGCCAACGCTGCCTACTGGTACGACAAGTCGGTGGCTGGCTTCATCACAAGTTCCTACTACATGGAGAAGCTGCCCGACTGGGTGAAGAAGTTCAACCGCGAAGCGGGCATGAAGAAGGGCTACGACCCGAAGTCGGGTGCCGACGGCGTAACGCTCACATTCAACATGGCGGAGGCTGCGCTGAAGAACGAGCAGCTGGGCAAGGGCGAAACACCCGACATGCTCTGCATCAGCATCTCATCTACCGATGCCATCAGCCACAAGACGGGCACATGGCTCTCGCCTGGTAAGGAGAACGAAGAGGTGTTCCTCACGCTCGACCGCGACATGAAGAAGTTCCTCGAAGCACTCGACGCGCAGGTGGGCAAGGGCAACTACCTGCTGTTTCTCACCGCTGACCACGGCGGAAGTCACAATCCGAACACACTGAAGGAGCACAAGCTGCCTGGTGGCGGTTGCGACATGGGCGCAAAGATGCGCGACCTCAACGAGAAGCTGAAGGCAGAGTTCGGACTCGACATCAAGTATGCCAAGGATGTTATCGGCGAGGGCTTGTATCTCGACCACGAACTGTTAGCGCAGAACAAGCTCTGCCTTGAGAAGGTGAAGGCTGCGGCTATACGCATACTGAAGACCGACCCCGACCTGCAGTGGGTCATCGACTACGAGAAGGCGGCTTATGCGTCGGCTCCGCAGTGGGTTCGCGAGCGCGTCATCAACGGCTACTACCATGGCCGCTCGGGCGATATCATCCTCATGCCGCGCATCAACTACTTCGAGTGGCCCGTAGCTAAGGACTTCCTCGGCTCGTCGCACGGCACATGGACTCCGGCTGACACACACATTCCGCTCATCTTCATGGGTTGGAACATCAAGCCCGGATATACCAATCGCCAGACTCACATGGACGACACCGCACCTACAGTATGCTCGCTGCTGCACATACAGATGCCGGATGCGTGCACCGGCAACCCGATAGTAGAGGTTACGGACAAGTAAACCGGCGTATAAACACACTAAAAGTGGCACTTGTACTGGGTACAGGTGCCACTTTTCTTTTATACTAATAAATATGTAAAGTACGAACTACTCAGCGTACTCGTTGAAGCACGGGGTTGTAGCGAGCACGGCTTGCACGTCTTCGACAGTGCCTTCAAATGGTCCGCTGTGCTCGAGCTTGCGTGTACACATAGCAGCAGCGAAGCGTCCCGACTCCTCTACGTCCATGCCTTGCGCACGACACCACAGATAGCCTGCCGAATAGGTGTCGCCACAGCCCGTAGCGTCTACTATCTCCTTCGGCTCGTAAGCCGGTATCTCGTGGAACTCGCCGTCGACAAGGATGATGGAACCGTAGCTGCCGAGCGTCACGCACACCTCCTTCACACCCCACTCCGCCAAGCGAAGGGCTGCCATACGTGGGTTGCGCAATCCGGTGATGACCTCCATCTCGTGCTCGTTCACCTTTATGATATCGGTGTTTGCGAGTATCTCGCGCTTGTCAGCCCAGTCGATAGCGAACACCTGCTGATTGCGCACCTCGCGCAGATAGCCCTGCGCGTCGATGGATATCTTGCCCTTTGTAGAGAGATACTTCACAAGCTCTGGCGAGATATCGTCGTTGAGCAGTGTGCCGAGGTGATAGACACGTGCGTCTACGCTCTTCATCTCCTCGATGGTGAACGGGTCGGCACGTTCGAGCACACGCTGTGTGCGGTCGTTTTGGTTCTCGCCATACTTGTTCTCGAAGTAAACGGTGTGGCGACTGGGGTATGTGAGCACGTCGATGCCCACGTTGCGCATGTCGTCAACGGCTTTCATCTCGCCCTCGCCCAACTTTGTCACAAGCTGGAACGACACGTTGTCGGGCAGATGGTTGATAGCATAAGAGAAGTAAAAAGACGTACCACCTGCCATATATACTGTCTGGCGTGGGGTGATAATCTTGTCTTTTGTGATGTGTCCTATGCAACAAATATCTTTCATACTTATATGTTTTTATTTTATTATGCTTATATCGTCAAGCCACACTGTGTTCGCGCCCTTCTGAAGCTGCACTACGCGCATCAGCATACCGCTGAGCGAGTAGATGCCTACCTGCTGCGCCTGCTGCATGTGGAGCGTTATCCACTGCTTGCCAGCTGCCTTCATGGGGAGAGAGGTGTGGAGGCCGGCGGTGGCGGTTATGCCGTCGACCGGAGCATCGGGCAGGTCGGCTACAACGTTGCCAAACTTTGTCCAGAAGCCCGTAGCACGATATGCAGCCTCGCTCGAAGCCGGCACATGCAGCGTAACGTTCTGCGGACGGCACTGTGCGAAGGGATAGCTGTCGGTGTTGCTGCCTTCGGGCGGTGTCATCGCGTAGCAGTAGATGTCGGTAAGGTACTGGCATCCGCAGAATGCGTTGTCGCCAAGTGTCTCGATGCTTGCCGGCAGTGTAATCTGCTTGAGCATCGGACAGTTGCGGAAGCACTCGCTGTCGATATGGCGTAGCGTAGAGGGCAGCTGCAGGTGCTCAAGATTGGTGCATCCCATGAAGAGCATTGCGCGAAGGCGCTCGATGTTCAGTTCGAGCGTGAGCGATGTAATGAACATATTGCCCACGAACGGCGACATGCCGTCGGTGTTGTCGAAACCACGCACGGTGTATTCGAGCCCCTCGTAGTTGATGGTGGCTGGGATGGTTATTGCGCCATGGTACATCTCGCCACTCGGGAAGGTGACCTCGGCGAAGTTGCCGTCGCCGTCATATATGGCTTTATAGTCGACACCGCCATAGGTGAAACGCTGTGGCAGTGCGGGCAGGTCGTCGACGAAGCGTGCGAACATGCTCCACTTGCTGCTCTGCTGGAACGCGCCAGCCAAGCCTTGCTGCACGTGTACGGTGACCTTGCCCGGGGTGCTCAATCCTTCAAACGCATCGGCAGCAACGCAGTCGGGCGACGACGGATGAGCATATATGTCGGTGAGTGCCTGGCAGCCGCTGAACAGCTTGCTGCCGGTAGCCTGCAAGCATACGGGCAGCGAAATGGAACGCAGCACGTAGCAATTCTTAAACGTCTCACTGCCTATCTGCTTCAACGAGCGTGGCAGAACGCAGTTGGTGAGTCGGCTGAAGTCTTTGAACGTAGCACCGAACAAGCCTTGCGGTGTTGTGGCGTTTTCGAGGTTCAGCTGCTGCAGCGACTGCAGCGAAGATAGGTACTGCAGGTCGGTGTTGTTCAGAGTGCCTGTTACGGTGAGTGCCTCCACTGCATCGGCATCAGCCACAGCCTTCTGCATAGCAGCCTCCAACTGTCCTGCCTTCTCCACGTCTACGCTGCACTGAGCCACGAGCTCTGCTGCCGTGTAGCCCTTCGCCTTGATGTAGAGCGTGTCGGCGGTGAGCACCACGGCGTCGGCGGTGTGAGCCACGAACGCCCCACCTGCGAGTCGCAGCATGTCGATGCTCTTCTCAACAGAGCTATTGAAGTCCACATTATATATATATGATGATCCGAGCAACGGCTTTCCGTTGAATGTCTTATTGTTTGGGTTGCTGCTGTTGATAGTGACGTTCTTCGTATCGCTCACCACCTCTACCACGGGCACCTTGCGCTCGTAGGCTTCTACAATCACTTCCTTGCCCAACGCATTGAGCACCGGCAGCCACTTCGCTGAGCCGTCTGTGCACGCCACGAGCCGCAGATAGTCGCCCTTGACAGCGTTATTGGCAGCTGCGAACTCGAAATCGAGACTCTGCGTGCTGCCTCCGTTCATCTGCACCTGCTTGCTGCCCAACGCCTCAACCACAGAACCGTCGGCGTGGCACAGGTTCCACTGCATCTTGCCTTGCCATGTGGTGAGTGCAGAAAGGTCCGAGAGGTGTACGCTCTGCTTCTCGCCAGCCTTCAGCGTGGTGAGCGTGGTGTAGAAGCCCTCGTACTTGCCTTGGCAGTCGAGCTGGAGCGGTGCACAGTTCTCTGCCTTGAGCGGAGTGATGCCTATCACTGCCTGCTGCTTGTTGGCGAACTCGAACGAGCGGTCGGTGGATGTTATAGCCGAGATGGCGAAGTAGCCGTTGCCGCTGCCGTTCCATCCGAAGTTGAAGTGGAAGAGGTTGTCGCGGTAGCCGTCGAGCACGAAGCCGTGTGCACCGCGTCCCTGTATCGACTCGCCGGTGTAGATGACCGGGCGGTTGCTGTCAATCTCCTTGCGCATCATGCGGTCCCACGTAGCGGCATCGTAGTCGCTGGCGGTGAGCAGACGCGCTGTCGAGCCATAGCGGAAGTACTGCGCAAGAGCCTGCGGCACTAATGTCTGGCGTGCGCCACTGCTCTCGGCTGCGTAGTACATCTCCACCGATATGCCCAAATGGCGCATGAGCAGAGCCACAGCGGTGGCTTGCGTGTCGTTGAACTTCTCGTAGCTCATCGGCATGTTCGCCCAGTCGTAGTGGGTCTCGCCGAATTTGGCTGTCATCACCGAGTCCATCCAGATGTGTGTCTTGCTGCCGTTGCCTACGTCAGGCCACTGGTGATAGCGCATCACGATAGCCATCGCTGTCGCTGCGCATCCTGTGGGGTACGTCTGTGGTGTCATGCGGTTGAACGGATCCCATTGTCCCCATGCTGCGGTCTGCAGCTGACGCTCGCCTTTGTAGAGGGCGGAGCGTGCAGGGGCGTTGGATACAGATATGGTGGGCACGGCTCCGAGTGCAGCGTACTGCGCTGCGTAGCCTTCGAGCAGGTCGGCAAGTCCGTCGGGGATAGCATTGCCTACAAGAGCGTGGTCGGTGTAGCCGAGGATGCGCTGCATACGCTCGTCGCCCGACACTACGAGCAATCGGTTATTGTCCTCGTTGGCGAACAGATAGTAAGCATCTGTAGCCTCTTGAGTAGCACTGGCAGCACGCTTAAGCAGCTTGCGACCGCACTTACTGTTGACACGTAAAGCACAGACCTTGGCGTTGTTGTCCTTCGACTGAAAGAAATCGGCTGCCACTTTCTGTGCGTCAGCAAAGGTTCGCTTCTGTGCCAGACCAGGGAGAGCCACAGATAACAAAACAAAAATTGTTGTTAATAGTTGAGTTCGCATAAATTATATTTTGAAAGTTGTCATGTCGTAGACTGATTTCATACGGCAATATGTATGAAAAGATGCGATAATTATCGCTTGCAAAGTTAGACAAAACTTTTGAAAATCAGCCGTTTTTTATGCGTTTATTAAAAAAGAACTTGCCACACGACACCTCCAAGAGGGTCGTGTGGCAAGCCAATCATTAGTATGTTATGAAAAATTTAAGAGAGTCAAAGGCTTCACAGCCTCGAACTTTTGGTGTTTTAACTAAACATGATTTTATTGAGAAAGCATAGAAATTTCGTTGTTACCTTTACTTGAGCATGGAGATGTCGTGCTGCTCCATCTGCTGCGGCACAGCCTCCATGGCAGCCTTTTTCATCGAGTCGAGGTGGGCTGAATCGTTCAGCGCAACCGACACGCCCTGCACTGGGCGCGAAGAGTAGCTGCCTGGCATTGCGGTGTTGCCCGCATCGTGGCTCTGGAACGAGAACTGGGCTGCCTGCGTCAGCGTGAGCACGATAGCCACCATTGCTGCTGCCTTGAAGAGCGGCGCGAAACGCTGGCTGATATGTATCGGCTGCGCCTTCACCTTTATCTCCTGTGGCTCGTCAATCATGGACATGATACGCTCGTCGAAGTCGTCGCCGAGGCGGTCGGTCTTCGTTTCGGTCTGCTCGTAGTTGAAGAGCGGACGGTACTTGGCGAGTTCCTCCGGCACACACAACTGACTGAAGAACGAGCGCAGTATCTGCTCTTCCTCAAGCGATGTCTCGCCATTCCAGTAGCGTTCCAGAAGTTGGTTTATATATTTATAGTCCATATTATTCGTTATTATTGAGGGTGTATGTTTGGGTGTTTCTATATTGACGACGAACGAAAAGGGGAAATGTTACAAGCAAACTCCACTTTTTGCATCCTTTAACACATCTTCTGCTCTACATATCTTCATCTTCTCCGTCTCGTATCGACCGACGCGGATGTCTGCGTCGACCGATGCGGATGTCTGCGCCGACCGATGCGGATGTCTGCGCCGACCGATGCGGATGGCATGAGTTGATGTTTTGCACTTATAGGGGGTGCACTTGTCTCAAGTGCACCAACCAACCAAGAAGCGCACAAATCAGCCAAGAACTGTACAAACCAATCAAGAACAGCACCAACCAACCAAGAACTACACAACACCACCTCTGTTGGTGCACTTGAGACAAGTGCACC